>CAYHBD010000049.1:0-3125 GCA_964354805.1 uncultured archaeon | reverse complement strand
ATCTTCCTCAAAACAGGGTGAATTGATTCCCTGCTTTGCTGTTCTCTCAGCAACCTTCGCCCAAACTCAGTCAGTTCATAAATAACAAAAGGCGGTTCGCCCCTCATCATTTTTGTTGTGGATGTAACAATGCCCTGCCTTTCAAGATTTTGAAGATTGTTATGCAGTGTTCCTGATGGAATTGTTCCACTGCCAACAACTTGATTAAAAAACACCCCTGGTTTTGCCATCTGCATCCTTGTTTTCGGCCCTTCCTGCAAGGCAAGCATTATCCTATGGGCTGCATTTGATGCAGGCTTTGTTGCTGGCGTAAGCCTTCTCTCTGCTGCAATCCACCTATATGATTGGCCGCCCAAGCCATGTGTTTCGGCAGGAAGCTGTGTTACGTTCCTCATTGCTTCAAGAACCAAAAGAGACTGCTGCGTGGCTATCCTGCTGAGCCCTGTTCTTGCCCTAAGCTCATTAACACTTAAAGGTCCAGCCGATTTTTCAAGAGCATGACTCACTTTCAACAAACCATTATTTCCTATTGCATTTAGGGCTATGGTACCATAATCAGAAAGCAATGGCTTTCCCTTTGCATTGAGCCTCATATTAAGCTGATGCAATGCATTGGCCCAAGGCAGCAGCCTTTCTTTTGAAATGCCGTGCTGCATTGCAATCCCTGCAATTGCCTGTGTATAGTTTGGCTTTCGGCCAACGTATCTTTCAAGAGACGCTGCAACGTCACGCATTCTTGCCCAAGTTTCAATCCTTTGGCCTTTTGTTTTCCTTTTGCTTGTCCTCTTAATCTCTGCTTCAAGCCGCTCTTTCATGCCCAACGGCTGTTTAAAAAATTCTGGTCTTCTTCTCTTCGAGTAACGAGAAACATGCCACCTTTTTGTGGTGAATTGCAGGGCTCTGTGAAGCGGAACCTTTCCAACAAACCTTTTAACAGAAGCCATCCAATAATAAATGGGTTTTTTGTCTTTTTAGCTTTTTCTATGCCCCGCAACAAGAGAAATTCCATTAGCAGTACCCATTCAATAATTGGAGCAATCCCTAAACTGCCCAAGCGCTCTCTGTCAAGCAATTCGAGGAAGTCGAGGAAAAGCCGCCAAAATACGGGCCGAGTTATGTAAGATAAGCAAAACTTCCTTATTTTTCCCTCATTCTTTCAAAAAGCATTCTGAGTTCACTGTTTTCCGCTAACATTTTCCGGACCCTCTGCATTTGTACAGAAATAGTGTGAGGATTTGCTCTTTCTTCTCTGGCAGTATCAATCATTGTCATTGGTTCTTTGCCAGACAAGCCATAGTGTTTGATGAAACGCCTTTTAGCATTAGCATGAACTCTTGGATGGTTTTGAACAATTTGCAGAATTTTTGTCCTTGTTTCTGGACTTATTCTCTGTGGCCTTTTGTCTTCCAAAAGAAACGTCTTTTCTTTACCCTCTATGCTACTAAGTGAGACAACCTTTCCTCTTCTTTTTTGGGCATCCGCACCCGCAACAATATCATTCAGTTGATGGCTTATAATCGTTCCAGCGTAGGTACTAAACCTTCCGCTTGAAGGGTTATAAAATGTTGAAGCTTTGTTCAAGGCTATAAGTGCCTCCTGTTCCACATCTATTTTGTCCTTTGCAAGTATCCTAAACTTATGTGAGTATGCATCCCAATATTTGTTTGCAATAGTGTAAGCTAACTTCTTGTTTCTTGTAAACAATTGGTTTGGAGGCAAGGCTTTCCTTGCCCTCATTTTTACAGTCTTCCTTTTCTTCATTTCAAAATTCTCCAAGCGTTTTTTGCCCTGAAACAGACTGCTTTGCATTCAAGTCCTTTAATTCAAGAGCTTTTTTTTCAAACTCTTCCTTGCTCTTGCAGATTACAGGAACACCATACTGCCCTCCGCCGCCGGGAATATAAAACACCAAACCTTTCCTGAAGGCTTCAATGTTTTCCGCAACCCGCCTGTCTACTTTAGTTATTTCTTCAATGCCTGCATCAACCAGAACGAATATTTCGTTGCCAAACCGTTCGACAAAGTTCTTCCAAAGCGACTGCACCGGCGCATCTTCAACTTTTTTTGCCTTCAAAGCCAGCTGTATTATTTCCGCCAACGGCAGCAAGTGCAAATAAGGCGGCCTGAAAGAAGGGTGAGTTTCTTCTTTGTATTCCGCAAGCATAACTATCCTGTCCAGCACTCCGCGCTTTATCTGCGCTCCGCATTTTGGGCATTTCCATTTCACTGCAACAGCATCCTGCATGGAAAACTTTTCGTAACAATTGTTGCAGGCGCTCCTGTGGTATTTGCCTTCGCGCGGGTCTAACCCTGCGTTCAGCGTAATTAATTTTTCGTCTTTTTGTTCCAGCGCTTTTTTCAATTCCGAAAAGCACGGTTGCTTCATTTTTATGCGTGTGAATTCCCTTCCAATCCTGTGCGGCCACGGCGAATGCGAATCAGAACAGGTAAGAAACTGATAGTTGTGGTTGTCGGAAATTAAGTCTGCAAAGTACGAATCCGCGCTCAATCCCAGTTCCATGAAGTGAATGTTTTTGTGCTGGCTTTTATAGCACGCTGCAACAGAATCAAAATGTGCGTAAACAGAAAAATACGGCGTGAAAGCATGTGCCGGTCCGATAATGCCGTGGCAATCCATGACTTTTTCCGCAAGCATTTCCGAACTAAGCCTTAATCTTGGCCTTCCGCAGCCCCAGGAATCCAGAATTCCAAATCCTTTCAATTTTTCCCGCAAATTCTGCGCTTCACCCAAATCAGGCAAGTAAACAAGGTTGTGCACGCGGTCACTGCACTGTATTTCAGTGCCGACAATAAAATGCACGTCAGCATTTTTTGCCTTGAAACAGCCATTGGTTTCTTCCACAATGCTTTCTTTCACGTGCTCGAACCATTTCGCGTGCGTAATGTCAGCAGTACTGCAAACATGCAATCCTTTCAGCACGGAGTTTTCTGCAATTACCGGCAAGGTCATGTTCTTGCTTACCCCGCCGCTGTACAAGCCGTGAAAATGCAAATCGCAGTTGAATTCGTTCATTCTTCTTGCTCCCATTCAGCTATGTATTTTTTATATCTCCTAAGTGCTTTCATTAACTGTATGCAATAGTGCTCACTTCGCCGAATAATTT
>CAYHBD010000048.1:0-1710 GCA_964354805.1 uncultured archaeon | reverse complement strand
CCGGCATTGATTTATAAAAGCCCCGGCATAAATAAAAAGCCAGGTGGCGGCACATACGATTATATCTGTGTTGAAACGCAAGATGCCCTAGATGAAAAGCTGTCCGATGGTTGGTTCTTGTCATCGTCAGAGGCCGTTGATTACGCCGGCAACAAATCAACCGGCATAAAAAAGCTAAAACAAAAACTGGCTATAAAGCCAACTAAAGAGAAAAAGCCCTCAAAGCCACTATCCCGGCGCCATAACGTCAGATATGAGATAGACACAGATCTAGACCCAGATCTAGAGACAGATAGGCCTACCCGTGACGAACTCAAAGCAAAAGCCGCCGAGCTTGGGATTAAATTTCATCATCGCCTAACAGATAAAAATCTGGGAGAATTGATCGACGACAAACTAATGGCCGAGAATAAAGAGGACTAACATGGGATGGACAAAGCGCCAATTTGTAACGCAAGCCTTCGAGGAAATCGGATTGGCCTCCTATGTCTTTGATCTAACCCCAGAGCAATTGCAGTCTGCCCTACGACGCCTAGATACAATGATGGCAGCATGGAATGCCCTTGGTATTCGCCTAGGATACCCTCTTCCCTCAAGCCCACAGGATAGCGACCTAGACGAAGAGACCAATGTCCCCGACAGTTCAAATGAGGCTATCTATACCAGCCTGGCAATCAAGCTGGCTCCCAGCTACGGTAAACAGGTCATGCCAGATACTAAAGTAACCGCAAAGGAATCCTATAACACTCTGCTATCACTTGCCGCAATGCCAATGGAGCAGCAGATGCCAGGCACAATGCCATCCGGTGCCGGAAACAAGCCATGGCGCGTATATGACAATCCATTCTTGGCGCGCCCTTATCATCCAGTATTAGCCGGTCAAGACGGCCCACTTGAATTCAACTAGGAGAGCCACAAAATGCCACAAATAAATCAACTCGCAAGTCTTAGCCAAGTATCTGGTGCCGACCAGATCCCCGTATACAACACAAACAATGGCGACGCTAGAAAGATGTCAGTCAACGCGTTGCTTCAATACTTCCAAACGACGTTTGCAGCCCCGACCGTAGCCACAAACTTATTCACGCCAGGCGCAGGGTTTAACATCACGGTGCCAACCCCGGTTGCCGACCAACAATGGATGATTCTACAGCCAGCGGGCACATTGGCCACTGGGACAATCACCCTACCCCTTAATACCGGCGTGCCAGACGGGACAGAGGTATTGATCACCAGCACGCAAACAGTGACCGCATTCACACTGGCGATTAATGGTGCCGCCCAGATTTTCGGGAATATTTCCACCCTGACGGCGGGTGCCGCAGTTCGCTATCGTTATTATCTCGCAACAAATAGTTGGTACAACATCACAAACGAAATAGCCGGATTTAGTGCAGCTATCCAAGCCTTCTTAAATAACCCAACTAGCGCCAATTTACGTGCGGCAATGAGTGACGAGACTGGAACTGGATTGTTGGTATTCGCAACGAGTCCAACCTTAATAACTCCAACCTTAACAACTCCAATTTTAGGCGATGCATCTGGGGCTTCATTGAATTTAAGCGCATTGCTAAACACCCAGTCGTTAAACGTTGCGTTGACCGGCGATAACCAAGAAATTTCCACGAGTAAAAGCTTTGTACTTCTAAGCGGGAACGGAGCCGCAAGAGTCGGGTGTTTTCTACAAGCCGGCACTGTTTCTGGCCAAGT
>CAYHBD010000047.1:0-41858 GCA_964354805.1 uncultured archaeon | reverse complement strand
CATTCGGAGGATTATTCGCAGCAGGATTAACAGTTATTATTCTAGTAGCAGGCGTAGGATCCCAAGCACCATCATCATCCTGAACATTATAAGTCACAGTATAAACACCAACAGTAGCAAAAGTTATGCTCCCCGGATCCTCAACACTACGAGGAAAACCACTCCCACCAGAAGGACAAACACCACTAGAAGCAACACAACTCCAACTATGAGCAACAACAGAACCATCAGAATCAACACCATGACCAGCAAAACTAACACTACCCCCAACAGTAATAGTCTGATTCCCAACAGGAGAATCAATCACAGCACTAGGCGGAACATTAGCAGCCCCGCATTTCCCCCCATTGCAGGTTTCGCCTGCTGGGCAATTGATGTTTGTTGATGCGCAGTTGCCTCCTGAAACACGCCATTCTGTGACAGTGTCAGCGTCAAAGCAAACGTCGGTGTGTGTTGCTGCATTGCAGACCCCACTGCCGACTGTGCACCCGTTGTCCTCGGTGCAAGTGCCAACCGTGTGAACATCTTGGGCATCTGTGTCAGAGGCATTGTCTGCGCAGTCATCCACGATTTGCTCTTCAGTTGAAGTATTATCAAAGCACGCGTCAGCATTACAGCCCCTATCATGAACAACTCTAGAATGATAGAGGTCATTATTCTTGCAATAATTGCTGCCCCAGGGGTCAACGCTGTCATCGCCGCAATCTTGCCTCAAGTCTTCCCTTGCATTGCAGCTGTTGTACCACCACCTGTCACCTTGGTAGCATTGAGAGTAAGCATGGGGAGTGCACACACAGTTAGCCGGGGCTGAGTTCCAGCCGCCACCGCAACTGCTGAACCATGTTATCGTATTTCCATTTAAGCTAAGATTTGAAATAGTGCAGCCTGGACCGCGTGCGTCCAACCAAACTAAGTCATTGCTGTTTGCGCAGACCCTTCCAATGCCATCTCTGTGAAACCATTGCCCTGGGTCTTGTACAAGAATGAATGCCGAGTATTCGTTTGCTTCGTTACACTGGAAATCAGTAAATGCAAAGGGGGCGTTATGTAAACCATAAGTTACAGAAGAAGAACAACAAGCGCTGCTGCATCCAACCTGCAACTGCGCGCCAGCCACTACTCGATAGTTCCAGGTATGGCAACCGCATGTTTTTGTATTCCAAGCTTGGGCTGCTACAAAAGGGGCTCTTGCTAAAAAAGCAAATATCAAAATTGATAAAAAAGCGAATTCTTTTTTCTTAATTTTTGAGAGCATTGTTTTGTTCATGCTACAACCTCGTTTGGGATTTGCAGATCTGCTTCACTTGCAGCAGCGGGCGCATAGCTGTTCAATGTTGTATCAATGGCGAGCAGTTTTTCTTCCTCTGCACCAGCTTCGCTGGACCGCAAAAATACTAAATTGCTAAAAGAGGCAAAGCCGTATTGCTTGTCAAGGCAAACTTCGTATTCTGCCTTTGCTCCATTTAAATCAGGCAGAGGGTTACTCTCTTGCTCGCTCTTGGGCAATTGCTGTAAAACAGCAGCGTCCGCTTTAATCAGGAAGTCAAAGCAGCCTCGCCCAGCATATGTTTTTTCTCCTGCGAGAGTTAAATCGGTTTCCCGCACTTCTTCAAACAATTGAGTAAACTGTTTTCCTGTAAAAATACCAACCGCGTTTGGATCGCCTTTCTGGCAAAAAATAGTGCCGCTGACTGGAGACGATCCACCCGCTGGATAATCTGTACAGGTGGTGAGCTCGCCGTTCAATTCGAAGAGCGTTACTGTTGCACTATTGGCTATTGTTGATGTAGCAACAACTGTTTTTCTGTTCCCGTTAAAGCTGTAAATGTCCGCATTCAGCCTGATGTTCTTAAAGCCATAAGCTGACCCTGTTTCAGTTGGCACTCTTTCTTCAACACCAAAATTTATGCTGTAATTGAATTTTCCGTTTGGCAGTGTTCCGCCCTTTTGAACCAGCTCTTTGTACAGTTCTTTTGGTGCTTTTGGCTGTTCCAAGCAGCCGCTTAGCAAAGCGAGTAAAACAATTGAAACAGGCAATAAAGCAACAATTTTGCGCATACGAGGACAAACCCCAACTTTTATATGAGCCTGCTCTCCACAATGCTCTTTCATGCTTTATTTAATTTGTTTTTTGTTGTATTTAAACCAAGCGGGAAACCAAAAATCGCCATTCCTCTTCATTTAAATAGTTTTTCTTTTAGAGAATATTTAGTTAATTAAAAAATGCTTTTTCTGTTTGATTTTTGGGAACGTGGTTTTTAATGCAGGCTGGAAGCATTGTTGAAATCAATTACACCGGAAAAGTGGTTGTTTCAGGCGAAGTTTTTGAATCAACAGTTGAAAAGAAGGCTATTGAGGCAGGAATTTTCAACAAAGACCACTCATACGGGCCATTTGCCGTAATCATCGGAGAGGGCGATGTGCTGAAGGGATTGGACAATGCTCTGCTGGAGATGAAGGTTGGCGAAGAGAGAACTGTTTCTGTAAAGCCTGCAGAGGGCTGGGGCGAGAGAAGCAGCACCAATATTGCTGTTGTCCCATTGCAGCAGTTCAGGCTGAAAAAGATTGCGCCTGTTCCGGGCCTGGTTGTTGAATTGAACGGAAAGCAGGCAAGGGTCCAGAGCGTAAGCGGAGGCAGGGTCAGGGTTGACTTCAACCACCCGCTTGCAGGAAAGGATTTGGAATATGAATTGAAGATTGAAAGGGAAATAAACCAGCCGAAAGAGCAGGTTGAGGCATTGTACAAAAAATACTTTTTCATGGTTCCGGATGCTGAGAAGAAATTAGTGGTTGGAAAGGAAGAAGTGGAAGTTACTCTGAGCCCGAGATATAGCGCGAACCTTGGGCCATTGAAGAATCTGTTCAGCGAAATGATATCAAAGCACGTGAAGGGGTTTGAAAAAGTCCGTTTTGTGGAAGAGTTTGTGAAGGAAAAAGGCAAAGAAGAGGCCAGCGGGAAAAAGGCAGGCAAAAGCGAAAAAGAGGCAAAAGATGGGGAAACAAAAGAGGGTCCTGAAACCGAAAAAACAGCTGTAAAGGGCAAGGGAAAGAAAGGAAAATAAAGGAAATAAAAAAAACAGGCTGCGATGCGGCGGGCGGAAAAAGCAAAAAATTAGCTTTATAAAGATTTGCTTGCAGAGATTTGATTAGTAAGGCTCAACTTTTTGTTTTTATTTTTTTAAGGGGTTAGTTAATGGAACACGAGTTAAAAACGGGCACTACTACTGTTGGGTTGATTGCGAAAGATGCCGTTGTTTTGGCTGCGGACATGCGGGCAAGCATGGGGCACCTTGCTTATGATGAGGAAAGCAAGAAGCTGTACAAAATAACAGAAGAGATTGCTTTAACGAACGCAGGCAGTGTCGGCGACAGCCTGGTTCTAATAAGGTTTTTGAGAAGCCAGGCAAACTTGTATGAAATTGAAAGGCAGGTAAAAATGAGCCCGAATGCAATGGCTACTTTGCTTTCAAATGTATTGAATTCAGCGAGGTATTACCCTTATGCTGTACAGTTCATTTTGGGCGGCACGAACAATGGGGCAGAATTGTATGAAGTGGCTCCGTGCGGTGGCGTGCTGAAAAGAGAAAAGTATGCAGTAAGCGGTTCAGGCACAGAATTAGCTTTGGCTGTTCTTGACCAGCAGTACAAAAAAGGGATGAGCGAAGAGGAAGGAATCGGGCTTGCTGTCAGGGCAATTGGCGCAGGAACAAAAAGAGACATTTTCAGCGGCGGAAAAGGAATTTCAGTAATGGTAATTGACAAAAAAGGAATCAGGGAGCTAAGCGAAGAGGAAACCAAAAAATTCATGCAAAAAGAATGAAAAAAAACCTGGCGCAGTAGACTTTTGGGAAACTGAAATGAAAAAAAGGAATTGGACCGTGCAATACAGCTGAAAAAACTTTGCATAAAAATTAATTGGCGTGGGATAGGCCAGAACGCTGTTAAGAATTTTAATTATTGCCTTTTTGGGCTTGAATTTTATTTCTTTCAAAATTAAACCATAGTGGAAAAAGGGCGAATACTGAAATGAAAATCCTAGCAGAAGTCAAGGAAAAAGTAAACAGCATTCTTCCAGAGCTGTGCCAGGTAACAAAGGTTGAAATGGAAGGGCCGGAAGCGGTTATCTACACAAAAAATCCCAGGGCCTTTTTTGAAAACCCGAACTTTGTTGCAAAAACAGCCTTTGAATTAAAGAAAAGGGTAAACATCAGAACAGACAAAAGCCTTTTAAGCGATGAAAAAGAGGCAGAGGAAAAAATAAGGCAGATAGTGCCGGCAGACGCAAGCATACAGGAAGTATACTTCGACCCAGCATTCTGCGAAGTGACAATCGAATCAATAAAGCCAGGGCTTGTCATTGGAAAAGGCGGGGAAACAAGCAAAAAAATAACCCTGGAAACAGGCTGGACAACAAACATAACAAGGGCGCCTACACAGCCATCGGAGATACTAAAAGGAATAAGGCACCACTTGCACAAATACAGCGATGAGAGAAAAAAAATCCTGCAGCAAACAGCCGAAAAAATTTACAGGGAAATAGCGCCGAACGCAAACGAATGGATAAGGTTCGTTGCATTAGGCGGCTTCAGGCAGGTGGGAAGAAGTTGTCTGCTTCTTGAAACACCCAACACAAAAGTATTGCTCGACTGCGGCATAAACGTTGCAACAACAGATGAACCATACCCTTATTTGGACGCACTGCACTTTCCTTTAAGCGAACTGGATGCTGTAATAATAAGCCACGCGCACTTAGACCACAGTGGATTTGTTCCATACCTGTTCAAAAGCGGATTCAGAGGCCCTGTGTACTGTACGCCCTCAACTCGCGATTTGATGACACTGCTGCACTTTGATTTCATTGATGTTGCGGTGAAAGAAGGAAAAGAGCCTGTGTACAGCGAAAAGGACGTAAAGGAAATGGTGAAATACTGCATTGCCCGCGAATACAGGGAAGTAACTGACATTGCTCCTGACATGCGCCTGACATTGTACAATGCCGCGCATATTCTTGGATCTGCTTCAGTGCACCTGCACATTGGAGAGGGAGCGCACAATCTGGTTTACAGCGGAGACATAAAATTTGGTTTCACGCGCTTATTCAACAACGTTGACATGCACTACCCAAGGCTTGAAACATTAATAATCGAAAGCACTTACGGCGGCAGGGACAGTATCCAGCCGAACAGGCAGGATGCCGAGGACAGGCTGCTGCAGGTGCTGAAGGAAACAATCCAGCAGGATGGAAACATCCTTATCCCGGTTTTCGCTGTTGGAAGAGCGCAGGAAATAATTCTTGTTCTGGAGAACTTTTACAGAAAAGGCCTGCTTGATGTGAAATGCTACATTGACGGAATGACAAAAGAAGCAAACGCAATCCACACTGCTTACCCGGAATACATGAGGCAGGGCGTGCAGAGAAGGATACTGCAGAACGACAGCCCTTTTGCAGCGGAAATGTTCGAATCAATGGGAAACAAAAACGGGAAAACAAGGGATGACATACTGCAGGAAAAAGGCGTTGTGATAGTTGCAAGCAGCGGAATGCTGACAGGCGGACCAAGCGTAGAGTACCTGCACAAAATGGCTGAGGATGCAAAAAACTGCTTAATATTTGTAGGATACCAGGGCGAAGGCAGCATGGGAAGAAAGATTCAAAGCGGTCAGCACACATTCCCTGTAACAGACAGGAACGGAAAAACAAGGGCAATGAACATAAACATGAGAGTGGAAACAGTGGAAGGATTCTCAGGCCACAGCGACAGGAACCAGCTGCTTGCATTTGTAAGAAACCTGAAGCCAAAGCCAAAAAGGGCATTCGTAAACCACGGAGAAAAAAGCAACGCAATAGACTTCGCAAGAGCCATTTCAGCAAGATTCAAAATAAACGCAACAGCCCCAAACAACCTTGATGCGCTCAGGCTGATGTAAACTAATTCAAATTGCGGATTATACAAATGCTGATTTAAAAAGGAAAAAATGTTTTTCCTTTTCCGCTAATTCTACATAACCGAATTTTTTTGCTTTTTTTTCTTTTCCGAATTTTTCAAAAAAAACGCAAATATACATAAGAAATAAGGCAGAATTTGGCTCTATTTCGCGAAAAAAGAAAAAATTTTCCAAGCTACATAAAAAAAAGGCGAATTCTTGCTTCTTTGACCGAAAAGTATTTAAAAAAGGTCGGTTATTATTATAATGCAAAATTTACAGTGATCCAAAATGAAAGATACCTCCTTTCAACAAACAGAGGTGCTTAGCATTGAAAAGGCATGTGAGCTAGGCAAAACGCTAACAAATGGGGGCATTACTTTAGCTGATAGCCAAACTGCTTTCAGAAAGCGATGCGGCAAGTAATGCTCCCGCACCCCTTTTTCCCTCTTCTATTTTTGTTTTTGAACGCCATTACTATTTCCCACTCCACCCCATTCCCCCCTCCGTTTTAAATTTCTTTTTGCGGCAAATTGTATTGTATGCGCATCATCATTACCGGCACTCCCGGCACTGGAAAGAGCAGTGTTGCAAAAGCCCTTGGCAGGAGAATAAAACACATGGTTGTGAACGAGCATCAGTTTGCGCTTGAGAAAAAGATCGGGAAATGGGACAGCGATGAAGGCGAATTGATTATCCCGCTGCAGCAATTTGCAAGGGAACTGAACAAGCTGCTTGCAAAAGAAAAGGATATTATTCTGGAGGGGCATTTGCTTTGCGAGCTGCGGCTGCCCGCTGATTTCGTTGTTCTGCTAAGTGTGAAACCAGAGATTCTGGAAAAGCGCCTGCAGGCAAAGGGCTACAGCGAATTGAAGGTGCAGGAAAATGTCTTCTGCGAGGCAAACGATTACTGCAAAAAGAGGGTAGTGCGGAACTATAAAAAGCAAAAAGTGCTGCTGGTTGATGCAGGGAAAACTATTAAAGAAATAATGCTTGATAGTATTAGTAAGTTAAGGGGAAGGGGCGCAAAAATTTAAGCGATTTTTGCGGTTATTTAATCGGGGTGCAAAAAATGAATAAGTTACTTTCAATAATTTTTTTCTTTTCATTGCTTGCTGCAAGCGCATCAGCTGCCACGCTTTTTGAAAGAAGCTTTGCCGAAATGGGCTACAGCAACTTTGCAGTTGAGGGAGCACAGCAGACAGAGTGCCAAAACATTCAATTTATCTTCCCCACATTTGATATTACTGGCGGAAAAGCTTACCCAATTGCATCTCTTGGGTTTGAATTGCATCCAGTCCAAGAGGGCATAATTGACTTAAACATAAGCCTGAATGGGGAATTGATTGCGCAGCTTAATGTGAAGGATCTTAGATGCAGTGAAGGCATTTGCTGGCACAGGCTGTGGCTGCCTGAGGAAAAGGTGCAGTGGATTTCAGAAAATGCGCTGCGCGTTTGCATTGGAACAGGCGACAGCATAACAAGAATTGTTTTAAGCGGGCAATCAAAAATAGGGTTATATCAAACCGCTGATTTTAGGAGTGAAAGCGCTTTCAGGGTGGAAGCAGAGAAAACACAGCTTGTGATCGGCGAGAAAACAAAAATAACTATACTTATACATAATGAGGGTAGTGCTGCTGCAGACGTGAACGTGCAATTCGCCAGGCCTGTTGCAGAGGACAAACCTGCTTTTTCCGTTGTGGAGGGAAAGAATTATTTCCAGGGAAGCATTGATGCAGGCGAACAAAAGGAAATTACTTATATTATAAAGCCAAGGAAGGCCATTCAGATGACTATGCCGCCTGCAATTATTTACTATAAAAACGAGTTCGGCGAACAGGAGCAGAAATTCAGCAATTTGGTTACCCTGCGGGTGCGGGAGCCGGAGCGAAAGGTCGAGGTTTTCCTTGCGAAGGGAAATGAAACAGCACTTGTTGGGCAGGCAATTGATTTGCAGTTGGCAGTTAAGAATGTTGGCTCAGACCCTTTGTTTGATTTGAGCGTTGAAACAATGCTTCCAGAAGGACTGAGCTTTTCTGCCGAGCCGGAGAAAGAGATAATTGCACTGCCGCCAAACCAGACCCAGCTGCTTTCCTTCAGTGTTGTTAGCAACAAGGAGGGGACATTTCCAATCGGGTGCAAAATAGTTTACACTGATTTGAATGCAGAAGAAAGCAGCTGCCAGGACAGTGTTGTTGTTTTCCAGCAGCCTGGCATTAGCCCAATGATTTACGGAGGCATTGGCCTGGCGCTAATTGCAGTAATTGTTTTCATTTACTTTAACTCTGAAGAAATAAAGGGCGTTAAAAATCGCTTCAAGAAAAGCGAGGAAAAAAAGTAAGCCCCCATTAGCGTTGCTAATTTTTAGATAATCCAAAAAATTAAGAAATTGAAAACAAACCCTTTTTTATTCAACCAATGCTGCGCTTCTTCCAAAGCACAAACAAAACAATTGAAAGCAGCAAAGGAAGCAATAAAACATCCAGCTCTGGCACAGGCACTCTTTTTGCCGGGCCGACAGTGAAAATCAGGCTACCTTCATCCAGAATTTCGTTGGTGCCTGCTTTTTTTACCACTGCACTTAGAGTATAATTGCCTTGTCCAAGCGCCTGCTTGCTGTTCCCAAGAGCGTCAATCCAATCTATCAAAGAGATGGGCTCTGTAGCGCCAGCGGCCAACAGCAAATTTTGCCTCACTGTTTCTTCTTCATGCTCAGCAATCTCTTGGCGAGAAACAGCGTCAACAAGCTTTACAACTACATCTACAGCAATTGTGCTGCCACCGGAATTGCTGACAACAGCGTCTGCAGTGGTAAAATCACTACCTTTAATAAAAAGCGGTTCAATGTCAAGGGAAAGAGAAATGGCTGCGGGGGGAGGAATAGGCCAGCGCAGGAAGGGATAGCCCTCGTTTGTTACTCCGTCAATATCCCAAACAGTAACAAAATCCCAATTTGCAGTAGGGGGCGCAGAAGTAAAAGTGGATTCCTGTTCCATTTGCGCAGTGGTTCTTCCAAAAACACCGGCTGTGTTATTTAGGCAGGGCGGGCAGTAGCCACTAGCTCCAATGTTTTCTCCACTGGTTTGTGTATCCCAAAAATTGTAAGCAGTCGAACCATAGCTGTTTCCAATCAAGCCGCCTGGACCTGTGTGACTTACGAAACCACTTGGACCGCTCACCGATCCAGTAGCATATGAGCGATTTATTTGCCCCCTCTGATTTTCACCAACTAAACCGCCAATGTAAGGATGAGGAGCAAGACCGCTAGCTGGTGTGCTCACAGGCCCCCTGGCATAACAATTTTCTATCAAACTCACATTAACAGCAACTAAACCACCAGCCAAGCCAGTAGTAGAGGTTACAGCAGCGGTGGAGTAGGATTTTGTTATGCTTCCAGTTGGATTTGCAGTCGTCCCATTCGAACTGACCAATCCGCCGACGTAATCATTTCCTTTTACAGTTCCATTGGTGGAATAACAATATGTTATTGACTTATGATTTTCTGCAACCAAAGCAGCAGTATTATTCTTTCCAATTATATTCACATTTTCTAAACCAACATTTTTAATTTCCCCAATGCCACTGGTTGCTCCAAATAAAGCAACGTTGTCTATGCCTGGCTTGTTTATGCATAAATCAATTATTTTATAGTATTGACCGTCAAACGACCCAGTAAATGGATGGAGGTTATCCCCAATTGGTTCAAATTGACAGCCGGGGCAAAACGCAAAATCAATATCATTTGCTAAAACGTAGTCATCCATAAGATTGAATCTCATATTCTGCAATTCGCTGCAATTGCTAATATATGTCACAGCGCTTGCGCTGCCAGCAAGCAGCACAGCAAACAATAGTAGGAACACGAGTTGGTGGCTTTTTTTCATTTCAGTTCAATTAGTATTAATGCACAAGTGGGATAAATAATTTTCTCTTTTTTAATTTCAAAGAAAAAGCACTATTTTGTTCTTTTTTTCACCAGTTTTTCCCAATTATCCTTATTTGATGCCCCATTGCTTTTTTGCACTTTCTTTTTCACCAATTTCTCGCAATCCGCTTTATCTGCTCTGTTTTTTGCTCCCTTATTTTCTGCTTTTTGAAGCGCACAAAGAGCACCAGGCCTGCCGCTGCAATTAGCGGATAAATGAATGTTGGAATGCCTGCTTCTGTGCCGCTGCCTGTTATGCCTTTTCCTTCGCTTTGCAAAATAAGTGCTGCCGCTTTTTTCGCGTTGGTTGTTGCCGCAAGGTATTGCTCTTTGTCAACCGCGTCCTTTGCTTTTTGCAGCAACTGCTGGGCTTCACTGCTGCCGCCAGTATTGTTGAACAACTCAACTGTTGAGTTGTATGCGGCAAAAGCATCCTCTTTTATTGCATTAATTGCGTTTGCAAGCTGTGAATTAACTGATTCAGCTTCCAGCAGCAGTTCAGGAAGCTTTCCGTTGAATGAAGCTGCTTTCCCCATAGCAGCGTCAAAGTCGCCTTTTTCGCTTAAAGAAATGAAGTCCTGAACGCTTTTCTTTGACAACTCGGCCTTCAGCTTGTTCAGGCTCAGCCTCAGCTTGCTCAAATCTGCTTTGGTTATTGGCGGGATGTATTTTGCCTCAATCAGGTCTTTTTCAGTTATTGCACTAAAAAGTTGGTCAAGCTCAGCCAGCTTTTCTTCTGCGCTTTCAATTGTTGATTCAATGCTATTTATTTTGTCTGTTTGCTCTGCTGCTTGCTTTGCGCTGCCGGTAATGCCAGCCTGACTTGTTGGCTGGTCTGCGAGGCTTACCACAGGCTGTGCCAATGGTTCAGCGCTGATGCCCTTTGCTGTCAAAATCCCGAGGAAAAGAGTAATGCCCTGCAATGGCAGCAGGTTCTGCACGCTGAACGCAATTTTTTTGCTCGGCAGCATGTTGAATTTCACAGCTTTTCCTTCAGCGTTAAGCAATTCAATGCTTTTGATGCTTTTCGCATCAGCCTGCAATGGCAGCACAAAATCAATATCGTGCAATTCAGTCAAAGGCAGCCTGTTTTTTACCGTGATTTCGTAACTGAAAATCTGGCTGTTTGCATCCTCTGCTGTTTCCAATAATGCGAAATTGAATTCAATCGGCTGCTGCACTGTAAAGAGCACTGTTGCACTATGCCCTGCGTTGCAGTTCGGCAGCATAAAAGAAACAGCGCTGCCATTCAGCACAAAATCAGATTTCTTGCCGTCAGCGCTGACAGCAATGTTGCTGTAGGAAAATTCATTTGAATCAATCAGGGAAGTGCGCACCTGCAGCAGTTGGAGGGGCTGCTCGCATTTGATGGAGATTGTTTTCTGGAAAATTGCTGCATCGCTGCTTGCTGAAAGCAGGCGCGTGCTTTCGCTTATTGAAACAATTTCGCTTGTTGAAAAGCGCAGCATTGTCTGGCCGACTGGGAAAGAATTTAATTCAACCAGAAGCGCGCCGTCTTCTCCCTTAATGCTTTGCACGTTTGGCGTTGCATAAACCAGGCTGCCAACGCTTTTCTGGGAAGGAACCTGCAATTCAAGCTGTTCATCAATCTGCCGGAAGGGGTTGCTGAAAGCTGCTGCAATAATCACGCTGCTACCGTTTTCACCTGCCTGTTCAATTGAAATTGCCGCGTTTTTTTCGGCAAAAGAAACAATTGCTTCTTTCACTGATTCCTGCAACTGCAAAACGAATTCCTGCAGCTGCTGCTGCAATTCATCCAGAACAGGCAGGGCAGATGATAATATCAGCTTGCCTTCAGAGAAGAATGTGCTGAAGTACTTGAACTGAGATTCGCTGCCGGCAAGCGCCTGCCTGCTTACAGCGCTGCTGTCTCTTGCATTAATTGCCCTCATTGTCTGCATTAAAGCAGAGGCTGTTGCAAAATCTTCCTCAATGCTTCTCACTGAGCTGTTTTGCCCCAAAAAGAACTCAACTTCCTGCAGCAAAGCTGAACAGCGCCTTTCAACAGCAGCGCTGTCATCGTAGGGCTGGGCAATTGCCTGCAGCTGCTTGTATCTGAGCGAGAAATCACTCAAATCAATTGCAGTGCCTGCATTTTTAAAAATTTCACTGAGACTGGAAAAACAGTTCGCAACACTTTCTTCCTGCAGCGATACCAATTGCCGGAAATCGCTTAAAGCAAGCGAGAAGCGGTTGAATTCAGTGACAGCGTCCCTGCATATCAGCAGTTTTTCTGCCTCACTGCCTGCTGAATTGAATTGCTTTATTTTATACTGTGTTCTCGCCTTCAAATCAGCTGCCTGCAGAAAATGGTCAGCATTCTCAGCCGGCAGGGCAGCGCTTTCAAGCTGTGTATCAATTGCAGCAATTCTCTCATTGCATAAAACAAGCAGCCCATTTAGTGCCTCGCTGCTCAAATAGTCCAGATTTTCCTGCAGCAAAGCTGCTTCATTGTTCAATTCCTTTAATTCAAACGCCTTTTTTCCGATTGTCAGCTGCTTAATAAAATCCAAGTGAACCAATTCACTGAACCGGTTCTGCAATTGCAGCAATTCTGCTCTCCCTTTCTGCTCCAACTGGCTCAGGTCCTGGATGCTGTACTGCTGTGCAGCCATTGCGCTGTCCTGCCCAAGAACCGCATACAATTCATTCAAAAAGTTTTCATCAAAGGAAGCATACTCTTTTGAAAGCAGGGCATCCAGGCTTTGCTCTGCATCCTGCAATTTTTCTGCAATCTGCTGCTGCAATCCATTGCTCTCCTGCTGCAGGGCAGCCCTGTGCAATGCATTGTTTTTCATTAAAACAGCGAAGCGCTGCAGTACGCTGTTGTTCTGGCCCATGAACTGGTTGTAGCTCTGCAGGAATTGGAATGCAGGCATGCTCTGCAGCCTCTGGAAAGAATTCACTGTCTTTAAACACTCGTTCAAAAAATCAAGGAACTGAAACATTGCCTGATCCAGCTGAGGCAGGTCATTCGGCGCGGCTCCAATAGTTGTTTCACTCACCAAATTGTAACTAAAACCGCTTTGTTTAAGCAATTCCTCAAAATGCTGCACTTCGCCTATGTAAAGGCACCGAAACGTTGACCTGTATGTTTCGTTTGAGCAACTCTCTACAGGCATTTCAACCAAATTGCTGCTCAGCAAAGCGAAATCCAAAAACAGGGGCTCTTCCTTGATGAGGTTAACATCCTGCTGCTGCAAATCCTGCCTTTCCAGATTTAAAATCAAAAAGCTTGACAAATTCGCGCTGTCGCTTGATTGAAAAGCCATCCCTAAATTGTGCATTAAGTCATTCACTTTTTGGGGCAGGGAATCAAGCGAGGAAGAGCTGGTGCAGATTGAATGAATCTCGTCAATGTTGGCTTTTGCGTTATTGAAGTAAAGCCAGCTCAAAGCAACATTGTTCTTATAGTTTTGCAGCTCGGTTTGCACACCTGGGCTGAAAACACTTACATCAAAATCAAACAGGCTGCTTTCAAGCAAAGAAAAGCATTCCCCCTGCGAATCGCATTCTGGAACAAAAGCATAGGAGCGCTCAGTCAAATCAAGGCAATAGTGCCTCTCTTCCGCAGAAAGCTGGATGCAGCCGCTGCTAAGCAATAAGAAGAAAAGCAAGGCAGCCAAACCAATGCCTCGAAGCATAAGCTTTTTTTGCAGGGCAAAAAAACCTTGGAAAAAAATGCCTGATGGCATAAAAAAAAGCCGCTCTGGAAAGGCTTTTAAAGAGGGCAAATAATTCGGCAAAGAGCGAAAGGTAAAAAAAAACCTTTTGCTGTTGCAAAAGCCTTTTTGCCAATGCAAAAAGCCTTGGGAAATTCCCCCTTTTTTCGCCAGCCTTTTGCTAAAAGGCTGTTGGGAAAAACCTTTAAAAAAGGACATAAAGAAGTAGTATTTATTATGCAAAAAGAATTCTCCCTTGCAGACGGAAAAAAACTGGTTTCGCTTGCGAGAAAAAGCATTGAATACTTCAGCGCAGGAGGCACACTGCTGCGCGAGCCATGCAAGGACAAAAAGTTAATGCAGCAAAGAGGAGTTTTCGTTACACTGCACTCTTTTCCAGAGAAGGAACTGAGAGGCTGCATTGGTTTTCCATATCCGCTGAAGCCACTGTGGAATGCTGTGATTGAGGCGGCTGTAGAGGCAGCGTTCCATGACCCGCGCTTTGCGCCAATACAGGCAAGCGAACTGGAGAAAGTGATTATTGAAATAAGCGTTCTTTCAATGCCGGAGGAAATAAGGGGTGAAAGAAAAGAATTGCCTGGGAAAATTGAGGTTGGAAAAGACGGCCTGATTGTGAAAAGGAAACTTTATTCAGGGCTTCTGCTTCCGCAAGTTGCGCCGGAACAGAAATGGAATGCTGAAACTTTTCTGCACCACTGCTGCCTGAAAGCAGGCTTGCCTGGAAACAGCTGGCAAATGAACGGAACACAGGTATTCAAATTCCAGGCACAAATCTTTTCGGAAACAGGGCCAAACGGGGCAGTTGAAGAAGCTTGAATTAAGTGCCTTGGCACTGCTGCAGCTGGTACTCGCATGACCCTTTTTGGGTTTCGCATTCATTGAATCTGTCATTCAAAACCTGCTGCTGGTTCATGCACCTTGAGTATTTTTCGGCTGTTTCACCGAACATCGGCTCAAGGAAAAAATGCTGCACAAAAATGCCAGCGCTGAAGATAAGCAAAACTATAACCAGCAAAGCAACCCTTTTCCTTGAAAAAACACGCCTGCCCTTCTTCTTCCTTCTGGGCGATTCCTCTTCATCTTCTTCCGGCATAAGAAACCACTTCTTCAATGTTATTTTATTTTCAAATTTATTTTTTCTTTGAATGCAACGAAATCCTTTAATCTCGCTTTATTTTCAATCCTTTCTTTTTCCTTGAAAGCAGCACTACCCTGCTTTCCTTGCTTTCATCAACTAGATAATAGTTTAAGTGGTTATTAATTTTTTCTGCAAAGGATTTAACCTCGTTATGCAGTGGCATGTTTTCAATTTGAAGCCTCTGCCTGCTGTAGCCAACAAACATATAACTTTTCACTTCCAAAAAATCCGGCTGGGCTTTTTCAATCAAAGCAGCGAATTCCCTTTCATGCGACATGTTCAAGCCCCTTATTGCAGTGAGCCGAATTGCCTTTCTTGTGCGCAGGGAAGGGAGCAATGCAATTGTTTCATTCAAACGCTGCCAGCTGTTCTTGATTAAGGGAGCATTGATTCGCTTATGCAGTGCCTCGCTTGGCGCTTCCAGCGAAACATACAACTGTGTTGGCAAGCGCATTTCTGCAAGAACCTTGGGGTGCATTCCGTTTGAAACAAGGAAAGTGGTGAAGCGCCTTTTGCGGAATTCAGAAACCAGTTCGCTGATTTTTGGGTAAAGAGTTGGCTCGCCGCTGAGCGATATAGCTGCATTGTTCGGGTTGTTTGCTTCCCTCAGCTTTTTTTCGCCGATTTTTTCCTTGAATTCGCCATAGCCGCTTAGCAGAACCCTCTGCTGCCTTATTGCTTCGTCAATTATTTCTTTTGGTTCATCAAATTTCTTCGGAAAGCGGCTGAATGCTGTGAGCGGCCTCCAGCAGAACACGCAGTTCTGGTCACAGAAAGCAACAGCAGGAGAAAATTGCAGGCACCTGTGCGATTGGATTCCGTAGAAGCGCTGCTTGTAGCATGGCTTGTTTCTGTAGAGTGAGCTTTTTGTCCAATGGCATAGCTTCACCGCGCTGTGGCCGAACAGCTTGTACTGCTGCCGCTTGAACATTGTGATTAATTCTTTGCTGAAATACTCTTCTGCAGAGTGCATAATGAAAAAATTGCTGCCAAAATCTTTAAAAAAGCCTTTTTTGTTCGCAAAAAAGCCTTGGGAAAAGAGTAAAATGGCTTTATGTATAAGAGCGGGGAAATGGAAACATTTATAAAGAAGTTCACCTTTTTTATTTTAACACAAGAAACTTTTGGAAAAAGTTTCATCAAAAAAAAGTGGCAATATATAAAATTTATATGCCACAAAATTAAGGATGGTGAAAGGGGTGTATAAGTACACTATTGCAAGACAACTTGCCACAAAAAGGGTTATAACGAATAGAGGCGAAGAAGTAGGAAAGCTGATTGACTTAATGGTCAATGAATCAAGCGGCGAAATAGAGCACCTGATGGTCGAAGTGGACAGGGAAAGCAAATTAATCAAGAGAATAAACCCAAAGGAAAGGGTTGTAGAGATACCATACAGTGCGGTCACAGCGGTAAGCGACGTGTTCATTGTTGACGAAAGGGAAATAGCATCAGGCCACTGAGCAAAAATTTTCCGCTTCCTTTATTTTTCCAGCAAAGAAATAATAGCTTTCCCTTTTTTGAAATCAACTTTTTGCAGAAAAGGGAAACGTAGTTGCCAATTATACATAACAGAAGTCTCGGTGTTTTTTTCCTCTTTTATGTGTTTGGCTTCCGCAAGCAGTTTCGCTATCTGCTGGTAATTCAGGTAAATTGCGTTGGCTTTTGCCTGGTTTAATTCAACAGCCTGCTGCAGTTCTGCTACTCCTTTCTTCTGTTCTTCAATGCTGTGCAGCAGCTGCTGCCTTTTTTTCTCAAACGCTTTCTGTTCAGGCCCTGCGGCAGGAGCTGCAAATTGTGCGCTATAAATTAAGTCAATTGCAGCATTCACCGAATCAAATACCTGCACTGTTTTTATGCTGGGCAATTGCAACTGGAAAGGCAGCAAAATTTGTTCTCCATTTTTTTCAATTAGAACAGGGTTTGTTCTATTCAAATCAACTGAATAAATTTCTTTTACCTGCCTGCAAACTTTTTCAATCTCCTTTTCATTCAAAGCACTGGCTTTTTTTTCCATGACACCTGCTGCTGTGCAGGCCGCTTCGGCAAATACTGGGGCAATGTTAGCTGCGCTTATCAGTGCTCTCACTGCGTCTGTTTCGCTTTTGGCAAAAAGCTTGCGCAATTCGCTTGCCTTTGCCTGCAAGGGGTTTGCTCCCTTGCTCGAGGGAAAAATGTATTGCTGCGCTTTCCGCAGTATTCTGTCTTTCCACTGCTCTTTCCTGAAAGCGGAAAGAATCTGCTGTTCTTTGTCAATTAAGAGAATGTTTCCTTTCGCAAACAATTCCAGAACAAGAGTGCTCTCTGGGAATTCGAGCAATGCAACCCTGTCAAAACCGTGCTGCTGCAGGGAAACAATTCTCTTGTTCCGCAAGTGCTTTCGCAGGAAAGCGCCGTAGCCTGAAGTCATTTGCTTTGCTGGAAAGCTGTAGCTGGTTAAAAAGAAGGCAGCAGGCGCAATAATCAAATCCCTGCTGCCCTGTTTTGATTGCAACCGCAGCTTCAGCCAGCCGTTGCTCAGCTCCTGCACGTTTCGCACAATGCCGCCTTCCACTGCCGGCTTTAGCTCCGCAATCTGGTATGCAAGCGTTAGGTTTGGCATCTGCATTTTTGGTCAAAAGAAATATTGCAGGAAAACTGCTTTAAATCCAATAACCCCACTGAACCAGCGGCTTTATGGGGCTTATTGTCTGTCAAAAACTGTAACATGCCGCTGAATTTATTTAGCAGTTTTTGACATGCTTCAATTGGAATTTCCTGCAAGGGCAAACAAATAAATAGAAAAAAATGCCTTCAATATATGCAATCTTCTGGGGAAATTGTAGAATGGATGAAAGCGAAGACCTGAGGGCATACATTAGAAAAAAGCTGAATGCTGGAACGTCTGCCGAGGAATTAAGGCAGGGCATGGTTGAAGCAGGTATTCCCACCGTGCCTTTGGATGAGGTTTTGGGCGAGAGAGCGCAAATTGCTCAAGCTGTTCCAATGCAGCCTGTTGCTGCAGCTCAGGCAAATCAGGCCAGCGTTGGCATCCAGGCAAAAGAAATGGTTGGCACGGGCCCTGCGAACGAGACCGGGTTTTGGCAGATTCTTAAGAGCGATAAGGGCTTGTTTTTTTGGCCGATTTTAACTGAATCGCTTTTTTTTATTTTTCTGCTTTTTCTTCATTTTATCCCAATTGTTGGATTAGTGTCCACGCCGTTTGCATTGGTTGGATTTATTCTTATTTCCTTTAACACTTACAGGATTTGCAGAAAATGCATTCAACAACACGGGTTCGGTTTTCTTTATTCAGTGCTTTTGTCATTTACCCAAGCGTTGGTTGTTGCAACTGTTTTTCTGTTCAGCGCGGTAGGGCTTTTCTTTCTTTTCTTTAATTCAATCTACCCGGCTTTTTTTCCTTCCCAGATTGGATATTTAATGCAGGACGCTGCTAACGCAAACATGCAATTTTCTCAGGTTGTGTGGATTGCTTTGCTTGGCGCAATCTTTATTTTTGTTATTGACCTTGTGTTAGCGGTTGTATACCGGATTGCGTTAAGCCTATTTTTTGCCGGAATTTTCCTGCGCAGAAATCCGCTACCGGCTAAGGGGCTTGTTTTAAAAAAGAATGACAACAGTGTGTTTGTTTTAGCTGGATTAACTGTTCTTATTGCAGTCATTGCTGGTGCAATTCTTGTTTTCGCAGTATTTTATGGCGCTGGCGCAAGCGGTGCTTTTGAGGCAATTAAAGCACCTGCAAATGAAGAGGAAACAACTGGGCAGATTTCAGGCGATGGATTCAACCAATTGGATTTGAACCAATTCACCGCAAAAGAAGAGTTCACTCACGCAATGGTTTCACCAGCAATTGCAATTGGCTTGTTTGTTTTTGCTTTAACTGTTTTTATTGCACTTGCCGTGCTCTTCAGAAGCAAAAGGGAAAGAAAAAAATACGAAAAGCAGCACATAATAGCAAGAATCTTTTTGCACCCTGCTTTCTGGGCATTTGAAATCCTAATCGCTGTTTTGGATGTATGGCAGCTCTTTACGCTGAATTACAGCCCGACAGCTGTTGCATACTACATTGACTCTTTTATAATATCCGGGGTTTTCGCTTTGGTTTTTCCGGCGGTCTTCTTAATAGTGATATGGCTGGCTGACGTGTACGAAAGAGAGCCTCTGCGCTTTGTTTTCTCAATGCTTTTATGGGGCCTTGTTGCATCGGCAATCGCTTTGGTGGTTAACACAAGCATATTTACGCCAATCCGGCAGGCAGGCGGGCTTGCATTCCTCTTTTTAGCAATCGTTATAGCGCCTGTGGTTGAAGAATTGTCAAAAGGGCTTGGAATTTTCGCTATTTCAAAGCACAGCGAAATGAACGGCGCATTGGATGGAATAGTGTATGGCTTCAGCATTGGCTTGGGCTTTGCATTAACCGAAAACTGGCTGTATTTTTCAAATTATTCCCCTGCCTCTCTTGGAATTGAACTAAGCGCCTGGGTTTTCCTTTTATTCTACCGCTCAATATTCAGCTGCTTGGGCCACGGCTGGATTACTGCAACAACAGGCGCAGTAATGGGCTTCTTCAAAGAGAGAAGCGGAAAATCATCGCTTCTCTTCTTCCTGCCGGCGGTTGCAGCAGCAATAATACTGCACGGCATGGCAAATTTTAGCACGCTGCCAGATGCGATTGCAAGCGCTGCAGCAGGCAGCGAGGTAATATTCTTCAGCCCGCTCGCGGACATAGGCATGACAGTGGTATTCGGCGCAATAATATTCGCTTACTCAAGGGAAGCGAGAAAAAAAGCGCAATTGGAAGAGAAAAAACCAAGTGAACATCCAATTTGAATAAAACAAATTCATCGCAGGGTTATTGCAGCACCACTTATCAGCCTTGGGCGCCAAACCAATTTACCTCAAATATTGCAGCATCACTTTAACGAGCTTTGGGTGCTTTATCAGCTTTTTTGCAACCATTTTTGCCGAGGAAATAATGTCCCCCTCGAAAATTTTCATTACATCATCGCCAGTAATGCTCATTGCAAGCGTTTCAAAGTTGTCGTCGGTCAGCATCTCCAGCATGTGCCTGCGCTTGAGCGATTTGCGCAGGCTGTTGCCCCTTTTCTCGTACCATTGCGCAGTGTACTGGCGCAGGAAAGCATGCGAGAAATCTTTTTTCCTCAAAGCTTTTAGCGCAACAGCACTTGCAATGTCAGCTGCATCCATTGCTATGCCGATTCCGCCGCCGTGCACTGGGTTCACCTGATGCGCGGCATCCCCGACCACAAGCAAATTGTCTGCTGTCATTTCATCCAAGAATGCGCCGACCGGAATTGTCCCGGCATTCACTTCAATTATGCTGCCGTTCCGCAATCCTGGCTGGCTTTCAATGAATTTGTCCAGATATTGTTTGGCTGTGCGCTGCTCCGCTCCTGCAATGCCAACACCTACATTTGCGTGATGCTTTCCCTTCGGGAAAATCCAGCAATAACCACGCGGTGCAATTTCCCTTCCAAAGAAAAGGTTAATGCAATTCGGGTTTTCAAAAGAAATGTTTGCCATCTCGTACTGGTAACCTGAATCAATGTCATTCAGGCTGATCGCAGTATTCAGCCCGAGCTTTCTTGCGGCAAGGCTTTCAGTGCCGTCAGCAGCAATTACCAAGGGAGCAGAGTACTGCTTTTCCTCCCCCTGCTCAATGCAGGTTACAATGACTTCACCGTCTTTTCTCTCAAAGCCGTGCGCATTGCACTTTGTTTTAACCACAGCCCCATGCGATGCAGCCTCTATTGCAAGCTGCTTCTCAAAAACCCTTCTCTCAATCACATATCCTGAAACTTTGTTGAATTTTATTTGAACACTGCGCATGCTTGGAGCATAAAGCACAGCGCCGTACATTGGCTGCAGGCACCAGCGCTTATCCAGCTTTAAGCCCAAGCGTTTCATCCAAGCCAGGCCAAAGCCTTCGCCGCATCTCTTTGGAACGCCGATTTCCTGCTTTTTGTCAACACACAACACTTTTGCTTTCCCTTCCGCAAGCTTTATTGCAGCCCTCAAGCCGGCTGGGCCAGCTCCAACAATTATTACATCAAACTGCTGCATCTCAAAACCGCCCGCCAAAAAAATCCACAAAAATTACATCAAATTGCTGCATTTTAGTTCACTTTTCTTTTTTCAATTTTTCTGAAAGCATTTCCCCGCTCACAACCCAGTTCTCGACAGGGTTGTCATTGAAAACAATTGTAACCCACTCTTTCGGAATATCGTTTTCTTCGAAAGCACCCAAAATCGCTTTCGCCAGCTTTTCCTTCTGCTTGGCACTTCTCCCCTGCAATAAATCAATTTTCACAACAGGCATTTTTCCACCACTTTTCATTCCACCAGCCATTTTTTACAAAAGGCGATCTCACCATCACTTCTTTATGCTCATTGCCCCGACTGGGCAGACCCTGACGCATGCTCCGCAGTCAGTGCATTTTTCTGCATCTATAACGATGCGCGTTTCCTGCAGTTCAATTGCCGCAACAGGGCACACTATTGGGCAGCCAGCGCAGTAACAGCATTTTTCCGGGTCGTTTACAGCAACCATTTTCCACAACCTTTAGGAAGAATAGGTTAAAAAAGGGTTTTAAATCATTATACTTTTGTGGCAAAAAATGTGCTTGGCGATTCCGGGAAAGGTAATTGAATTGCGGGAGAAAGGAAAAAAAGTTTTAATTGAGCAGCCCGGGGTGCAGAGGGAAGTGTTTAATGCAATCAATGCAAAGAAAGGCGAATTCGTTTTGGTCCAGCAGGGCTTTGCTATTGAAAGAATCAGCGAGAAAGAGGCAAGAGAAGCACTGGAGGTGTTTGAATGAAAATTAATCCATATTACCGCATTCGACATATTTTGAAGATTGCAGGGCTAAGCAGGCTTAAAAGGGGCAATCCGCAAATGCTTCAGGGCAAAAAAAGAAACCAGCCACGAAAGCAATTGCCTGGGAATAATAAACCAGATTCAGGCAGCATCATTGATTACAAGGCTTAAGCCCTGCAAGCGTTTCCTCAGTGAATTTTTTCAATCGCTTTAATTCGTCAAACGAAATCTTTTCAACCACGCTGCCCCAGTGCACGGTGACCAAATCTTTTTCTTTCAGCTGCAGATTGAACGGGTTTTGAACAATTTTTTCCTTTTCCCTGAGCTTTAATTCGCCATTCTCTGAAAACAATTCAATCCCCTTCACTTTAATCGCCTTTTTTGTTTCGCCCTTAACTTCAGCCCACTGAATCAGGCAATTGCCCAGGTTTTCAACAACAGGCTGTACTTTAGGGTTAATGAAGTTAACGTACAGCACGTGCGTGCTGTGGTGCGGCAGCAATTCATCAGGCAGCTCAGCTGCTTTTTTCTCCGCAATTGAGCGCGGCAGCCCGAACCGCTGGAATGAAAGGATTGTTTTCTGCAATTCGCTGTACTGAACATTCTGCAGCAGCCCATTTCCAATCCAGTACGCTTCAATCACTTCGGCATCAAAAGGCTGCAAATCGTTGGCAGTAGCAATCAACTCCAAATAAGGATACAATGCGTAGAATTTTCTCAAAGCTTCTTTTGCTGCAACGGCATTCTGTTCTGTTGGAGCGGAAAGAAATTGCCCAAAAGCCTGCCAGCTTCCCTCTGGGCCGCAGTAGCCTAATTTGTTTGGAGAAAAAGAATAAGTGCAGGCTCTTTTTAGAGCGTCAATCTCTGTCTGCTGCAAGCGAAAAGCCCCTTCGCTTTGTTGTATGCAATGCCCACCCAGCGCCAGCAATCAACAGTATTCCCGCAACAGTGAGCAGCAAGCCAAATGCTTCGCTCACTGCAATTTGCGTTCCCAAAAAGGCAAAGGAGAGAAATGCAGTAACCGGCTGGGCAAGCAGCAGAATTGCTGTCGCTTTGTGCACTGGCAAAAAGCGCAGTCCGCTGTAAAAAGTGAAAACATATGCAAACAGGAAGGCTGAACTGATTAAAACCCAATAAATCTGATTCAAACTTAATTCAAAAATCGGATTCAGCTGGTTTGAAAAAGCAAGGAATGCGAGAATGAAAACTGAGCCAAAAAACATTCTTCCAAACGCAACAATGCTGCCGCTCAATTCGCGCAGAACATGCTTTGCGAGCACGTTCTCAGCTGCCCACAAAAAGGTCGCAATTAAAATGAGTGCTTCAGCAAAGCCGAAAGAGCTGATGCCAAAAAGCAAAAAGTTGCCTGCAAGCAGCAGCCCAGCTGCTGCAATAAACCGCTTGCTCACTTTCTCTTTCAAAAAAACAAATGCAAATACCGTTGCCCAAATGAACAGGGTTTTGTGCAGGAAGCCTGCGTTGATTGCGGTTGTCATTTTCAGCGCGTAAAAGAAAAGCAGGAACGGAATGCTGCCGCCAATGAAACCGATTGCTGCCAATTGCCCCAATTGTTTTCTTGAAATGCTTTTGATTGAATTGAATTCCTTTAACAGCAAAATCAGCGAGAAGAGGAAAACAGCTACAACCGCGTTTTTCAGGAAAGTGAATACAAAAGGATTGCTACCTTGAACCGCAAAATTGTTTGCAAAAATGCTCACACCGCTGACGATTGCGGTTAGAAAAACCAAAAACAACCCAGTTCTTTCCTGCATGGAAAGGATTAAAGTGGTAAAGGATTAAAAAGATAATTGTGGTTGTAAAATAATTTTTTTACATACAAAAGGATTTTTATATTCTGTGCTACAATAAATTTTTCAGGTGAATTGAGGTGGAAAGAAAATTGTCTGCTATTGTCACAAAGGGGCCTATTGCCTTTGTTGCCTTGTGCCCTGAGCTTGGTGTTGCAAGCCAAGGGAGAACTGAAAAGCTTGCCCTCGGCAACCTTCGGGAAGCTGTTGAACTCTACTTGGATGATGAGGATGTTCAAACAATGCTTGAGCAGCACCCTCTGCGTAAAGCAAAGGTTTGTTCTATTGCAGTAAGTGCTTGAAGCGATTGCAATGAAACTGCCGGTAGTATCAGGCAAAGAGCTGATAAAATTCCTTAGCAAGCAAGGATTTGAAATAGTTGGGCGAAAAGGAAGCCATGTCAGGATGAAAAAGAAAAGCGAAAACAAAACACTTGTCACAGTTGTTCCCCTGCACAAAAGACTGGACCCAGGCACACTATTGGCAATACTTAGGCAATGCGAAATACAAAAAGAAGAAATACAGGACATCTAACCCCTATGGCTATAAAAATTTTTGTTGGAGGAAACCCCCTGATTGAACAGGACAACCTTGCGCTGCAGGTAGCGGAAGAATTGAGGGGTAAAATCAAGGGGGTTGAATTTGCTGCAATTGAATCGCTTGACGAAATAAAAGAAAGAAAAAACATTTGCATAATGGACGTTGCACATGGAATAAAAAAAGTGGAATTGATTGAAAGCGTGGATGAACTGCAGACAGCGCAGCCTTTTTCAGCCCATGATTTTGACTTGGCAATGCAACTCAAGATTCTTCAAAAAATGGGCAAGCTGGGAAAAGTGAAAATAATCGCGGTGCCAGCGGGATACGATGCGGGGAAAGCGGTGCAGGAAGCGGAGAAACTGATTAAAATGCTTTAGAAAAAACGTGCGCCATCTGCGTTCAGCAATTGCAGACTACGCTAACGTTTGCAGCAAAACGCTTGCAGTCATTGCATATTTCGCTTGCACTTATTGCACGGTTGTAAATCGTCATCTCGTCAATGTATCCATCAAAACTGTAACTGTGATATGCTTGCCCAATTCTAATTGGGGTTGTAGTTCCCATTGGGTTCTTGGTTTGCGCTACTGTACTCCCGCTTTGCGCGCCGTTTACGTAAAGTTTTATGTTGCTTCCATCCAATGTTACTGCAACATGCTGCCATTTGTTTGCAATGATTGTAGTAGGAGCCGAATACGCCGATAAATAGGGGGTTACACCATTCCCAACATTCACTCCAACCTTTTGGAGGTAAGTTGAAATATCAAAACTAAGAGTAGCAACCCCGCCCCCCAGACTCTTGCTTAAAATCCCACTATATACTGGCATAAAGCTTATCGGGTGAACCCAAGCTGAAACAGTTAGCACGCCTGAATTAAAATCTTGCTGCAATTTGGGGTTATTCGGAATCACAATGTACGTATTAGTTCCATTAAAAGATAAACACTTTCCATTTGGGCAGGTTATTGGAGCATATGCCAGCCCCCCATTAGGGGTTCCCTTTGCGCTCCAGTCACAGCAGTTTGTGATGTCATCAAGGCTGAATGATGCAATAGCGCCTGCTGCGCCACCACTGGTTACATTAACTGCCCTATCAAAACCAAATGGATCAGTGTAATTAATCGTTACCCCTGCATTGGCGCAGTTGTTTGATGCATTCAATCCCTCCATTCTGATCTCTCCGCCTGAAAGAATCTCAATGGGAAATTCTCCAGCGGTTACAGTGCGGCCGTTCAATTTGGCAGTAGCCGCATAGCCCAAATCACCGGAAAAACTAATTGATTTCAACAGTATTCTCCCGCCAGTTGCGTTCTGCAGCACTATGCCCGCTGTGTTTCCTGAAATACCGGCGCTTTTGAGCAGAAACTTTGTTGGGTCAGAAACATTGAATGCAACGCTTGGGCCAGGCTTGCCCACAACAAAAACCAAAACAGTGATAATCGTAGCAACCAGAATCAGCGCCCAGCCGTAAGTCATCAAATACTCCAAACCGGCTTGGGCTCTTGCCGAAGGCAATTTTCCCAAGGCTTTTTGCGAAGCTATTTTTCCCCAGGCTTTTGCAGGAGCAAAAGGCTGTTGCGGAAGCAAAAAGGCTTTGCTGTTCATACAAAATCAGTTATAATATAAGTCTTGGCATATTTAATTCTTTTCATGCCAAAATTTTTTTCAAAAAAAAAGCAGTTTAACCTATTAAAAATTTTTCAAAAGAATTCAGCAATTGCACGTAACGCCAGCCGGACCACCAGCAAAGCGCTTGCACTCGCTACAGATTTCGCTTTCACTCAAAGCCCTGTCAAAGATTTGGACTTCGTCGATGAGACCGTTGAACCAGTACTGGCTGCCAGCAGTAGGAAGCCACACTCCTACTCTTACTGGATAGGCCGGGTAGTTTGTTATGGGGGTGAAAGGCCCTATGGGGTTACAATCTTGCTTTCCATTTAGGAAAACCTTCATGTAACCAGCGCTATCATAAGTGGCTGCTACATGATACCAATTCGTGGCATTCAATGCTGTCAAACCATCAAGAGACCGCTGAGCCACAGTCGTTCCTGCCTGCAGGCTAAAACGTAGCTTGTTACCAGGGCCGTACACTCCGAAATAGGGCAAATATTGTCCCATAATCATATTGTGGGTGGGGTTGAAAGAGGAAGCTTTAATCCAAGCCATATAAGTAACCCCCTCCGACCCGATACAAAAGAGAGAGTTAGGGGGGCTACAAGTACATGGGGGACTGCCACAAGAAGGAATTTCAACATAATTATTATTAAAGCTGAGACAACTTCCGCTTGCGCAACCTGAAGCAGTTGTTGCCCCATTCACTGTTCCAGCATTCTTATTTCCACTTCCATCTACCGCATCTCCTTCAAGGCTGTATGCTGCTGCAATTCCTGCTGGCGCACCTTGCCCGCTTGCCACAACCAATTCTCTGTCAAAGCTGTGGATATCAGTGTACTTTATTATTATTCTGCTGTTTGCGCCGTTGTTTGATGCTTTCAATTCTTCCAATCTAATTTCTCCGCCAGCCAGTATGTCTGCCGGCGTGCTGAATGCCTGCCCATTAAGCTTGCTAGTGCCTTTGAGCAACAAATCGCCATTAAAAGTAATTGACTTTATCGTCATTCTCCCGCCTGTTGCATTCTGCAGCACTATGCCTGCGGTATTTCCTGAAACACCGGCGCTTTTGAGCAGAAACTTTGTTGGGTCAGAAACATTGAATGCAACGCTTGGGCCAGGCTTGCCCACAACAAAAACCAAAACAGTGATAATCGTTGCAACCAAAATCAGCGCCCAGCCATAAGTCATCAGATACTCCAAACCAGCCTGAGCCTTGCTATGCATGTGAAAATCAGTTATAATATAATTCTCGGCATATTTAATCTTTTCCTTTACAGAATTATTTTTTTGAAAAAAACAAAGCAATCAATAAAAAAAAGAATACTTTTCAAAAGAATTCAGCAGCCGCAGGCAAAGCCTGGCTGAATAGCGGCAACGTTTGAAGCAAAGCGCTTGCACTCGTTGCAAATCTCGGCTGCACTCAAAGCCCTGTCGTAGATCCTGACTTCGTCAATGAAACCATCGAAGCTCTTGCCGATTGTGAGGGATAAGGTTGAAGTATCTTGTAAGTCTCCCAAGGCGTATGATGCGTTGGCGGTAATGTCTTTTCCATTAAGGTAAAGATGTATTGTTCTATCTATATACTCCCCTGTGTTGTCAAGGCTTGTGGCAACAAATTGCCATTGATCCTTTGCAATAGTAACAGTGGAGTTAGAAGAGAGGTAAGTGCTTGAGGCGGTTTGTCTATACCCTGCAAGAGCAGCACTATTGGAGACCCCAAAATTCGAACCATTTGACCACACATCTATTTTAGATATTATTTCACAAAGGTTATAAGAGCTGCCACCACTACAAGTAAAAGCGGTTGGCTTAATCCAGGCAATATAAGTGTATGATTCATTAGCAACTTTCTTGCTTTCATTTCCACCATCAACCGAGCTCCCCACCTTAAGGCATGTTCCGCTCACGCAATCGGCTTCCAATGCTCCGCTTACTGTTCCGTTGTTGTTGTTTCCACTGCCGTCAAATGCGTCTCCTTCGAAGCTGTATGCTGCTGCAATGCCTTCTGGCGCGCCTGCACCGCTCGTTACTCTGGCTTCCCTTTCAAAATCAGCGTAATCTTTATAATTGATGGCTATCCTTGCGTTTGCCGCACCATTGGCGGCGTTGAGGCCGTCCAGCCTGATTTCACCGCCTGCAATTATATCAACAGGGAAAGACGGCTGGCTTTGGCCATTGAGCGTGGAACCAGACGCAAGCAGAACATCGCCTGAAAAAATAATTGAGTTTATCGTAATTCTTCCGCCAGTTGCATTCTGCAGCACTATGCCTGCGGTATTTCCTGAAACACCAGCGCTTTTGAGCATAATTTTTGTGGGATCGCTTGAAACAAATGTGGTGGTTGGCTTGAACTGGACAATGAATGCAAGCACTACAACAATTGTTGCAACAAGAATAAGCGCCCAGCCGTAAGTCATCAGGTATTCCAAGCCAGCCTGCGCTCTTTCGTTCATAAAAAAATCTCGATAAGATAAGTGGTTTACTTATATTTATTTTTTCCTTAAAAGGTTTTGCCAAAAATTCTGAAAAAGTTGCCGGAATTTTAGTCTTTGTTCCATTTCACTTTCAGGAAGTGTGTTGCGCAGCTGATGCAGGGGTCGTATGCTCTGATTAGTTTCTCTATTTCAAGCTCTGCTTTTTCTTGCGGCAGGTCAAGCAGTGTTGGAATGAAGGAATGCAAGTCCAGCTCAATGTTCCTGTTGTTCTGCAGTGTTGGCACAATGATGTTTGCCTGGCGTACAAGGCCCTTGCTGTCAAAAGCATAGTGGTGGTAAAGCGTGCCCCTTGGTGCTTCTGTTATGCCTATTCCTTCTGCTTCTTTCGGAACAATTTGGGAAAGAGGCTCTTTCCGCAGACGCAGTGATTCGATTATTTCAATGCTTGATTCAATGCACTGCAGCAGTTCAATTGCCTGCGCAATATTATTGTAGTAGATTTTGTTTGAGGGAAAGCGCAGACCGAGCTCTGCGATTTTTCCAATTGCCGTATCGCATAATTCTTTCTGGTTAAGATTCATTCTTGCGAGAGCGCCAACCAGGTATTCCTTTCCATTGAAGTGCGCCTGCTTTGCGGTTGAATAAGGCACAATGAATTCCTTTATGTGCTTTGCATACTGCCCTTCAGGCACAATTGTTCCGTCACTGCACCTAACCTGCCCGCAAAGCATGCAGTATTTGCTTCCAACCAAAGCAACGTAATCTGTTTTTCTCTCAAAAGGGAATTGCTGGTTGAACGAATCAACCAAATCAATTATTTGCGAAGCGGTTTCCTTTGCTTTGCGCAGGCCTGGCAGCAGTGCATTCAATTCGCTTTGCTTTGGCAAAGCAGTGAAGCCGCCTGGCCGAATGCTGATTGTTGGATAAACCCTGCCGCCGAGCGCTTTCAGCAAATCGGATGCAACTTTCTTCAAATCCATTGCCCATTGGATGTACCTGGTTTCTTCTCCAGTGAAATCAAATGCGCTTTCTTTTCCCAGAAAGTCAGGCAGCACAAGGAAAACAAGGTGCAGTGCATGGCTTTTGATGAATTCGGCGTTTGTTGCAAGCTCTCGAAGCATCAGGGTTTGGTCGCTTGGCTTTACTGAAAATGCTTTTTCAATTGCTTCGATTGAGGTATTAAGGTGGCTTGTGTTGCAGAAGCCGCAGATTCTGCTCACAATCAATGGAACCTGCGAGAAATGCTTTCCAACAAGCATTTGCTCAAAGAAGCGCTGCCCCTCGAAAATATTCAGTTCGCATTTTTCAACCCTGCCATTGCGCAGTTCAACATTTAGGTTTGCATGGCCCTCGATTTTGGTGATTTCTTTGATTGAAAAAGTTCCAGTGCTTTGCATTCAGGTTTCCTCCTTTAGCTCTTTCTCTAATTCCTTTGGCAGAGGGTTGAAGTAAGTGAATAAATCATACCGTTCTTTTTTGCTCAGGCCTGCTTCCTTTAAAATTTTGTCCAACGCAGCAAAGCTTGCATCCGCTGTAAAGCCCCTGCAGCCTATGCATTGCGCATTGCAGCTCGGGCACAAAGCATTGCAGCCGGCATAGCTCACAGGCCCAAGGCAGGCAATTCCCTGCAAAAGCAAACAAGGATTCTGCCTTTGCTTGCATTCAAAGCAAACAGGGACATCCTGCAGGCACGGTTTTTTCAAATGCAGGACTTTGTTCAAAAAATCAAGGAATTCCTGCTCACTGATAGAGCAGCCCTGCAAAAGATAATCAACCGGCACAAAAGCGGAGAGGGGCATTGCTTTTTCCTGCATTGGCTTTAATTCCGCTCTCTTGATCTTCTCTTGCAAGGGAGCAGGCAAAGCACTTCTGATGCCCGGAATTCCCGCAATTGTTGCGCAGGCGCCAAGTGCAACAAGCACATTGCTTTTTTTTCTGATGTAATGCAGTTTGAGCAAATCGTGCTCGCTTATTACGCTGCCTTCAACAAAAGCAAAGTCGATTTTTTCGGCTTTTTCCTTTTCCATCAGCAGCCTTGATTCAACTATTTCAATCTGGTTGAAAGCGTGCAGCAGTTTTTCCTCCAATTCAAGCACTGCCAGCTCGCAGCCCTCGCAGCAAGTAAGGGAAAAGAAACCAACCTTGACCTTCTCGCCCATCCTCAGCACCCCGAACCCTTCGCCTTTTCGCTCATTTTTAGTCCTCCCTCAAAGGCATTTTGCGCAGTTCTGTTCCGGTGAATACCGGGCCGTCTGTGCAGACCTGCTTTTCGCCGATGTTGCAGTGGGCGCAGTAGCCCATGCCGCAGTGCATTCTCCTTTCAAGCGAAGCAAAAAACTGCGCTTCCTTGAAACCGAGCTTTTGCAATTCAATCAGGGCAAAGTGAATCATTATCGGCGGGCCGCACAAAAGGCAAACGCTGTTTTCCACAGGCAGCTTTATTTTATCAAACAACTTTGTCACAACTCCACTGTGGCCTTTCCATTCAGGCGTTGGGTTGTCAACTGTTACAAGCAAGTGCATTTTTCCTTCTTTTTCCCATTGTTCCAAATTCTGCTTGAACAAAAGCTCTTTCGGGCTTTTGCACCCGAAGAAAATGAATGCCTCTCCGAATTCTTTCTTTTTTTCCTGGAAAGCGAAAACAGTGCTACGCAGGGGAGCGAAACCGCAGCCGCCTGCAATAAAAATCAGGTTCTTTTTCCTGAATTTTTGCAGCGGGAAGCTGTTTCCAAAAGGGCCCCGCAATCCGATTTCATCGCCTTTGCTCAAGCGGTGCATTGCATTTGTTGCATTGCCGACGTTTGCAACAGTGAAAGAAATTGAATCGGTTTTATAGGGCGAACTGCTGATGCTGATTGGGATTTCCCCGTAGCCGAAAATGCTGACCATCATGAATTTTCCCGGCTGGAAACGAAAGCGTTTCTGTTCCTTGTCGTCAATAAAGCGAACGGCGAATGTTTTGATTTCGCTTGTTTCAACAGCAACGTCAACTATTTTTGCTTTAAGCGGTGTCTCTGGGGCAATCATTGTTTCACCTCCATTTTTTGCTTTATGTTTTTCAACCAATTATTTTCGCCTCATTTGGGTTTTTGCTTATACAACCAATCATTTTTCCACTTCCGCTTCTTTCTGAATCGTGTTAGCGATTTCGGTTAAATCAATTTTTGCCGGGCAGGCGGCAATGCATCGCCCGCATCCAACGCACAAATGTGTTCCAAAGCGCTTTTTGTAATAGCACAGCTTGTGCAGGACAAATTGCCTCAGCCTGCCTGTCCTGCTTTTTCTGAAAATGTTCCCGCCTGCAACCTGTGAAAAGCGCAGCAGCTGGCAGCTGTCCTGCATTCTGTACCTTGTGCTGTCCATTGAATCAAATTCAAATTCGTCATCCTTGTAGTGGCAGTAGCAGGTCGGGCAGCTTTGCGTGCAGTTGGTGCAGCTCAGGCATTTTTCCGCTTCCTGTTTCCAAATGCCGTGCTCAAAATTTTGCAGCAGATTTTCTTCCAGGTTCTGCGTCAGCAGTTCTTTTTTGCATTCAATTCTCGGGCTTGGGGCGGCGTCCTTTGTTTGCTTGAAGAATTTGCTGTCAAGCAGCCTCTTGCCCCTCTCGCTTGCTGCTGTTACAAAAAAATCACTGCCTCTTTCAATGAAAAGCAGGTCGTGACCTGTTGCCTGCGATGTTCCCATGCTTGTGCAGAAACCGCTGTCGCATTCTTTTGTGCACTGCAGTGCAATCAGCAGTGCATTCTTTCTTCTTTCGCTGTAGTACTGGTCTGGCCCAAGTGAGCCTATGAACAATTCGTCCAGTGCGTGCAGTGCGTGCGTGTCACACGGCCTTATGCCGAAAATAACGGCTGGCTTTTTTTCGGAAAGCTGGGAAATTTTGTAGGAAAAATTGCTTTTTCCGAAGCGAAACATTTTTTCGGCGGCCGGCAGGAAAAAATTTTTTGGTGAAAAATCCGTTCGCGCGTCCAGAAAAATTTCCTGTTCAGCAGAATCATCCAGCTCGCTAAAGCAGGTTGCGCCAAGCTCATTCCGCACCGGAACAATTACCTGCATTTTTTTCTTTAAGCTGTTCAGGAAAGGAATCAGTTGTTCTTTGCTTAATGTGAAATTCATTCAGCTTCACGATGCTAACATTTTACTTCTGCAGCGCCTGCAAACCAAGCAATTGCCTGCAATGCTTCAATCATTTTCAAATTCTTTTAACACCCTACTTCTGCAGCGCCTGCAAGCCCGGCAGGGGCTGCCCGCTCAGGTATTGCAGCAGGGCTTTCCCGCCCAATGAAACGTGCGAGAACTGTGTTGGCATGAATTCCAGCTCGCGCAGCGCATCAACAGTGTCTCCGCCGCCGATTATGCTGAATGCCTTGCTTTTGCTTACGGCTTCCAAAACCTTTTTCGTTGCAAGATCCAGGCCGTATTTTTCAAACATTCCAACAGGCCCGTTGAACACAATCAGCTTGGCTTTATGAATCTGTTTTTTGAACAATGCAACTGTTTCCAATCCAATGTCCCCAATGAGGAAATCTGTCGGCAGCTCTTCAACAGTTATCTCCAATCGCTCGTCATCCTCATCCACTACAGCCAAATCAATTGGCAGTATTATTTTGTCCTTGAAAGAGGAAAGCAGCTGCTGGGCTTTCTCAACAAGTGCATTAAAGCCCTTTTCCTCGAATGTTTTTTCGGTTTCGCCCAGATTTTTTCCGCTGGCTTTGAGGAAAAGCTGCCCAAGCAATCCGCCAACACAGACATTGTCCGCTTTTCCGCTTGTAAGTATTACGCCCATTAATTCAAGGCTGTCCTTTATTTTTGCTCCGCCAAAAATGAACAAAACAGGCCTGCTACCTTCTTCATATTTCGCCAATGCCCTCAGTTCCCTTTCAAGGACAGGGCCTACAAAGCAGGGCAGAGAACTGAATCCAACAACGCTCGGCTGCGCTCTATGGCAGACGCTCAAAGCATCCTGCACAAACAAGTCGGCGCAGGAAGCGATTTTTTGAACCCAATCAATTTTTGCCGCTTCTTCTGCCGTGAAATCTTTTTCTTCATTGTCGTGGAATCGCACATTCTCCATCAGAATAATAGCGCCGGGCTGCATTTGCTTTATTGCCGTAACATAATCAGAATCCCATGCAAGCAGCTGCAGTTCTTTCCCGATTTCTTCTTTTATTGCGTCAGCGTGCTGCTGCAGTGAAATGCAGTCCTCTTCCCCTTTTCTGCCCTGGTGCGCTAAAACAATTGTTTTTGCGCCCTTTTCACTCAACTGATTTAATGTCAGGGCGTGCTGTTTTATTCTCTCCGAAGGGAAAAGCTCTCCCCCCTCAGCATTGCTGTTCAAATCAACTCGTATTACAACAGTTTTCCCAGAAACATCCTCTTTTCCCAAAAATTTGTATTCAGCCATTTTCGCCCACCTCTTTTAGTTATAACTCCGACTTGCAATGAACCAAGCCAAGCCCCTACAGCCCCTTGCTTGCGATGAACTGGATGAAGTCCCCAAGCAGCGCGCTGTAGCCCCACTCGTTGTCATACCAGCCCAAAACTTTCACCAGCCTGCCGCTGACTTTTGTCAGCTTGCTGTCAAAAATGCATCCATGAGGATCGCCTATTACATCGCTGCTTACAATCTCTTCCTCGCTGTATTCCAGGTTTTTGCTTAGCGCTCCATGGGCTGCTTTTTTGAACAAGCCGTTGACCTCTTCGGCGCTTGTTTCCCTTTTTGTTACGCAGGTGAAATCTGTAATGCTTCCGGTTGGAACAGGAACCCTCAATGCGATTCCATCCAGCTTTCCCTTCAGCTCTGGAAAAATCGCTCCAATCGCTTTTGCTGCGCCGGTGCTTGTTGGAATAACATTTATTGCTGCAGACCTTGCTCTCCTCAAATCCTTGTGCGGCCCGTCAACAAGCATTTGGTCTGCAGTGTAAGCGTGGACAGTTGTCATAAAGCCTGATTCAATCCCAATGCCATCAAGCAATACCTTTACCATTGGGGCAAGGCAGTTTGTTGTGCAAGAAGCCATGCTTAGCACATGGTCTTTTTTGGGGTCATACTTGTCGGTGTTCATGTTCAGGATGAATTGTGCCCCTGCTTCGTCCTTTGGCGGAGCGCTTATTATCACCTTTTTTGCTCCCGCACTTAAATGCATTCCTGCCTGCTCTGCTGTCCTGAAAATGCCTGTTGATTCCAAAACAATTTCAACGCCCAGATCTTTCCAGGGCAGCTTTGTGGGATCTCGTTCCGCGAGAGTTCTTACCTTCTTTCCGTCCACAATCAGGCCATTGGAATCTGTTTGAATCTTTCCGGCGAATTTTCCGTAAACGCTGTCAAATTGGAGCAAATGCGCCAATGTTTTAGCATCAGTCAAATCATTTATTGCAACAACATCAATTTTTTTGTTTGCAAGCATTGCCTTGAATGCCTGCCTTCCAATCCTGCCAAAACCATTAATCCCAACCTTAACCAAGCAAACCACCCCAAAAAAAACCAAGGAACTGATAGAATTAGAAACTAATTGTTTTTAATAATTGCCTTTCTCCCAAAGAGGCTGTTGAATATCTCCGTGCCCATAGGCACTTAAAATGCCTCTTTTCATTCTTTTGGCGGGCCAAAAACGCGTGATAAAATACTATTTTTTGTCCTTGCTTTATATCCAAGGAATAATACTATTGCTAGTACTATAATGGAGATCGCAATTAATAGTTGACCATACACGGGGGTTGATATGATGCCTTCTTCCCAGAGGTAGGGTAGAATCAAATAAATAACACAGTATAAGATAATGCTTAGTATCGCGCCAAAAACCAGCAAAACTAAAAATTTTCTCGTTGTAAGATTGTGGGTTGGTATCCCGAAAAGCTGAAAAACTAAAAATGCTTTCCAGCCATGTTTTCTAATAATAAGAAATGCTATTGCTATGAGTATAACAAAAAGGATAATTGTTACCGGGTCAAAAATTATATTGTAAACTACATTTTCTGCCGCTATTAGTATTGGAAACATTTCACTTGCACTTTACGTATTTATTGCTATTTCTTCTATTTAAAAGTATTTAACAACTGGCCCCCGATAAAATTACCCGTTCCTCCACTCTTTTCCCAAAATTTCAGAAAAGCTCCGCAATCCCTCAGCCGTTCCTCCACTCTTTGCCTATTTCTGGGAAGTTGGCAAGCTCTTTCCTGACCAATTGCTCCAATTCCTGCATCCTTTCCCTTGTTTTTGCCTCAAAGCCAACCACAAGCACTGGCAGGTTGCTGCTTGCCCTAACCAAAAACCAGCTGTCAGGAAAAATAACTTTGGCGCCATCAATGTCAATCACATTCGGGTATTTCTTCTTCAAAAAAGCAACCACCTTTTTCAGAACCTGATACTTTATTTCATCAGGGCAGGGGGCATGAATTACCGGGCTGCTGTAATATTTCGGAACAGTTTGCATTATTTCGGACAAGCATTTGCTTTCACTGCTCACGTATTCCAAAAACCTTGCTGCAGCAAGGCAGGCATCATCAAAGCCATACCAATCCTTCACAAAAAACATGTGCCCTGAACGCTCTCCGCCCAAAGCTGCTTTTGTTTCCTGAACCTTTTGCTTGATATAGCTGTGCCCTGTTATTGCCATTACTGGAATGCCGCCGTGCGCTTTAACGTCCTCGGCAACAGCCTGGCTTGACTTCACATCAAAAACAATCTTGCTTTTTGGATAGCTCTTTAACAAATTCCTCGCAAGCAAAACCAGCATCCTGTCAGGATAAATTATCTGTCCTTTTTCATCCACTGCGCCAATCCTGTCGCCATCAGCATCAATTGCTATGCCCAAGTCAGCTTTTTCTTTTGCAACCAAATCGCCGAGCTCCTGCAGCATTGCGTCAAGGCTCGGGTTCGCAACACCATGCGGATAGGAATCATCAACATCACAGTATTGCTCAATCACATTGCAGCCGATTGCCCGCAGCACTTGGGGCGCGATCTTGCCAGCAACGCCATTCCTGCAATTCAGCACAACCCGCAGGCTGCGCTTTAATTTTGTTTTCCTTGCAATTTCTTCAACATAAGCTTTGTCAATATTTTTTTCTTCAACTTTTCCCTTGCCTTCAACAAATTTTTCCTGCAGGATTATTTTATACAATTGTTCCATATCCTGCGGCAAAAAAGTGCTGCTTTTATCATAACCAATCTTCAGCCCGCTCCAGCCGTTCGGGTTGTGGGAAGCGGTAATCATTGCAATTCCCTTCACATTCAAATGCCACTGGGCAAAATATGCCATTGGGGTAGTAACCATGCCAAGGTCGATTACATCAATCCCGCTGCTGACCAAGCCGTCAACCAATGCCTTGTGCAATTCGCTGTTGTAGGGCCTTGCATCCATTCCAACAACGCACTGATGTACTTTCTTTGCAACAAGCATTTTTGCAAAGCCCTTTGCAATGAAACGCATTGCATCTGCGCTTAATTCCTTTTCATTAACCTGGCCCCTGATATCATATGCCCTGAACATTGTTTTTTCCAATTCAACCATGCTTTTCACCTTTATTGCCAAAACACCATTAACTTAATTAAACTTAAAAAGGTTAAAAACAATTATGTTAGCTGCATGAAACAGAAAACCAAGGAAAAAGCAAAAATTTTGCAACAGCCAAAAAAGGGCGGCAAGGCGCTGCAAAAAAACAGAAGCATTACCCAGGCCGGCTTGGAGTATTTGCTAACTTACGGCTGGGCGCTTGTGCTGGTTGTAACCATCATAGGCGTGTTTGTGCTTGTGTTCAATCCTAGCTCTGCCAGGACAGAGCGGCATTCTTTTTCACAGAATTTTTTAATAGACGGCTTTGAGGTAAGCGGCAGCGATTCCGCCCTGATGCCGAACAAGTTTGCATTGATTCTAAGGCCAAAAACACCAGTAACAATTGAATCGTATGAAATCAGCTCAAACGGTGTGGCATGCACCGGAACTGTTGTTGGGCAGAAATTCGGCGTTGGACGATTTGAAAGATTCATAATCAGCGGCGACATCAATCTGGATTGCGCAAAAACAATTGGCCAATACTTCCAGTTCAATGACTCAATCGGCTTCATTGACCAATTCGGCATGCAAAGGAACGAAAACGGGCAAATAACAGGATTTTTTTCCTCGGTCAGCCAAGGCTATGAGTCAACAGCATGGGAAAGAAGCGCTTTTAGCCCGAATCCATTAAAAAATGAAAACGGCGCAAAAATCGGCTCATTCAATGGAACATGCCCAGCAGTGGTTCCAAACCCGGGGGAAATAAATTTCATTCCGGCAGCAGCTTATGAAACATGGAGCCTGCCGGTAGGATGTGACACTGGATGCTCACATGGGGGCTGCACCAACGGCGGATTTGGAAACACCCACTGCAAGAAGAACGCAAGCAAATTAGCGCACGGCTGGTATCACGCAAGGTTGAAGATGAGCCCTTTTTTTGGAGACAAGAAACTTTACTTGGTTGGCAACGCATCCTTTAACCCGCCGGGTGGAGGTAGCGAGCGGGTAACAAATGGCATCTGCATCAACGACAACTTTTATTTTTATGTAAACGGCCAGCTGCTTTCAATGGGCGGTACAACAGGGCAGCAGAACAAGGAAGTGATAAGGCACTGCGATGGCTGCAGTGAAAGCGATGGCTGGTGCATCTGGCCTGTTGAACTAACAGCATCAGGGCAGTTCAAAATCGGGGAATGGAACGACATCTATGTTTTGGTTGAAGACTACTGCGACGGCGGCGGCTTGAATGTATTCCGCTTCTTCATGGCTTAATTGCGAAAGGCACAAAAACTTGGACAGCAGCTTGAAGGCATTCGAGTTCTTCATGGCCTAAGAAACCAGCCCAGTTATTTTGCTTTTCCACTGTAAAATGCCGCTGCCTGCTCCGGCGAAACAGTATTTATTATGCAGCCAGTGCAGTGCTCAAAGCCGCCCCAAGTGATGAAGCGGGGAACGATCTTTACGTGAATGTGCTGCTTTTTTCCCTTCGGCGCTTCATGGAAGTACATGTTGTATGGAGCCTGCAATTGCGCCAAACGGGATAAGAGTTTTTTAATCAATTTTGCCAAATCAAGCAATTCCTTTCCATTCAGTTCGGAAAAGCTGTCAATGTGATTTTTGCTGAAAATGCCTGCCTCAAACTCAAAGATTGAGGCATATGGAGTGAAAGCGAAGAAAGAATCGTTTTCAGCAATTCTCCTGCTGCTCTTTCTCTCCAACTCAAGAACCCTGCAGTAAGGGCACTGCCCGTGCTTTTTTTTGTAAGCGGCAATCGCTTCAATTTCCCTTTCAATGTTGCCTGGCAGAAGATTGTACGCAATCATCTGCGTGTGCTCGTGCGCAAGGGAAGTGCCTGCCTCCAGGCCGTGGTTTTTGAACATTGCAACAAAGCGAATGCCTGGCAGCTTGTACAAAGCGCTTCTTCTTTTGAACAAAAGCTGCAGATAATTTGCAATCCTTTCAACAGGCAGCTGATAGAACTGCTGCTTGTGCAGCGGCGTTTCAACAATCACTTCGTGCTTTCCGAAAGCGCTTCCTTTTGTGAAAAAAACGCCTTTTGTTTTTAATGAGGGGCTGCCGTGCATTGTTACTGCAGGGAACTTGTTTTCAAAGCAGCGCAGAACCCATTTTCCTTTTTCTTCCACTCTTGCAATCTCAGGCGGGGTCATTGCCTCGTTGCCGGGGCAGAAAGGGCATTTCCCTTTCTCTTTAATTTTCGGGTGCTGCTTAATGAAGTCTCTCGGCCTTTTTGCCCTGTGGGTGCTTACAATAACCCAGCGATCAAAAATATAGTCCTTGCGCAGTTCGTGCATCGCTGTACACCTTGTTATAATATGGCTTTCCTGAATTTAAAGCCGCCCTGCATTTAGGGCGTTTTTGCTGCTATTATTAATTGCTTTCTTGAATTTAAAGCTTGCACAAAACAGGAAAGCCTGGAAAAAAGAGCAATTGCAATTCAAGGCTTGCCCAGAAAAGGAAAAAAGGGAATTCCAATTTAAAGCTTGCCAAGAGCAAGAAAACAGATATTCACATTCCGCCGAAGAAAGCCAGCACATATTTCGGAAGCCAGAATAGTTTTTTCACAGACATGCTGCTTAAGAGGGAATAGGCAGCGTATGGTCTGAGGTAAAAGCTTGCGTATGCTTTGTTTTTCCATTTTTCTATTTCCTCTGCGGAAAAGGAAGGATATGATACAGCAACACTGCCCTGCTCAATATGGCTCCAGCCTACACTGGCAAGCCATTTGTTTTCGACCGCCTGCTTGTAAAATTCGCTTCCAGGAAAAGGCGTTGCAATGTAAAACTGGGCGAAATTTAGCTTTAATTTTTTGGCAAGTAGTATGGATGCAAGCTCGGTTTTTGGAGATGAGCCTGGCAATCCTATTATGAAGTGCCCGATTGTTTTCATGCCACTGCTTTTGGCTGCCTTCACTGCATTCAGTGCCTGCTCAATTGTTATGCCCTTTTTGTTTCTGTCGAGAACAGCTTGGCAACCTGACTCTATGCCAAATGAAATCATTTCGCAGCCTGCTTTCCTCATGTTTTCGGCTAATTCAGCATCAAAACAGTCAACCCTTGTTGTGCAGAACCACCTGCATTTTTTATGCAGGCCCTCTTTGACAATTTTTTCACATAGGTTAAGCATTCTCTTTTTATCAAAAGTAGCCAGCTCATCCCAAAGCATAAGAAGCCTGATGCCGAGGCTGTTAACCAGCCATTTAATTTGCTTTATCATGTAATCAGGCGAATGGTATCTCAAGCTCCTGTTGCACATCATAGGCATTACACAGTAGCTGCAGTTGAAAGGGCAGCCCCTGCCGCTTCTTACAAACACCCATTTTTCCCCGGTTAAAGGATATGTGTAAGTGGGCAGCAAATCATATGCTGGAAATGGAAGCGCATCCAAATCAGGTTCCTGCCATGTTCCGCCATCAAATTTTCTTGTTGCAACACCTTTTGCTTTTTGCTTTCCTGCGAGTATGTTCAGTATAGGCGTTTCTGGTTCGCCGAGAACAGCGAAATCGAGCTGCGAAAATTCTTTCAGCATTTCTTTATAACAGGCGGTTATGTGAGGTCCGAATGCAATGATTTTTGAACCGGTTCTTTCTTTTATTGCCTTTGCTGCCTGCATATCACTTGCTATGGTGGGGGTAGCTGTATTAACTACAGTGAAATCAGGATTGAATTCCACTGCTTGCTTGATGCACTCATCAAAACCAACTCTGGCTCCAATGCAGTCCAACACCTTTGTTTCATACCGCCCCCTTACTGCGCCTGCAATGCTTGCAATGCCTGTTGGCGGAAAAGTATCCAGCCACGCGTTCTCTTTGCTTTGGCAACGCCCATCCCTGCTGAATCTTGCTTTTTCAGCAGGCGGATTTAACACCAAAACTTTTGCACTCATAACAGCCCCCAAAAAGCTCTAACGCACCAAATTCAGCCATGCCCAATACCAAACTTTCCACCCATAACAACCCCAAAAAAACACCAACGCACCAAATTCAATTACAATTAAAACCAAATATGCGCTCATAACAGATTTCTGAATACTGCCCAAGCATATCTCCAGCTATGCCTTGCCAGGCTTATGTTTGATTTGCCGAATGCCCTTTTCAACTCAAGCGAAGGAACCTCCAAAACCCTGTAGCCCTTCTTAAAGCAGCGCATTACCATCTCGGTTTCTATCTCTGTGTGCTTTGACCTTAATTGCAAATTTTTTGCTGCTTTTGCTGTGATTGCCCTAAAACCATTCTGGCTGTCTCCCAGTGCCTTCTTAAACCTCCAATTTATTATCTGGGTAATGCACATTGAGAAAAACATCCGCAGGAATTTGCTGAAATCACCATGCAGTTCCTCCGATCCACCCAAAAATCTGCTGCCTATGACAAGATCTGCCTTTCCAGCCTTTATCGGCTTCACCAGCTTTGGTATATCACTTGGAATGTGACTACCGTCCGCGTCAATAAAAACAATTATGCCGTCTGCGATTTCCTTCATTGCACACAGCATGCCATCCCCTTTTCCACCACCGTTGTCTTTTATTACTCTGGCCCCCATTGCAGCAGCTATTTTGGCTGTACGGTCACTGCTCTTTTTTGCAAGAGCTACAATGGCATCATCGCAGAAAGGCTTGGCTTCTGCTATTACCTTGCCGATGGTTTTCTCCTCGTTGAATGCCGGAATCACTGCAGTAACTTTTTGCTCAGGAAATTTCCCGGCAACAGCAAATTCAGCGGATTTTAGTTGAGGCATTATATCAAAAAAATTGGATGGAAACCGTTTATAATATATTGAGCAATTGCTTGGGCTGTTGAATGCCTCTGACTGCTTCCTGAATCATTCAGCACGCTTTACCTGACAGCACCTGCATTGATTGCCTGCACTTGCTTGCCGTTGAAGAACAGGAAGAACGCGTTTTCGCACAGCTGCTCCGGCATTGTTATTTGGATTGTTTCAGCTTCTTCGTTCCTGTTGAGGTCTACCATTATGCCTGTTTGTTCTTCTTTTCCCTGCTCCCAAAGATATGCAGGGCTAAGCCGCGCCCTGTCCCTGGCATTATTTTCTATTAAGAAAACGCAGTTGTCCTTTGAACTTAAATCGAACTGGTTTTCATCCATTGAAGCGAAAACAGTGCTCTCTGAAAGCAAAAGCACTTTGTACTTTTCTTCAGGCAAAAGGTAATCAAGAAATATTTGCACTGATGCCTCGTCAAACAAAACAATTGACATCCATAGTTGGTTATCCATTGAAACATAAAACCTTGGGTAATTCAACAAGTAGAGGGTGCTTTTTGGGGGCGGTTCCTTTGCAACCTGCCTTGTCTGGCTTAAAACACTCTGGCTTATTTCGCTTGCAACCAGCGGCTGGCCGTAGTGAACAAACAGCGGGGAAAAAGAAACAAAGCTAAGCAAAAGCAATGCAATAAGCAGAGAGAACAACT
>CAYHBD010000046.1:0-15807 GCA_964354805.1 uncultured archaeon | reverse complement strand
TTAAGAGAAAAAAAGCGCTTAAATTAAAGCAATTAAATTTCGCTTAACAGCGCTAAACCTTCAGCAACGCTCTTTGTGCTGATTCCAATGCTATTCAGCTTTTTCATTGAAAGCGAGCTGTTGGCAGGCCTTTTGGCTGCTTGATTCAGTTCCCTGCTTAAAATCGGCTTGATCAGCTCCTGCTGCAAACCAAACCGTTCAGCTATTTTTTCGGCAAACAGAGCCCTGCTCAGCGCTGTTTTGCCCGCAACGTTGAAAATGCCCACCTGTTTTTTTTCAACAAGCGCGATTGACACAGCAGCCAGGTCATCAACAAGCGTTGGATTTGTTGTCTGGTCGGTTACAACGCTTATTTGCTTTCCCTGCTTCAAAGATTCATACACCCATTGCACAAAGCTGCCCTTTTTGGTTTCCGCCTTTTTTCCCGATTCAAATGCACCGTACAAAGTAGAGGTTCTGATTATAATGCAGCCATGGGTTATTTTTTGGATGGCTTTTTCAGCCATTGCTTTTGAAAGCCCGTAAACATTTACTGGATCTGCCTTGTCTTCCTCGCTGTAATTTCCCTTGCTGCCGTTGAAAACAAAATCGCTTGAGTAAAAAACAAGTAAGCTGCCATGCCTTTTGCATGCAAGCGCTACATTTTTTGCGCCTTCAACGTTTACGGCAAAAGCAATTTCCCTGTTTTGTTCGCAGAAGTCAACATTGCTTACAGCGGCAGCCAGAAAAACGACATCAGGCTTCTTTTCAGCAAAAACCGCTTCAACAGCATCCTTCTCTCTAATGTCCAATTTTATTTTGCCTTCCCAAAAGCCAACATCATTGCCTGCAACTGAAAACCGGATGCCTCTCTCTGCAAGCACATCAGCCAGCTTTTTGCCAAGCAATCCATAGCCTATGACAAGGCAGTTATGCAAATTCAACGCCTCACTTCTCTGTTTGCCGGATGCCAATTTCTTTGCCATGCGCCTTCAATCCCAAAATCTTTCGCACCCCTGCTTCACTCTTCTGTTTGCAGCATGTCGCCTTTTCTTGCACCCCACTCAAATTTTATTTCACTTGAATTGAATGGTTTCCGCAGCTCATCAGGGTGCTCATAATTGAAAAGGTTTGTTGGAATGTTTACCAGCATTGCCTCGGCTTTGCCCAAAGCGCTGAAGCCGTGGAAAACGTTTTCCGGAACCAGCAGCAGCGTTGGCTTTTCCCCGCTTGCAACGAATTCGTTTGTCTTTCCAAAAGTAGGCGAATCTTTTCTCCCATCCCACAAGCCAATCCTTGCCTTTCCCTTCACAACAATCAGATTGTCTTTTTGGCTTCTGTGGCAATGCCATGCCTTTGCATAGCCTGGCTTGCAGGTTGTAATGTATGCCTGGCCAAACCTTTCAAACAAGGGCCAGTCGCTTCTCAGCATTTCAAACAGCCTGCCCCTGCCATCGGCTATCACTTTCAGCTCTTTTACAACAACGCCTTCAATCAACCGCTGTTTTTCCATGGCAATTCCCAATAAAGATTAATCAAATAAAGGTAATAAAAGGTTTCATTTTTTCCTTTTCAGGCAATGCCTGTAAATTTCCTCAAATTTATCAACAGCACCCTCAATAGCATATTCTTCCACTGCCCTTTGCCTTGCAGCCTTTCCCTTTTGTTCCCTCAATGCAGGGTCTTCAATGAATCGCATCAAAGCACCTGCAATGCTTTTCGCGTCCTTCTGCCCTGCAAGCAAGGCAGTGTCTGCAACAGTAGGCCTGACTTCCCCGCTGTCGGTTGCAACAATTGCCTTGCCAGCAGCCATGCTCTCCATAAGGGCAATCGAGGTAGTTGCCTTGAAGGCAAAACTGTGGGCAACGATTTCAGCCGCTGCATAAACTGATGGAACTTCGCTGTTTGGCAATGCCCCAACCAAAAAAACATTTTTCTGCAGATTCAATTCATCCACAAGCTGCTGCAATTCTGGCTTGCTTTGCCCCTCTCCCACAATCACATATTTCCAATCGGGATGCTTTTTTGCAACAATTGCCATTGCTTTTATTATATAGCTTATTCCGGCTGCATTAGTGCTGTGCAATGGCTTTGCGCTGACAATCAAATTCTTTCCAATCCTTGCCAGCAGCGGATGCGGTTTGCTTTTCCGCAAAAAAGGCTTCAAGTCAACAGCGCCAGGCACTATGTGAATCTTTTTCCTTTCAATGCCCCAAGGCACAAAGAACCTGTCCACAACGAATTTGCTCCAGCTCACAAAAGCATCAGCTGGCATTTTCGGCAGCAGCAGCTTGTTCAAAGCAAAAACTATTTTCAAATTCAGGCTCACTGCCTGGTCGCTCAGGTATTCAACAGCAACAACCAACGGCTTTTTTGTGCTTCTCTTTACGGCAGCCCCGATCAGCGCAGGGAAAACATCGTTCTGGGCATGAATCACATCTGGCTTGAAGCGCTTTGCAAGCGATGCGGCTTTCAGTGCAAGCAAAACATATTCAAATTTGTGGAAAGCGTGGTGCCCCGCCACTGGGCAGTGGTAAACCTGCAAACCCAATTTTTTCTCTTCTGCTGCAAACTGTTTTCCGCCTGCCGTGAAAACAAAAACCTGATGCCCTCTGCGCCTCAGTTCTTTGAGAAAGTTGTAGCAGAACTGCTCCCCGCCGCCGCTGCCTCCAAGCGAGTAAGTGTGGGTAATGAAAAAGATCCTCATTTTAAATGTTTAAACTGAAATAGAATAAAAAGCCTTGCTGCCTGCTTTCAGGTTGATTCGATAGTTGAACCAAATCCGTATTTAAGCGCTTTTTAAAATAAATTTATTGGGCTATTGCACCTGTTATTTTAATGCACTATCATTTATTCCAGGCAACGCTCCTCGAGGTTTTATTCGAATGAACTATTATTTGTTCCAGGCAAAAAGGTCATTGCGAAGGTTTCTCTTTACACGATACTTTGGGATAAGGAAATACCTGAACGCAATAGGGCTCTTTGTGCAATTCGGCTTGTTCAAGAACAGCAGGCTAATCGGCTATCCGCTTAAGCTGAGCTTTGACCCAAGCAGCATTTGCCAGCTGCAATGCCCTTTGTGCCCTACTGGCCAGGGAGCAGAAGGGAGAAGCAAGGGAGCAATGCAGTTTGAAAAATTCAAGCGCGTTGTCGATGAAATGGCACCCTATTTGTATGAAATCGACTTGAACAACTGGGGCGAGCCATTCCTGAACAGGGATTTGATTAAAATGGTTGGCTATGCGCACAAAAAGAGAATCAAGACAAGCGTTAACACAAATTTGAATGTTGCATTAAGCGAACAGCAGGCAAGTGATTTGGTTAACTCAGGCTTGGATGTTTTGTACATTTCAATGGACGGCATAACTCAGCAAACCTATGAAAAATACAGAATCGGCGGCAAACTGAAAACAGTTTGGGACAATATTGCATTGGTTTCCGGAAAGAGAAAGCAATTGCGCAAAAGCAACCCGAAAATAATCTGGCAGTTCCTTGTGTCAAAATACAACGAGCAAGAATTGCCTAAGCTGGAAGAGGTAAAGCAACAGCTCGGCATTGACGAGCTTGCAATAGGCGGCATTCGCTCTGACATGGGCAGGGAAATCTTTACAGCAGATGAGCAGAAGGTTGAAAGCATGCGGAAATGGCTGCCTAGCAATGAGCAGTTGAGCAGGTATGATTACGGCAAAAAACAGAGGAAGCTGCAAAAGCGGTTCTGCCATTTTCTCTGGTTTGTGAGCGTGATAAACTGGAACGGCAACGTAAGCCCCTGCTGTTCGAGCTATTATGAGAAATTCGATTTTGGAAACGCTTTTGAACAGGGCTTCAAGCCAATCTGGAACAATGCCCAATACATTGCAGCAAGGAAAGCTGTTGCAGCGCACAGGGCAACAAGCAGCACTGTCTGCGACAACTGCATTAAAACAGGGTTTATAGATTAAGCCTTTCTTTTGAAAAGAAAGGCTTGCGAAAGAAAGAATAAATTTGGAATAAAAAAGTGATTGTGAATGCGCATCCTTTTGGTTAACCCGAATGAAACGCTGCAGACCTATATTCCGCTTGGTCTTGCTTACTTATCAGCAGTGTTAAAGCAGCACGGCCATAGCACAAGCGCCTTTGATTCAAAGATCAGCGTAAGGAAAAACCTTGAAAAGGACCTGCTGCAAAGGCTGCATTCATTCAAACCAGACATTGTTGGCATAACCTGCAGGGAATTTGAGAGGGAGATAATAAAAAAGGTTGCACTTATATCAAAGAAACAAGGCGCGTATGTAGTACTAGGCGGCCCCTATGTCAGTGGTTCGCCTGATGAAACAATATCGCTTGCAGGCGTTGACGCAATATGCATTGGCGAAGGAGAGGAAGCCTTCGCTGAACTGGTTGACAAAATGGCTGCAGGCAGGAACTATTTTAGGACAAAAAATTTCTGGTTTAAAACAAAACAGGGAAAGATAATAAAAAACAGTGTCAGGCCATTGCAAGAAGACCTTGATGCCCTGCCGATTCCGGACAGGGCCATTTTTTTGGCTGAAAGCAACAAATATGAAGTAACTGCCCAGTCCTCAAGGGGCTGCCCATTCAACTGCACTTATTGCTATAATAACATGCTGAGAAAAGTTTACGCAGGAAAAGGAAAATATGTCAGATTCAGGTCAGCCGCCAATCTGATCAAAGAGATGAGATACATAAAGCAGAAATACAACCCGCCTTTTCTGCCTTTTGTTGACGATGTTTTTACGGCTGACAGGGCAAGGGCAGTGAAATTTTTCAAGATGTATGCAAAAGAAATCAGGATACCTTTCTCAATAATCACAAGGGCTGACATGATTGACTTGGAACTGCTGCGATTGCTTAAGAAAGCTGGCTGCGAAGATGTTGCAATAGGCGTTGAGTCAGCAAACGACAACATAAGGCTGAATGTAATAAAAAAAGCAGTAAAAAAGGAAACCCTGATAAAGGCGTTTGATGCCGCCAGAAAAATGGGGATTTATACCTACTCGTTTAATATAATCGGCGCTCCAACTGAAACAGAGCAGACAATCTGGGAAACGATTGAATTCAACAAAAGGCTGAACCCTGGCGGGATACAGGTTTCAATGATGGCTGCCCATAAGGGTAGTGACATGTACAATGAGCTGTCGAAAAAAGGCATGATGCGGTGCGATTATACAAGGGGCTGGTTTGATGAACACTGCTTTAACCTGCCAACAATCAGCAGCAGAAAAATCGAGGCATACCACAAGGTTTTGGCTTTCTATGTATATTGCCCCAAGATAATGTATCCGGCAATTGACCTTGTCAGGGTAATTTTAGAGCATGCCCCAAGGAAGGTAATAAAAATGGTTGGCGGTCCATTGTACAGGTTCAACCAGCTGAGAAGCACTTACAGAAGACTGGGATTCAAAAGGACTTTAAAATTTATCTCAGACAGAGTGCTAACAGTGGCAAGAACAATGCCTCTCCACGTATAAATGGTAAAAAAAAAGGTTTTGAAGGTGAATGCAAAATGAAAATAGGGAAAGCGCTTGTAACAGGAGGAGCTGGCTTCATTGGATCGCACGTTGTGAATGAACTAAGCAAAAGAGAAGTGGGTGTGGCTGTTCTTGACAACCTTATTGGAGGAGGGCAGAACCTGCACTATTTTGGCAAAGAAGTTGAATTCATTAAAGGCGACTGCTGCAGCAGGGAAGACTGCAAAAAAGCATTGCAGGGTGTTGACACAGTATTCCACCTTGCAGCGCATGCAGCCGAAGGGCAAAGCGTTTTCATTCCTGAATTCAATGCGCAGACAAACCTCATGGGAAGCATTATAATGCTTTCAGAGGCAATAAATGCAGGCGTGCAAAACTTTGTCTTTACCTCAAGCATTGCAGTGTATGGAACCCAGCGCAAGATGCCAATAAAGGAAACAGCGCCATTGCTGCCTGATGACCCTTATGCAATTACAAAAAAAGCATTCGAGGATTATCTGCATGTTTACCATGAGCTTGCAGGCATTGACCCCTACATTGTCAGGTTCTTCAATGTTTATGGCCCTAGGCAGAGGATGGACGACCCATACAGGGGGGTTGTCCCAATATTCATCAACAAATGCTTGAAGGGCGAAGTGCCGATAATCTTTGGCGATGGCTTGCAGCAGAGGGCATTCACCTACATTTCAGATATTGTTGAGCCAATCTGCGATATCGTTGGAAATAAAAAGCTTGTAGACAACCCTGTGAACATTGGAACAGACAAGCCTTATACAGTGAAGCACTTGGCTGAAGAAATCGTGAAAAGAATGGGCAGCGGCCTTAAGGTTCAGTATGTCGAGAAAAGGACGAGCGATGTGAAAATCGCTTACTGCGATATAAGCAAAGCCAAAAAGCTTTTTGGCTACAAGCCGAAGGTTTCTCTGGGTGAGGGCTTGGAAAAAACAATTGGGTGGGCCAAGGAAGAGGGAGCAAAGGAGTTCAGGTACATGCATTTCACCGAGATTCCCCTGCTTACCCCCAAAACTTATACTGAAAAGAAAATTTAATTCGCTGAAGGTAATAGAATGGCTTCTTTTCCAAAGGCAAGCATTGTGATACCAACCCACAATAATGCCGCAACCCTGCGAAAAGTATTGAATGCAATGCTCAAGCTGGATTATCCAAGCGAGTATGAAGTTATTGTGGTGAACGACGGCAGCACTGACAGCACTGCAGGAATGCTGGAAAAGGAATTCAGCGCCAACAAGAAAATAAAAATAATTAATTTCGCAAAAAACCAGGGCGTTTGCAGGGCAAGAAATGCGGGCATTAAAATAGCAAGGTTCCCGATCCTTGTAAACATGGACCATGACTGCATAGCAGAAAAGAATTGGCTTAAGCAGTTGCTTCTGCCTTTCGCTGACAGCAAGGTTGGAGCAGTCAGCAGCTTTGGGGACTTTGGCGGCACTTCAACAGCTTTCAGAAAAAGCCTGCTTATCAAAGTGCATGGCTATGACGAAGCATATGGCTACTACAGGGAAGACACTGACCTGACCTTCAAAATAATGGAGCAAGGCTATGAGTACAAGATTGTGAAAGCTGGTTATTTGCATGATCACCAGGAAAAAATGCCCAGTGGCCCAATTGGCTTGGCCAAATACCTGCTGCAGAGGCTGCGCTATCACCAGAACGATGTCTTGTTATTCAAAAAGCATCCGGCGCTCGCAGCTGAATTCCTTGATGTTCGATTTGGCTTTCTTGTAAACCCGGCAAAGGATTTTAAGGTTGCCGCAAATTTGTGGCCTGGCAGCAGCAAACAGCTGAAGCTGTGCTCCCCAAGGGGGATTGTCCTGATTAAAAACAAGAGCCCGGCGCATGCAATTGCAATAATTTTCCTTGCATTAATGTATGTTGTTGCAGTAAAATCGGCAAGGCTGGTTGGCAGCATAAGGTATGGAAAACTTTTGCTTTAAAAAAATCAGTGCATTTTATTTCTGCATCTTTCCGTTGAATTCCACTTTTAGGTGCTCTGGCATTGGGCCTATCGGGGTTTTCTTTAAATCGAACTGGTAGAATGTTTTGTTTTCCTCTTTTTTGGATTCTCGGAAACCCCTTTTTTCGTACAGTGGCTTCATTCTCCAGTTGCTTTCTGTGTGGTGGATGTAGCCTGTTACAGTGTGAAAGCCCTTTTCCTTTGCATGGTTCAGCAAGGTCAACAGCATTGCACCGCCAATTCCCCTTCCCATTGTCCTGCAGCTTACAGCCAGATCGTTTATGAAAACGTCTTTTGCATTGCATTCAAAAATGCATTCCGCTATCAGGCCGTATTCCCCGAACCTGTCGATCAGCTCTGAAACAAGGATTTCTATTTTGCCTTTCCTGTGTTTTTCCACAATCTGCTCGAACTCATACTTGTTTCCTGTTGCATTCAGCTCGTTTGTCCTGTTCAGCAGCTGCACTACCCTGAGCAAATCCTCTTCTTTTGCAAACCTGGCCCTCATCCTGATTGCGCAGGTTTTAAGGAAATCGCCATAGCTGCCTGTGAAATTCTTTTCAGCTTCCTCCCTGTCCCTCTGCTGCTTTAGCAGGATTACCCTTTCCTTGTCAATTTCTGTTGCGTTTTCCGGTATTACGCCTTCAACATTCAAAACATCGATTGGATCCTTTAATTCAAGCGTGTTGATGCCCTGCACCGCGCTTTCAACCTCTGCCCTCTGGAATGCGTCATCGTCAATGAAAATTGTTTCCTCTGGCTGGACATGCGCGCTTTCAATCAATTCCCTTACTGCCTTGCTTTTCAGGCCCCAGCCTATTTTGCATTCCTTGAGGTATTGCTTTATTTCAAAGCGCTGCAGCATTTCCTCGGCATCCTTGTAATCGTTTTTGCTGCAGACAACGCTTGTAATTCCTCTTTTGTCCAATTCCTTTAAGGCAGCCTTTGTGCCTGGCTTTATTTCAATGGCTTCCTTGTCCTTGTAGAAAACAGTTCCATCCCACAAGGTGTTGTCAAGGTCCCAGATAACAAGCTTTATTTTCGGCATAATTGTATCCCAAAGGCAAGATCAATTAAATAAAATCTGGCTGTTATTGCTTTTAAAGCTTTTATGAGAATAAATTTTTCTATATAAATCAATTCTGGTGCAAAAATCAAAAAAAGGTGCTTCAATGCAAAAACCTGTTTCATTCAAAGAACTGCGCATTGGCCAGAAAGGCGAGATAACCAAAAAAATAACTGAACAGGATGTTGAGCAATTCGCAGCACTTTCCCTCGACAATAACCCAATTCACATGGATGAAAGCTTTGCTGCAAAAACCCAGTTCAAGCAAAGAATCGTGCATGGAATGCTTGTTTCCTCGCTAATCAGCGCTGTTGTTGGCACCAAAATGCCTGGGCCAGGCAGCGCCTGGATGGACCAATCGCTTCGCTTCCTTCAGCCAGTGCACATTGGAGACACAATCAAAGCAGTAAGCGAACTGCTGGCAAAAATAGAGGACAGGCAGCACGTAATAGTGAGAACAACCTGCTACAACCAGAAAGGCGAAATTGTTGTAGAAGGGGTTGGGCTGCACAAGATTCTAACGCCGTGAAGCGCTTGCTTTCTTTTTAGCGATTCTCCGAGACCTTAAACGTTTCTTTATTGCTATTGGATTTACACCGTAAAATCCAGAAAGCAAAATTAGCGAGCCAAAAAGCCAAAGCCAACCGAATAATGGAAAGCCAAATATTGGTTTAGCCAGAAATATTTTGAGTGTAGTACCCCCTAACAAATAAGCCACTACAAGCACTGTTTCGCCAGAAATAAATCCAGCAATGCTAGCTGCATAAAAATAGTTAGCAAATACCATCAAATTTGGTCTATGCTTTATCATATGCTCTGTTGGCACATATGCTATTGCTAACATAACAAGATATGCCCCAAGTAAAATCGGTAAAATTGTAAAAACGGCTGTGGTTTCTGCAATAAATTCAACCTTTGATGTAATCCAAACGTACCAATTGGCAAAGGTTATTACAAGAGCACCAATTACAATTTGCAAGCGTAATTTATCTTCAGCCAAAGAATTGGTTATACTGTTTTTTGACATTTACATTACCAACCCGCCGTTTACTCCAATCACTTGCCCAGTAATGTAGCTTGAGTCATCAGATGCAAGGAACAAGACCGCTTTTGCGATTTCCTCTGGCTTGCCCATTCTTTTGAGCGGGATTGTTTCAACGAATTTTTCCTGCACTTCTTTCGGAATCTTGTCGCTGATAAGTGTTCCGGCAATTACCCCGGGGCTGACCGCGTTCACCCTTATTCCCTTTGATGCAACCTCTTTTGCAAGCGCTTTGGTGAAGCCTATTACGCCTGCTTTTGCAGCGCTGTAGCTCACCTGACCGAAGAAGCCGATTTCACCGCTTGCTGAAGCAATGTTTACAATCGCGCCGTTTCCCTGCTCAAGCATTATTTTCAGGGTTGGGTGAACAGTGTTGAACAGGCTGTCCAAATCAACAGCCATTATTTTGTCCCATTCCTCTTTTGTTGAATTCTTGAAGGTTTTGTCAATAGTGATTGCAGCGTTGTTGACAAGAATATCGATTTTGCCGAATTTCTCTTTCACTTTCCTGACCATTTCCTCTGTTTCTTTTTGGCTGCTTATGTCTGCTTTGATTGCAATCGCCTGCCCCCCGTTTTTCTCTATCTGCTTGACTGTTTCCTCTGCCTGCTCTTTTTTCTCAAAGAAATTCACTGCAACCTTTGCTCCCTGCTCCGCAAGCAGCAAAGCAATCGCTTTCCCAATGCCCCTGCTTGCGCCAGTCACAATGGCAACCTTTCCCTGCAGCTTTTTTTCCATTTCAAAATCACCCGAATTTAAATTATTCTATTCCGTGCCTTTTTTATTTCCAATGCTTTTTTCCACTGCGTAAATCGTTTTCCCTTCTTTCAGCAAATCAGCCAAGGTATCAATAAGGCATTTTATTCCGTAAACCAGGACAGTTGCCTCGCCGATTTTTCCCTTTCGCATGCATTTCCTTTCAATCAAAAGCCCTTCAAACCAGTCAGCCAGCTCAGGATTATAATCAATTCTGATTGGATCAAGTGCCAAATCATGCACTTTTTTCTTTACAATCTGCTTCCTGCCCTTTTCATCTATTACAACAAATTCCTTTTTCTCTGCAGCATAAACCTTTACAGGAAACCTGCCGCCAACCATGTCCTCAAAAATGTAATTGCAGGTAAGGCTTCTCCTCAAAGGCGAGCCCAATGCAACCACTTTTCCATCCAATTGCATCATTTTGTAGTAAGGCGAATTTTTGGTGAAAGGGGTTTCATCCAGCAGGTGCCCTTCTGTTATTTCCACTGCATGCTTTCCAATGCATGCAACGCAATGCGTAGGGCTAAGGCTCCTTTTTGCGTTCGGCATTCGCCAGAAAATGTCACTGACTTTTCCAACACCGCTCGCTGTTTTCCCTACATCAAACGTTTTCCCGTCAGGCAATGGCCCGAAACTAGGCATGCAGACATTTCCATTGCTGCCAACAGATTCAAGCAATGCATCAATCACTGCCTGGGCTCCGCCTTCGACAAAACCGAATGCGCCAAGCGAGCTGTGGACAAAAATCGTGTCCCTTTCCTTTATGCCAAGCTGCCTAAGCCCGTTGATTATGTCCTGTTTTGTTACGATTTTTCCGGCTGCTTTCTTTTTGTAAACGGCAATGCTTTTCGGAATCCTGAACAGCCTCTTGAGCGCGCTCTTCAGCTTTCTTGGCAGAACAGCTGACGCGATTTTCCTGAAAACATTTGCCGGCATAGCTTATCACTTCAGTGCTTTTCCCCCAAACACTTTTTTAACGCCCCAGGCAGCAAATTTTTTCGCCAAATGCTTTTTTCCAAGAGCGCTCGGCTTTACAGCAGTATCATGCAAAAACCCAATTGGCAGTTTTTTTCCTTTTCTCAGCTGCCTGAATTCAATCCCTGAATTTTTTGCCTTTGCAAAAGTTTGCTTTCCATTAAAAATAATTCTAATGCAAACACCCTTTGCAGAACTGCATTTTATTTTCACTTTCCTGTTATCTGCAGAAGCGCTGAATGCAATGCCCTGCCTTTTCCTCCACCACTGCGCAAACTGCAAATGGCTTGCAACCCAAATATCCTTTCTTGCCCTTGCAGCAGAAAAAATTTCTTTAATCACATTCTGGAACCGCGCAATCTCCTTGAAGGGATGGCCATAAAAGAACAGCGGAATGCCCAATGCACTGTTCCTTTCAATAACCTTTGCAAAATATTCTTTCATTTCTTTTTCGCTGCAATCATACATTTTCATCAGCCCAATGCAAACAGGGTGAGTTGGCAGGAACAAAAAGCTCGCTTCCTTTCCACCAACAATAGGGTTGAAAGGCAAATTCTCGCTGTCAAGGGAGAATCCCATTGCAAAATCATATCCAAGGCGCTGCACTGCCTTTGCAATGCTCTGGCCCCAGACACCGTTTGGCGCGCTAAATGAGCATGGCTTGAATCCAAGTTTTTTCATTTCCAAATCGCCTTTCATTGCATTTCCATGGCTTTGTTTTTCATCGGAAAAAAACCGGTGGAGGAAAGCGTGCTGCCCAATGAATTTTTGTTTTTTTAGCTGCGCAATTATTTCCTTTTCCGCGCTTGCTGCTGCCTGCATGTTCAAAAACCAGGTTGGCTGAAAATTTAATTCTTTAAACAATTGAATTGTTTCAATTGTGTCATCCGAAAAAAAATCGACATCAACATGGAAACCCAGCACTGAACTGAATTTTTTTGGGTAATACCACAAATGCACGAAAGGCAAGCCCCTTGATTCAAACAGCCTCTGCAGGCAGTTGCTTACAATGGTTCTGATGTGGGATTTGCTTGCAGCAGGAGCAAATTCTGCCACTGCTTTTATCCCAACAACAAATGCCCTTCTTTCAAATTTTTCCGACAAGGTTGCGCTCTCAGGATCAAAAGGTAAAACAATAAGGCTGCCTTTTCCAATCCGCTTGAGCAAAACGCTTGGCTTTGCTGCCTCCTCAAAAACAGCAGCCTTGCCATTCAGCCAAAGCAATCCGCTGCCAGAAAAAAAATCGCTGTGCGGTTCAATGAATTTTGTGTGCTTTTCTTCAAATCGGATTGATGAATCTATTTTTGAAACAAAATTGTATGCTGTAAGAATTGCCCCGCCCTGCTGCAGGAACCTGGTTGCATTCTCGGCTTGCTTTTCGTTCAGGTGCGAATTCACTATTATTGCAGCGAAAGCGTTTTTTGCCACAGGCTTGCTGAAACTGCAAACAGAGTGCTGTATTCCTTCCTGCTGCATTATCCTTTTCCAGCCCAAAACCAGGGCTGTTAATCCAACTGAAAGAGATTGGGGCATTTGCATCAATTACAGTGCTGAAAAGTAATTTAAAAGAATTCGGCTAAAAGAGGATAGAATTCGAGCATTGCACCAAGTTTTATTTTAACCTTTTTTAACCCTAAGCAATTTAATTAATACTAATAATTACTTATTACCAAGGTGAAAAAAATGCAAAAAATCCTTATCACCGGCGGATGCGGATTCATTGGCTGCAACTTCATCAGGCAGTTCATTGAAAAGCACCCTGAAACTGAAGTCGTGAATTTGGATAAATTAACATACGCAGGGCGCAGGGAAAACCTGCAGGGCATTGAAGGAAACGAAAATTACAGTTTCGTTAAAGGGGACATCTGCAGTTCAAGCGATGCTGCAAAAGCAATGCAGGGCTGCTCTGCAGTAATAAATTTTGCTGCGGAAAGCCATGTCGACAGGGCAATTGCTGATGCGGATTCATTCGTGAAAACGAATTTTTTCGGAGTGAAAGTATTGTGTGAGGAAGCGCGAAAGCAGGACATTGAAAAATTCATCCAGATTTCAACTGACGAAGTTTACGGGCAAATCCCAAAAGGCAGCAGCAGGGAAACAGATGCCCTGCACCCGCGCAATCCATACAGCGCTGCAAAGGCAGCCGGAGAGCTGCTTGCAATGAGCTATCATTCAACCTATGGGCTGCCGGTTATTGTAACTCGCAGCAGCAATAACTATGGCCCTTTCCAGTTTCCGGAAAAAGTGATTCCGGTATTCATTACAAATCTGCTGCAGAACAAAAAGGTTCCATTGTACGGTGAAGGAAAAAATGTTAGGGACTGGATTTTTGTAATGGACAACTGCGAGGCAATTGATTTAGTGCTGCAAAAGGGAAAAGCAGGGGAAATCTACAATATCGGAGGCGGCAATGAATTGCAGAACATTCAATTAACAAAAATGATTTTGAAAGAATTGGGCAAGGGAGAAGAAATGATTCAGCGTGTTACAGACAGGCCAGGGCACGATTTGAGGTACAGCCTTGACAGCGGCAAAATAAAAAAAGAATTGGGATGGAAACCGCGCACTGCATTTAAAGAAGGGCTGCATCAAACAGTGCAGTGGTATAAAGAGAATGAAAAATGGTGGCTACCGTTGGTGAAGTAGATGGCTAGATTACGGCTTTTGTTGGATACAAACATTTATGGTTTTGTTATTGAGTTTGACCTTGACTTGGTTGAAAAAATAACAAGTGGCAATAAGGTTATCATTTATGGAAATTCTGTAATTAGAAACGAATTAAGAGAAACTCCGAAAGGGAAAAGAACAGCGGGCAAATATAGCAGCAGGGTGATGTTGCTAAACAATTTCGACTTGATTGTAGGAAAACACTTTATTCAGGTGACAAAAAAAATCGAGGCATTGGCAGAAGAATATTTCAAAGAGTTTAAGAACAATAAAGGAGTCCAAAGCTGGCATGAAATAAAAAACGATTTTCTTATAGTTGCTTCGGCTACATTAAAAAACCTTGATATAGTGGTAAGCGAAGACAAAAGAACAATGCTCTCAAAGAAAGCCATGGACAGCTATAAAGTAGTAAACGGAAAGCACTTGATTAGGACGCCAACCTTTTTCGATTATGAGAACTTCAAAAAAATAGTTAGGTTGTGTGATACTTGATGAATTGTCGAATAGAACGCCTAAACTCAGGGTCTTTTTTAGCCTCCTCCACAGAGGCAATAAAAGCCCTTACCCTCTCTTTTTTATTCATACAAAAAACTGTGCAGCAAAACAAATTTAAACATATCAAAACAGGACAGTGCAGTGGTATAAAGAAAATGAAAAATGGTGGAAACAGTTGGTGAAGTGAAGATGGTTACAAAGTTGATTGGAGCTAAGATTGAACAAAAATCCGCAGCTGAAATATTAAAAGCCCTGCGAGATTTGAAAAGAAGGCAAACTGTGGGTCTTGCGATTACACCAACAGCGCTTGCTTTGATTGCTTCCACGTATTTGAGAGTGGATAAAGACTTTATGGAATTCAAAAGGACACAGGAGGGAGCAGCGAAAAGCGAATTAAAAAAACTTCCCACTTCCACAAGAGAAGCATGGGAAAACATTGAAGCCAATGAAAGTTGGCTCTTGTTTTATTACAAAGTATTTGTAGGCGTTAAGAAAGCCGGCGGGCAATGCGTTGCCTTGGGCTCGGACAGAATTGAAAGAGAAATATTAAGAAGCGATTTGTCTTCAACCCCTGAAAATCTCTTGGGGGCGATTCGTCAGATTCATAAAGCCAACTTGTTTGAGGTGCCTGTAACAGAGAATTTTATTGCAAAAGAAATCATCAAAAAAAGACCAGATTATGCTGTGATGGGGCTGTTGCATGTAAGGTCAGTCAAACAAATCCTGGCAAAGAAAGGTTATTCAAGCACGGTGTTTTTTAAACAAAAGGTCCCCCTCAAAATGAAGCCATGGGTAATGGCTGGCAAAATTGAGGGCGCTTTTTTAAGAAGCGTTTACAGAGAACACAAAGCTAAAAAAATCCGGAGAAGGCTAAAGAAATTTGCAAGGAGGCGATGAAATGACATTAAGAGGAGTAATTCTTGCAGGAGGCACTGGGAGCAGGCTGTTTCCCTTGACCAAAGCGACCAACAAACATCTTCTTCCAGTGTACAACAAGCCGATGATTTACTATCCGATTGAGATGCTGAAAAGTGCTGGCGTTAAGGACATTCTGATTATAACCGGAACTTACCATGCCGGGGATTTGTTTGCACACCTTGGAAGCGGAAAAGATTTCGGCGTAAAATTCACTTACAGGGTGCAGGACGAGGCAGGCGGAATCCCAAGCGCAATCGCCCTTGCGGAAGATTTTGTCGGCGAGGATAAATTCATTTCAATCAACGGCGACAACATTGTCTTTGAATCCCTGAAGCCGTTTGCGGAGGAATTCGAGCGCAACAAGGAAGAAATGCAGATCCTTCTTTACAAGGGAACAAGAGAAGAGGCAATGAAAAGCGGCGTGGCTGTAACGAAAGGGAACAAGGTGCTTGAGGTAACA
>CAYHBD010000045.1:0-22816 GCA_964354805.1 uncultured archaeon | reverse complement strand
ACAAAAAGAAATAGGTTGTGGCTCGCTTTCATCTACAGCTTAAAAGCTGTAGGTTTCCCGCTCGCCGACTAAAATTTTTGAATCGACTAATGAACTAAGTTCAGGCGGTTCAAATTCAACTGTTTGCGGAAAGTCAATTCTTGGCTCTCCAGAACGGAAGAAAACCCACGGTTTGTTAGAAGAGTATTTACATTCAACAAATAGCTTTACCATGAAGTAGGCATGTTCTTTGAGGGGGCTATGTTTAGGGCCATATTTAACTGCCCTAATATCGTAAGAGCGTTCCTTACCCGAATCACGATCTATGTAAGGGAAGTTCCTGAAAACCATCCATCCCTCGGAGATAAGCGTATTTGCTGCTTTAATTTCAGTTGGAAACCCCGACTTAAGTACATCTTCAAGAATATCTTTTTCTGCACACACCATAATGATTATTTTGCTCCCCAAAACTCTTTTACGCCTTTCAGTAGAAGATTGGCGCCTTATGAAAAACGAGCTGTTCATTAGCAGGGAGCAACAAAAACCGTTTTTTGAGGGTGGCCGAAAAAGGAATTTGTTATGTAGCAATTATTGCCATTTTGAAAGCGGCATGCTAATCTTATAATAATCTCGAATGTATTCCTCTTTTTTCCATTTCTCAATATTTCTCTTTAAGTCAGAAAAAGTTGACTTCCCAAGCTTATTAGAGGTGCAGAAAATCAGATAATACAGCGGTGCTTTGGCCTTGATTTCTTCAACTAAAGTAACATAAAAATGAAATCCGCCTGCCCACTCATAGAACGGCTTTAATTTATTTAGGTACGCCCCTAATAATTTTTCTCTGGATTCTACGCTATCAAAACGGCTTTCTCTCCAAATATCCTGCCATTCTGTGCCCCCAAAGAAATCATCATTGATTTTACACAACTGCTCGCCGATTTTTCTACAATGCACACAATGCTTATCTGTTGGGTCAAATTTTTTGCTGCAATCCCTGCATTTTTCTAAATTGCCTGCATTTTGCTTAATCCTCTTGATAGGGAAATTTATCAAAACCTCGGGTATCCGCTTGGACTCGTCTTTATATTGGTGCCGATGCAAAAGTATCTTTTTCAAAGTTCTAAAGGGGAGTTCTCCGGGCCCGTAAGGGTCTAAGAAAAAAAAGGAATGATAATATTCAGGAACCATGTTTAAAACGGCATCTATCTTTTCATTGATATTCCAATTTTTAGAAGTAATATTACTTCTAGACATAACAAAAGGGGCGAGCTCTGAACACAAGTTTTTATAGTTTTCAGGATTCTCTTCAATAAAAATTTTGGAAAAGTTTATGCTGTTTTCTGCCGCTATCTTGGCAGACCCCAATTCAATACTTCCATCATCAAACTCAGCCACCCCATCTCCCGCATGAGTATCAACATAGAAAAAATTTTGGGGTTTTGTTTTATGCACCTTTGAGCAGATGTACAGATATTGCCTCAAAAGCCTCAATTTTATTTTAGTGTGGTGATGTACTTGCATATAACGCCCAGCCCCCATTAAATCAGGCAGTTGCATTTTATTTCCTTATAGTTCATTCCGAGCGCTTGCCACATTTCAACTGTTTCCTTGCATAGCGCCAAGTTCTTGTATCCAAAGTTGTCCTTCAAGTAATCCTTGACAAATAAGTACATTTCTTTTCGTGTGCTGTGCGCTATTTTCTTGCCCCAGTTTGATTTTTCGTTGAGGTATTTTGCCCATGTTTTGTCAGGACAGCATCGGATTGTGCTGGCAAGCCCCCTTAATGAGCCAATTGTTATCCTTTCAGGCGCAAAGCTTTCAAACAATTTGTCAAGCAGCACTGCATACTCTTTTTGCCAGTTTTCAATTGGAACCATTGGGTCAATTCTTGCCCTTACAGTATAACCGTTTTCAACTAATTTTTTTCCCGCTTCAATTCTTGCGAAGGGGGCTGGCGCTTTTTCCCACCTTTTTGCTACAGCCGGCGCATTTAAGCTAAAACTGACAATTGTTTGATTGTGCTCTTTAATTTTAAGCAAATTTTTAACATTAACAGATTTTGTGCAAAGCAACACTTTGTGTTTATTTTGCTTTTCAAACAAGGGAACAATAAATTCTGAAAAAGGGTTGCCTAAATGCTCTGTCATAAGCGAATCCGCCAACTCGCCGGAATTGAGTAACTCTACCGAAACGCCATCGTTTTGCAAAAAGTAATTCACGTGCTCTTCAATTTTTTCATAACCCTTTGCAACTGGAGCAGTCTTTGTTTTAACCATGCGCAGCGTTCCCTTCAAGAAACACCAAGCGCAATTGAACGGGCAGCCATAACCCCACTTTAACTCAAGAAAATGCGGGCAGACCACGTCGTGAGAATCTTGTGGAGTTGGCGTCCTATCAAAGCGAGTGATTATTGAACCATCCTTTACTTTTTCAACCAACGGCCTGATGCTTCCATCCAATAGCTCATACTCTTTGTACTTAACTCCTGCGCGCATAGTCTCCCCCTACAACTATAGACACAAAAAGTATGACTTTTCTGATATTTAAATAGCGCAGAAAGAGAGCACTGTTCCGCTGCTTTGCCAAAAACCCGTTTAACTTTAACTTGTCGTTATGTATAAAAAACATCAATTTTAAATCCTGCTGTGGCTATTGATTAGTTGTGGGTAAGTCCAAGAGGTTAAGTGTACCTTGAGGTGCACGCTAAAAAAAACCTTTTGGGGCCACACATTTCTTATTTTTCCCGCAACCCGCTTTTACTCTCTTTCCATCACTGCAATCGCGCTGTTTCCGTCGCTGAATTGCTGCAGGGAGCACACTTTTTTGCTATCGGCGAGATTGTGGTTATGTAGAAGTTATGACTTAGTTGACGGTCTTTTGCTATCTGAATACTGGCGTGTCTCCTCTGCCTAATCTGCCTTCCCTTATTATTGCATAGAAGTCGTGCAAATTTTTTTGGATGTAATCTATTAGGGCTTGACCGCTTAATCCAAGACCCATTCCCTCCAATTTGAATCTTTCTTTTGGGCGCAAGACATATTTGACGTCGTAGTTGAAAACAGTTGGTTTTCCTTTTTGGGGCCTTAATTCAACCCATCTAACTGGATCTGCGCCGCCAACGTGCTCTGGCTGGATAATTACGCTTATCCCTTTTTGTGCTAGCTCTCGTTTGATTGTTTCAATTTCCTTAAAGCCCCCCTTACCGCTTCCAACCAATTCCACTCTTGTCGGCTTTGGCATTGCCTGCAAAAGTGTTGGAACAACACTTGCAGCATTGGCAAAATGACCCGGATACTCCTTTGCCCTTTCTTGGGGCGGAACATGAATCACTATTGCCTTCGGTTCCCCTTCCCTTGCTGCACTGTTTTCTGCAACAAGCCCGGTGCAATAGTTAAGTGCAACAGAAACAGCGTGCCTTTCGCAATCAACTTTCAGGAGGCGCTCTGCTGCCGGAAACAGGTCTGTATAAAGCTCCCCACCTCTTTCAAAAATAACTCTGCCCCTGCCAGCAGGAATCAAAAACTCTGGTGAATTAGCAGGCCTTGGCCTTGGCAGAGGCAGTCCAAAAACAGACATTGTACGCCTTCGCCTTCCAATAATCCTTCGCCCTCCAATAATTTTTCTGCGGTTTAACGATTTGCCCATATAAAATAAGCAAACCACCAAAACCCTTTTACTCTCTTTCCATCACCCAACCCCTTTTTACGGCTTTTTGGGTTAATTGGGTTTTGGTTAAAGCTTTGGCGAACTGGTTCAAATGGTTTTTGAAAAGGGCGTGAAATTGTTTGTTGTTGTTCTGATAGCCTACTTGATTTTGAGCCTGCCCCTGCTTTTGTTTGGCATTATTGACCCGCTGGTTTTCTGGGCGGTTGCCTTGTTTGCGGCGGTTTTTGCCTTTGTTTTGCTTCCGAGGATTCGCAAGTGAACAATTTTTCCAAAGCAAAAAAAAAGGTTTTTAACTGGTTTTTCTTTCCCAAATGATTAAATAGGTTGAAGGAGATTTCTTTTCTATGGGCTTTCCTTCTTTTTCCGGAAAGGGTGCCAAATTTGCGTGTTTTGAAAAATTCTGTCCTAAAATTTGTGTTTTTTGAAAAATGTTTAAATGTTTTTGTAGATGTTCCTTCTGTGCCCTATTCTTCTCACGTCAATCAATTGCTGCTGTGGAACCAATACAACAATTGCCCTGTAATCGCCAATCCGTAGTTTGTAGTATGGTGCCGCAACCAGTTTTTGGAAATGATGTTCTGGGTTTGCAGCTGTTTCCTCAAGCTTTTCCACAATTCTCTTCGCAATGCTCTTTTCCAGGCCCAACAAGTCTCTTTCCGCTCTTTTAGTGAAAATCAGCCGCCACATTATTAAAGCCCGAGTTGTTTCTTAACAGTTTCCAGCGAAACGTGCTTCCCGTGCTTTGCCTCAAACAATGCTTCAAGCAGGCCAGCCCTGAACTCGCTTGAATAGTTTCCCTCTTCGTCGCCCTCCGGAACAAGGGCAAGCAGCTTTCCAATCACATCATCAAAAGTCTCCCTATCGTATTGCTTGAGGGCAACAAGTTCTTTCTGGGTGGCAGTTTCAACCCTTATTGTTGTAGAAGCCAAAAACACATCACCAAGTATACTGTTGTATACAAGTGTATATAAATCCTGCTTTGCAGCGAATTTGCCCTATAAATTGTGTTTTATTTTTACATTGCCAATTCTCTTTGTTTTCTTCGCTGCCAACCGAGTTGGTGCGAGAGTATTCTTCTTTCTACTGCCATTTTGTGCTCTGCTGGGCCGCTTGTTCCTGTTCTGAACCATGTTGAGATTGTGAGGTAACCGTCTCTGGATGACAGCACGCCGAGGTCTGTGAGTTCCTCAACAACCCTTGTAAAAACCTCTTTCGGAGTTCCGAGCTCGCTTCGCAGGTTATTTAAAAGCCAGCTTCTTTTAATTGCAAGATGCGGCCTTGCAATAACCGCATTCAAAACACGGGCTCTTGCAATATTGTGCTCTGGTGTTGATTCAAGCCCGTATGCTCCCTTAACATGGGCCCTTATCGCCCTCTCATCCAATGAATGTCTTGGTCTTGCCCCCATTTCAGCAATTGTTTTTGGGGAATAGCCAGTAAGCACTGCGCTTGTTGGCATTATGCCTTGGCTGCGAGCCGCTTCCACTTTTCTGAGAATTTTAGCTGGACTCACTTTTCTTCTCAAATCAACCATTGAACGCCACTGTGGAAAGCGTTGGTTTAGTGTTTTTACAGCAAAATCCTTGGCAAGTGGTTCAAGCACTCTTCTCTTTATCCCTTTCTTCAAGCTACGCAGTGGTTCGCTGAGGGCAACTTCATAATAACGCGGGGAAATTCTTTCGGCGCCATACACTCTTTTATCAAGTTTTATTGATTCAAAGAAAGCGATCTTTTGCTTCATTGAGGCAAGTGTTGACTGCCTGCCTTTTGGCCGCTTTACCAAACCGATCGCTGCTTGTTCGCTTACTCCTTTTTCTCTCAAAAAATTTAATAGCCGGCGCTGGTTTTCAGTCAGCTTGTGCTTGGTTCTGAACCTTGCGATAAGGGCCTGCAGTTTTGGTTCAGTGAGCGAAAGCTTCCATACGAGACCTTGCAAAGGAACATTTGCTTTTCTCATTCTGACAACTCTGCACTTGACTTTTGAGGGCGTTAAGTTTTTCTTGGAAACAAGATATCTTGCGCCCTTAGTTGAAACACCAAAAGCAGTGGTTAATTGATGAATATTACTCGCCCTTCGGTTTATTTCCGCAACAGAAAGCTTCCGCATGGAAATAATTAATTGCTTTGGGCAATTTAATTCTTTGCCAAGGGGAGAAGCAACCAAGAATTCGTGTTATTTTCCCGAAAGGGAAGTTGAGTTGCTTTAGAAAGAAGGAACATTATTTACCTTGCGCCGACACTTTAAATAACCCTTTTTTCCTTATTTTAGCCATGCCTCAAATAGGGTCTGTTCCGCGCCTTTTGCCTTTATCCGTTTTCAGCATGCTTTTCCTGTGCGCGCTGTTGTTCATTCCTGCAGGAACAGTTTACTGGCCAGAGGGCTGGCTTCTGCTGTTGCTTTTTGTCTGTTATTTTGTGCCTGTTGGCTTGTGGTTGGGCAAGCACAGGCCAGAGTTAGTAAAAAAGCGCACTTCCCTGAAAAGACCAGTAAAAAGCTGGGATACTGCCGTGGTTTTGCTCATGGGCACTGCCCTGCTTGCAGTGCTTCCCGTCGCTGCGCTTGACGCTGTTGCCTTTCGCCTGAGCGCATTGCCTTTGGAAATAAAGGCGCTTGGCTTTGCCTGTGTTGCGCTATCGCTTGTGGTGATGTTTTGGGCAATAAAGGAAAACGCCTTTGCTTCAAGAATTGTTGAATTGCAGAAGGGGCAGAAAGTGGTAAGCACTGGCCCTTATGCCATTGTAAGGCACCCGATGTACACTGCTTTCAGCGTGATGGTTGTTGGCATGGCGCTTGCGCTCGGCTCACTGTACGCCCTGCTCCCTGCGGCGCTTGCAATCCTTGGCCTGATTGCCAGGACTGTGCTTGAAGACAGGGAGCTGCAAAAAGGATTGGCCGGCTACAGAGAATATGCGAAAAAAGTGAGGTTCAGGCTGCTGCCAGGCGTTTGGTGAAAGCTGTCCAACAACTTGTGTTATTTTCAAGTATTGCCGGTTCTAAAAATTTGATGATTCTTTGAACAGTTGCAGCTCTATGCCAAGGGCTTTTCTTACTGCGGATAACCTTTCTTCTTCTCTCCACGCCTTTTTGGCACCAGTCATTTTGCTCAGTCTTGCGAAAGCCTGTGCTTTTCTATTCAGGTCCTGAATCTTGGCATCAATTGCCATAATCCTGCCCTCAAGCTCGGGAATTCTTTTTTCCCTGAATTTTTCCATTGCGATTGGGTCTGCTTCCAGTCTTGCCATCGCATTTTCAAACAGCCTGAGATACAGCTGCGCTCTTGCAAGATCCTTGCTTCTCCTGCACCTTCTCCTGCCTTCCCTCAGCGCTTTTTTTACAACAGCAAGCCTTTCCTTTAATTGCATCTTTCCCTTCTTTCGCCTTCTGCTTACAAGTGCCCTGGCCATTCTCGTGTAAACAGACCGCTTGTGTTGCCCTAGCATTTTAATCAAATAAGATAATGGTCAAAGGTAATATTTAATTTTTCCTAAAGGGCTGCAGACAGAATTCTCCAACGCAGCCAGATGCAACCAATTCCAGCTTTTCCTTTCTTGGCATTTTCTTTATTTCCGCCTCGCGCTTCATTGCTTCGCTTTTGGTTTTCTTCCTTTCAAGGAAAACGAGTTTTGCAGGCAGCCTTGATTTTGTGTATTTTGATGCCCTGCCCTTGTTGTGCAATTCAATTCTTGCCTTAATGTCTGTGGCATAGCCGCAGTAAAGGCTTCCGTCACTGCACTCCAAAAGGTAAACAAAAAATGCCATCTAAAAAGAATTCACTGGCTCTGTATTAAATTCTTTCGCTCATTTCTTGTTTTAAGTGATTTTATTGAAGTGCGCAAAATGCGGAAAAATGGCGTCAAAGTACAATAAGGCAGGCATTCCTGTTTGTTCACAGCATTCAAAGACAAAAATCCAGGCTCCGAATTGCCCGAACTGCGGGCTTGAAATGCGAATCAGGGAAGGAAAGTACGGCAAATTCTGGGGCTGCCAGGCATTCCCAATGTGCGATGGACTGCAAAAAATTTAGTCTGCAATTCGCGCTATTTTCTAGGTTTTCTTGCCTTAAAAATTTTCTTTGCTTTGTTCCAAAGCGCGCGTTTTCTCAAAGGCAGGGGCAGCACTCTTTTTCCGCCGAGTTTGTATGTCCATTGGGCTGCTGTTTCAATCCTTCCAAGCCTTGGGCCAAGCCTTGCGATTAGCTCTTTTAAAGCAGCTTCTCCAATCCTGTTAAAGCAGCCTTTTGCCGTTCCGCCAAACAAGACAACGTCAACCTTTTCTCTTGCCCATGCGTTTTGCAGAGCTGTTTCAATTGCCTTTGCAAAGCTCTCTTTGTATGGCTCGAAAACAGTTGCCCAGCCGTCGCCTGTTGCTGCTCTTACTGACAAGACATTCAATGGAGAAAGCCTGGCTTCTTTAATTAACGCAGTCATTTTCTCCATTGAGAAGCCGCCCCAGCGGAATGAAATAAGAAAAGTATGCGGGTCTTCCCTGCTATTCCGCTTTACAAATTTGGCGAAATCCCGAGCCTCATGGATTTTGCTCAAGTGAATAGCAACAAGCAAGCGCATGAAGAATTAGTTGCTCAACCAATTAATTAATTTTTAGGTTGCCATAGAATTTGTGCTATTTTTTTACTGCCCCAATCGGCAGAATTGTTTTGGCGTTTGCCGCGTTCAGCACTTCTGCCATTGCAAGGTAGAATGCTGAGAGGCCGCAGATTATTCCCTCAAAGCCGGCAATTGTAGTTATTTCCTTTATTCCGGTAAAGTCGCCGGCTGCGAGAAGGAAGAAGAGCAGTGCCAGGGAAGCGAAAATGAACTGCAGAACCCTGTTTGTTTTGAGGGTTCCAAAAAACATCAAGAAAGTGAAAATGCCCCAGAGCAGCAGGTAACTGCCCATTGCTGTTGTTGAGGCGGCTGTTGCAAGCCCGAGCTTTGGCATTACGAGCAGTGAAACAAGAGACAGCCAGAACAGGCCGTATGAAGTGAATGCAATTGTTCCAAACGTGTTGCCGTTCCTGTATTCCATTATTCCCGCTATCACTTGGGCTATTCCGCCGTAAAATATTCCCATTGAGAGAATCATTGCGTCAAGCGGGAAAAAGCCGGCGTTGTGCAAATTAAGCAGAATAGTTGTCAAACCAAACCCAGCCAAGCCAAGGGGCGCTGGGTTTGCTTTTGCCTCAGGCATGAGAAAAAGTATGCGCTATTTGTTTAAAAATCTTCGGGCAGTTTAAAGCAAAACAACAAGCGCCAGCCTCTTGCTTCCGCTGGGTTAAAATAAAAAAATAAAAGAATTAGAAAATGATTTTGCGAAATTTAAAAAACTAATTTTTTAGAATTAGTAGTCTCTATCTCTTCCGCCGCCGAAGCCTCTTGAGGGCTTCCTATGCTTTTGATAGCAATCTCGGCAGTAAACTGGTCTTGTTCCGTCCGGTTTAAAGGGAACTTCCGTTTCCTGACCGCACTCAGAGCAAGTGACCTTATGCATTTGCCTGCCGAATCTGTCTTCAGCCATTTGTTTTTTTCACCTTTTTTCGATTAATACTGCCCAAACCGATGGTTCGAGCAGGTAGATATATTCCATACCCAATGATTTAAAAGGCAATTGAAAAGAGGCATGGCAAAATAAGGCAGAAAAAGAATTCCCAGGGATGGAAAAAAAGAAAAATTAGTTATGTAGAAGATGGTTTGGGGTGTTTTTCTCTGGATTGCCGGAAACTTGGGCAACTTTTTCCACCCGGTTTTCTAGTGGGCTGAATTTTCAGGTTTTGTTCTAAAAAAAATTAAAAGAAATTCGGGAAAAATCTGCCGGCAGGCAAAAAATTTTGCTGCCGCCCACCATGCACAACCAGTTTCTCCCAAAAACCCAGGGCAAAAAACGCCTTTGCCGAAGGCAATTTTTTCCCAAGGCTTTTTTTCCATAGAAAAAAAGGCTTTTTTGCCCTAAAAAACAGGCAAAAAGAAATCCTAATCCAAAGCAGGCAAAACAGTATCTTTTGCAAACCGCCAGCCCTGCCTGCTTTTGGAAAGCAAACGATTTTTCCGCTTTTCCAGTTTTTTTGCATTTGGGCTGGGGCAGCGGATGCACAAAATAGCTCGCGCGCAATCAGAAAAAGTTGGGCTAAAAAAAAATCAAAAAAAAACGCAAAAAAACACCAAAAAAGTTATGTATAAAACACTTGCTTGTTTTGTTTACCAGGCTTTGGGGCAATTTTGGTGTTTTCGGCTTTTCGGTTTTGGATCTGGGGTGAAGCAAGCCGGCAGGTTGCCGATTTTGCAGGGTTTTGAATTTCCATGCTTTTTCGGCTTGGCGACAGTTGGCTGGCAGTCCTGCCGCGCTGCCGATTTTGCGCGATTTTGGTTTTCCCGTCTTTTTCAGCTTCAAAACATTTGGGCCGGTCTGCCAATTTGCCGGTTTTTGGCTTTTCATGCTTTCGGCAGCGCTTGTTTTAAAACCCTTTGCCAAATAAGATTGTTGCAGGTGATTCTTTTGAAAGTCAGCGATTTGAAGCCAAGGGCGGCAGTGCCTGAGATGATACTGGAAATAGTCAGCAAGGCAGAGCCAAGGCAGTTTGCCAGCGAAAGAGGCAGCGGGAAGGTATGCAGCGCAGCCGGAAAGGATGAAGACGGCACTGAAGTCAGTGTTTCTTTGTGGAACGAGCAATGCGAACAGGTAAAAGAGGGCAACACCATCAAGATTGAGAGCGGCTGGTGCAGCGAATACCAGGGCCAAAGGCAGGTCAGCACAGGAAAATTTGGAAAACTGACAATTGTGAAGTAAAACTGTGGGCTCTTTTTTGGAAAATTAGTGAAATTAACGATTTTATAGCAGGGCCAATTGCGCGGCACTCAATTTTTTGAACTCTTCTTCAACTGTCCTGATGTTTACGTAGGGCTTGTGGTGCCTGAAGCCTCCGCCGAAAGAGTGCGGAATGTGCAGCAATTCGTGGATCAGTGTCTTGATCTGCTGCTCCCTGCCCTGCTTTTCAAAGCGCTCGCTGAGCAATTCAATCACATAACACGGCTTTTGGTTCATTCCAAGCTGTAGTACCTTTCCCATTGTGTGAACTCTTGCAATAACATTCCTTGTCTTGCTCCCCTGGCTCCTGACACAGGCAATCCTATCCAGCTCAATGTGGTCAAAGCGCAGCCGCTTGGCTATCTCCCTTGCCTTTTCAGTCCACTCTTGAGAAAATGTGTAGCGCACACCATCACCTACTGTAATTCCATTCCGAGCTTGCAAACTCGCGCCTGAATTGCGCTGCCAAAGAAAGCTCTTTTTTTGTTAAAACGCCGGCAACCAGCTTTGTGCCGAATGTCTGCTCAATGCCCTTTTTCAACGCAGCTGCCGCCTCATCAAAAGAAACCATTCTGCCCAACTCTTTTTCAATTGAAGTAACCCTTTCCTTTGCGCCGGCAATCATTTTGCCCCTCAGCTTTTCATCAGGAACCTTTAGCAGGGAGAACATTTTTTCAGCATCAACGCCCATAATCATTGTGCCATGCTGCAGAATCCCCTTATTCCTTCTTGTCTGCGCGCAACCAGAAATCTTTCTCCCATTCACCAAAATGTCGTTTAAGGGAGCATACTCTGCCCTCAGCCCAAGCTCTTCCAATCCAGTAATTACCGCCCTGCAGATCTTTTCATAAGAAGCAGGCAAATTGCCGGGCAAGAATTTGTTTTTCTCCCTTAAAACAATGCTGTAAGTCAGCTCTTTGTCGTGAAACACTGCTCCGCCGCCAGTTATTCTCCTGACAACATCAATGCCCTGCCCCCTGCATTTCTCTGCATCAACCTCAAGCAGCAGGTTCTGGAAGCAGCCAATGCTTACGGCGGCAGGCTGCCACTGGTAGAAGCGAACTGTTGGAACATCTGCACCGGAAAAAAGGATTGCCTTGTCAATCGCCATGTTTGAGAAAGCATCTCTCGCGCTGTCAACTATTAGCCGCCATTGCGTGCCGTTTTTATTGCTCCCTGCCCTAACTGCACCCTGCATTTAATCCCCTTTTGCCATTTTGATTGCCTGCGCCAGTGAGGCGGCATCAAAGCCAAGTGGTAGCAGTTTGTTCTTTTTCAGTGTGTTTTCGAACGCGTTTTCCAGTTCATTCAACTTTTTTCCTTTTGCTGCTTTCTCCAGCAGCCCAATCCCTGTTTCCGGGTGCAAAAAGAAATCCCCGCTGATTTTCAGTTCCCTTACAGTGTCTCCCTCGAATTCAACCGCTACGCGCAACAGCTTTCCGTTCGGAACCTTGAAATTGCATATGCTGGGCATTGAGAAATATTAGGCTTAAAAAAAATTATAAATCCGCGCCCAAATGCCTTGAATTGCATTGGAACTGATTAAATTTGGACTTATAAAACCGCGCCCAGTTTTGAATTGCATTAAAACCAATTGAATTCAGGATTATAAAACCGCACCAACTATTGCATCAATCACCTGCGGGAAAAACAGCACAAGCAAAACAAGCAACACAAGAACTGCAACGCCTTCATCCAGCCTGTACCACATCACAAACATTGCAACAACCGGGATCAGCAGTACAATCGGGTGAATGCTGAAAAGTGAAATAAAATAGCCGCTGAATAAGCCAACAGTGAAAATCAGCAGCAGTACAGTGCCGATCTTTTTCACCAGCACGGGCAGGGATTTCACAAACTGGCTGAACAAATTAAAAACAACAGTCATATAAAAAATAGCTGAAGTGGAAAGTATTTAAATGTGTTTTTTTGATTCGACAGTTAAAGAATAACTGCCATGGCTGATGGCCTTGTTTTTAGTTCGGCAGTTTTGAAATAATCGCAGTGTTTTTTTAATTTACAAATATTGCATTTTGGCTTATAGGTATGACACACTTTCTGCCCGTATTTCACACATAAGTGATTAAATTCACCCCAATATTTCTTAGGGAGTTTGTTTTCTAAATCTTTCTGAATTTTATCAGGGTTTTTTTCTTTTGTTAAACCCAGCCTCTTGGAAATAACCATTACATGAACATCACAAGGAATGCATGGAATTCCATGCCCATAAAGCAATACGCAGTTTGCTGTTTTTCTTCCAACACCAGGCAGCGAGAGCAGCGATTGCAGGTCAGCTGGAACTCTCCCATCGAATCTTTCAATCAACTGCCTGCTAATTTCTTTAATCCGCAGCGCTTTTACTTTAAAAAAGCCCGCCTGCTTGATTAATTTCCTTACATCAGCCAATGGAGCAGAGGCAAGCACTTTTGCGGTACTTGTATTTTGCGAAAAGCCGCTTTGCGGCCTTTTCAGTGTTCCGGTCCCTCGTCCTCTGGCTTAGAATAGTTGAAATCAGAACCTTGAATGGGGCAGCGCTTGAGACAATAGCTGGCGCGCCAGCCGCTTTGCGCATTTCTTTTAGAATTAATGGAATGTCTTTGCCCATAGCTAAAAGCAAAAAGAAAATGGCTGAAAAAGCTTAAAGTGTTTTTTCCGAGTGAAAATAGGTTTCCTTACATTGTATGCTGCAAAACATTCTGCTGTAAATCCCTTCGCCTGACTCAATTGTTTTGCCGCAGTTCACGCACCGCCACAGCTTTTTTTCGGCAAAATTTGGTGCCCTAAGCTTAGTCAAAACAATGCCCACAAACCCTCACCTCGCTTAACAAAAAACACCAAAGAGTATATAAGTGTATTAGGTTCAAAAAGCAAACTTTAAAGCCAGCGGGAGTGCAAAAAAGGAAAAAGAGTAAATTGCCAAAAAAACCGCTTACGCTGGCAGTAGTGGCAGTGCCTTGGATTTGAGCACAATTTTATGGGTCTTCGGTTAGCTCTTCAGACTCTTGTGGTCAAGGTTTAATTCATTCTTCTGCTGGCTCTTCTTCAGATTCTGCTGGCTCAGATTCGGCTTCTTCTTCAGTTGCCTCATCTTTGGTCTCTTCGGCTTCCTCTTCTCCTGCTTCTTCCTCAGCTGGCTCTTCTTCCGCTGCTTCTTCCTCAGCTGGCTCTTCTTTAGGCTCTTCATCGCCCTCTGATTCCTCTTCTTCGGCTTCCTCTTTTTCTCCAGTGCCCTTGGCTTCTTCAGCAGCCTCTTCCGCTGATGCCCCTTCTTGCGCCCCCTCTGCTTTCTCTTTGCCCTTCGCTGGTTTCTCTTTCGCTGACTTTTTTGCTGCCGATGCGCCTGCAACTGTTCCAAACGCCACTTTTCCCCTGACCGCATCAATTTTTACCTTCACTTTCTGGCCGGGCTTTGTGCCTGGAACAATTACAACAAAACCATTGACTTTCCCGATGCCGTCGCCCTTTGTGCCAGTTGCTTCTATTTCAATGTCGTATGTCCCCCCTTCCTGCACTGGCTTTTCCCCCTCGAACCTTTGCCTGTTATATCTGCTGTATGGCAAATTAATTCACCTCCAAATTAAAACAAAAAGGGCAAAATGCCCAAAAAATTTCATTTAATTAAAAACCTCAGAACAAGAACCTTCTTTCAACCCATTCAAATTATTTGCCAGGGAGATTTGCCCCAATCCAAAACCAACATTTTCCTTGCCCAAAATCGCCTTACGCAAACTGGTAACTAATTTAAGCAAGCCAACGATTTTTAAATCTAACCAATTCAAAGCAAAAAAAAGAAAAAAAAGCAAAGATTGAATCACTTTTTAATCGCAGGCGTTTTTGATAGGCTGTAAAAGGCCTTAAGTGAAACAACCAATACCGCTGGTGCCGCAAATGTTGAAATATCGCCTAACATTGCAGTCAATGCCGTGCCAAGTTTTGGAATTACTGCATCCAAAGTAGTCAGCAAAGCGCCGTTAGGAATACCTGCAACCACCAATGCAATGCCTGCAATCAGGAATGATTGAATCTCCTTGTCAGCTATGTTCAAGAAGCCAACAATCAAGCCCAAAACAACCAGCACCAATGGCAAATACCCGCTAATGTCAGGAACCAATATTCTAATGGCTGTACTGCTTAAGATTGCTAGAAACAAACCCAAAACAAAAGCACCTGCTCCAACAGCTTGTAGGTTGACCATTTTTGCATACCTCCTTAATCTTAAAAGCAAAAGGTAATATTTAAACTTAACTGACAAGTGCAAACAGGCAGTATGCCTGGCGTGGCTGTATGAAAAACAAGCTAACTAAAAACCTTGCCTTTTAAAGTTGAAAAAAAGAGGGCAAATGCCCAAAGTTGCGAAATTATTCTTTGCTCTTCTGCCTTCTGTTTGCCCCAAAGTTCGCGTACTTCCTGTACTTCTGCCTTGTCCAGGCCGGGGGCTGCTTTTTTCTGAGCTTGAATTCCTCAGCAAGCAACTGCATCCTCATCTCTTCATCTACGCCCATGTCCACAAAAACCCACCTTCTATTCCATCAAACTAATTAATATCCAAAGAAAATTAGGTTAAATGCACTAATATATGGGATTAAACTATTTAAAAATATATTGTATTTTATAAGCTAACACATGAAACAGGTAACGGCAATTTTTATACGCGGCGCATTCTTCTTCATCGTGGGAGTGATTTTTGCAACACTCTTTATTTGGAGCCTGGTTGAAGGAATTATGTCCCACCTGCAAAACGAGCAGTACACCCTGTTCTACTACTTTGCTGCATGGCTTTCAGGCGTTGGCGCATTCACCCTGTATATCCAAGCAAAATCAATCCTGCATTACGCAAAAATATCGAAGTAACCGGCACTGCGCTTCCAATTCTTCTCCTTACATAACAGTTAATTGCCACACAAAATAAAACAAAAATCAAATTTAATTAATTTTTAACACGCGCAAATAAAAAAAATTAGTTGCCTGGCTTGCAGCTGTTTACTCTTTCCTCTTCGCACCGGTGCCCCTCTTGAACCCGCCCTTTTCCTCCCACTCATCAATGTCTTCCTTGTCCAGGCCAAGCTTTGACAAATAGTCTTCATGCTCCTCAGGACGCAGCTTGTTAAACCACTCGTTCCAAGCCTTGTCCTCAGGCCTCGAAATGGGCACAGAGGGATTCTGCCTCGCCTTTCTCATCATGCAAATCAAAGAAAAGAAGAAACTAAAAATTATTAAAACCCTGCGCTGCGCAAAAAAAATTTAAACCCATTGCGGCGAGCGCAAAAAAGAACAAAAACCGAGCTTTGCAAAAATACCGGCACAAAAAATAATAAAAAATAAAAAGTAGAGGAGGCAAACTTTCAAAGGCAAAACAATAAAAACAACTTAAAAACCTCAAAAAAACAAAAAGAGCAAACCCCAAAAGGCAAAACAATAAAAACAACTTAAAACACAGTAATAGATTATGCCGCAAAATGAATTTGCCGGAAATGGGCAGGACGAAACAAACGGTGGGTTAATTAAACAAAAACAAACCACTGAAAATAAACTGGACGACACAAGGGGGGAATTAATTAAACAAAAAGTGCCGGCAAATGCCGCTGATGAATTAAGCGAAGAAAAAGAAGCGCTGCTGATAAAATTTAGGCACAGGCTGATTATTTCCGGCTACAGCCCCCAAACCCAAAAAGTTTATTTTTATTATTTGAAAATATTTCTGGCGCAATGCAACAAGCTGATTGACGGTGTTGAAAGGGACGATATAATTAGTTTCCTTGCTGAACGAAAAGAGAATGAGAATGCAAGCAACGCAACCCTTGCACTAATACACGCTGCACTGCGCTTCTTCTTCCACGAAGTGCTTGGCAAAAAAATAGTTGACGACATCAAGACCCCAAAGAAAGCAAAAAAGCTGCCTACTGTCCTCACAAGGCAGGAAGTGAGGGCACTGATAAATGCAGCAAAAACAAAAAGGAACAGGCTGTTTATCCAGTTCCTTTACAGCACTGGATGCAGGGTCAGCGAGTCAGTAAAACTGCAAACAGTTGATTTGAATTTGAAGGAAAGGGTTGCAACAGTAAAAGGGGGAAAAGGAAACAAGGACAGGATAATAATTTTGTCAAAGGAATGGGCAAAAGAAGTTAAAAAATACTTGAAAAGAAAAAAAGTAAAAAGCCCCTTTGTTTTCAGCAAAAAAAACGGCAAACCATTCTCAACAGACACGGTGCAAAGAATAGTGGGCAAAGCAGCAAAAAAAGCGGGCATAGAAAAACATGTAACCCCGCACACTCTAAGGCACAGCTATGCAACCCACCTGCTCGAAGCAGGGGAAAATATCAGAAAAATCCAGGAACTGCTTGGCCACAGCAGCCTGAACACAACCCAAATATACACCCAAGTATCAATGCAAGAATTAAAAAAAGTGCAAAGCCCGCTGGATAAACTATAATTGTAGGGGCAAGAGAAGGGCAAGAGCAAAAAACCAATTTGAGAAACTATGATTGCCAGGGCAGCAGCCGGCTCTGCACTTCCACTATTTAAGGGCAAAATATAAGGGGAGGGCGTGTTTTAAGCCCCAACTTTCTGTTATGTATAAGGTGGGTGCTGCGTGGCCCTGCTGGATAGCCTCGCCAGCCAGCCATTTTTACTCAAAAAATTCATTATGTATAGGTATTCGGTGAAAAGGGGGAAACCAAAAGCTTTAAATATTAAAATGAACTAATTGTATAGCCAAAAATAGCTGAACCTAAAAAAATTCAGTGTGTTGAAAAGAGAAAAAATTTTAACAACACCCTGATTTAATTGAGGGGGAAGCATATAATATAAAAGGAGGGTGCGATATGTCAATGAGACTTTCAAAATTATTCGGCATGGACATCTACACCGGAGATGCGGAATACAAGGGGAAGGTTTTTGATTTGGTTATAAACCTTGAAAAAGGGAGGGTTGAAACAATAACAACCGAAGCGCTTAAAGCAAGGACAAAGCAGGAAGCAAAAAAAATAATCAGCGAAAAAAGCATTCCATACAGAAACGTGAAATCAGTCAAGGATATAATGATTGTTTCAAGCAAGCCAGTTGCTGCAGAGCCTGAACCGGAACAACAACCAATGCATTACAAGTACAGACGAAGATAAAACAAAAAAATTACCCAAACCAACCAGCCACAATCACAGAAGAAAACAAACCCAAAGCAAAATTTTTTTCTTTTTTCAAATTATTTTTCTAATTTTAAAATTTAAAATCTAGCTTTTCAAAAAACTTTTTCTTTAATTTTTAATAAAACTTTTCACATTTTCTTTAATTTTTAATTAATCCGGGGGGGCGTTTGCAAAAAATATTACCCCCTGCAACGATTCAATAAACAAAATTAACTTTCTTTTCCAAATAAATTACGCGCGGGGCATAACCACTAACATTTTTATATACTACATATTCATATTATACATAAGCACTTTTTTATATTATAAAGTGAAATAGTGGAAGTGTGGGGTGCGGATGGGTCTAAAAGGGTATTTCATTCAGTACAAATTCATAATTCCCGAGGATTTAAAGCATTCATCCTATACTTATCAAAAATTGTTTCGCGCGCTCTACGGTTACACCCAGGCTGTTTTTAAATCAAGCGGCAAAACATACCACTACCACAGAAAAGGCGTGCTGTCCGACTCACCTTATGTCAGGCCGGGAAAAAATTGTGTTATTATCCCGCCTAGTATTTTTCAGAAACTGATTGAATTTTTCAAAACAGGAAAAAATCCTGCGCACGTATGGCGTGACAAAGGTAGCTGGAAAGCGGTTTATTACATGAACGAAAAAGACGTTGACGAAACAGCAATAATCAAAGCAGTTGAAGAAATTCTGGACCGAAAGTATGTTTTAACCACCTCAAAAGAGCACGAAAAACTGGCGGATGAACTAAACATCGCGGCAAGCAAAACAAAAAGTGTGCTCGATCCAGGGTATTTAAGCCTTCTTTTAAGCGAAGCCCAATCAATTGCAGGCAACGAATGGTTCAAAGCAACCTACAACCAATCGGAAAAACTAAAAGAATTCTACACCAACGTCAAAAAGTTGAAAGGGGCATAATCGGCAAAGCTTATTTTTCTTCCTCTTTCTTTCTTCTCTTAACCTCAACAGCTTTAACTTCCTGGTCGGCAGACATTTTTTCTGCTCCCTTCTCTGCCCTCTTTATCAATATGTCTTTTTTTCTCCACTGCCTTCTGCCGCCGGCGTTAGTGCTTTCCATTAGACCTAGGTCGTCCATTGTTTTAACATAAGGGTAAAGGCTCCGTTCGTTCTTGTATTCCACCCCAAAAACCTCTTTTATCCGCCTTCTTATCTCAGCCATGTCAACCCATTCCTCAAATCCCAAAACCCTGGACACATGAAACGCCTGAGTATTTTCCTTAAACTTAAGATAATCCCAAATAGAGTGGATTTCCTCTAGGCCGCCGGCCGGCTTCGCCGGCTGGAAATAAACCTTTTCCTGCTCTTCCGAGCTCCACAGCTCCAGCTTTTTGAATATCCCAATAAAACTTCGCACTATTTTCTTAATTACCATCATTATAATAATGATAGTAATTACTTAAAATAATTACGGTAATGAAAGGTAATTACCATAATTACCTGTAATTACATATTTTTGGTTTTTTTCATTAAAATACGGCACTAGTGAGAGCGCTTTTTGGCTAATGTTTAAGGCCCTGTTTCAAGCCCTGGTTTATTACCCCCTGCGGCGAGATTTGTAGCCCCCCTAGTCCAGTATTTTGCGTGCTGTGAGTGGCCTGTTCTTGGGTCTTTTTTGCCGGCATGGCTTTCTATTTGTTAAGTGGGCTGGTTTTATTTAAATTGTTGCTTGGTGAGTGGCTATTTTTTATGGTTCTTGCATGTCTGCTTTTGTTTTGCTGGTTTGACTGGTTAGGTGAGTGACCTGCTTTTGTGGTTTTTTGGGTATGCCCTGCTCCCTGCTAGCCTGCCAGTTGGTTGGAGGTTTAGCGTTGAATGGGTTGGGGCTTTTTTTGTTTTATTCAGCCATTTTTGCACAATTTGTTCAATGTGAGCCTGTGTTTTTTTGGGTATTAGCGGGGGAAGGATTTGAACCTCCGACCTTCGGGTTTTTCAAGATGCTGGGGGTATTTGCTCCCTGCTTTTTATGAGCCCGACGGGCACTCCTGGCTGCCCTACCCCGCTTTTATGCGGTTTTTGCCTTAAATAATATCTCCTGTGCGAAGTATTTAAAAACAAATAACAACCAATATGTGATTTTTAAATAAAATTTTTCCTTTTTTTCTAATTTTAAGCTTTATTATTGCTTTATTTTTAAAAAAAAGAATTTTAACCCTTTTTTAACCACTTGTTTTTGGATTCCGCCACTCTTTCTTATTTGTCCAAGTTTGTGTGTTTTTTCGCATTGTTTTTTGCTTAATTTTTTGCCATTTGCCCTTTTTTTAGGTTTTTTGTTCTCTTCTTTTTCCCACCGTTTTTTGCATTATTGCTCGGTTTTAGTTTTTTTTGTCTTCCATGCCCCCCATTTTTGCAGCCCTTTTTCCCCTTTTTTTATATTATTTTTTGCATTTCCCCCATTTCTTTTTTTAGTCCAGCTATCTGTTTTGACAGCTTTTTTGCCCTTTCTTCGCTATTTACTGCTTCCATTGTGCAGTTGCATTCTGGGCATTTGAACTGGTATTCTGCCGCTATTTCGAACGGTACTGCCGTGCAGTTCTTTTTGCAGCTGAAATAACTATATGTTTTTTCGAAGTTTTGGCTTGTTTCAAGCTTTTCAATTACCTCTTTTTGTTCTGCCAGAAGCAATTCAATTACCCTGCTGCTCTTTATGCCCCAGGCGTAGTTGTACCACCCCGTGCGCGTGTTTTTTGTTTTTTTGTAAAATGCAATCCCCCTGTAGTGCAGCCTGTTTAGTATTGTCCTCACTTCTGTTACCTTCAGCTTCAATTTTTTTGCCAACTCTTCGTCTGTTGCACCCTCATTTTTGGTTTCGCATATTTTAACCAGGCCGGTCGCGTATTCGCCGCCAACGTTTTTCAGAAAATCCTGTACTATTGGGAACCTGGTTATCTTTGCCATATTCACACCTTTCATATTTTTTCAACAAATTTTTTTAAAAAACGATTTATTTTCATTTTTTGCCCAAATTTTCAGATTTTTTGTTCCCTTAATTTTTTTCTCTTTACAGGTCTGCTTTTTTTGCTCCCTTAACCAATTTTCGCCACTTTTTTTCCTCTCTCCACTGGCGTTATTTTTATTTTTGCTCCCTTGAATTTTTTTTCCAATTCTTTTCCCTGCTGCAACCAGTCGAGCAGGATTGCGAGCGCCGCGATTTCGCTGTGGGGCTGGGCTGTTACAGCAATGTTTGCGTCGCTTTGCCTGTACACTTCTCCCTCTACTTTTTGGCTGCCAATTATGACAAGCACTTTTTTTTGCTCCCTTAATTTTTTTATCTGCTGCTGCAGGGGCAGCCCGTACATTGTCAGGTGTATTACAAAAAAGCCGTTTCTTTTAAATTGCTTTACTATCCTGCGCCAGCTTTCAGTGAACTCAAGCTTGAAGCCATTGCCCCACTTTTTCACTACAGCCATCACACTTTTCTTCAGGCCTTCGTCCTTTTCTCCAGCAATTATTATTTTTTTTGCTCCCAGCGCTCTTGCAACAAGGCAGCAGTGCGTTGTAACTCTATAGTCTCTGACTGCCCTGTGACTATATCTCAGGATAATGATTTGTTGTTTTTTGTTTTTCACCACGCAACCCCCCTCTGCTGCTCCCTACAGCCACATCTTTGGGCAATCTCTTGCCGCGCTATATATTTATATTCTCTACAAATCATTTTTATTACCTGAAGGTTGTTTGGTGAATTCAAATGCTGGAAATTGATTTAATCAGGCAGAGTTCTGGTTTGGTTGAAAAAAGCCTGCAGCGCAGGGGCGATTCGGAAAAAATCGCTTGGCTGCGCGATCTTCTTGCAAAAGACAAGCAGTGGAGGGAGCTGAAGCAGGAAATTGACAGCCTGAGGCAGAGGCGAAACGAGTTGAGCAAGCAGATCGATGCTGCAAAGCGCGCTGGCAAAGATCCAAAGCAGCTGCTTGAAGAGGCAAAGCAGGTTCCGTTGCATATTAAAAAGAAAGAGGATTCAATCCAGGCATTCAGGGAGAGAATTGATTACTACCTCAGCAGGCTGCCGAATGTTTTGCACGAATCAGTTCCTGCCGGAAAGGACGACAATGACAACAAGGTCATAAGGAAATGGGGCAAAACAAAAAAGCCTGCTTTTCCAATAAAGCACCACGGCCAGCTTGCAGCAGAGCTTGGCATTGCAGATTTTGAAAGAGCAGTTAAGATAAGCGGTGCCGGATTTTTCATTTTGAGGGGCAGCCTTGCCTTGCTTGACATTGCATTGCAGCGTTTTGCAATTGATTTGCTTTCAAAGAAAGGCTTCACATTAATTCAGCCGCCCTTGATGATTAAAAGAAAGCCATACGAAGGCGTTGCTCCCCTGGAAGATTTTGAAAACGTAATGTACAAGATTGACAACGAAGACCAGTACTTGATTGCCACATCAGAGCACCCGCTTGTTTCAATGTATATGGACGAAATTCTGGAAGAAAAACAATTGCCAATTCTGTTAGCTGGAGTCAGCCCGTGCTTCCGCAAAGAAATTGGAAAGCATGGTTTGGATGAGCGGGGCTTTTTTAGGGTTCACCAGTTCAACAAAATAGAGCAGATAATTTTTTGTAAGCCTGAAGAAAGCTGGAAATTGCACGAAGCGCTTGTCAAAAATGCCGAAGAGCTGCTCAAAAAGCTGCAGCTCCCTTACAATGTAACAAATGTCTGCACCGGCGACATTGGAACAGTTGCAGCCAAAAAGTATGATGTTAATGGCTGGTCGCCAAGGGAGCAAAAGTATTTCGAGTTAATGAGCTGCAGCAACTGCACCGCCTTCCAGAGCGCTGCCCTGAACATAAAATACAGGAAGAAGGACGGCAGCAAGCAGTTCGTTCACACCCTGAACAGCACAATGGTTGCAACCACGCGCGCGCTGCGCTGCATTATTGAAAATTATCAGACAAAGCAGGGAACAATTAAGGTGCCTAAGGCGCTGCAAAAATACATGAACGGGCTGAAGGAGATCAAATCCGTTGAGAAAAAGTAACTGTTTTAAAGTCTGCCCCAACCTAATTTTTTATATAAGTTTGTTTCCAAATAGTTCTTTATCGCTGGGCCCGTAGCTCAGTCTGGCAGAGCACTTGAGAAAATTGCTTGTTAAAGCATTTTTCAGTGAAGCTTTTAATTCTGTTCAAGATTGAGGAAACCAAGGTGTCGTGGGTTCGAATCCCACCGGGCTCGTTAAGCCTTTCTTTCTGAAGAAAGAAAGCC
>CAYHBD010000044.1:0-16686 GCA_964354805.1 uncultured archaeon | reverse complement strand
AGGCAAGCGATGCAATCGTCATTTATCCACCCAGCCAAACAATTGAAACAATTGAGAAGGATGGGCGCAGAGTATTGCAAGATAACACTGGTTTTGTTATTAGCCCGAATCCTGAGAAAAAGGCTGTTAGCGGAACTTACATAATTACGGTTAAAACCAGAATAAATGACTTGAATGCAGAAAAGCAGGTTGCGCTCGAGCTGAAGGCTGTTTAGTATTGAATCGAAAACCCCTTGAATTTCTTTTTTGTTTCGCTCCATTCAATCTGGACATCATCAACCGAAGATGAAGCAGGCCCGTGGTTCAGCCATTCAACCATTCTCTCCAATTGTTCCCTGCTGCCCTGCGCTACAACCTCAACCTTGCCGTCCAAAAGGTTTTTAACAAAACCATGCAATCCAATAGCCTTTGCCTGGTGGACAGCGTAATAGCGGAAATTAACCCCCTGGACATTGCCTGAGACAAAAGCGTGGATTTGCAGCATACAATCAAAGTAATTTTACTAACACTCTTTTTTAACTTTTTCCCTCTTTCTCTATAGTGAAGGAATCCAGGATGGCGCTGCGCGAAATAAGGATTCACGGAAGGGGCGGGCAGGGGGCTGTTACCTCAAGCCAAGTGCTTGCAATTGCTGCCTTCCATGACGGAAAGTATTGCCAGGCTTTCCCGAATTTCGGCGTGGAGAGGACAGGAGCTCCTGTTGAAAGCTATGTGAGGATTGATGAAAAGCCGATTAATGCAAGGCAGCAGGTTTACGAGCCGGATTATGTCATTGTTTTGGATGCAACACTGGTTGAGTGCACTGATGTTGCAGCAGGGCTGCGGGAAAAAGGATTGATTATAGTGAATACTGACAAGAGTGAAAAGGAGCTGAGGGCAAAGCTGAAGGGAAATTTTTCAATTCACGCTGTCAACATCACAAAAATTGCATTGGATGTAATAGGAAAGCCCTTTGTGAACATTGCTGCGCTCGGCGCATTCTGCGCCCTGACAAAAGAGGTTTCAATTCAGGCGCTTGAGAAAGCAATTGACGAACTGTTTGCTGAAAGCGGAAAGCAGGCAGTGGCAGAATTGAACAAAAAGGCGGCAAACGCAGTAGCTGAGGCGTGCAGAAAGTAGAGGCAAAAAAAAGCTGTGCGGAAGCGTGCAAGTGAGATTTATGGCAAAAAAAGAAGAGGAAATGAAAATAAGCATTGGCGCTGTAATAACAGAGCCTGGCAGCACACTGAGGTGCAAAACAGGGGCCTGGAGGGTTTTTAGGCCAAAGCTGATCAAAGAAAAATGCATCAAATGCTACAAGTGCTGGCAAAGCTGCCCGGATAATGCAATAAAAATTAACGAAAAAGGCGAAATAAGTATTGATTACGATTACTGCAAGGGCTGCATGATCTGCGTCAAGGAATGCCCTGCAAAAGCAATTGAAAGAGAGGCTGAAAGGAAATGAATTCAAGCTGCATTAACGCAATTGTGCAAGAGGCTGAAATGAATCCAGGCTGCATTAATGCAATTGCACAAGGGGTTGGAAGGAAATGACGCGAAAAGTTGTTGAGGCATCGCATGCCGTTGCATTAGCTGTAAGATTGTGTAGGGTGCAGGTTTGCCCGATGTATCCAATTACTCCATCCACGCACATCCCTGAAAAAATATCTGAGATGGTTGCAAACGGAGAGCTGGATACTGTAATGGTTGATGTTGAATCAGAGCATTCGGCTGCATCAGCAATATGCGGAGCTGCTGCAGCAGGCGCAAGGACATTCACTGCAACCGCCAGCCAGGGCTTTGCACTAATGTTTGAAATGCTTCCAATAATAAGCGGAATGCGCTTGCCAACAGTAATGGCTGTTGCAAATCGTACATTGAGCGCTCCCATAAACATCTGGAACGACCACAGCGATGCTGTTTCAGCAAGAGACCAGGGCTGGATTCAATTCTGGGTTGAATCAAGCCAGGAGGCATTGGACACGGTAATCCAGGCATACAAAATAAGCGAGGACAGAAATGTTTCATTACCGGCAATGGTAAACCTTGATGGATTCACATTATCGCATGTTTTTGAGCCAATTGACGAGCCGGGCCAGAAGGCAGTTGACGCTTTCCTCCCTGATTTCAACCCATTGTATAAGCTGGATCCAAAAAGGCCATTGACTTTTGGACCGGTTGCTTTCCCAAACAGCTTCATGTTCTTCAAAAAACAGCAGCAGGAAGCCATGCTTGATTCAATTAATGTAATTAAAAAAGTGAATAACGAATTCGGCAAAAGCTTTGGCAGAAGCTACGGCGATGGATTGCTTGAATTGTACAAAATGGATGATGCTGAATACGCCTTGATTGGAATGGGGACTTTGTGTGGAACGGCAAGGCGCGTTGTTGATGAATTGAGGAAAGAAGGGAAAAAAGCGGGATTGATCAGGATAAGAACATTGAGGCCTTTCCCGAAAAAAGAACTGCAGGAAGCAATGCACAACCTTCAGGGAGCAGCCGTAATTGACAGGCACATTTCTCTTGGCTTTGACGGCCCATTGTTTTCGGATGTGAGGAGCGCGGTTTATTGCAACGACATCCAGATAAACGGTTATATTGCCGGATTGGGCGGAAGGGACATTACAGAGCAGCACCTGCGCAAGGCATTGGATGATTTGATTGAAGGAAAGCAGAAAGGCGAGTGGTTAATGTGAAAGAGCAAGAGAACAGGGGAATGCAAAATAAGGGTTGGTTAATGTGAAAGAAACCGCTGTTAAGGAAAGAAAAATTTTGGGCATGCCCTATGAGGAATTCTTTGCATCAGGCCACAGGGCCTGCCCTGGTTGTGCTGAAGCTCTTGCAATAAGGCACGTTGTCAAAGCATCCGGTCCAAACAGCATTGCTGTAATGGCAACTGGCTGCATGGAGGTTGTTTCAACCCCTTATCCTGAAAGCGCTTGGAAAATTCCCTGGATTCATTCAGCGTTTGAAAACGCTGCTGCTGTTGCATCAGGGATTGATGCTGCATTAAAAAAGCAGGGAAAGCGTGACGGCTTGAATTTGCTTGTTTTCGGAGGAGACGGCGCTTCCTTTGACATTGGCTTTGGCGCTTTGAGCGGCGCACTTGAAAGAGGGCATAAATTCACTTATGTCTGCACCGACACCGAAGCATATTCAAACACCGGAATGCAGAGAAGCGGTGCAACTCCATTGTATGCAAGTACTTCAACATCGCCTGCCGGCAGTAAGGTGCATGGAAAGCAGCAGCCGAAAAAGCCCTTGCCCTTGATTGTTGCATCTCACGGAATAAAATATGTTGCAACAGCCACGCTGGCAAACATAATTGATTTGCATAAAAAGGTGCAGAAGGCGCTTGCAACAGAGGGCCCTTCTTTCATTCTCGCATTCACTCCCTGTCCAACAGGATGGCATTCGGAGCCTGCTCTTTCAATTGAATTATGCAGGCTGGCTGTCCAGACAAAGGTTTTCCCGTTGTATGAAATAGAGAACGGGGTTCTGCACTTCAACCAGAAAATTGAAAAACAGAATGCAAAGCCAGTGAAAGATTATCTGCAAACGCAGGGGCGCTTTAAGCACTTGAGCGAGGCAGAGGTAAAACAAATACAAGAATTCGTTGATGCGCGCTACGAATTCCTGCTTGGCATTGAAGGAAAAAAATGCTTTGATGTGTTGTACTGATTCGCAGCTGTTTAGAATTTACATTACAGCTTTGGCTCACGGTTCTGATTTTTGGGAATGCCTAGCTTGTTTTTAACCGTGTTTGTTTATCCCTTTCTCAGAATCCGGTTGATGCATGGCTGTGTAACATTGAACATTTTCGCCAGCTGTGTTTGGCTTATTTTCCCGTTTTTGCCTAGTTGCCTGATTTTGGCTACTTGTTCTTTTGTAAGATTTTCCCTCTTGGAACCGATCTTTGGGCCTGTCTTGAGGGGGTACTTTCTTTTTATGCCATCCCTCTTTGCAATTCTGTTGACCTGTCTTGGGGTTGTTCCGGCTCTTTCGGCAATCTGAGCGTGCGTTGCCCTAGTGTATCTAAGAGCTTTTGCAACAAACCTCTGACTTCTCCACTGGGGGTTCTCGTCTGGTTCTTTGGCAATCTGGTATACCCTCCTAAGCGTGATTCCAAGCTTGACAGATAGGGCTTTTTTGGAAGGACCCCCAGTTTGCAAAGCTTGCTTAACAGCTTTTCGCCTTTGGTTGGCAATATTGCCCGGTGGGCGTCTGGTCATAATAATAGTTACCTGCTTCGAAGAATATAAATTATTGCTTGTGTGCCATTGCTTGATTTGTTGCTTTTCCGGCATGTTTCTGCTACTTAAGCTGGTGTTATGGAAGTTGCCATGTTCATTGAATAGAATATGAGGCCGGCGCAGTCGCCGAGTGTATCTAATGCTATCTTTGCCTGTTCAAAGGCCGCTGCATCAAAGCTGCCTGCGGTTGTGCCCTCCAAAGAGGCTGTTTCTTTTGAAAGATCAACACTTACCTCCAGTTCTGATGATTGGCTAAACGCCTGGCATTCTGTGTGTGTTGCTACATCCAATTTATAGAAAACCCTGTAGTTGTTTTCCGACTGCTTTTCAACCCTGCTTGTCATGCTTGGCTTGCAGGTTGTGCTGAATTGGCGCGCTTTTTCAAGCATTTGCTCCATTTGGGCTCGCTGCTCAGCCGTAAGCTCAGGCATCTGCTGCCCCTGGCTTTCCGCTAACTGCTTGTAGCCAGCCAACAACTTGTCTACAGTGCATTTGTCCATGTTCGCCATGCTGTCAACAAGCCCTGAAATCACCTGGATTTCCGGCAATTTGCCCGCAATTGCCTTTGCCTTTTCCTCCGGTGTCTGCGGCTGCAAGCAGCCCGAAAAAGCAAAAACCAACAGCAGAGCTGCAACTAAGGCAAATAATTTCATTGAATCACTCGTGAAATAAAGGAAAAGCTAATATTTAAAGATATCTTCAAACAGTTTCATTACTCGAGCAATTTACTGATGCTTTAAAACATTGTGAATTGCCGGCTGTGAACGGCCAAAAAGTTCTGCCAGCCTTTGTTCGCTCAAGCCTTTTTTTGCTCTAAGTTCTCTTATTCTGTTTTTTTCATCGGCTGTTAATAATCTCCTTCGGCTCGGCCCCTTTGGCCCTCTTTTTGGGGGATACCTTCTTACAGCACCAACCTGCTTTGCAATTCTTCTTACATGCCTTTCTGTGATTCCAAGCCTTGCTGCTATTTGTTTCTGCGTTGCCCTGGTGTAGCCAATTGCCTTTGCTACAAAGCGCTGGCTATTCAATATTTTTCCTAACCTGCTTTGAAATTGCCCTTTTGGACCGGTTTTTAAAGGATATTTTCTTTTAACACCCTGTTTCTTTGCAATTCTGCTTACACCGCTTTCTGTGATTCCGAGCCTTGCTGCAATCTGTTTTTCTGTTGCATTTGTGTAGCCTATGGCTTTTGCTACAAAGCGCTTCCTGTACAATATTTTTTCCGACCTAATTTGCCTTGGCATAGAAAATACCGTGTGTTTTTTTTATTTAAAAAATTTTTGTTTTGAATGGCTTTATAATCAAAACCTGTTCTTATGCATTACTTCTTCCAATGCGCGCTTTGGCACGTGCAGCCTTTCCTTTTCGTCAATCCAGTAAAACAAATCGTTGCCTCTTGGTTTTTCTACAGCAGGCTTTTCCTTGGGATAGCCCAGTGCGATTACAAGGGACACCTCGAATTCATTTGGAATGCCCAAAATGCCTTTAATGCGCTCCCTCTGGATTGAGCCCATAATGCAAGAGGCAACTCCTGATTCCAAAGCCACAAGGGCAATTGCCTCGGCCGCAATCCCGACATCTGTGTTGGTGTACTCGCTCAGCTTTTCTTTTCTCGCGATTATTGCAATGAATGCCTTGGCTTCTTCTCCCTTGACCCTGCCTTTTTCCTTTACAACACCGCCGAAATTCACTGATTCGTTCAGCATTGCAACCTGCCTTTTTTCATTGACTGCAATGAACTCAAGCTGCTGCGTGTTCCTGGCGCTTGGGCTCAGCCTTGCTGCATTAACGCATTTTTTAAGGACAGAGAATGGAACTGCTTTCGCTTGAAAGCGCCGGATTGTTCTTCTTCGCAGAATAGTGCTGTAAACGCCCATATTGTATTCTTTTATTTAGAAAGACTTAATTAAATAACCTTTAATCCAAAAATTGCTTAACGATTCATTTTTTATTCAGAAAAATTAATAATTTTAGTAGATTTTTTATTCGGAGGTGTGCAAATGGCAACAAAAAAAGCAAAGACAGAAAAATGGATTGACAAAACAGAGAAAGATGAGCGAATCAGGAAAAAGGGGCGGAAAGAGGAAGAGATTGAGCGAGAAGACGAGGACATTTACAAAAAAGAGGACACCGAGGAACAGCTTGCAGACGATGAAATAAGTAGTGGCGAAGCAGGCTTTATGGAAGGCTATGAGGACACTGAGGAAGGCGTGTGCAGCACATGCGGCAAGGACATTGACCCTGAAAAGGTTATTGAAAAAGAGGTAAATGACAAGTTGTTCACCTTCTGCTCCCAGCGCTGCGCTGACATGTTTGACAAAAGAAAAGCTGGCTTGAGGTAAATTTGCCTTGCATGCTTTCAAATAAATGAAAAGCCCTGTTGAGGTAAATTCCTTTGATGAAAATAAATTTCATTGCATTTGACAGTTTCGGAGTGAAAAGCAGCTGCACTCAAGTGAAGACACCAGATACAACAATTACAATCGACCCTGGGATTGCAGATGAGGTTGATTCGTTTCCGCTGCCGCGCAGGGAACGCTATGATCTTGTGGGCAAATATGATGAAAGAATAAGGAAAGCCTGCGCACAGAGCGATGCAGTAGTAATAACCCACTACCACTACGACCACCACATCTGCGACAGGGACAAGCGCTTGTACGGCAACAAGTTTCTGCTGTTGAAGCATCCAACGCGGAAAATCAATCACTCGCAGAAAGCAAGGGCAAAGGAATTCGTTGAAAAAATTGCAGGATTGCCGAAAAGAATTGAGTTCGCTGATGGCAAGCGGTTTGAATTTGGCAAAACAAAAATAAAATTCTCAAAGCCATTGTGGCACGGCCCGAAGGGAACAAGCCTTGGCTATGTGATAATGGTGAGCGTGCAGCACGGAAAAGAAAAATTGCTGTACACAAGCGATTTGAACGGGGTTTATTTAAGGGAGCAGGCGAATTTGATAATTAAAGAAAAGCCGACTTACTTGATAATGGACGGCTTCCCCTCTTATTTGCTTGGGTATGTGGCAAGCTTTTCAAACTTCAAAAAGGCATTGCAGAACACAATCAGAATAATCGAGCGCACAAAATGCAAATGGTATGTGATTGACCACCACCTGCTGCGGGACTACAGATATCCGCAGCTTTATTATGAGGTGTACAAAAGAGCAAAGCAGCTGCACAAAAAGGTCTGCACAGCAGCTGAAATGCAGGGAGAAAAGCCAATGGTGCTCCTGGCATATGAAAAGAACGGTCCCACAAGGTGGGTGCAATGGAAAGATTTTTCTTTTCCACAACTGAATAAATTAATTGCAGGAGCGAAGAAAAAGGCGAGTGAAAGAAAAAATGCATAATGAGGAGATTGCAGCAATTTTTTACAAAATCGCGGACATGCTTGAAATGCAGGGTGTGCAGTGGAAGCCACGCGCATACAGGGCTGCCGCAAACGCGATTGAAGCGCTTGGGAAGCCGGTTGAGCAGATTTATATGCAGGGCGGTCTGAAGGCGCTTGAGGAGATTCCGGGGGTTGGGGAGGCGCTTGCGAAAAAGATTGAGGAAATGGTCAAAACAGGAAAGCTTAAGCACTATGAAAAGCTGCGAAAAAGTCTGCCCATAAATTTGGATGAGCTTGAAACTGTTCCAGGCTTGGGTCCAAAAAAATTAATGGTTTTGTACAAAGAATTGGGCATCAGGAATCTCAAGGATTTGAAAAAAGCGGCAGAACAGCACAAGATTGCAGGCCTGAGGGGCTTTGCAGAGAAAAGCGAGCAGGAGATACTGAAAGCTGTTGCGGCAAACGGAGTGAAGAGTGAGAGGATTCCGCTTTCAGTTGCATTGTCTGTTGCAAACGAAATTGTTGAAAGGCTGCGCAAGCTGAAAGAAGCTGAAAGAGTTGAGGCAGCAGGCAGCCTGAGGAGAAGAAGGCCAACAATCGGTGACATTGACATTCTGGTTGCATCGGATAAGCCCGATATTGTTTCGAAGGCTTTTGTTTCAATGCCTTCTGTTAAGAAAGTGATTGCAAGCGGTGAAACAAAGAGCAGTGTTGTGCTGCAAAATGGAGTGCAAAGTGATTTGCGGGTTGTCAAGCCAGCGCAGTGGGGCAGCGCCCTCCAATATTTCACAGGGAGCAAAGCGCACTCGATTGCCTTGAGGAAGATTGCAATGAAAAAGGGCCTGAAGCTGAGCGAATACGGTGTTTTCAAGGGCAGCAAAGTGATTGCAAGCAAAACAGAGGAAGATGTTTACAACGCAATCGGCCTGGATTACATAAAGCCAGAGCTCAGGGAGAACGAAGGCGAGATTGAAGCTGCAATCAAAAGCTTTGAGAAAAAGAAAAAATAATTTTTTTCGCTCCATTTTACTTTTTAATGGGCTTAATTAAAAATGACTTTGATTTTCTGTTGTATGATTTTATTTCTTTTGCTTCTAAATGCGTGTTTTTTTCTAAAAACTCATTGAATGATTTATATTCGCCTATGCCTTTTATGTCAAGGTCGTTTAATTTCCAGTCATCAAAACACAATATCGCTTCTTCTGTAAGCAACGGGCCAATAAAATCCAGAGCAGCTTTTGACGAGCTGTATGTGTCGCAGTCAATAAAGACTATGCCTATTTTCTTCAGATTGAATTCTTTAATCGTTTTATCGTTGAGGGTATCCTTATACCAGCCTTTTACCCAATTAATGTCTTTTGGATTGATGTTTTTTCTTTTCAGGCATTCTTGCATTTTTTCAAATGGGCAAGAATAGAAACCTTTTTTCCAAACACCATCGTCTTCACTTTCCGCGCCTTCAGGCAATCCCTGAAATGCGTCAAGCCCAAAAAATCTCATTGAGTCAAGATCCAACTTTTTTGCAGTTAGGTACATGCTTGACATTGAAGACCCATTGAAGACACCAAATTCAAGATAGTCACCGATGTCTTTCCCTTTAATGCCCTGAAGTTTTTTAATGCAATCGGCAAAAAAAGTTTTCAGCTTTTCAGGGGGCACTAGATTTACACAGCATATATCATCAACATGCCCCATAGTCCAAGGCGATCTTGGCATCGGAAAAAATTTTCTGAAAATCTTCTTGGAGAATCTTTGAATCAAACTGTATCTAAAGCTCATCTGTAAAAACTCCTTACTAATGTGTTGTTTTGTTCTCATTTTTTCCCAGAATTTCCACCACATTCCGCTTGAATTTTCGCAAGTCCTGCCTTCTTACGCTCCCTGCTGCGGCAGGTATATGGCCGCCTGCAGTTGCGCCTGGCAGGCCTTTGGTTGCTTCCCGCAGCAGTTCGTTCATTTTCACTTTGAAATCCTGCCTTCTTGCGCTGAACCTGATTCTGCCTTTGTCCAGGTATTGGATTAGAATTACTGTTTCGTTCGGATGCAGCATGCTTAACTCGTTCACCACATAGCTTTTGATGTTGTCCCTGACTGATTTGATCGAATAAAAATACAGCTCACATTCAGGGCGATGCTCTGCTTTTTCGGCAAAGCCAGCAACCAGTGAATCTTTTTCTTTTTTGAATTCTGCAAGCAAATGCCTGAATTTGCTTTCGAGCACATCTTCCGGTTTTTTTGCATTATAAAAGAGATTGAAAAGCTCAGGCATTTTTTCGTTTGCAAGCACTTCAACAGCTGCAATCAAATCCATCATGCTATACAGTTCACTCATTGAAATCTTTCTTTTCTCAATTGTTTCCCTCACAAATTGCTGCCATGTGTGCAGGTTCATGTCTCCCAGGATGCCAAGGCAGGCAATCCAGTCGCATTGCTGCACATCGGTAACCTGGTTGAACAAATCAAATGCAAATTTGCTTGTCACATAAGCGCTCGGGTCTTTTTTTGTGAAAAACTGCGCTTTCAGGAAAACAATTTTTTCGCTGTTCAAATCTTTGAACATCTGGTGGTGGTCTATCACAAGGCAGCTCTGTTCAGCCTTTTTGCCTAAGCCTTTTGCTGTTGCAAAAGCCTTGGGAAAATGCTTCGCTGGCAAAAAGCCTGGGGAAAAATTGCCTTCGGCAAAAGGAAAGAGCTGCTGCAGGCTGTGCGGGGCGCTGTCAATGCCAATGTCAACTATTATGGCTTTGTTGGCTTTTTCTTTTTTGATTGCAGCCGAAATTTTTTCAGCCTGCTTCCTGTTCCCGTATTCATATGGCAGAACAGCAACAGGCTGTTTTCCGGTGAGCCTGGCAACGGCTTTTGCAGTTATTATGCCAGAGCAGAAGCCGTCTGCATCGCTGTGGTGCACTAACGCAATCCTGTCACTTGGGGAAAGAGCAGCGCAGAATCGCCTGAAACAAGCCGTTAATTCTCTTTTATTCATAGTAAATACACTGGCAAAAAATTTAATAATAAGAAACCAGCTAATAGTAATAAATTTGAGTTAAACAAAAGGGGCATTCATCCTTATGGGCTACGAGCATTCAAACAGCAGGGGGATAAAGTATTACCTGCATTGCAGGGGCAAGCTATTTTACTTCAGCAAGGATGCCAATGAAGGCATTTATTTGCCGGAAGGCTTTGCAGTAGTGGAAAACCAGAGAACAGGGCTGCCGATGCTGAAAAGAAAACAGGCCGAACTTTAATTTTATTTTTTTTGGTTTTTTTTATGCGCTATAATTTAAAGCAATTTGACAAAGACGTTGCCTACTACAAAAAGGAATTGGAGGGAAAGCTGCGCAAGGGCAGTAGCTGCCTTGTGGTGTTGAAATTTGGCAATGAAAAGGCTTTTTTCAGTTTGGCTCCTTTAAGCAGGGCTATTGATGAGCTGAACGCTGATATCAGCGTTTTTGTTTCCGGAAAAGAGAACAGGATGCTGCCTGTTCTGAGAAAAACATGGCAGTTGTACGGCGAGCTGAAGCATGGCAGAAAAGGCAATGCGGCAGCCGCATTGCAGGCATTCATACAAACAGTGCAGAAAAAGACAAAAAGCAATTATTTTGAAAAGCTGTTCAGGGCGCCTGAGCTGGAGTTGGTTGCTGAAAAGAACGGTTTCAGGTGCGGGAAAAAAACAATTGAATTCAGGCAGGGCTGGTTCAAAAAATTCAGGTGGCAGCAGCTGGTTGCAACAAACAAAAGGATTTTAACCCAGGGCTTTGGCCTGCGCAGAAAGGAAACAGTCGGCATTGGGTTTGAGCTGATTCCAAAGAAAAAGAGCCTTGAGCTGCCATTGCAAGATTATTTGGACAGCTTTGCACTCGCATACACTTTTGCAATTGCAGCAAGCAGAATGTGCAAAAGCGTTTCAATGGGCGCTGACACGGCAAGAATGGGCCAGCTTGAGCCAATGGAAAGAATAAGCGACCTTGCAGTAACCCTAAGGGGCTGCGAATACGAGAAAAAAATAAGCGAGCCATGGTTCAATGCATTTGCAAAGCTTTCACCTTTCATCGGCGCAAGCAATTTGAGGACAGCTGACGTCAGCTTTGGAGTCCACGGAAAAGGCTATGGCGGAAAGCACTTCTTTGGCATGAAAATTGGTTACCCTTCGCCAAATAAAAAAACAAGGTGGCAATCGCCAGGCCAGATGTTTTTGAAGCCCTGGTGGCTGCAGCAGTCAAAAATTGACAGAAGGCAGCCATTGACAAGGCATGCAATAACAGAAACACTGCCGATTGAGAATTACATAAGAAGCTGCTTTGTTGACTATTTTGCAATGAGAAAAAGGGCTGACAGGATTAGAAAAATTTTGCAGAATGCAAAAAAGGTTGTTGTGCAGGGCAAAAAAGTGCAGGGCGGCAGGACAGAGCTTGTGCTTGATTTAATGCACATCCTGAAAAAGAAAAGCCCTGTTTTGAGCAGCGACATTGAAGTAAACCCAATTGTGCCAAGGGAGGCTGCGGCCATTTTCAAGACAGTCAGCGGCAGATACGGCAACTTTCCAGGGGGCGAGGTTTTTTTGACTCCGCACAAAATGGACGGGACATTTGTTGGCGATGTTGTAATAAACATTGACCAGAGCTATGTAATCGGCGGAAAGCAGCCTCTGGTTGTTGAAGTAAAAAACGGAACTTACAAGATTTTAAGCGGAAGCAGAAAAATAGTTAACGCTTTCAAAAAAAGAAAGCGTGAAAGCTGGAAAATGATTGGCTTGTTTGAAAAAAACAAGAGCATGCCCAGGAATATGGTTGCTTCATTGAGAAAAAATTTCAACAGGGTTGGCGAATTTGCGATAAACACAAACCCGAAAGCCAGGCTGTCGCGCTACCTGATTGAAACAGAGAAAATGGCGAGAATGATCCACATTGCCCTTGGCAGCGGATATGAGCCAGGGAGAGAGACAACCTACCACTGCGATATTGTAATAAACTGCCCAAGGCAGAAACTGGACATTTACACAATCGATCCAAAAGGCAGGCAGAATTGGATAATAAAAAAGGGAAAAATGGTTGCTTGAAATGCAAGAAAAAATTAAGGAATTATTCAATTCAATTGATGCGCAAACCGTGCTGCTGAAAGCGCCGGACCCGAATTTTTACTATTTCACCCAGCTGACTGCCGAGCATTTTGAAGGCAATTTGCTGGTTCTAAGAAAGGGAGCAAAGCCCATGCTGCTGACAACAAGGTTTTATTCCATTCCAGCAGCTGCATCAAAGCAGCTGGCTGTAAAGCAGGTTGAAAGCAGAAAGCATTCGCTGAAAATATTGCGAAAGAATTTGATTGGAAAAAGAATCGGCCTGAATTACAGTTTTGTTACAAAAAACGCTTTCGCTGATTTGAAAAAGCAATTAAAGGGCAAAAAATTCTTTGATGCGTCAAAGCAGCTGGCTGCAGTCAGGGCAATAAAAACCGATTCAGAGCTGGGAAAAATAAAAAAGGCGGTGAAAATAACAGAACAGGTTATGCACGGCATTCAGGCTCTTTACAAAAAGGGAATGAGCGAAAAACAGCTTGCAAACGCTATTGAAATGCAGCTCAGGGCAAAAGCCGACAACATTGTTGCCTTTCCGCCGATTGTCGCATCAGGTTCAAGTGCGGCGGTTCCGCACCATCTGCCGGGAGACAAAAAAATTTCAAAAGGCTTTCTTTTGGTTGACGCAGGGTGCAGGTACAAAAACTATTGCGCTGACTTGAGCAGGACATTTTTTGTTGGAAAGGCAGGTGAACGGGAAAAGCAATTGTATGAAAGAGTATTTGCAGTGCAGCAGCAGGCAATTGATTCAATGAAACCGAATGCGAAATGCAGCGAAATCTTTTCTTTTGCTGCAAAGCAGCTGGAGAGGGAAACAGGCTTTCCGCTAATCCATGGATTAGGCCATGGCTTGGGTATTGAAGCGCATGATTTTCCAAGCGGCTTTGTTGAAAGCAGCAATGACAACTTGAAGCAGGGGATGGTTTTGACTGTTGAGCCCGCCGTTTACGGAAAATTCGGCGGCATAAGAATAGAGGACGACATTGTTGTAACGAAAAAAGGTGCTGCCAGGCTGAGCAAAGCACCTGGCAGATTGATTGAGCTGCGCTGAATTTCTTTTTGTGTGATGTGGAATGCCCCTGAATTTTTTAATCAGCTTTTTCTCCGGTTTTACAGCGAAGTTAACAGACGACCTGATTGACAAAAAATCGCATTTTAATAAAAAAATAAAATATTTCACTGCTGTTGCCTATGGCCTGCTTGCAGGCTATCTTATTTCTTCTTCAGCCGAATTCGCAACATTGTTCCTTGCAGTGATTGCAGCTGTTTTGATTGCCGGAAAAATAGATGATGCAGCGCATTTTCTTGCAATTGCTGCAATAGCGGCAATGATTGCGCTGCTTGGGCTGCCTGCAGTAATTCCGGCATTTTTTGTTTTTTTCATTATTTTTGCCTTTCTGGATGAGGCGCTGCCTGCCATTGCTGCAAAAAAATTGAGAAAAGGCAAAAAAGCAAATCTTGGGCCAAAACTTTTGGGCAGCAGGTTATGGCTTGATATTGCCTGCTTTGCCTTAAGCGCGGCGCTTAACAACTGGGTTTATTTTTTCGCCATCGCTTCTTTTGACATAGGTTACAATGCTGCTGCTTTTGCAGGGGTAATTAAAGCGCCATGAAACAATCTTTAGGCAAAGCATTGCAGCAATTGTCTGGCTGCTGTTGTTGCTGCTTGGAATAACTTCTGTCAGGCTGAAGCCAATCACATTCTTTTTTTCGCAGATCTCAAACAAAAGCTCGTCCACTGTCTCAAGAGTCAGGCCGTGCGGCATTGGAGTGCCTGTTTCAATCCCCTGCCTCAAGTCAAGGCAGTCAAAGTCAATGTTTAGCCAGACCTTTTTGTTTCCGATTGCCGAAAGAATTGCCTGCAGCTGTGCTGCGTTTATTTTTCCGTTGAACAGCATATTCTGCTTTTGCATCCATGCTGGAAAAGCGCGCTTTCCATAGAATGCCTCTGGCATTGTAGGGCAATAGAATATTTTGTCAGCCAAGTAGTGCTTTGAAACAAATTCAATCTCTTCCTCGCCCACACTGTCTCTTGCCCCAACCCACAGTTGCCCAAAGCCCTTGTCAAAAATCCTGTGCCCAATGGCAGCATGGCTGAGCTTTTTCCCCTGCCATTCCTCGCGCAAATCAAGGTGCGCGTCAAGGTTCACGAAAAAAGTGTCTTTGGGAACTGCGTTTAGGGCACCGTTTAAAACGCTGTGGTCTCCGCCGAGCAGAATGAAAAAATTTCCCGCTTCAATAGCTTCTTTCGCAATCTTTTCAGTTTCGGAAACCATTTCTTTTGCTGTTTTCGGCTTTATTATTCCAAAATTGTGGATTGCTGCCTGGACTGTTTCGCCAGTAAGCGGCTGTTCTGTTTCAATCTGGTGCGATGCGGCAATTATTGCAGCAGGCGCCTTGTCAGCGCCCTTTCCATAGCAGCTGCCTTCATCAAATGCAACCCCGAGCACTGATGCATTGCTGTCCTCAAGCGAAGGGTTTCCCTCAACAAAAAACAAAGTGTGATTCAGCTTTTTCATGTAATAATTTATCTCACAAAATTGTTTTAAAGCTTTTATCCGTTTGTTTCTGCCCTGCTTTTTTAACCCAGTCCACAAGCCCCTTGGCAGGCAACATTTATAAAGAAGTTAAACACAGTTATTTAGCATGAAGTTGAATTATATTCTGTTGTTGGCAATTCTGTTGATTTTTGCTGTTTTCTTAAGCGGCTGCTTATCCCAGGACGAAGAATGGCCAAGCGGAGGAACAACATTGGAGGGAGATAGCGGGCCTTCTGCCCCAGAGATTTCGCCATTGGCTGAACCATCCCAAAGCCCAGAGCCTTGGGTTTGCACAACTGATGAAGACTGCTCTCATTTTATATATGGGTCAAGATATATTTGTTGCGATCACGCCTGCGTTGATTCTTGGGTCAATGGAAATTGCGGCGGCTGTGGCATCGCCTGTGATGCAGGCGAGGTTTGCGAAGGTGAAGGAGTTGGCGCACACAGCTGTCTCTATATGTCTGGGTGCTGCATGTACGATTCCCAATGTTTAGATGTGGAGAATCCAGACTTAGATTGTCCAGATCTAGGCCAGCCAGGATACATAGGGCACTGGCATAGTAGAAATTGCTCTTCAATACCAGGATGCGAGACAGGGTGCTGTTTTTATTATGATATTGAGAGTGGGATTGCCGGCGCTTGCGAGCAAAGGACGCGAACTTCATGCAGCATTGAGCCTTATGGCAGTTTTTATGCTGCCAGAAGCTGTGATACAGTGGCTATGTGTAGTGTGCCTGCCCCAAGTCCAAGTCCTTCTCCTTCGCCAAGTCCAACCCCGAGTCCTTCTCCTTCTCCTAGTCCAAGCCCTTCTCCAACCCCTTACGGTTAGAAAAGAATTAGATGCTTGTTGGCTTTTATTCTACACTAATTTTCTATGGACTCTCGCAATTTCGGGAAAACACGCTTATCCACAGGTTATTTCTGAGCTGGTAGTCTTTTCTTTTATAGCATGTTGCTGAAAAGCATTGCAGTTCTTTTGCGTATCCAAGGATTATGGGATGTCCGAGTTCAGCCAGCCTTGATTCTATTTCTCTTACAATTTTTGGATTGGCTTGATAGCCTTTGCCCAGACAGTTGCTTTCATTTGCTGTCATGTAATCCCAAAGATTGCTGTCTCTGGCAATCGAATACCCTGCCAGCTCAAAGTACCATGGAAGCGGCCACTGCCCATAGCTGTCTGTTTGAATTTTGATTGGAGCCTGTTTTGATCCGGTTTCCAGCCAGTTGAGCAGGTTATAAATGTCTTTGTTTGTGTGGGCGTACGCGAGCTTGTTGTGCTCGTCTTCCGAGAAGTGTATAAAGCTTGTCTGAATAGCGTAATAGGACAAAAAAGCGCAAACAAGGGCTACCAGAATAATGAAATTGAGCAATCTTTCTTTTTTATAGATTTTTTGCAAAAAATATGCAGCCAAACAAAGCATTGGCAATGTTATATCAACGATAAGCCAGGGTGTTTTGTATGGTGTAGCGGAATAACCAAAAAACGTCAGCAAGAGCCAGTAACTCAGAAAAA
>CAYHBD010000043.1:0-43382 GCA_964354805.1 uncultured archaeon | reverse complement strand
TTTAATTGCCGGGTCTGGTACAATTACAGTGAAGTTAGCGCTTGCTGCTATTTGGTTTGCGTCTGCAGCAAATGCCTTTGGAATCACTTCAATAAATTGCACTGCCTTCCTTTCAGTGCCGTTGTTTTTGATGACCAGCCTGACAGCCGCCTTGTAGTAAGTGTTGCTTCCGTCAGTGATTTCCTTGAATGCCGTGCTTCTGTTCACTGTGAAGTTTTGCATCAACGCCTGCGCTTCATCAGCCAATTCCTTGCGCAAGCCAATTCCCTGAAGCAGCAACGGCAGCTTCTCGGAACTGAAAGAGTAAACCTGAACACCGCTGTACTCTTCGATTGAAATAATGCCCAGCAAGCGCTCAAATTTCGCGTTTGCAGAATCCGCCTTTTGTACAGCCCCGCTGTAATTCGCGTCATCAAACAACCCGTTTGCCTCATCCAGCAATCCTGATCCATCGGAAAGCAGCTTGCCTGCTGTTCCGCTGAATGAAATCCCCATTTTGCTTGCTTCGTTAAACAAAGCAGCAGCCTCTTCCTTCGCATCGTCCGCTTCATCAATCGCATTTCTTGCAGTGCTCTGCTCCGGGGTTAAAGCAGTGCCGGCATTGTCAGTTGTTACAGTGATTTCCCTCGTGGTTATATTATAGCCTGCGTTGCCGCTGTTGTTTTTTGCAAGCGCTTTCAGGACATGCCTGCCGTTTGAAACCGAGGCGCTGTTCCAGTCAATCCTGTAGTAGTCGCCGCTAATTGTGTTGCGCACATTGATTTGCGCGTTATCAACATAAAACGAAACAAGCTGGATGTCGCTTTGCGGATCGTAAGTTTCAACTTCCAAAGTAACAATTCCTTTTACAGTGCTGTTGTTGGCCGGCGAGCGCCAATTGAGGTATGGCACAGTTGTGTCGCCTGATGGCAATGTTCCAATTGTAACGCTCACATAATCGCTTGCATCGCTGTAATTTCCAGCCCTGTCAACTGCTTTGATCCTGTAATAATATGTTTCATCGTCATCCAGACCGCTGGCATCGTTTTCGAAATCAGTATCATCCTTGTCAATGCTGCAGCTGATTTGGCTCATATCGGAAAACGAGCTGCTTGTTCCCCTGTAAAGGCAGTAGTGGTCCAGTCCACTGGCCCCGTTATCAGACGGCTTGTCCCAGTCCAAATCAACTTCATCATCTGTCTTGTCATAGCCCGCGCTAAAACCACTTACTTTGTCCGGGCTTTGCCTGTCCAAAACAATGTCATCGCTGACAGAGCTGCTTTCATTGCCTGCACTATCCTTGCACTGGAAATAAACTGTCCTTGTCCCGTCGCTGTCTCTAAGAGTCCAGCTGCTTTTGCTTGTGCTATAGCTTTCCCAACCACTCCAGTCGCCGCCGTCATTCTTGTATCTGCACTGGCTTGCGCCTGTTGCGCTCAGGGAAAGTGTTATGCCAGTGCTGTTTGTGTAGCTGTTTATTTGAATGCTTAAAGAGGATGGCGCTTCAGTATCAACTGTAAAGCTCCAGTTCACATCGCCTGTGCTGTTGCCTTTTGTGTCAGAAACCTTTAATCCGATATAAATAACTTTTCCGTTTGCTTGGTCTGCAAGAGTCCAGCTTACATGATGATTGTTTCCGAATGCTGTTGTTGTCGGGCTGATAAGTGCGTTGTCAACGAAGAGCTTTAATGTTGAGATGTCTACGCCACTGCCGTTGTCGTTTACATCAAAGCTTATTGTCGGAGTTGTGTCATTAGTTGAGCTGCCTGATGCTGGGCTCTTGTTGTTGATTGTTGGAGCCGCTGGCGCGATTACCTGAATTGATTCGCTATCTGTTCCGGTTGCGCTCTGTGCATCCGTTGCCGTGAGTGTTGCAGCATAAGTGTTTGGCGTGAAATAGCTGTGGGTCATTCCTGTTGTGAAATCAATGTTTGTGTTTCCATCTCCGAAATTTATTTTGCAGCTAGCAATGTCAGAGTTTCCGTCAGGGTCTTCGCAGAAGCCCGTAAATGTTACATCAAGCACTGGGTTACCGCTGCTCGGGCTGAGATTCAGAACTGCTCTCGGGTTCCTGTTTGAAATTATGAGCGAGGCATTTTGTGTTGTTGATTCAGTGTTGTTATTTTCTGCTCTTAGGCTGACGTTGTCTGTGATTATGTTGGTGCATGTTATTACCGCATTGTCCCTGTTTTGGTCGAGATCAATAAATTCCTGCACGATTGTGCATCCGCTTGGGACAGTCCATGCCATGCTTGTTATTGTGCATCCATCACAAGTTGCGTATCCGTTCAAATCAATGTTTGTGTTTCTGTATCCGGTGTATGGTCCGCCCGGAAAAACACTTGGTGCTGCAGCAAACGCGTTTGCGCTTGCAAGAATTAGAAATAGTGCCAGTAATGCTGTTCTTTTCATAATTTGAAAACCCCCAACCCCACCGTTGACTTCGCCAATTTTTATTGTGTTGATTCAATTAATGGCATGTGAACTTTTCTTTGTATTATCAATTCCCTAATGCAAGTGTTTTTAAACTTTTTTTTGGGCTGGGCTACATAATTTTTTGCTGTTTTGAACGGCAACAGCGCGTGATTGAATGGTTCAAAAGCTTATATATTAGTGTTTTATATATGCAAGACAGTTAATGCCGAGAGAGTGTTGAAATGTCGGCAAAATTTTTTTACAAGGGAATTGAAATTGCTGTTTTCGATTCAGTCTTCGAGCCTAGGGAGGATTCGATATTGCTTGCTGATGCAATAAAAAAAAGCGATTCGAAAGGCAAAACAGTTTTGGATTTGGGATGCGGTTCAGGGATACAGGGGCTGAACGCGCTTTTGCTTGGCGCAAAAAAATGCGTGTTTGCGGACATTGACAAAAAAGCCGTTGAAAACGCAAAAGCCAATGCGCAAGCCCTCGGCTTTGGAAAAAAATCTGTTTTCAAAAAAAGCAACCTGTTTTCAGCGCTGAAAGGAAAAAAATTCGGCTTGATAATTTTCAATCCGCCTTATGTTGATTCCGGAAAAGAAAAAAAGTGGCTGGACACTGACGGCGGCAAAAAAGGCAGGCAGGTGCTTGATGCGTTTCTCAGGCAGGCGAAAGGGCACTTGGAGAAAGATGGAAAAATTTTTTTTGTCCAAAGCAGCTTGAACGGGGAAAGCAAAACGAAAAAGCTGCTGAAAGAAAAAGGCTTTGCTTTTGAGATTGCAGGGAGAAAGCGGCTTTTTTTTGAAGAGCTTGTTGTTTTCACGGCGTGGCTTTGATTGGAAAGGGTAGTGTTTCTTCAGCTGGTTTAGGCAAAAAAACGGCAACAAGCAATAACGTGTTGCCAATAAAAATGTTTTCCCCTGTCTTTTTTCTCATGTTCGACAAAATTTTGTGGCTTTTTGTTCTGACCCTGCTCCCCGTTTTTGAGTTACGCTTAACGATTCCACTCGGGATTTTGTCTGGTTCAATTCAGCTGCCTTTTCTCGGCTCTATCACTGGCTATGGCCTGCCAGTGCCTTTGGTGTTTGCTGTTTGCGTTATTGCAAACGCGCTTGTTTCGCCGATTGTTTTCCTTGCATTGCAGCACCTGCTGCATTTCTTTCTGCTCAGCAGAAAAATCAATTCGCTTTACAGCAGGATTGTTGTCAGGGCGCAGAGGAAAGCAAAGCCCTACATTGAAAAATACGGCTTCTGGGGCATAGCGGTTTTTGTCGGCATTCCATTGCCTGGTACTGGCGCCTGGACAGGAACGCTTGCCTGCTTTCTCTTCGGGATGAATTTCAAGAAAACGGTTGCAGCAAACACCGTAGGCGTATTAATTGCGGCAGTGATTGTTACAGCGATTGTTTTGCTGGGAACGGCAGGGCTTGGATTTCTGGGGATTTGAATTTTTTTATTTTTTTTGGGTTTGTTTTTGTTTTAATTGCTGTTTGGTTTGTTTTTTTGTAGTTTGGTTGGGCTGCTGTGGCTGCTTTTTCTTTCGGTTTGATGCTGGCTATTTTTTCCCGCTTTCAGCCGGCTTTTCCAGTTCATAGTATATGACGTCAACAGAGAAGAATCCTTTCAGGAACCTTTCGTAAAATTCCGGGAATGCAGTGGCAAATTTTGAGAAAAGCGAAAGCACGCTCTTGTATTTGCCCAGCATCTGGAATTCCCTTTTGCGCAGCCTGAAGTGAAAATCATAGAAATAGCTTGGCCTTGCCCTGTCAGTGAAGTAAATCAGGGTGTTCCAAACAAAATAATGTTTGTGCTCCGGGTTTACGAAAGCGTGGTTGCTGAAAGCGTAAGGCACCCACACGCGCAGCACGCCGCCTGGCCGCAAAACCCTAAACCATTCCCTCAAAACAGGTTCAAGTTCCCCAAAGTCCTCAATCAAATGGTGCGCCCTGATTTCCCCAACCGTGTTGGATGCAAAGGGCAGCTTTTTGGTTACATCCAAATACTTGTCTGCCTTTACTTTCCTGTTGCTGTCAATGTTAATGTATCCAGGCAGGTACTCCTGGCCGCAGCCAAGGTTGAGTTTTGTTATAGCAGACACCTTTTTTAGAATTCAAAGAAATTTATTATTATTCTTCTTTATTATACTTTATTAAGGAAAAAACATCATATCCTTTTAGCTTTTCCCTGCCTTTGAGGAAAGTTAATTCTATTAGGAATGCAATGCCATTTACCTTCCCGCCTAACTTTTCTACCAAGTCCACCGCAGCCCGAGCTGTCCCCGATGTGGCCAAGAGATCATCAACAATCAGAACGCTTTCCCCTTTCTCTATTGCATCCTTATGTATTTCAAAGGCATCAGTGCTGTACTCTGTCCTGAATTCCTGCCTTATTTTTTTGTACGGCAGCTTTCCCGGCTTTCGCAGCGGAACAAAGCCGGCGTGGAACTCATAAGCCATTACAGCGCCAAGAATAAAGCCCCTGCTTTCAGTGCTGACAACCTTGTCAAAATGCAAATCCTTTTTCATGAAGTATTCAACCAAAGCATCAATCGCCTGCCTGAAAGCAGCGCTGTCCTGCAGCAGCGTGGTAATGTCCTTGAACATTATTCCCTTCTTCGGGAAATGCGGAACAGTCCTGATTTTTTTAGCAAGATCCAATCAAATCACACCTTCTCTAATGTCCTTGACTGAAATTTTGCCTTTCAAGGCACCGAACATGCTTTTCCTTTTCCCGAAAAGTCCCTTAGCAAGCATATCAAACCAATTAATTTTATTTTAAAAAGGAATTTAAAGGCTTGTTATTCTTCGCTCTTTTGGATTTGTTCAATCTTTTTGTTTTTGCCGTTTGCTGAAAATCCCTTCCATTCGAAAATTGCTTTTTCGTATCTTTCAAAGTTGTCTGTCTGCAGGAACTGCCTGCCTGCCATGTCAACTCCGCACAGCCTGCCTTTCTCAGCGAGCAGCGGGAATACTTCCTTTTCAATGCTGACTTTTTTGCCCCCTTCAATGAATCCAAAAATTTCCGGCGAGAGGATGTATGCGCCTGCGTGAATCAGCTTGTTTCCAGGCTGCTCGTCAGCAGGCTTTTCGCTGAATTCAGTAACAATGTTTCCTTCTGTTTTCACTACGCCGCCGCCGTGCCTGTACGGAACACTGGCCAATGCAATTGTTGCAATCGCATTGTTTTTTTCATGCACTGCGCTCATTGCGCTGAAGTCAATGTCCTTCAATTCATCGCCGTTCATTCCAATGAATTTTTTTTCTCCCTTTAAATGCTGTTCCGCAATACGCAATGCACCTGCTGTGTCCATGTATTCTTTCTCAATGTTGTAGTGAATTTTTACGCCAAGCTTTTCCCCGCTTCCAAAGAATTGCTGGATTTGCTCGTGCTTGAAGCCTACTGCAAGAGTTATGTCACTGATGCCGAATCTTTTAACAAGCTCAATGTTCCACTGCAGTATTGGCTTTCCCTGCACTGGCAGCATAAGCTTGCTAAGCTCATAAGTAACAGGCCTTAACCGAGTGCCCAAGCCTCCAGCCAAAATGAATGCCTTGCTTATTCCAATGCCCATTCAGACCAACCTGCCAGAATGAATGCTTTCTTTATTCCCAGGTCCATTGAAACCAAAGTAAATTGGGTTAGTAAAAATTTATATTATTAGTTAGTGCTGCTTGGGAACTGTTCAACCGCTGCACCAATTCATTTAAATTGAATTAAATAACCTATTAATCTGACCTGAAATGTCTTGCCCTTTGCTTGGCCTGAGCAGCAGCTATTTTGCTTTCAGGGGCAAGGGATTGTATGATTCTGTTAAAAGCGTTTTTGGTTTGGGCTTTGAAACAGCTGAATTGGGGGCAGGGCACAGGTTTGAAGCAAATGCCTGGAAAACAGTGAGAAGGATAAAGCGCGATTTTCCTGAAAAGAATTACACTATTCACAGCCTTTTTCCAGCGCCAAGGGAAAGGTTCTGGTTCAATCCATCGCTTGGATTGAACAAACAGAACAAGGAAACAATTGACAATTTGTTCAAGGCAGCGGGGATTGTTGAAGCAAGCGTTGTGGGAATTCACCCTGGCTTTCTGAATGAGCTTGGCTGGGGTTTTGACAGCGTGAAGGGCTTTGATGTTCTGATTGCGGAAAAGCAGCTTGACCCTGAGAAAAGCTGGCAGAATTTCTGCAAAGTGATTGAATACGCGTTAAAGCTTTCGCAGGATACCGGCGTAGCGCTTGCAATTGAGAACATTCATGGAGCAGAGGCAAGGCCTATTGTAGCAAAGCCTGATGAATTTGCGAAAACATTTGCGCTTTTTCCTGAACTGCGCCTTTTATTTGATTTCGGGCACGCGCTTTTTGAGGGCAAAGCGAAAGAGCTGGTTGCAAAATTCGGCGAAAGGATTGCGGAAGTGCACATGCACTGGAGCGAAATAGAAAGCGGCGCCCACAACAGGGATGACCATAGCGCAATCTGCTCGGAAAGGCAATTGCAGCTGTTCAGAGAAGTGCACCAAATTAAGCGCATTCCAATTATTTTCGAGCACGGGACAAATGTTAGCGAAGCGCAGGTTGGGCAAGAAAAAAAGATAGTTGAATGTTTTTTGAAGAAATTGTAAGCGAAGAACAGACTGGAGAAGAAAAGGAATTAATTAAACGTTGTTTGAGAAATTTACTGGCTTTTACAATTTAGTTTTGCAGCATCATTATGAGCTTTTTACCTTCACTGTCAGTTTTGGTGCATTGGGTGAACTCCCCCAAGCAATTGTGTAAGATTCCTCTTGCCCCTCGAAGCTAAATAATGTATACCCTGGCAATGAATCCTTTGTTTCCTCTGGGACCAATGGTAAATAATTCCACCCTTCTTTAAGGTCCTCCAACATTTCAGCATCCTGCCAATTCCACCTCGCTATGTCTGCATACTCTTGGTGACCAATATTTGCCCTAAGGGGTGGATCTCCAATAATATCAATAATATAAAATGAAAATTCAGCTGATATGACCTTCACTTTTCCATTATAGGGGTCGCCTGTGATTGGGTTTAAATTTATGCCTGTGCCTTGGTCGGAGTTTATGTTAAAAAACTCCTCCCCCGCCCCAGGTGCCGGCGGCGTAAATAAATATGTTGTTTCTTCGCATTCTGGGTTCAGGACGTCCACTTCTCCGCTCGGCGTGTTTGCTATTCCATCGTTGCAAATTTCTTCCTGTGGTGTGCTTATGTTTCCTGTCCATGTTTTTTCAAAGCCTGTTGCTGTTTCTGTGTATGTTATGGTTATTGTGCTTGCGGCTCCCAAGCCTATTCCTGTTATTGTGAATGTGTCTCCTTTTGCGATTGTTGCTTCTTCAAATCTGTATTCTTTGCCCCTGTAACTGATTGATGCATATCCCGTTCTGCCGTCAAATGCAATGCCGGTGAATGGGTTTATGATTATGTCAAACGGCAGCTTGTTTTGGAATGTGAGGATTAGGTCTTCGCCTTCTGCTCCCAGTGCCCTGCATATTAGGTCGCCTGTTCCGCTGCAGGCGTATCCGCCAGGAGTTGCGGTTATTAGAACTATGATTCCCACAATTGTTGCAATTAGAATCAAGGCCCAGCCATATGTAAGAAGGTATTCGAGAGAGGCTTGAGCTGTTTGGGTAAGTGAAGCCAATGGTTTGTGCTTTTTTTTGGTTTGCATGCGATAGTAGTAATTGCGTTTGAGATTAATAAAAGTGTTGCTGGGGGATTTAAAGGAAGTTTAAGGATTTTAAGCTTATTAGAATAATTTAAGTTTTGAAAGAACAATTTTTTTACAGTAGCGCCCTTGCTTTATCCAGGTCCGCTTTAGTGTTCACGTTCAGGTAAATTCCCTGGAACGGGTAGCCGTACAGAAGGCCTTTTTCAGCCAGGTGCGGGAAAAGCTCTTTCTCCAAGTCATGCATTTTTCTTCCGATGTATTTGAAAATTTCAGGCTCAAACAAAAAAATCCCTGCATTGATCAAAAAGCTGTGGGCTTCCCGCTTTGGCTTCTGCTCGAACTCGACAATTTTGTTGCCCTGCAGAACCGCCACCCCATACTGCCTTGGGTTGCTCACTGTTGTAAGGGCAATTGTTGCAATGCTGCCGTTTTTCCTGTGGAAAGAAAGCATGTCATTCAGGTTAAGGTTTGTTATAGTATCGCCGTATGCTGCAAGAAAGGTGTCGCTTAACCTGCTTTTAGCCAACAGCAGTGGCTGCACTGTTCCGCTCGGCTTTTTTCCGGCAATGAAATCCACATTATAAGGCAGGCTGCTTCTTTGCACTGCCTGCATTATCTGCTCTGCTTCGCTGTCAACATAGACAATGAAATTGTTTATCCGGAATCCGCTCATCTGGTCCATGACCCTTTGCAGCAGGGCTTTTCCGTTTATGTCAGCCAAAAATTTTGCCCTGCCCTGCAATATTATGTCCCGCTTTCTGCCGCCTGCAAGAATCAATGCATCCCTTACCCTGTAATCAGACAAAAACTTGCTCAGCAAAAATTCGACAGCCTGGCTTCTGCTCCTGATGTTCAATCCGTCAACCAGCCTGTCAACCTGCTGCAGCAGGTCATTCCTGATTGTAATAGTTACCCTGCCCCTGTTCATGCAACTTCACCTCTAATTGTGCTGATTGCCCCTGCCTCTATTCATACCTTTTCATACATTATATGAATTAGTAATATATTTAAAGGCTTCTGTCCCAATTTAATTCCGGATTGCCTTTTTGCATCGGCCATTAAACAGGGCTGGTGCAGGATTTAATTTTAAATTCAGAATGGTTTACGGTGCGGCAAATGAAAATCAGCGTTATAGGGGCGGGCTATGTCGGCCTGGTTGCCGCAGGCTGCTTTGCTGACATGGGCCACGATGTTGTCTGCCAGGACATTGATGAGAAAAAAATTAAGGTGTTGAACAGCGGCAATTGCCCGATTTTTGAGCCCGGATTGCCGGAGCTGATTAAAAAGAACGCAAAGGCCGGAAGGCTGCGTTTCACCTCGGATTTCAGGGAAGCAGTGCAGCATTGTGAAGCGATTTTCATTGCAGTCGGAACACCGCCGAGGCAGGATGGCGGCGCTGACTTAAGCTTTGTGGAAAATGTTGCCAGGGGCATTGCCGCAATCGCAACCGAGCCAAAGATTGTTGTCGAGAAAAGCACTGTGCCTGTGCTTACAGGCGAGAGGATTGAGCAGATTCTGCATTGCAGCAATGCTCACGCCAAAGCCGGGAAATGCATTCAGCACATGGTTGTGAGCAATCCTGAGTTTTTGCGGGAGGGCAGCGCAGTTGAAGACTTTTTGTTCCCTGACAGGATTGTTATTGGCACGAACAGCGAAGAGGCCCGTGTTGTTATGCAAAAACTTTATGCGCCGCTGAAAGCAAGGATTGTTTTTACTGATATTAAAAGCGCAGAGATAATTAAGCATGCTTCAAACAGCTTTCTCGCGGCGAAAATAAGCTTCATTAACGCAATTGCGAACATCTGCGAGAAGACTGGTGCAAACGTGCAGGAAGTTGCTTTGGGAATGGGCCTGGATAAAAGGATCGGACCCAGCTTTTTGAATGCAGGCCTTGGTTATGGCGGCTTCTGCTTCCCGAAAGACGTTGATGCATTCATTTGGATTGCGGAAAGAAGCGGCTATGACTTTGCTTTGCTGAAAGAGGTGCAGAAAATAAACCAGCAGCAGAGGCGCTTGTTTGTAAAAAAGGTTGAGGACATTTTGTGGGTTCTGAACGGGAAAACAATCGGTGTTTTGGGTTTGGCTTTTAAGCCCGACACTGATGACATGCGTTTTGCGCCCAGCATTGACATAGTCAATGAGTTGCTGAAAGAAGGTGCAAAGGTCAAGGCATTTGACCCTGAGGCAATGGAGAGGGCAAGAGCAATCCTGCCAGGCATTGAATACTGCAATGATATGTATGAGGTTGCAAAAGATGCTGATGCACTGCTTTTTCTGACGGAATGGGGCGTGTTCAAAAAAATTGATTTCAATAAAGTGAAGGAATTGATGAAACAGCCTGTTGTGTGCGACGGGAGGAATATTTTTGACCCGGCCAAGCTCAGGCAGCTTGGCTTCAATTACGTTAGCATCGGAAGGCTGTAAAGCAAAAGCAATTGTTGTTTGGAGTAATGCTTTTTGGAGGTAATTATTCCGGCAGCTGCTTTTGCTGCAAAAAATTTCCATAAACTAGGTTGATTTAGATGCAGGTAATTATTCCGGCGGCCGGCTATGCAACAAGGCTTTATCCTTTGACTAAGGATAAGCCAAAGGCGCTGCTTGATGTTAAGGGAAAGCCAATCATTGAACACATTGTTCACAGGATTGAGCAGTTGCCTGGTGTTGAGCGGGTTTTTATTGTTACAAATGCAAGGTTTTTCAAAAATTTCAGCGAGTGGATTAAAGGTTTCAAATCAAGACTGCAGATAAAAATTTTGAATGACGGCACAACAAGCAACGATGACAGGCTCGGCCAGGTTGGGGACATACAGCTTGTGGTTGAAAGGGAAAAGATTGACGATGACCTGCTTGTTGTTGCCGGAGACAATTTGTACAATTTCGGCCTGCTGCCTGTATTCAATTTCTTTAAGAAAAAGAGGGCAATTGTGAATGCGTTGTGGGACAGCAAAAGCATGGAGGTTGCAAGGGAGCAGGGCATTGCTGTTGTTGGCAAGGGCGGAAAATTCGTTTTGTTCCAGGAGAAAGACCCAAATCCGAAGAGCACGCTTACCTCGCTTGGAATTTACTTCTTTCCGCGAGAAAAGGTGCGATTATTGCACCGCTTTATTGCTGAAGGGAACAATGCTGACAAAATGGGTTATTTCATGATTTGGCTGATTGAAAACAGCGTTGTGTATGGCTACACTTATTTTGAAAAATGGTTTGACATTGGATGGCCTGCAGCGCTTGAGAGAGCGAGAAAACAATTTGTGCCTTGAAGCGAGGCAAATTAACGTTTTAAAAGCTAAACCGATTATTACTTTATTTGTTCAATTTTTTCCGGCGATTAAATGAAAAGCAGTGGTTTAAGCATTGTTGTAACAGGCGGAGCTGGCTTCATCGGCAGCCATTTGTGCGAAACCCTGCTGAAAGAGGGAAACAAAGTAGTTTGCGTTGACAATTTTGTCACAGGCAGAAAAGAAAATATCCGCCATTTGGTTGCTGAAAAAAACTTCTCCTTGATTGAGCATGACATAACAAAGCCACTTAAACTTGATGAAAGCATTGACCAAGTGTATAATTTGGCCAGTCCTGCTTCGCCTGCTGATTTCGCAAAAATTCCTTTGCAGATTTTGTTGGCGAACAGCGTTGGCGTAAAAAACATGCTTGACCTTGCTGTTGAAAAGAATGCAATTTTTTTGCAGGCCTCAACAAGCGAGGTTTATGGCGACCCATTGCAGCACCCGCAGAGAGAAACTTATCTGGGGAATGTTAATCCAATCGGTGCAAGGGGCTGCTATGACGAGGGCAAGCGTTTTGCTGAGGCATTGGTAATGACCTATAATAGAAAATTCAATGCCCAAACAAGGATTGCGAGGATTTTCAACACATTTGGGCCGAGGATGAGAAAAGATGATGGCAGGGCTGTTCCATCCTTCATCAATGCAGCCTTGTTGCAGCAACCTTTGACTGTTTTTGGAAACGGCGAACAGACGAGGTCCTTTTGCTTTGTAACAGACCTTGTTGCCGGACTTGTTAGGCTGATGGAAAGCAACTACAATATGCCGGTGAATTTGGGGAATCCCCATGAAATAACTGTTTTGCAGCTTGCGCAATTGATTAAAAAATTATCCGAAAGCAGTTCTGCCATTGTTTTCAAGCCAGCATTGCAAGACGACCCTGAGAAAAGGAAGCCTTGCATACAACTTGCGCAACAGCAACTGAAGTGGAAACCAAAGGTTTCACTGCAGCAAGGGTTGCTTAAAACAATAAAGCGGTTTAAGGGGCATTGATTCAATAACTCCAAGGTAAAGGGTTAACAACGCATTCTATTCTTTTACAACCTCAAATATTGTGGCATGGCTGAATCTTGCAACAGGGCGCAGCAGTTTTGTGCCATTTAAGTTGTTTTTCAGGAATTCTTGGACAGCATCCACCCTCTTGCCCCTATACCAGCTTTCAAACATTGCCCTGGTGATTATATTTGGCGGCACCCTGTCGGCAAGGGTTTCATCATGCAGTATAACGAATTGCACGCCCAATTCCGATAGCTTTTCTGCTGTTTCCTCTTTCCTGATGTCCCACAACTGCTTTCCAAGTTCAACAATCTGCTGCGAATACTGGCTGTTGAAAAGCCTTTTGCCGTGCACAAGCTGGTAGTATGAGTAAAGAGAGTAATAGTCAAGCGGATACTCTGCAACAATGAAATCGCCCTGCTGCGATGCAAGCCAGCCGTATTCCTCCGGAACCTGCGACAAGTCTGTAGTGCGCCAGGGCGGAACGTTTGCATAATCAAACAAAAGCACCAAAAAAACAATCGCAAACATTAGCCTGCTGTTTTTTGAATGGCTGAATGCTTTGTCAAAGCCAATTGCGGCAATGAGGGCAATGAACAGGATGAGCCATAGCGCAAAATTGGCATAGCTCCTGAAGAATGGCGCAATGTAGAATGTTGCAAGCGAAGGCATTGGAATCGGAAAGTAGTGGTATTTGTCAAGATGCTCTATGACATCCATTGCGGAAAATTCGCTGAAGTTTATGCCTGTAGCCAGCTTGCCGGGCGCGATTGCAATCGGGATAAGGTAAGGGTAAAACAACGGCAGCAACGCGAACAGCAGGCCGAGGGCAACAGCGCCTGCAGCCAGCTTTTTTCTTCCGGTGTATTGGAAATAGATTGCCACCACAAGTGGCGCTGCAGCAATGTGCAGTCCAAACAGGTCGATGTAGCGCAGGAAAAGCCCTGTCGCTAGAACGAAAACGCAAACGCTTGAGAACAAGAGGAAGCGCACCCTATCGTCGTTCTTTACTTTGAGAAGGGCGTATCCTGCAAGCGCCAGCACGCTGAAGCCGAGGTAAAGCGCTGTGGACTCAATATTCCAGCCCGGCATATTCAGCAGCGGCATGGTTATGCTGCCCAACAGCGGGTGCTGAGCTGGTGGAATTACAAAGAATTCCGGTGGAGCAGAGCCAATGGCTGCCTTTAGCACAGTTGAGTGCTCACTGGAGAAAACAGACGTAGCGCTGGCTTCGCCGGCTTCAGCTGCGCTCTGCAAGATGGGCAGTATCAGACATGCGAACAGAATGAAGAAAACCGCACCCGCTATTGCGAAGTGCTTTATCTCGCTTTTCTTTGCAATAGGCTGCTTGTACAACAGCTTATAGATGTAGAAAATTGCTGTGAAAAGCACGGCAAAGAAGAAGTGGTAGTATGAAAAGAATGCAGTTGCAAATGCTGCCGCTGCCAGGGCAGTGGCGTTTTTTGCGTCTTTTTTTTTGTCAAAGTTTATCAAAGCGAGCACAAATAGCGGAATGGCCCAAGTCTGGCTTTTGTTAAGTGTGGTGCTGACAGTGTGCTGGAGGTGGAACGGATAGAAAGAAAAGATGTATCCGGCGAGGAAAGAGGCTTTCCTGCTCAAAGAGAACTTTCTCGCCAGCAAATACATTGCGAATGCAGCCAAAGGCAGCGACAGGAATTGAATCAGGTTATAGGAAGCAACAGCTCCAATAACAAGGGATAAGGGCGCAAGCAGATACACTATAAACGGCATGAAATCAGTGTATTTGACATCTGTGCCAAAAGGAGCCCCAACACTTTTGTCCACGCTGTTGCCTGTGAAAAGGTAATTGTTTTTTGCAAGTGCGTCAATGGTGGTGATTGCAAGCGTGGGGTCGCCATGCGTGCCGTAAATCATTGTGCCGAAATTTAAAATCAGCGGGAACGTCGCAATGCTTGCGAGAATGAAGTAAGCCGCAAAAAAAAGCAGCGGTTCACGCTGTTGCAAGAGATGCCGCAATTCCAATCACTTTCTGCGCTCAGCGCGGTTCCCAGCTGCTTATCCATTGCATCATCCAGACCCGCTTATAGCCCAGCAGGCGCAGCTTTTTAATCAGGATCCTGCCGGTGTTTTTCCAGTGGTTGATGTGCTCTATGTCGTTTATGAAATCCCTGCCTGTGATGAACTTGAAAAACCGGTTTGTGAAGTAGTCGCACGGCATGCTGATGACTATGCGCCTGGGTTTTGCCAGGCACAGCCAGTCGGCAAACTCTGCAATCTCCTTGTCTGTAAGGTGCTCCAGGACAGCCAATGCGAACACAACAGTCGGTTTTGTTTTCCGGTAATCACTGATGTCGCTAAATTCCGGCAAAATATCGTAGCCGATATAGTTCTTGCAGCGGATGTAAGCACGCAGGCTCTGGCTGCCGCAGCCAAAATCGAGGCAGGTATCGTCCGGCCTCAGTTCAGCCATTTTCACTGCATTCTTGTAAATCGACTTGAAATAGATTTTTGCGATAGGGTTCGCGATGTTCTGGTTTATTGGCGGCAAGCAATTCACCCAAATTAAGTAAATAACTTATCGGATAGATTATAAATAGTTTTCATTTTTATTCCCGATTGATTCTTTCTTTCCCAAGGCTTTCTTTTCTAAAGAAAGGCTTTTTCTCCGCTGCTAATTCATTTTTTTTCGCTTTTGCCTTTTTTCTTGAAAAAAACCATCACCAAGAATGGTTTTGTTGTCCGGACCAGCTTTTTGAATTCTTCAAAATCTGTAAGGCTACGCCTCAGCATCCTGATTATGAAGCTCGGCCGCAGGTAGAACTGTCGCATTCCTTTTTTCCAATACGCTTTCAGCTCTTCCGTTGAAATGCCCGGCAATTCAATGACAGGGTCTGAGTACTTTGGCTGGGTGTATGACTCGAAGCCGATTTTTAAATAGCCTTTTTTTTCCGCCAGCTCATAGGATTCTGTGCCAGGGTATGGCGTTAGAATTGAAAGGTTAAGGTAATCACTGTCAAGCTCTTTCATGAATTGGATTGTTTTTTCAATGTCTTCTTTTGTTTCGCCGATGTTTCCAATCATGAAAGCAGTGCTTGTTTGGATTTTATATTTTTTTGCCAGCCTTATGGCCTCTCTTGCCTGTTGCAGGTTAATGCCTTTTTTGATTATGTCCAGCACCCTTTGGCTGCCGCTCTCTATTCCAAACTCAAGCCAAATGCAGCCGCTTTCTTTCATTTTTTTAATTGCCTCTTCGTCAATTGTGTTGACCCTGCTGCTGCACCCCCAGACAATGCCCAGCTTGGCAAGGCCGTCGCAAATTTTAAAGAGCCTTTGCTTGTTTATCGTAAAAGTGTCGTCAGCGAAAATGACCTGCTTTATATGGTAATTTTTTACAATATCTTCTACTTCGCTTAAAACGTTCTCAGCGCTTCTCTGCACCAGCAGCCTGCCCCACATTACCTTGGAGGCGCAGAAAACACAGGCGCTTGGGCAGCCCCTGCTTGTCATAACTGTTGTGAATGGGAATTTAATCGGCGCCTTTGAAGGCGGCCTGTATTTTTCGTTTGGCAGCAAATGCCTTGCGGGGAATGGCAGCTGGTCAAGGTCCATTATTCTCGGCCTTGGTTCTGTGAAAACTATTTTTTTTCCGTCCCTGAATGCAAGTCCTTTGACTTTTTTAAGGGATTTCCCTTCTTTTAAAGCCCTAGCCAATTCGAGCATTGTGAAATCGCTTTCACCGATTGTTATTATGTCAATTTCAGGATGGCGCTGCAGCGTGTATTTTGGCAGAACAGTAGTGTGAATTCCGCCTGCAATAACTTTAACGCCGGGCAAAACCCGTTTTGCAATTTTTGCAATTTGCACTGCTTCCCGAAAAGTTGATGTCGTGCCTGTAATGCCTACGGCCATTGGATTTGCTTCCTTTATTCGCGCCTCTATTTCCGGCCATTGGAGGTTTTCTGCAAAGGCATCAAGTATTTTTACGCTAAAATTGTTTTTCAGCAGCAATGCCGCTATGTAAGCAAGGCCCAGGGGCGGGTAAATCGGGGCGCCTCCCCTCATGCCGCTGTAAAGCTCTATGCACGGGGGTGTAATAAGCAGAACGTCTGTTTCACTCTTTTTAATAGTAACCTTTTTCATCCAAAACCCCCTTTATTCCTTTGCAATGCCTGTTACCTGTATTTGTTTCCAAACCTTATCCTAATGTATGCCAAAAAGATTTCAGGAATGCCTTTTATGTATTTCTTCCAGGCAACGTAGTTTGACCTGCCCTTTGCCCTGCGTTGGTGCCTTACAACCGCTTCCCCTATTTTTAGCAGGCCTCTTTTTTGCAGGATTGGAATCAGATACCTGTGGTCGTTGTCTACAAGCCGGAGATTTTTCAAATAAACCGATTTTATTGCAGTGTAATTGCTTGCCGCATCAAGGACAGGGCAGTTGAAGATTAGAAGCATTAACAGGTTGTAGCCCCTGCTGGCAAGCCTCACCAAAAAAGGGTGCTGCCTGTTCTCCCTGATGCCGTTAACCAGCTCATAGCCTTCCCTTATTTTTGCAAAAAAGAGCGGCAGGTCTTCAGGCAGAACCTGCAGGTCTGCATCCATTGTTATGGCATATTCGCCTTTTGCCGCTTCAAACCCGCTCTGGAAGCAGCCTGTCTGGCCTTTCCTCTCGCCGTGGAAAACCGGTTTTAGGTTCTTGTAACGTTTTGCAAGCTGCAACAGGGTTTCGCTGCTGCCGTCAGTGCTTGCATCATCAACAATTATGTACTCCCATTCGTTTTGCTTGAAGTGCTTTGCCATCACTGCGTTAACCCTGCACAGCAGTTCGGGCAAAACAGCTTTTTCGTTTCTTTCAGGAGAAACAAGAGAGATTTTCATTGCAAAATTTGTATGTTAGATAATTGTTTTAAAAAGTATCATTCCCATAGCTTTATTGAATATGGCTAAGATTTTGATTGTTGTTGTGTAAAGAAAGGTGTTGGTTGTGGCTAAGATTTTGATTGTTGGTGTGTAATGAAGGGTGTTGGTTGTGGCTAAGATTTTGATTACCGGCGGAGCTGGATTCATTGGAAGCTATTGCTGCAGAAATCTGTTGAAGGAAGGGGAAGACGAATTATTTGTTTTCGACAGCTTTGTAAACTATAGTGACAGATTAAAATATGATTATGAAAAGCAATTGGCGCTGCGCTTCAATGACTTGAAGGAGAAACTGAATGTCATCAGGGGCGACGTCAGGTACAAGTTGGAGGTAATAAGGGCGCTGCAGGAGGCAAAGCCAGAGATTGTGATTCACTTGGCGGCAATCCCTGATGCAAGGAAAAGCAATCAGTTCCCGGAGGACGCAATTGACATAAACCTGAATGGGACAATTAATGTCCTTGAGGCTGTGAGGAGAACAGATTCGGTGAAAAGGCTTGTTTTTGCTTCAAGCAGCTTTGTCTACGGCGACTTCCAGTATGAGCCTGCTGATGAAAAGCACCAGACGAACCCGATTGATGTCTATGGCGGAACAAAGCTGAGCTGCGAAATCCTTACAAAAGCTTATGGCAGCAAATTCGGATTGCAGTGGACTATTGTCAGGCCAAGCGCTGTCTATGGCCCCGGGGACAGCTATGACAGGGTTTCAAAGGTTTTCATTGAAAACGCTTTGGGTGGAAAGCCGTTGCTGCTGTATGATGGCGGGAAAAACAAGCTTGATTTCACTTACGTAAGCGACACAGCGGCAGGAATTGTAGCTGCTGCAAAAAGCGAAAAAGCGGCAAACCAGGTTTTCAACATCACAAGAGGCGATGGAAGAACAATAAAAGACTTTGCTTCCATTGTTGCAAAGAATATTCCCGGCGCAAAGCTGCTGGAAAAAGAAAGCGGTGACAGGGTGCCGAGCAGGGGCGCTTTGGACAACAGCAAAGCAAGAAAACTGCTTGGCTTCAAGCCGCGTTATAGTATTGAAGAAGGGATTCCAAATTACATTAAGGGCATTAAAGAGGGGAAAGCGATAGAGTAAAATTCTATTAATTTTTTTTAAAAAAAAGGTTTTTTTTAATGCAGATTCCATTGTGCAAGCCAATGCTGGGCAAAGAGGAACTTGCCGCTGTTGCAGATGTGCTGAAAAGCGGCTGGCTAGCCCACGGCCCGAAAACAAAGCAGTTTGAGGAGTCATTCGCTGAATACATTGGAACAAGATATGCAACCTCTTTGAACAGTTGCGCTTCGGCTTTGCAGATTGCAATCCAGGCAGCTGCCCTGCGCGGGGAAATTATCTGCCCAAGCTTCAGCATGAGTGCAACTGCAAACGCAATAGTTAATGCCGGCTGCACCCCTGTTTTTGCCGATGTTGAGTGGCGCAGCTGCAATATTAACCCAGAGAAAATCAGGGAAAAGATTTCAGAAAAAACGGTTGCAATAATGCCAGTGCATTTCGCAGGGCAAAGCTGCAGAATGGGCGAAATAATGCAGATTGCGGGCGAAAACAATTTGGCTGTGATTGAGGACAGCGCTGAAGCAATTGGCGCCCTGTTTGATGGAAAGAAGACAGGCAGCTTTGCGACAGGCTGTTTTTCGTTTTATCCGACCAAAAACATCACAACAGGCGAGGGCGGAATGATTACAACTAACGACGAAAAATTGTATAAAAAATGCAAGGCATTGAAGGCGCATGGAATTGAATCAACTGCAAAGGAAAGGGGCCTGACAGCACTGCCCTGGTTTAGGGATGCTGTTTATGCAGGCTACAATTTCAGAATGTGCGATGTTTTGGCTGCGATTGGTGTTGTCCAATTGAAAAAGATCGGCAGAATGAATGAAATGAGGCGCAAGAACGCTGCCTTCCTAAGCAAACAGCTTGCAAAATTCCCTGCTATTGAATTGCCTGTTGAGGAAAAAAAATGCAGGCATGTTTTCCAGATGTACACAATAAAATTAGCAAAAGAAATTGACAGAACAAAATTCATGGCGTTCCTGCAAAGCAAGGGCATTGGCGCGTCTGTTCACTTTGATCCGCCGATTCACCTGCAGACCTTTTATACTGCACTTGGCTGCAATGCAAAAGGCCTTGCTGTTACGGAGGAATTAAGCAAGAGGATTGTGACACTGCCGCTGTTTCCTCAAATGAGGAAAAAGGAATTGCTGTGCATTGTTGAAATTGTTGGGTTGGCTTTGGGTGAGTGCTTGGTTTGAGGGATTGGGATTGCTGTGCATTGTTGAGATTGTTGGCTTGGCTTTTGGGGATTGCATTGCTGTGCATTGTTGATGGTGTTGGCTTGGCTTTGGAAAAAAGCAGGATGTAAAAAATTGCTTTTGCTTTGTTGGTTTTTATGCGGTTACTGCGTTACCTCGGATTAATTGGCTTGATTGTTTTCCTTTTCATTGTTTTCGCAATCGGCCCAAGCAAAATAATCGGGATTTTTTTGCGGTTGAATCCGTTGCTTTTTTCAATTGCGTTAATCGCAATCGTTCCAAGTGTTTTGCTCAAAGCATTCAAGCAGGCTCTTTTGGTTAACACCTTTGCTGTTAAATTGAGTTTATTTGATTCCGCCAGGATTTGGCTGATTGGTTTTTTCTTTTCAATAATAAGCCCTGGCAGGTCAGGTGACTTGGTTAAAAGCTTCTACTTTGCAAGCAAAACAGGGGTTGTAGCAGGCAAAGGCCTTACCGCTGTTGTAATTGAAAGATTTTTTGATGTTGCTGCTTTGTTCTTGCTTTCATTGGTTGGCTTTGCTATTGTGTCTTTTCATTTCATTTTAGAGGCTGAACTGATTCTGCCATTGCTTTTGTTTTTCATGGCGTTTATTGCGCTTGTGTTCATTTTAACGAAAAAAGAAATTGTTTTGTTTTTTGTAAAGCCTTTTTACAGGCATTTAATTCCAAAAAGGCTGCAGAGCAATTTTAGGGGCGGCTTTAACCAGTTCTTTGAAGGGGTGGCTGTATATAAATCAAAAAAATTGTTCCTTTTAATGATTTTATTGCTTACTTTTTTTTGCTGGATTGTGGGAATATTGCAATACTATTTAATTGCCAATTCCCTTGGCCTCAATGTTTCCTTTGTTTACCTTATTGCAATAATGCCGCTTGTTGAATTGTTAAGCGTGCTGCCAATCGCATTCAGCGGCATTGGCACAAGGGAGGCCGGCCTTATTTTTTTCCTTGGCTTGGTGGGCATAACAGCGGATTCAGCTGTTTCTTTTTCGCTGCTTATACTATTTTGCGCCCTGTTGCTCGGCTTAACAGGCTTTATTTTCTTTCAGGCTGAAAAAAAAGTTCGCTTTGCTTTTTAAATATAAATTTTTAAAATTGGTTTTTTGCTTTATTGGTTTGGGTTTAAAAAAACATTTTATAGTAAAAGACATAAATAATTAAACGATTGTCTTTTACATATAGCAAATGAAAATAAAATGTTCAAAAATTAATGCCATTTGCTATAATTTAAAAAGAATTATTTATTTTTTTTTAGTGATTTGAAGAAAAAAAGCAGTTGTTTGAAATGACTAAAAGCAAAGAAACCATTTCTGTCATAGTTCCTGCATTCAATGAAGAAAAGAGAATAAAGCCCTTTCTGCAGACCCTTTTGTTTTTTAAGGAAAAAAATAACTTCATTGAGGAAATAATCGTGGTAGATGACGGCAGCAGCGATGCAACGCTCAGCATCCTTAAACAATTTGAAGGCAAGATAAAGATTATTTCCTACAAGCCAAACATGGGCAAGGGAAACGCTGTCAAAACAGGCATACTTGCAGCAAAAGGCAGCTTTGTCTGCTTTATGGATGCAGATGGTGCAACGCCCGCATCGCAGCTGAGTGCAATGTTTGATGCTTTGCAGGGCAATGACCTTGTTGTTGGAAACAGGAAAACAGAAAAGGCAAGGATCATTGCAGGGCAGCCGTTGTACAGGCGTTTTCTAAGCTGGGGCTTCAACACAACGGTTGCATTGTTGTTCAATTTCAATGTAAAAGATGTATTATGCGGCTTTAAGGGAATGAGGGCGCCGCTTGCAAAGGAAATTGCAAGGCAAATGGTTTCAAACAGGTGGGTTTTTGATGTCGAATTAATTGCAAGGGCAAAAGCAAAAGGCGCAAGAACAGGCGTGATAGCAATCGAGTGGAGCCATGTCAAGGGAAGCAAGATGCGGGTTGGCCTGAATACAGTAAAAATGCTGTGGCAGCTTTTCAAGCTTCGTTCGGCATTAAGGTCCAGGCAGTAGTACAAATGTTGAAAAGATGGTTGAGGTCAACGTTTGTTATTTAATTCATTTCCTTGTTTAATGCTTTGTTGGTGTGTTTAATGTTCAGGGAGTCATGGCACAGGCGGCGCTACAAGGCGGCTGTTGAATTCGTTGGCGGGGCAAAAAAGGTTTTGGATATCGGCTGCTGCGGGCCATGCAAAACCATTGAAGACGGCGCTTTTTTGAAGATGCTTGGCAGGGGCACAGGCATGGACTTGAAGAAGTGCAGGCAAGCTGATTTTGATTTCAGGCAGGGCAGCATTGAGAGGATACCTTTTCCCCCTAAGCACTTCGACGCGGTTGTCGCAACAGAGATTTTCGAGCACGTGCCAAAAGCCGAGAAAGCCAGGGCCGAGGTCCACAGGGTCCTCAGGGACAACGGCGTTTTTGTTTTCTCTTCTTTCAGCGGAAGCCTGTTTGCGCAGCTTGTCTGGTTTTTGTTCACGAACATTGCAGGTTCTAACTTCAAGCACGACCACGTGAACATAAAAACAAAGAAAGAATGGAAAAAATTCTTCAGAGGCTACTTTGCCGTGGAAATGGAGAAAAGCGTCTGGGGCCTTACCGATGTAATAAAGTTCAGGAAGATACCTAGAAAATAGGGTGTGATTTTTTTTGGTTTTTTCATTTAAACGTTTTTTCGGAAAATTTTCAAGCAATGCCAGGGCGGCTTTTTTGGTTATCGCATTATTGCAGATTGCCCTGGTTCTTGCTTTGCTTCTTGCAAGGCCAAACCCTGACGAGGGCATTTACACGACAGGCGGCTGGCTGCTGCTGCAGGGCACTGTTTTGTACAAGGAATTTTTCTCAATGTATTCGCCTGGCATATATTTCATTTTCGCGGCGCTCTATTCGGTTTTCCCCCCGGATTTTGTCATAAGCAGGCTGTTCATTCTGGCGGTGAACACGTGCACCCTGGCTGTTTTCTTCCTGCTGTGCAAAAAAATGCTTAATGAGAGAACGGCACTGCTTGCGTCTTTTTTCTACGTCATTTGGGGCGCTTTCACAGTCAGCTGGAACATACTCATCGAGCCTTTCCTGATGCTTTTTTCCGTTGCCCTGTTCTATGCGCTTTTTTGTTTCCTTGAGAAAAGAAAAATGCCCAGCCTGCTTGCAGTCGGCTTTCTTATTTCGGGCTTGGTTCTGCTGAAGCAGACAATGCTTTTCCTCTCAATAGGGCTGCTTTTGTTCATGCTGCTGAGGGCAAAGCTGAACATGCGGCACCTGGCCGCATTTCTTTTCTCTTGCGCTCTTTTCCCGTTCATTTTCCTCCTTTACCTCATCGCAAACAACGCTTTCAGTGATTTCGTAGGCCAGGCAATACTGCACGATTTGCAGAGCGCGCCGCTGTTTGCCTTCAAATTGACCACAGCAATTGGCGCGGTTGGCGTGCTTGCCGCGCTTTTTTTGTTTGTCTCAGTGCCAGTGCTTGCCATGCTTTTTTTCTTCAGGGAAAAGCCTGAAAAAGAGAGAAAAAAGATTGCTCTTGTTCTGGCCTGGTTTATTCTTGCAGCACCGACTTTGCTGCCGGTTCTGGGCTGCTGCGGCCACTTTGCACCACTTGTGCCGCCGTTTTCGATTTTCTTCGGGCTGCTTTTTGAGGCTGCCTTTCTGAGGGGTGGAAGATTCAAATTGCAGGGATTTAATGCAATGCCTTTGCTGCGGCTGTTTGTTATACTGGTTTTTTTTGCAAGCATTGTGGGACCGGCCGCCTACCTTCCGCAGTTCTTTTTCCACAACGATTTCAATGACCTGTTTGAAATCGCGGCATACGTAAAGCAGAACAGTTCTCCTGATGACAGGATTCATGTTACCTGGTGGGATGAGGAGATGTATTTCTTCTGCCTGAGGAAGCCAGCAACGCGTTACATTTACCAGCCATTTTTTGGCGCTGAAGCGCAGCAGTTGTATGAGCTTGAGTCAATCCAGTCAATGCGCGAAACAAAGCCGCTCTTTGTGATTAATTTCAGCAGGACAGAGCAGCCGCTGCAGGGAGAAGACAAAATATACGAATACCTGCGCGAGAATTACGAGGTCGTGAAAACGCAGAAAATGCAGAAGCCCCTTTACAAGACATTCAACTACGGGTTTGTCCTGAAGAGAAAACAATAGGGCCGCTTTTGCAATCGGCGTTTTTTTTTATGAAAATTTCCGGCATTTTTTTGTGGCATATAAAGTTTATTTATTGCCACTTTTGCCGAAGGCATTTTTTTCCCAAGGCTTTTTTGCATTAGCAAAAAAGGCTTTTTGATGAATCGATTTTCCAAAAGTTTCTTGGAGAGGGAGTTTCGCTAAGCGGCATGCAAAGCTCTTTTTAACGTTTTTTGCTTAATCTTTTACTGGAAGTGTTTTGTTTTGGCAAGTGTTTTGCTCATAAACCCGCCCCTTTCAAAGGCAGAGCTTTACAGGAGAGGCGCGGCTGTTGCCCAAAGCAAGGTCGAGCCTTTGGGCCTTGCGTACATCGCTGCTGCTCTTGAGCAGGCTGGCCACAATGTGCGCATCATTGACGGCATTGCTGAGGAAACCAGCATAGAAAGAATTTCTGCAGGTGCGCAGCATTTTGATTTTGTCGGAGTGAGCGCTTACACCTCTTTTGTGAAAAGGGCTTTTGAAGCGGTTGACGCCATAAAAGCTGCAAGCGGTGCAACGATTATTTTCGGCGGGCCCCACGCGACGGCAATCCCGCTTGAGGTAATAGGGCAGGGCAGTGTTGACTTTGTTGTGTGCGGGGAAGGCGAGAGGACTATAACCGAACTGGTCGGCGCTGCCGAGAAAGGAAAAAGCATTGCAAAAGTCAAGGGGGTTTATTTCAAAAAGAACAAAAAGCCTGTTTTCACCGGAGAGAGGCCTTTCATCAAGAACATTGATGAGCTGCCTTTGCCGGCAAGGCACTTGTTGCCTATGCACTTGTACACAGGCAGCGGGGCCAGGTCCAAGAGGATGCCCTCGCACTGCCTTATCACAAGCAGGGGCTGCCCTTTTAACTGCACTTTCTGCGATAAGAATATCTTTGGCAGGTCATTCAGGGCGCATTCGCCTGAAAGAGTGATTGGGGAAATACAGTTGTTGGTTGAAAAGTATAAGGCAAGGGACATCGGCATCTGGGATGACAACTTCACTGTTGACAAGAAAAGGGTGATAAAGATTTGTGAATTGATTAAGGAGCAGCATTGGGACCTAACGTTTAGCTGCGAGGCAAGGGTTGACTGCGTTGACAGGCCGATGCTGCAAAGCCTGAAAGAGGCAGGATGCCAGTATATTGCTTACGGCGTTGAAAGCGGCAGCCAGCCAGTGCTTGATTCAATTAGAAAGGGTTTTTCAAAGGAAAAGGTTTTGGAAACATTTGCTTTGACAAAAAAAGTCGGCATTGGCATTAGGGGCTATTTCATTGTTGGGTTGCCTGGTGAAACACGGCAGGACATACTGCAAACAATCAGTTTTGCAAAGCAGTTGAATCCAACTATTGCGACATTCACTTTTTTCATGCCTTGGCCTGGAACTGATGCCTACAGCCGGATAGTGAAAAACGGCGAGCTGAGCAGGCCATCTTATTGGCTGGATGAAATAGTTCCAGACTTCAATTTTTTGGAAAAGCCATTGTATGTTCCAAAAGGATTGAGTGGGCCGGAGTTAATAGAATTGCATAAAAAGGCTTACGGGGAATTCTATTTAAGGCCGAGTTACCTTTTGCAGAGGGTTCTGTCAATCAGGGGAATTGAGGACATTAAAATCCTGGCAAAGGGCTTTCTTACAATAATGCGTAGCTGAAGAAATAACTAAAAGCGGCGCGGGAAAAACATTTTCTGGGTTTTGCGGCATGAAACAGGCTTTTTTGGTAAAAGTTTTTGTTGCATTTCTCGCAATTTGGTTCTTTGCAGGCGTTGTCTTGCTCAGCTTGCCAAACCCTTACCTTGGCCCATGCACTGAAAAATGCGCTGCAAACGGCTTTGACACTGTTCTGCAGGCTGATGCTGCAAAATGCTGGTGCAGGAGCAGCATTTCAAGGGATGAGAACATATTTGAATTTGGCGATTTGAGTTGAGTTGCTGGTGCATAAGTGTAGTACAACAGTCGCACAGTAATTGCTTTAAAAAAATCCCGCTATTTTTTTAATTGCTCTAAATACAGTTTAATTATATTTTTTCGGGTTTTCAAATGGTGAAAGATACTGTCTGCATTGTTGGCTTGGGCTATGTAGGCCTGCCTCTTGCATGCCTTTGCGCTGCAAAGGGCTTCAATGTAAAGGGCTTTGATTTGAATAAAAAAAAGGTTTCTTTGATTCGCAATGGAAAAAGCCCGATTAAGGATGAGATGCTGGAAAAAAATCTGAAAAGCGTGTACAAAAAAATTGCGGTGAGCAGCAATCCGAAAATCGCAATGCAGGGCTGCGGCATAATAGTTGTCTGCGTTCCCACTCCAGCAAAGGGAAACAAGCCTGATTTAAAGCCTGTGAGGAGCGCGTGCAAAGCAATTGCCATGCATTTGCAGCCTGAAAAAAAGCCGCTTATTGTTATTGAGTCAACTGTTTACCCTGGAACGCTGAGGCACATAGTCAAGCCTATAATTGAAAGCAGCGGTCTGAAAGCAGAGCGAGACTTCTTTTTGGCCCACTGCCCTGAAAGGATTGACCCAGGCAACAAGCTATGGCGTTTGCAGAACATATCAAGGGTTTTTTCTGCCTTGAGCAAGGAGGGCGAAAGGAAAGGGCTTTCCTTTTACAGGAAAATAATTAAAGCGAAAATAGTTGCGCTCAGCAAGCCTGAGGAAGCCGAGGCAGTGAAGGTTGTTGAAAACACTTTCAGGGACATAAACATAGCTTTTGTGAACGAGCTTGCGAAAAGCTTTGAAAAAATGGGGGTTGATTTAAGCGAAGTGATTAAGGGAGCGACAACAAAGCCCTTTGGCTTCATGCCTTTCTGGCCTGGGCCAGGCGTTGGAGGCCACTGCATTGCGCAGGACCCATACTATTTGATTGCAAGGGCAAAAGAAGCTGGCTTTACCCACAGGTTTTTGCAGCTTGCAAGGGAGATAAACAATTCAATGCCATTGCATGTTGTTTCGCTTGCTGCAAAGAGCCTGCACAGGCTTGGATTAAAGCCTGCTAAGGCAAGGGTTGTTGTATTGGGCCTTGCGTACAAGCCGAATGTCGATGACACAAGGGAAAGCCCTGCAATAAAAATAATCCAGCTGCTAAAAAGGAGGGGCATTAAGCCGATTGCATTCGACCCTTTCCTGCCTGGCTTGAGTGCTGTGCAATCCCTCAAGCAGGCCGTCAGCAAAGCAGACTGCATTGTATTGGCAACGCATCATAAAGCATTTGTTGAAAAGCTTTCCCCTGCTTTCCTCAAGAAAAACAGGGTTAAAAGCATTGTTGATGCAAGGAACTGCCTGGACAAGCATGGCATAATCGAAAAAGGCATAATTTATTTCGGAATCGGAAGGTAACATTTTTTTGATTTTTTAAAAAAATTTGTTTTGGAATCGGAAGGTAAAATGCACTGATTGCCATGGCTTCTTCTAAACTCAGGCTGGTTTACATTACAAAGAATTTTCCCCCACTGCCAAGGGTGAGCGGAACACTGCAGTATGCCTCGAGGCTGTGCGCCGAGCTGCGCAAAAAGGCAGACTTGACTGTAATTGCCCTTGAAAACCTTGAAGAGAGGGATAAGAAGAAGGAAACAGAATTCAAGACAATCAGGGTTCCGCAGCCGTTTGCATTGAATGCCGCCATTGCGGCAAAAAAGCTGAAACCTGACCTTGTTGTTTTCGGCTCAGGGCTTTCCTCCTCCATTTTGCTTCCGCCACTGCTTGTTTGCATGAGAATTGCCCTTGGAAACACCCCATTTATACTGCACCAGTTAACAGAATTCAACAATGAAATTCCCCCAATGCTTCTTGGAACAGGAACTGCATTTGTTGGCAAAGTAATTTGCACAAACAATTCCCTGTACAGATATTTTTCGAAGGCAGCTGGCAATAAAGCTGTTTTGCTTTTGCCAGGCCTTGACCTTTCGCTTTTTCCAAAGCAAAAAATCAAAAAGAGCGGAAAAATAATGATCGGCTTTTTCGGGCACTTCCATTATATCAAAGGCCCTGACAGGCTGCTGCAGGCATTCAAGCAGCTGCGCTTGCGGAATGCAGAGCTTGTTTTTGCCGGAACTGACTACGAGGGCGGAACAATGGCGAATCAGTTGCAGCAGGAAATTAAATCAATGAAAGGCATTACTTTCTTCGGTGAACCGCAAAAACACTTGCCATTGTTGAACAGCTGCGATTTCGTTGTTCTGCCCTTCAGGGCAAGCGGCTCGGTTCTCGGAGTTTCAATGGCTGCAATCGAGGCAATGGCATTTGGGAAGCCTGTTGTCGGCAGCGATGTAAGCGTCCTGAACAGCATTATTGAGGACGGCAAAAACGGTTTTTTGGTTAGGGATGATGACGAACTTGCTGAGGCAATAAAAAAATTGTACAGCAATCCCAGCTTGAGGGCCAGGCTTGGCAGGGCTGCAAGAAAAACAGTTGAACGCAAATTTGATATCAAGCCCTCTGCTGAAAAATTTTTGCAGATTTGCGCGGAAGCCGTGAAGAAGTGATTGGATGAAAAATGAAGACTACTATGATGAATTCAGCAAAGAATATGACAGCAAGAGATTGCACGGCTACTTCGGCTTCGTGAATGAAATGGAGATTGAAACAGTGAAACCTTTTACCAAGGGAAAGAGTGTTCTGGAGATCGGATGCGGCACTGGATTGATATTGCAGCAAATACGAAAAGAAGCGGAAAGCGCTGTTGGAGTTGATTTGTCCCAGGAAATGCTGCACAGTGCGGCAGCAAAAGGGCTTTCTGTTGCAAGAGCGGATGCAGTTGCCCTGCCCTTCAAAAGCGGCAGCTTTGATGTTGTCTGCTCTTTCAAGGTTCTTGCCCACATCAAAGAAATTGAAAAATCGCTGGATGAGGCAGCCAGGCTTGCAAAAAGCAATGGCTTTGTTGTTTTGGAATTCTACAACAGCAGGAGCATAAAGAGGCTGACGAATTTTTTCATCAGGAAAAAAATTTTCACAAGATATGATTCGCTTGCTTCAATCAAGCGCATTCTGCCAGGGCAGCTTTCAATTGAAGCAGTTAAGGGAATCAGAATTGCTGCCCCTGGCTCGTTTTTCTTCAGCCTGCCTGTTATAGGCAAAATAACAAGGGCTGTTGAGCGCAGCCTGAGCAAAACGCCTTTAACCCTCTTCGGCAGCTACTTCATTGTTGTGTGCAGGAAGAAGTGATTTGATTTGGCTGAACGGATTGAGCGGGGCACTTTTCTGCTTGTAAGCTCAAACGGGTTTTCTTTTGCAGCAAACTATCTGATTTACTTTTTCCTTGGCAGGCTGCTGATCGGCCCTGAATTGCTCGGGGCTTACGCTGTCGTGATTTCGATTGTCGGCATTATTGAAATGGTTCTGGTGAAATCAGTACAGCAGAGCGTAAGCAAGTTCGTCAGCGAAGATCCATCTTCAGTCCAAATTGTGAGAAAAAGCGCTGCATTGCTGATGATTCTGTTCGGGTTTGCTCTTTTCATCGCATACTTTGCGCTCAGCGGACTTATTGCTGCAGCGTTTGGCGACACAACATTAACGCCATTCATCCAGCTTACAGCCCTCTTGCTGCTGCTGCACCCTGTTTTCTCTGTTTTTATGGGCTGCCTGAATGGGCTGAACCTGTTTGCAACGCAGTCAAAGCTGAGGGCTTTTTACGCAACATTAAAGCTTGTTCTAATTGTATCACTGGCTTATCTGAACGGCCTGGCCGGCGCAATAGCAGGCTTCGTGCTTGCATCGTTTGTTTCGATGCTGGCCGGTTTTTTCTTGACAAGGAGCAAAGCAAAGCCAAAAGCTGCTGCATTCAACTATGGGAGATTTGTTGCATTCATGGCGCCGATCTTCCTGTTTTCAATCGTATTGGACCTTTTAACCAGCATTGATTTGTTTGCTGTAAAGGCCCTGAGCGGGGAGCAGAGCGGTTTGCTCGCAGGCTATTATGCTGCTGCCGCAACTATTGCAAAAATTTTCCCCATGGTTATTTCAGCTATTGCTTTCGCTGTTTTTCCCCTGGTAAGTGCAACAACCTTTCAGCGCAACCTGCAAAAGACCAGGTTCTACATTTCAAACACAATGAGGTACTGCCTGCTTGTCATCGCGCCTGTCGCGTTTTTGTTTGCTTCAACCCCTGCAGAGCTCATTTCACTGATTTACCCTGAAAGGTATTTGCCAGGCGCAGCACCCTTGCCGATTCTTTGCTTTGCCTTCGCTATTTACACGCTTTTCATAGTTGAGGCAACGATAATTGCGGCAGCGAACAGGCCGAGGACAGCCATGGCAATATCAATTGCAGCATTAAGCACATCGGCTGTCTTGAATGCACTGCTTGTTCCAACAATGCTGTTGGCTGGCGCAGCGCTTGCAACGCTTGCTGGCAGCACTGTGGGCTTAATCCTGGCAGGAATATTCCTTTTGCATAAATTCAAAACCCTTGTTTCAGCAAAGAGCGCTTTGAAAATACTTGCGGCAGGGCTTGTTGTTTTCTTTGTCTCAATCAACTGGGGTGTAAGCGGTCTGTTGTTGGCTGCAAAATATTGTGTGCTGCTGTTGCTTTATGCAGCGATTTTGTTCTTGCTGCGTGATTTGAATAAAAGAGACTTAAGAATTTTCCTTAACATGATTAGATAGCTTGCTCAGCATTTTTTCGTAGTTTTCAATGCACCTGTCAACGTACACATCATAGCTTGCTTCCCTGGCAACAAAGGAAATTCCAGCTTTTGAAAGCCTTGCCGAAAGCGCTTTGTCCGAGAGAATCCTGCAGATTGCATCTGCAAGCTGCTTTGGGTTTCGTTGTTCAACAAGCAAGCCATTTTCATTGTGTTTTATTGCATCAGGTATGCCGCCAACGTTTGATGCAACAACAGGCTTAGCAGATGCCATTGCCTCGCCTATGACCAATCCTTGACCCCCCTCTGTTTCGCCTTTGCTGTCAATGATTGCAGGCAGGCAGAAGACATCACAGGCGGCATAATATTTTGGGAGTAAGGGTATTGGTATTCTTCCGGTCAAAATCACGTTCTGCTGCAGATTTAGTTTCCCTATTTCTTTCCTGATGTTTTCTTCTTCCGGGCCACCGCCGCCGATTATCAGCTTTGCGTTTGGAAAGCGCTTCAATATTAACGGCATTGCCCTAACCAGAAAAACATGCCCTTTTCTTTCAACCAATCTGCCCATTACAAAAATAATTTCCTCTTTCAGGAAGCCGTGTTTTTTCCTTATTTCACTGCCGTTGTTTTTTGGATTGTATCTTTGCATATTCACTCCGCCGCAGAATAGAACGCTTATTGGCTTCTTTATGCCAAGTGAGATTGCCGCTTTTTTTGTTGCCTCGCTGTTTGCTGTCAGCATGTCAGCATGGCTTGTTGGCCAAGTGGCAAGAAAAGGCATGTGCAAGCCCTTGGCCAGGTATATTTCTGCTCCAAACAAGTGCATTGCAAGCGGAAATCGCATTGTCTTTCTTGCAAGCGCTGCAGCAAAGCCTTGAGGAAAGCTCCACAATGCCTGGACAATGTCTGGCTTGAATTCTTTCACTGCCTTTCTGGTTGCAAGCGCGCAGCTTATTATGTATGGAATGAATTGCGCTTTTGCAAGCAGGCTGTTTCTAATGTTTTGGGCTATTCCAGCGCCGTAAGCTATTCTTTGCATTTTGCCTGGCCAAAAGTATTGGAAGCGCCTTACTTTTATTCCGTCAATTGAATGCTGTTTTTGTGCGCCAGCGCCATGCGCAGCCAACACCATTACCTCGTGGCCTTTTCTTTTGAAAGCGCTTGCCACCTCAAATACAAAGTCAAGCTGTTCATCCTCTTTTGATTTCAGGAAGGTTGAGGTTATGAAAAGTATTTTCATTTTTGTTCATCCTCTTTTGATTTCAGAAAAGTTGATGTTATGAACAGGATTTTCATTTTGTTCATCTTCTTTTGATTTTGAAAAGGCTGATGTTTTGAAAAGTATTTTCATTCAATCGCCGGCTGTCAGCTTCTCATGTACTGAATCAGATTGAAGGCGCTTGAAATGCTTGTTTTGAGCAGATTCCAGTTTGTTGCCCTCTGCCTTAGTGCTTTAAGGATATAGCTTGGCCTCAAATAGTATTCTTTGTATGCCTGCTTTATCCAGTAGCACATCTCGCTCTTGCTTAAATGCGGGTACTCAAATATAGGGGTGATTCTGCCCTCTGCATCAAGGTAGTCGCTCCATTCATTGAAGCATAGCATGCCGTTGCTTTCAAGGTAATTGTAAAATTCTGTGCCTGGATAAGGCTGGGCTATGCTGAATTGAACGAAATCAATGTCAAGCTTTTTTGCGAAATCAATTGTTTTTCTTATTGTTTCCGCTGTTTCGCCTGGCATTCCGAAAACAAATGTTCCATGCACCTGGATGCCTGCCTCTTTGAAATAGTGGGCGCATTTAATTGCCTGTTCTGTTGTTGCCCTTGGGCCTTTTTTCATTGACTGCAGCAATTCATTGCAGCCTGACTCAAAGCCGACCTTTACCAAAAAGCAGCCTGCTTTTTTCATTGCTGCTGCTATCTCCCTGTCAACAGTGTCAACCCTGCTGTAGGCAGCCCAGGGCAAGTCGATTTTTTCTTTTACCATGAGGCTGCATAATTCAAGCAGATGGCTTTTGTTTACATTCAAAGTGTCGTCATTGAAGAGGACGCTTTTGAAATTAAAGTTTTCCTTAAGATGCTTCAATTCTGCAACAATGTTTTGCGGTGACCTCAGCCTGTAAGCCCTGCCAAACATCAGTTTCGGGCCGGCGCAGAAAATGCACTGGTTAGGGCAGCCCCTGCCTGCCAGGACAAAAGTGAATGGGTTCTTGTACAATGCGCTGTAATATTTTTCATTCGGCAGGAATTCCCTTGCTGGAAAAGGCAGTTCATCAAGGTTGCGTATTAGAGGGCGTGGCTCATTGTGAATTATTTTTTTTCCTTTTTTGAAAGAAATGCCCAGCACTTTGCGCAATTCCGTTCCATTGGCCAAGTCCCTTATTGTGTAATCATATTCGCCTCTTGCAACTATGTCAAATCCTTTCTGCAGGGTGTCTTCTGGAGCTGCCGTAGCGTGCACTCCTACTGCAACTGTTTTAGCGCCTGTTAGGGCTGCTATTTTTTTTGCAAGCGCTGCATCGCTCTGCACTGATGCTGTTGATGTAAGCAGAACAGCATAGCTTGGCTTAATTGCCACAATCCTTTCAATTGTCTGCTCTGCTGAAAGCTCGAGTGCGGGCGCGTCAATTAAGTCGACTTTGTGGCCCTGTTGCCTGCAGACAGCAGCTGCATATGCAAGCATTATCGGCGGGTGCAGTGCTTTTTGGGGTGAAACAGCCTGGAACCTGACTTCCCTGTTGTAGCCCTCCTTGAAAGGAGGGTTCAAGAAAACAATGTTCATAAAAAATCAGCAACCCAGAGGTTCTTTTAATTTAAGGGTATTAAAATAATTTACCTTGTTGATTATTTATTAACTTATTGGTGCAACTATGGCGAACTCAATCACTTTAATTAATTTGTTGATTTTTTTAAATTAATTTTTTTTTGTTGTTAATGTTTTTTTAATAATTTGTTTTTGTTTATTTTTATTAACGGTTGGTTCAACTATGCGTGATTCAATCACTTTAATAAATTTGGCTGCTGATGTCTACGCAGCGCATGCATCGCCGCCTCTTTGGCTCGCTTACCTTCAAGCAGTATTGAAGCGGCAGGGCATTGCTGTGAAGCCGATTGACCAGCAGGCAGGGCAGCAGATTGAAGGCATTGATAGCGAGTGGGTTGGGCTGAGCGTTTGCACGCCTGCTGCTGCAAAGGCTTTTGCCCTGAGCGACGATTTGAGAAGGCAAGGCAAAAAGGTTGTGATGGGGGGTCCGCATGCAACAATTTTTCCGAATGAATGCCTGCAGCACGCTGACAAGGTGATTGTTGGCGAGGGCGAAAATAGCATTTTGCGTGTTTTTGAAAGCAGGGAAAAAATTCTGCACAGCGAGCTGATCAAGGATCTGGACACTCTTCCTTTCCCTGATTGGAGCGGGCTGCCTTTGCACGAGTATAAGGCTGTTACAAGAAAGCACAACTATCTCTCTGTTATGTCAAGCAGGGGGTGCCCTTTCAGCTGCATCTATTGCTTTAAAGGGGTTTTTGGAAACACGTACAGGAAAAGAAGCAGTGCAAACGTTTTAAGCGAAATCGGCTATTTGATTGAAAATTATGGCGTTAAGGAAATTGGTTTTGTTGACGACAACTTTTCACTTGACAAGAAGAGAGTTGAGGAAATTTGCAAGGGAATGATTGAAAGGCGCTTTAAAATTTTGTGGAATTGCCCGAATGGAGTAAGGGTTGATTCTGTTGACCCGCAGCTGCTTAGGCTGATGCATAATGCTGGCTGCTACCAGCTCAGCTTTGGCATTGAATCAGGAAACCAGGCTGTTCTGGACAAAATAGGCAAAAGAATCAATTTGCAGCAGGTTAGGGATGCAGTGCGCTGGGCTAAGGAAGCTGGAATTGAAACAATTGGTTTCTTCATGATTGCACTGCCTTTTGATGACATGCAAACAATGCAGGAAACAATTGATTTCGCAAAGGAACTGGATTTGGATTTAATCCAATTCACTATTACAACGCCTTACCCAGGCACTCAGTTATATGATTTGGTTGAAAAACAGGGGAAGTTTCTGATAAAGGATTTCAGCAAATACGGAAGCTACACAGGCAAAGCATACTACGAGTACGGCTGCCTCAACAGGGAATTGGTTGAAAGCATGTACAAAAAAGCATACAAAAGCGTTTACCTCAGGCCAGGCTATGCTTTGAAAAGAATTGCAAAAAACCCTAAACTGCTGGCAAGCGGGGCAAAATACTTGCTGTCGGTTCTCGGGAAAAAAAAGAACTAATAATATGGTACTCCATTGGCCAGAGTGCAAATCAGTCTTCGCTTGCCTGCTGCACTGTGCCTGTTTTCTTTTTCCCTGCGGTTTTGCCTTTCAGCAGGGTAAACGCGTTTCTCACAAAATGCGTGAAGTCTTCGGTTGAAGCAACCTTTGGCAGGAATTCCGTGAAGAAATAACCTGGGTTCAGCATCAGCTTGACCCTGCTGCGCATAAATTGCTTGTGTGCGCTTATCCTTATTTCATTCAGCTGTTTTGCCGTGAGGTGCGCTGTATCGTAAGAGGTGTGGAATGCGCTGCTTGCTTTTGTGCGTTTCCCCTGCAGCAGGCCTTTTTCCGCAAATTGGTCGAATAACTGCGTGCCTGCATATGGCTGTGCAATCAGAAACCTGGCAAAGTCGAGGTGCGTGCTATTTGCGAATTCAATTGTTTGGTTTATGTCTTCCTCTGTTTCATCAGGGAAACCTATCATAAAACTTGAAGCAGTCCAAATCCCTGCCCTGTTGCATTCTTTGATGACTTCTTTTGCGTAGGCAAGGTCAATGTTTTTTCCGATGTATTTCTGCATTCTGCTGCTGCCTGTTTCCAGGCCAAACTTTGCCCTGTAATAGCCGCTTTTGCGCATCCATGCCAGCACTTCTTTGTCAAGGGTCCAGATTGCTATGCCGTTCGGGGTATGCCATTTAATGTCAAGCTTTCTGCCAATTATTTCTTTGCAGATTTCAATCATTCTTTTCTTTGATAGTGAAATGTTGTCGTCAGTGAAATTTACTTCCCTTGCTCCGTATTTTTGCATGCAATATTCTATTTCATCGACAACATTGCCTGCGCTTCTTGGCCTCCAGCATCTCCCCCAGATTGCGTGTACTGCGCAGAAAACGCATTTGCCAGGGCATCCCCTGCTGCTGATAAGCTCTATTATGGGATACCGCATGCTGAAAGCGTAATTCTGCCTCTGCAGGCCGAAGTAAATATCCATTGGCAAAAGATGCCTTGCAGGAAAAGGCAGCAGGTCAAGGTTTGGCAGGAGTTGTCTGGGCTTGTTTCTTTTAACGCCTTTCCCGCTCTTGACAGCAGTGCCGTCTATTTTGGCCGGCTTTTTGCCTTTTTCAACCTGTTCAACGATTTCAAGCAATGTCAATTCCCCTTCGCCGAATATTGCAATATCCGCGTTTGGTTCCCTGGCTGTTTGCTCAGGGTTTGCCGAAACATGGGCTCCGCCAAGGACAGTAAGCGCATCAGGCATTGCTTCTTTTGCAATAGCCGCAACCCTCAGGCCGTCGTCTTTAAAGGCTGTGAACATGCAGCTTATGCCTACAACATCAGGCGCATATGATTTGATTCTTCGGGCAAGCTCCTCATCACTCAAGCCTACCCTTAAAAATTGCTGGCTGACCATTGCCTTATTGCTCAATCCCTCTGCTACTGCGTCAATTATTTTCACTTTATGCCCCTTGCTTTCAAGCATTGCTGCAAGGTAAGCCAGCCCAAGCGGCGGCTGGTGCGCTTCCAAAGACCCTGTAATCTGCACAGTGCGCGGCGGAAGGATGAGCAGTGTTTTTGCGTTCATGGTATTAAAACAATCCCTTTGAAAGTTTTTATAAGGTTTGCTGAAATTCAATTGAAGAGAAACAATTTTACCAATAGTATTTACTTGGCCTGTTGTTAGTGCCCTTGCTTGCCGTGGATTTGTTCCAGCTGTTCCTTTTTCAGCTTGTACAATATCTCTTCCTGCAGCTTTCTCTGCCTGTCCAGCATGTCTGCAATCAGTGCAAGAATCATCAAAAGGAATCCAAGCACAATTAGGATAACGTCAGCGTAAACAACCCACATAAACGGGTCGATTTTATGCAGCAGCAAAAGCCTTATCCAGAGAATAAATGCGCTGATTGCGCCTGCTAAGAAGAACAGCAAACCGATTGAGCCGAAGAACTGCAGCGGCTTGTAGTCCCGCAGTGTTCTCAGGACAATTATCAGCGCCTTTGCCCCATAGCTGTACCAGTGCCTTACGACCTTGCTTTGCCCTTCCCTCTGGCCTTTGACCTCGCATGCAACCTCGCGTATCCGCATGCCTTTCTGCATCAGGTCAATCAATACCTCCTGGGTGTAAGTGAATCTTGCGAAAAGGTTTGCCCTTAAGGCAGCCTCCCTGCTGTATGCCCTGAATCCGCACTGCGTATCAGTGAAGCCGCTGCCTGTGAAAAGGTTGATTGCTGCAGTGAAAACCTTGTTCCCGAATTTTTTAATGAAAGGCATTTTTGGGCAAATTGCCTTGTCCTTGAACCTGCTGCATGTTACAACATCTGCCCTGTTCTGCAGGATTGGCTTGATGAGCTTTTCAATGTCCGCAGGGTTGAATTGCCCGTCGGCATCAATGTTCACTATTATGTCTGCGCCCATTGCAAGCCCTTCATTGAGGCCTGTTTTGAACGCTGCCCCAAGACCCTTGTTTGTGTTGTGGGAAACGATTCTGTCAGCGCCTGCCTTCTTTGCTTTTTCCACTGTTGCATCGCTGCTGCCGTCGTCAACAACAAGCACTAAAACTTTTTTTATTCCGGGAATTTTTCTCGGGATTTGCTTGATTACGCCTGCGATTGTCTGCTGCTCGTTGAATGCTGGAATCAGCACTACTAAATTTTTTGATGCAAGCATAGCAATCAAACGCCAGACATATCTGCGCTATTGTCAAATTTAATATCAAAAGGCATTAATTATGGTTTTTTTTTGAATGCCTTTTGATATATATCAAAGGACCATTTTATACAATTATTTTTGTCCTTTGATATAACTATATCGCCTGCGGTCTATTTTTTTTTGCACAACACTATTATGCCTTCCTGCCATGTTTTGGGCAGCAGGCTTGCAAGCCTGCAAATTGGCATGTTATGATAACTGAAGCCCCTGGTTTTCAGGGTCTCAAAGCCATGCTGTTTTAGGAACGACTTCAGAGCCGGCAAGGTAAATACCGACTTGTGGTAGGATGCGCGGTTAGCGCCTGTTATTGCCCCATACCTTATATCCGATGGGTGATAGTTTGTCGGTGCAAACCCAAACAACAGTGAAAAGCGGTTTACCCAACTTGCCATATTTGGCGTGGTCAATATGAGAAAACCGCCGCATTTTGTTATCCTGCAGATTTCCTCGACAAGGGTATCGGTATCCGCCATATGTTCCAGAGTGTCCCCCAAAAAAACCAAGTCAAACTTTCCAGAAGGCAGGCTTATCTTCTCTGAGAAGTCTTCCAAAACGCAGTTCTTGCACCCCTTCATATGCTCTTCAACATGGTTTACTGTCCAAATCGCAGCGTAAGGAAGCAGTTCTTTGAAAAAAGAATAGGATTCCCCTATGCCGCCAATATCAGCAATGTTTACCCTGCTGTCTTTGTTGAATATTGCCATGATCATCTCGGAAATCGGTCGCATCTTTTTTTTGCCTGTTATCCAAGCTTTGCTATGACGCTTGGCCTCTTTGTAAGTCTTTTCTGTGATGCTCACCTTTCTACCACCTATCCATTACCGCAACTGCTTTAAGCTTGTTTTCAGCTTGAATGCCTGCAATTGTTTTAGAAAATTCTCAAACAGAAAATATAAGTGAAATTATTGTAGAGACTAAATTTTTTTTTTGCGAATTCCCATCGCATTGGTTTCATCCCCAAACCCTAAAGACTAAATTGCATTATTTAATTAAAAATACTTATTTTTTGACAATCGTACCAAACAAAAGCAGTAAGTTGTTTAAATAACTTTTCAGCTTAGCTGTATTAAAAAAAGGTATTAATGTATGAATAAACCGATATTGCCATATTTGAAGCAACAATCCATTGAAATGCGGGGGAAATTCTTTTCATTGCCCGCACAAGACAAAATTTTTGTTGCAATAATTGCAGCTGGCTTGATTGCAAGGCTGTTTGTTCTGCTTACTTTGCCTGATGCAGAGCTAAACGATACCTTGTATCACCTTAATATAACGCGCTATGTTGCGGAAAACAGGGCGTTGCCACCTGAAATGCTGTCTGCTGGCCCGATAACCACGCCTTTGTATTACTTTGTAACGGCTTTGCCATTCATTTTCTTTCAGCTGCCTTTCACGCTTTCAACCGCGAGGATTTTTCCATTCATTTTCTCGGCAATACAGCTGTTTTTGGCATTCGCGCTGCTGAAAAGGCTTTTTCCCAAAAACTACCTGCCTGGGCTTGCTTTTGTTGCAGTGCACCCTTCGCTGATAATATTCGGTGCCCTGAATTACACTGAAACCTTTGCCAGCATTTTTGTCCTGCTTTGTTTTTTTGTTTACTGGCGTTTTGTTGAAACAGGCAAACGCGTTTTTTTGGTTTTAATGCCTTTTGCAATAGCAGCATGCGCTTTAAGCAAAGTCAGTGCAACCATTCTCATACCCGCATTCTTTTTTGCTTTTCTGTTTGAATTAATCAAAAAAGGCAAAGCGCATGCTCACAAAAAAATGGCAATTGTCCTGTTATTTGTTTTTGCAACATTGCTGCTTTCATCTGTTTGGTTTCTTCTGGCATTTTTCAGAACAGGGGACTTTTTGCTGACAGAAACACAGACAACCTATCTTTTGGAAGGCAGTGCCCTGCCTGTGCTTTCAATTGACTCTGTTCTGGCCCTGCCTGCAAGATTCAACGCCAGCTTCTGGTTTTTTTTAAGCCAATCCTTTGATGCAATGCCTTTTGGCATCCAGGAGGCAGATGCATTTTTGCTTTTCAGCCTTGTAACAGGGCCTCTGCTGATTTTCATTTTCTTCGGGCTGTTTCAGGGAGTGCTTAAGAAAGAAAAGCAGCACACGCTGCTGTTGTTTTGCTTCATTTTGCTTGCTGTTTTGCTTTTTGCAAGGGGCAGAAGATTCATTCACAGCAGGCTGATTGTTCCAGCCCTGCCCTTGTTTGCAATTGCTTTTTCCGCTGCTTTCAAGGAATTGAACAGCAAAAAAGTGCTGCAGCTTATGCTGTTCCTGTTTTGTCTTACAGCAGTCTACGGAATTGCATTTTCAGCTTTTTATGCAATGCATTTCAGGGATGATTATGAACAGCATCTTCCCTTGTATCAATTCGTTAAAACCCTGCCGGCTGACAGCGTTGTCGCAATTCACCCAAACAAGGCAAGGCAGGTTTCATTCATATCCGAAAAAAAAGATTTCCAATACGTTACAAGGTTTGATTCGCTGGGTTCAGAGCAGCTTTACGATGAATTGAAGAAAGAGGGCATAACGCACATTGCGGCAACATGCTACAAGAACCCCTGGAATATGCAGGCAATTGAGGAAATGGCTGCCGAAGGAAAAGTCCTGCTGGTTTACAGCGATGAATGCAGTAACTTGTATGAGGTCAAATGAATGTTGGTGTGAAAATCTTGGCAGTTTTTTGCCGGAGCTGTGATGGAATCTGCTTGAAAATTTAAGGGTAATCGTGAAGGGGGCTGCTTTTGTATTAGGCGGCCTGGTCATAAGCAAACTGATTTCATTTTTTTACAGAATCATAGTTGCAAGGTTTTTGTTGCCAAGCGAGTTGGGAATTTTCTCAATCGGCATAGCTGTCTTTGGACTAGCAACTGTTTTTGGAGCGCTCGGTTTATACCAGGGCGTGCTGCACTTCGTTGCGGTATTTGATGCCCAGAAAAAGAAGGCAAATGTGAGGGGAACAATCATAGGCAGCCTTAAACTGCAATTGTTCTTTTCCCTGTTTTTTGCAGCCATTTTGTTCATTTCAGCGAAAACAATTGCATTGCTCTTCTTCAACGAGCCAAAGGTTGAGCTGGTTTTGCAGATTCTGGCTTTCACTATTCCATTCCAAATAATTACATCAAATTTCATGATACTTGCCCAGGCTTTCAAGAAAATCGAGTATAAGGTTTTGATGAGGAATATATTTGAAAACATTGCAAAGCTGGTTTTAACCTTCCTGTTTGTATTCTATGGCTTTGGCGCAGCCGGTGCTTCCATGGCATTGGCTTTGTCAGCTGCTTTCATTTTTGTTGTTTCGCTTTATTTGGTTCAGGGCAAGATTTACGCTGTTTTTCAAAAAGGAGCGCCTGCTGTTTACAATTTGAGGCAGTTATTCAGCTACAGCTGGCCTTTGCTGGCTGTGGATTCTTTCATGGTTTTGATGCAAAACATTGACACGATATCACTTGGGATACTTAGCACAGCATACAACACCGGAATCTACAATGTTGCAACCCCTACAGCAAGGGTCTTGGACATCCCGGCATTTGCGCTTGTTTCATTGTTCCTGCCTGTTGTGACAGGGCTTTATGCAACAAAAAAATTAACGGAATTAAGCGGGATGTACAAGACAATCACCAGGTGGATTTTTATTTTGGAATTTCCCTGCACTTTGTTTGCCGCTATTTTTTCAATCGAGATCCTGGGCATAATGTTCGGGCCTGTTTATGCCGAGGGAGCAGGCGCATTGGCTGTCCTCAGCTTCGGCACCTTTGTTTACAGCATGAGCACAACAGCAAGGCCAATGCTTGAAAGCATTGCAAAAACAAAGCTGATTTTGCTGAACACATTTGTTGCAAGCCTGCTGAACGTCTTCTTGAACATTGCTTTAATTCCGCCTTTTGGCATAATCGGTGCAGCGCTTGCAACAGCAACAGCTTACCTTGTATTGAACCTGCTATCGGTTTTGGAGGTTTTCCTGGGAACAGGAATGCACCCCTACAGTTCAGCATACCTAAGGCCAATAATCGCATCTTTTGCTGCAGGCGCCTTGTTCTATGCATTGCGGCAATTCATCCCAAGTCTCAATTCATTCGCTTTTCCGATAGACTTTTTGCTGCTGGCTTTATGCGGCATTGCCTTTTTGGCGGTTTACGCCTTAATTTTCCTTGTGATAAAAGGCCTGCAGAAAGAGGACATTGAAATCCTTAAGGCAATTGAAAGAAAAACCGGGTACAGAGTAAATTTCCTCAGAAGAGTGATGAAAAGATTCAGCTGAATCCCGCCAATTTTGCGTTCTAAAACCTTGTATACCACTGCATTGATTTCCCAGTCCTTTCATTGAACCATGTTTTGCACTTGGTGCAAAAAAAGCGCGCAAAACCGTTCCTTTCATAGCCCCTTTGGATTATGTTATACTTGCCATTAACCCTTTGCCTGACAGTGTTGCAGTACGGGCACATGCAATATACCATTTTTCCGCTTTCTTTCGGCTTTCTGCCCATATTTAACTAAAGGGGCTAAAATCGTTATTAAGGTATGCTTTTTCCAGCATTGAACCAAAAAGTATTTTAAAAAGCGCGCAATTAAGTAGTTTTATAATAGTTTTTTAACCCTAATTGAAGAGAGGCTGCTTGGATGGAATTGCGAGAAATGCTGAGGAGAGGCGAAAGGCGCATAGCTGTCTGGGGCCTGGGCTACATCGGCTTCAGCAGCATGGCCCACTTTGCAAAGGCAGGCATCAGCTGCATTGGAACAGATACAGCAAAGCACAGGGTCAATGATGTAAATAACGGCAAGGCAACGATTCCAAACCTTGATTACTGGGTTGGATTTGACACAGTTGCTTTGGCGAAAGCTGGCTTGATGAGGGCAACGCTCGACTGGCGGGAACTGATTGCAGATGACATTGCAGTGCACTTAATTTCAATTCCTACGGAAAAGGGCGGGAAGCCTTACCATGATATTTTGCAGGATGTCATCCAAAAAATCTGCAGCGTTAAAAAGCTAAATCTGCAACAGCCGCCACTTGTGGTAATTGAAAGCACTTTGACTCCGAACGCTGTTGACAACATTGTTATTCCTTTGATTGAGCGCAATGGCTTGCATGTTGGCAAAGACATTTTGCTTGGCGTTGCGCCGAGGAGAGACTGGTTTACATCAGCGGATAAGGGCCTTAAGTCCTTGCCCAGAGTTGTCGGCGGAACGGACAACAGAACAACAGATTTGATGTGCAGTGTTTTCAGCTTGATTTGCGACAATGTTTTGCCGGCAAAAGACCACAGGCACGCTGCAATAGTTAAAAGCATTGAGAACGCATTCAGGCAGATGGACATCGCTCTTGCAAACCAGCTGTCAATTGCTTATCCTAATTTGGACATGACTTCAATTCTGCGCCTGGTTGGAACAAAATGGAATATTGGCACATTTCACCCGAGCTTTGGAACAGGCGGCTACTGCATTCCCCTTGCACCACAATATGTTTTGGAGGGGGCAAAGCATCCAGAGGCGCTTACTTTGCTGCATGCATCGCTTGCCACGGATTTCAAGCAGCCTGACAGGGTTGTTGAAAGCATTGTAAAAAAGGGTGCGAAAAAAGTTGCTATTCTTGGCATAGCTTACACAGCTGACCTAAAAGTTCATGTATTAAGCCCTGCTGTTACGATTGCAAAAAAATTGCGGCAAGCCGGCTTAACAGTTAAAGTGCACGACCCATATTACAGCAAAAAGGAGATTGAGGAAATTTTGGGCGTGCAATCTTTCAATTTTCCATCAGGCTTGAAAGAATTTGACACAATAGTTATTGCAGCGAATCACATGCAATACAGGTATGTAAACGAGGGGAAAATATTGCCAAGCCTGAAAAACTGCAGGCTGATAATGGACAACATGGGGGCATGGAGAGACATGCATTTGCCGGAGCGCATTGAATACCATGAGGCAGGTGATGCCCATTGGCTGGAATGAACATGCCTGAAATAGAAAGGCGAATTGTTTCCTGGCTCCAGGAACAGGTACGCAGGGCGAATGCAAAGGGCGTTTTGTTCGGCTTGAGCGGAGGCATTGACAGCAGCGTTGTAGCTGTTTTGTGCAAAAAGGCTTTTCCGGAAAATTGCCTTGCATTGATGCTGCCTTGCAACAGCCACCACTTGGACACGGCTCATGCAAAGGCGGTTGCTGGGCAATTCGGCATTCCGTTCAAGGTCATTGATTT
>CAYHBD010000042.1:0-90454 GCA_964354805.1 uncultured archaeon | reverse complement strand
GGTCTGCCAACCTTTGGCATCTCAATAGCTTTGGAGAAAAATGGGGAACTAGTTGCTGGCGTAATATCCCTCCCCTGTTTGCGTGAACTGCTCTCGGCAGAGAAAGGGAAAGGGGCTTTTATAAACGGTAAAAAGATTTCAGTCTCAAATAAAAAAAGCTTGGAAGTTGCAACAGGCATTATCGAAATGGAGCCAGGCAAAAGGGCCTGGCAAGAATACAGCGGATTGTTTGGAAGCTTGTTTGGGAAACTGCGCAACATGCAGAGTTTTCCGTCAGCATTTAGCCTCTCAATGGTTGCAAGTGGCAGGGCGGACTTTTTTGTTACCGCCAATTCCCACCCTTGGGACTGTGCAGCCGGAAGTCTGATAATTGAGGAGGCTGGAGGCACCCTAACAGACTTTCAGGGCAAGCCAGGTCCTTATATCTCTGCAGTTGCTGCTTCAAACGGCTTACTGCATAAGGGGCTTTTGCAGGAGTTGAACAAATGAGGCTCACTGTTTTGGGGAGCGGAATGGTTATTTCAGGGCCTGAGAGAGCGACAACCGGCTTTGCGCTTGAATTGGCAAATGAAATAATTGTTATTGACCTTGGCTTTGGTTGCTTCAAGAACCTGCAGAAGGCAGGGATAGATTTTTCAAAAGTTAATAAGTTGTTCATTACGCATTTTGAACACCTTGATCATGTGAATGACTTGCCTGCTTTCCTGATTGCGAGGAAAGGCTTGGTCGATTTGGGCATTTCCAATCCTGTTCAGATAAATATTTTCGCTGGTCCTGGCTTCAAGGATTTTATTGAAAGGCTGTTCAATGCTTATCCTACTTTTAAAGACCTTCCGTTCAAACTAAGTGTTTCAGAGCTTGAAAGCTTTGGCACAAAGAAATTCCTAAAATTCATTCTTACAACAAAGCCTATGAAACACGCGAAGAGCAGCATTGGTTTGAAATTCCAGGCAGGCAACAAAAGCGTGGTTTTTTCAGGCGACACGGAATTCAACGAAAATCTTGTAGGGCTTGCAAAGGATACAGATTTGCTTGTGGCAGAGTGCACTTATGCGGCAGAAAAACCAGCTTGGAATCATCTTAATGCAGAACAGCTGGCAAAGATTGCTTCAAGGGCAAATGCAAAAGCTGTTCTTTTAAGCCATCTTTCCCCAAAAGCAGAGAAGGCAAACCTCAGGGCTTTGGTTGCAAGGGATTTCAAGGGCAAAATTTTTGTTGCAAAAGATTTAATGCAGGTGAGTGTTTGATGCAGGGAGAAAAAGACGGCGTGATGATTGGACTGGAGTGCCATGTCCAGCTTGCAACAGAAAGCAAGCTTTTCTGCCACTGCCCTACAGCAGCAGAGCAGCCGAACAGCGCCTGCTGCCCGATCTGCTTGGGGCACCCAGGCAGCAAGCCTGCGCTGAATGCAAAAGCGCTTGAATACAGCATTAAGGTTGCGCTTGCATTGAACTGCGAAATCAACAACGAATTCTTTTTTTCAAGAAAAACATACTTTTATCCGGATATGTCGAAGAATTTCCAGATAAGCCAGTATGAGATTCCGATTGGCGTAAATGGCGTGCTTACTTTGGGCAGCGGAAAGAAGGTGAGAATAAGGCGGGTTCACTTGGAGGAAGACCCTGCCGCCTTGGTGCACGAATCCGGAATGCGCGCGAGCGATTGCTGCCTGGTTGATTACAACAGGAGCGGAATTCCTTTGGTTGAAGTTGTGACAGAGCCTGATTTAGTCAGCCCGCAGGAAGCTCGCGATTTTCTGGACCAGCTTACTACTGTTCTTTCCTATCTGCGTGTTTATTCTCTTTCAACCGGAACACTGAAAGCAGACTGCAATGCAAGCGTTTACGGCAACCCGAGGGTTGAGGTAAAGAATGTTACAGGCAAAAAAGGCGTTGAAAAGGCTCTTGGCTTTGAGATTGCAAGGCAGAAGAATCTTCTTTTGAATGAAAAGCCTATTGTCAGGGAGACAAGGGCTTTTGATGAAATGACAATGACAACAAAGGCAATGAGGGGCAAGGAAACAGAGGATGATTATGGATTCATTTTTGAGCCTGATTTGACTGCAATTCAGTTAAGCAGGGAAGAGATTGAAAAAATGAGGAAAAGACTGCCAGAATTGCATGAGGCAAAGGCAATGCGTTTCCAAAAGGAATTCAAACTGGATGAATACACTGCAAATGTTTTGGCAAGGAATTTCTCTCTTGGAAACATTTTTGAGGAAGTGGCAAAAAAAGTTGATGCCCTGATTGCCGCACGCTTTTTGAGCAGGGAGCTATTGGCTGTTGTGAACAGAAGCAACCTTGACCTTGAAGCTTTGCAATTAGATGCTGTTGAAATAGGTGCGCTGCTTTCGCTTTTGCTGAACGGAAAAATAACCGAAAAGGTCGCAAAAGAGGCAATAATCGCTTATTTGACAAAAAAAATAAAGCCGGCTGATTTCATTGAAAGGCACCACCTTGCAAAGGACCTGCATTCTGATGAGGTTGAAAAAGCGGTTGAGCAAGTGCTTGCATCAAACAATCAGGCTATTGCTGATTTAAAATCTGGAAACGCGAAAACAATGAACTTTTTGGTCGGTCAGGTAATGCGCTTAACCAAAGCAAAGGCCGAGCCAAGGCAGGTGCAGAAAATAATTGAGAAAAAGATCGGGCTGTGATCTGGTCAGTATTTTGTGCAGAAATTAATTGAGAAAAAGATCGAGTTGTGATTTAATAATTGAGAAAAACTGAGGTGATTCCTGTGATTGAAGAGATTGAGATTAGGTCAAACAAAAAGTCTGAGTTGATTGACATAACGGATGCAGTGCAGGGTATTGTGGAAAAAAGCGGTGTAAAGGAAGGAATGTGTGTTGTTTACTGCCCTCACACAACCACTGCAATAATTGTAAACGAGGGAGCTGACCCAAACGTTCAAACAGACATTCTAAACGCATTGAATAGATTAGTGCCTGCGAGCAGCACTTATGCCCACAGGGAGGGAAACAGTGACGCGCACATTAAAAGCGCTTTGATTGGAAACAGCAGGACGATTTTAATCAAAGACAGCAAGCTTGTGCTTGGCACTTGGGAAGCGTGCTTTTTCTGCGAATTTGACGGTTCCAGAAGCAGGAAGGCAATTGTTTTGGTGAAATAGTGTTTTTTTCCAAAAGCTTATTCCTGTGCAATCCTGCGCCAATTTCGGCTGCGTTCGATTATTGCACCATTGTTTTTTTGTACCAAAAGCGCTTTATAAAGCGCAAGCAGCTATTATTGCTGAAACAAATACCTCCTAGTATTTGAATCACCCCCAATTGAAGGCAATCAGTTGTTGAATTGTTTCACCTCACGATTGGTTGCCTCATTATTTTTTTTTGAAATTAATTTTTGCCCTGTTTTTTTTTGATTTTTTTATTTCCATTTTTTTTAATTTTTTGGCAGTTATTTAATTCGCTTTATTTTTGCCCAAAAATTTTTTCCTAATTTTTTAATTTTCCATTTCTTTGGTCTTTTAACCAAATTTTTCAATTGCCTGGTTTCCCGCTTTTTTCCATCTTTTTTAAATCCTTTCTGCTTATTCTTTATCTTAACAATTCGGAGGTCAGGCAAATGGCGCCATGGGATTTTTTGCGAGACGTAACACAGCAGGCAATCGCGATAGATTTCATTACAAGGGTAATTGTATTGGTTCTATCGCTTGCAATCACAGCAATTGCTTTGCTTGCGTTCAAAAGAAGCAAGAGCGGCAAATTCCTTTTCGTTTCAATAGCATTCACCCTGTTCACAGTGAAATGGGCCCTGAAGGTTGTTGATTTGTTCTTCAGCCCGGGCGAGTTCTTCAACAGGGCAGCAGAAAACGTTTTCGAGCTATTGATTCTTGCAGCGCTTTTCATAGCAATATTCAAAAAATAAAAGGCTGGAGGCTTTTGGGGAATGCATGCAGGGCAATTTGGCGAGATGGCATTGGGTTTTCTTTTAATGGAGGCAGGGCAGTTTGGAGAGGCAGTATTGGGGGATTTTTAAAAATGCGTGAAGAGCAATTGGATGAGGCACTGGCATTGGATGTCAGAAGCAAGATTTTCAGGGCAATAAGCAGAAACCCTGGCCTGCATTTCAGGGAACTGCAGAGGAGAACAAGCCTTGCAACAGGCAGCCTTCAATACCACCTGGATTTCCTGCAGAAAAGGCACTTGATCAGGGCAGACAAGCAGGGAAAATTCGTAAGATACTACAGCGTCAGGGGCAGGCAATTCGGGGAAGACCAAAAACTGATGAACCTGCTCAGGCAGGAAAGCCTGCGAAAAATAATCCTCTTTCTGCTTACAAAAAGGCGCGCAAACAACGAAAAAATCGCTGCAGCCGTCGCCTTAAGCCCGAGCACTGTAAGCTGGCACATGCTAAAGTTGCTGGAAGGGGGCGTGGTTGAAAAACGCAGAGTCGGCAGAAAAACATTCTTCTACATTATCCAGCCGGAAAAAACAATCGAATTGCTAAGCAGCTACAAGAGAAGCTTTTTGGATGAAATGGTAGACGGCTTTGTGGCAATGTGGGAAGAAATGCAAGTGCCCGCAAAATAAATTCAATTTGTTTATAGAGTATCCACGCCAACAATGTACCCAATCATTCCAATTGCAACATCCCTCAGCTTGTTCAAAGGCTTCTCCCTGAACGCTTTCTTGCCCTCTTTAATTAAAAGCACTTCAAGTATTTCCCATGCAACAATCAATGCAAGCGCGGTTTGCAGGTCCTTCAAGAAAGCGCTTAGCGCCAAGCCGCCCAAAAAGTGCGTCAGCATGTCAATCTCAGGCTTTTTATAATACCACTTCTGCCAGCTCGCTATGCCGTGCACTAACAAAAAGATTGCAACAACAAGCAGCTTCACCCAAAGAAGCACCATAATATAAACTGTGTTTTTGCTGTTTAAAAAAGAATTGGATTGCAGGAGGGAGGATTTGGACCTCCGACCTCCCGATTTCCGATAGAAATAATATCAGTCGGGTGCACTAACCAGGCTGTGCTACTCCTGCATACCAAACCTAAGCGCCCAATATTATAAATTTTAGAATTGGGAACAAATTTAAAGGTATTTACAAGGCGCCTATGCAGTTGGGTCTGTAACCCTGCCTAAAAATAGAATGCTGCCAGTGCTTCTTTCCTGAATAATGAAAATGAAGGGGTGGTCTGCCCTGAACTCGTTCATTGGGCCTGCGCTGGTTGCTCCAACTACTACTGCGGTTGCAGCCGCAGCTTCTGTTCCTTCCTCATCCACCTGGACAAATGCCTGGTGTATTATACTGCTGATGTAAAGGTTTTTTGTTCCGTCCATGCCGCTTAAATCCGCGGCATTTGGATCATTGCCAGAATTTGGGACGAAGGCAGCATGGATGCCCATGCTTTCTAGGGCTGGCACCATCATGTATTTCGTTTCAAAAGTGAATTTCGGGATGAAAATGGGGATTTTGCGCTCCTCCAGCATGTCCCTTATTTCCTGCAGCTTTTCTGCTGTGAGAGAAGCCTCCAATGAATCCGGGCTGTCTTCTTTCGGCAAAAGAATCAGCATTGACAAGTCATCGCCCTTGTAAGGCAGTTCCAAGGCCTGCAACTCCTCGGTTTCAGCGTAATTGAATCTCGTATCGCTGCCCACTATTCTCATCATGTCAGCCTTGACGGTTTTGCTTGGGCTAACCTTAAAGTCCTCTGGTTTTGTGTATGCAGGGTTAAACTGCGTAACCCATGTTCCCTTGAAATAAATCGCGTTGGTTAAAACTAATCGTGTTAGTGGATCAAGGACTCCAGGTGGAATCAAGTCCTTTATTTTGTTATTGGTTTGTTGTTCAACCCAAGTGTTAATTGTTTTGCGTGAGTTTTCTGTATCCGCTTTAAAGTCAAGGTTTGTCACTTTTCCGACATAATACTTTTCAACAGTTTCAAAATAATCCTGCAGGAAAGCATAGTCCTTTTGAGCCCACAAGGCATTTGCAGTGCTGAGCTTATAGGGCTTGTCACCAGAATTTATCAGATTGTAAACTTTTGCAAAGGAAAACCTCCTTGCTGTGTCATCAGCAGGCAAATGCAAAACTGATTGCATTTCTTCAGCTGTTTGCCCCTTTGCCCCCTCAAAAGTCATTCCCAAAGCGAAGGACATGCTCCAGGGAGAAAAAAAGATGTTTTTGCCTTGCTCTGTGCCCTGGAATTCCTTGTACAACTCCAAAGCAAACTGGTTGTTGCCATGCACTAATTCGCTTACTCCCTCGGCTGTCGCTCCGCTGTCATCAGCAACTGGCTTTGGCCCCGGCACTGGCTCAGTGCAACCAGATAAAAATAGGATTAATATTACCGCAGCAACTATGATTTTCCAGTTCATAATTAAAATGTAATAGAAAAAGAACTATAAAAAGCTACCTATTTAATAAGTTTAATTCCGAAATATTTATTGACAATAGCCCCGTCGTCTAGTGGCCAAGGATACAGGGCTTTGGCGCTTCAAAGCGAGGAAACCCTGGGACGAGAGTTCGAATCTCTCCGGGGCTATTTGCAGAAAAATTGGCAGCGGTTACTAAGCTGGTTAATCCAACCGCTTTGTTTTTCCCTTGCTGCTTTTCTTTGGCTGCCTGCAATTGCTTTTACTTTCCCATTGGAATGCCTGTCCTGTTTGCAAGGTTCTGTGTGCAGTTTTGTTTTTGGCTTTCGTTTGATATTTTGTCGCAGTATGCTGTGTCACCAAGGCTCATTGCCATGCTGAAATAGCAGCTGTCTTTCTGGCTAAGGTTCTTGATTTTGCCGCACAATTCTGGGTCCCTCAGCTGTGATGCCAGGCTGTTGTAGCAGCTGTCCTTGGCGCTTGCATCGCTTATTTTGTCGCAAACGCTGTCGTCTTTCTTGTCTGTTGCGTACTGCTGGAAGCACCTGTCTGCCTCTGTACCTGACTCGCTGCAAGTGTCTGGGTCAGCCTTCAGTTCAGCAACTAGCGCATAGCAGTTTAATCGCTGGTCTCTGATGACCTCAAGGCAAAGGGAAGTGTCCTTGTGTTTTGCCGCAATTCCCATTATGCACCAGTCCTCCAATGAAGTGCTCTGGTACAAAGGCATTCCGCTGCAGACAGCCAGTTCTGCCGCAAAAGGCGATGCCGGAGTTACAGCAGCTACCGCAGGGCAAGCGGTTACATCTGTTACAATTGTTTTTCCGTCAGCGCACACGTACTTGGTTTCTGGCGCTGTTTGCTGCACGCAGCCGAGCAAAAGCAAGCTTAAAGCCAGCAGGGATAGGAAATATATTTTGTTCATGTTGCTAATTAATTGCATTAAGTACTTAAAAAATCTGTCGGTAAGCAATTTTTCTTAGAATTTTATTAAATGAGCTTTTTCCCAGTAGGCAGCGCAACCCAAACTAATTTAAATATAACTTATTGTATAATTATATTGGTGATATAATTATGGCTGAGGTTGTTGTTACGGTCAGGAAATGGGGGAATAGTGTTGGCGTTACTCTGCCGAGTGAAACTGTTGAACGGGAGAGAATCAAGCCAAACGATAAGCTGTTGTTGAATGTGCGAAAGGTTGTTCCAATTCGTGAATTGTTTGGAACCTTTAAAACAAAGAAATCAGTGCAACAGTTGAAGGATGAGCTGAGAAAAGGGTGGGATTAGTGGCAACATACTTTGCCGACACCTGCGCTTTAATTGCATATTTGAAGGGAGATAGGGCATACGCTGGCTATTTTGAAGGCAATGAGATTGTGACCACCAAACTTAATCTTATGGAGCTCTATTATATTTCGCTGGCGGAATCAAACGAAGAAATGGCTGGAATATACTATAATACTTTTTTGGCAAAGTGTGTTGAAATGGGGGATGAAACAATAAAAAAAGCAATGAAATTCAGATACGAACAAAAAAAGAACTTTTCTTATGTTGACGCAATTGGCTACCAGCTTTCCCTTGACATGAGCGTACGTTTTCTAACGGCTGACAAGCAATTTAAGGGATTGAAAAACGCAGAATTCGCAAAATAGTGCCTGTTTTTTGGGCTAAGCTTTTTATATTCCTTTAGCTAAATCTTATTTGAATGGGCATCAGGAATATCTATTTCAGGGTCCGCTCCGCCGCAGCGAAAAGGCAGTCGCAGGGTGAAGCTGCTGAAGAAAACAAAAAGGAAAAGAAAAAGGGCAAATTCATTGAAATGGGGTAATTGCTGTGGGCTTGTTTGACAGATTGAAAGCAAAAAAAGACGAAATTGAAGCGCAGAAGAAAGAAGCGCAAGAAGCTGAATCAGCGCCGGAAGGAAAGTATAATGAAGCCTGCGCTTTGTGCGGCAATCCCAGAACAGAAAAAAAGTGGATGGGGCAATACTGGCATCGCAAATGCTACCGCGCAGCGCGCAAAGGCGCGAGAAAGATGATTTGACTATTTTTTCAGCTCTTTTTTCAAAAAGGCAATGTATGGAACTGGCTCTGGGTCGAGCTTGTTCACCAGAGACAGATAATATGATGTTAAAGCAGCCAGAAACAATGCATAGTATGTTGCTGCAATAAGGGATTTCCCCTTCAGCTGCACTTCCGTGATGTTGAAGCGCTTTTCAAAAAGCTTTTTCACAGCTGAAAACCTTTTTTGAATCTTCTTCAGTTCATTTTCGTGCCTTAGGAAAACAAATTCGCAGCTGCTTCTCTTCAATCCAAGGTAAGCGTTTATTTCATTGTGGTTTTGCTCTGGGAAAAAATGGCTTAAAGCAAACTGCTTTCCGTTCTCGTTCAAATCAGTCCTGAACCTGTAGGCAACAGTCTGCAGCTCCTCTGCGGCGTAAATGACAGGCAGCTTTCCCCTGAAACGCAAAGCCAGCTCCCTTGCCTTGTCCTCAATCCTTGCCTGCTCTTTCTTCAGCAAAAAAACCATTTCATTCAACTGACCGTTCTTCCGCTCAATCAAACCAAGCCTTTGCAGGATAATAATCATTGGAATGCTCAAATAGGCTGCCGCCATCCTCGGCTGCGGGCTGCTTTTTGGAATAATGATGCAGTCATTCTTCGCCATTTTTTTCAATTTGCCGCCTGTTGTAAGTGCAACAACGTAAGCCCTTTTCTTCTTTGCCTGCCTGTAGCACTGCAGGGTTTCCTCAGTGTTGCCGGAAAAGCTAACGCAAAAAACAAGGGTTTTATTATCAGCATAAGCAGGCAAATCATATGAATTGAATACCTCAAAAGGAACACGCAGCTCTTCCTTCAGCATATTCCGCAGCAGGGCTGCTCCAACTCCACTGCCGCCCATTCCGCAGCCAACAATTTTGTCAATTCTCCTTTTCTTTGGCTTGAATTTGTTTCCAATGTAAATTGCCTCAATGCACTGGTCAGGAAAAGTCCTAAGCCAGCTGAGAACATCTTTTTTGTCATACCGCTGCCTTAACTGCTCCCAGTGCATTTCAATCAATACCTACTATTGCTCAAAAGAATAAATATTTATTGGTTCAAAGCCTGCTTCGTTATTTCTTCGCTCTCTTGCCCAGTTCCTCTTTCAGGATTCTGCTGATCTCGCCGCCATCCGCTTTTCCTCTGAGATGTGCCATCACTTCTCCCATCAGCGCGCCAATTGCGTGCTCGCCTTTTTCTTCAACAAGCTGCCTGTTCTTTTCAATAATGCCAGCAATGATTTTTCTCACATCGCCTGCAGCAACTTTCACCATTTTCAATTCTCCCAGTATCTCTTCCAGCTCTTTTTCAGGCTGCTTTGCCCAAGCGCGCAGGGCATCCAACAAAATGTCTTTGGTAATTTTCTTTTCCTTTTCAGCCAGCAAAATTTTCCCAATCATTTCATTGCTAATCTCGGTTATTCCCTCCCTCCTCAATTGGGTCAGGCCCTCGAGCAAAAGTGTTGCGGCAGTTGTTGCATTAATCCCTTTCTCAAGCAGCTGCTCGAAAAAGCAGGCGAAATTGCTCAGCCTCATTCCCTCAACCAGATTAGTGCTCAATCCTTTCTCCCTGTACAATTTCTCCCTTGCTGCAACTGTCAAAGGCAGCTGCTTTTTCAATTCACCCAAATATTTTTCATCAACTCTCACAGGCTCCAAGTCTGTTTCAGGGTACATTCTTGCTGCCCCTGGCAATGGCCTGCTGTACTCTGTGTTGCCGTTCTCCAAAGCATCCCTTGTTTCCTCCGGCACTCCAAGCAAAGCCTGCTTACATCTCTCAACAACAACATGCAATGCGCTTTCAGCCTTCTCCCTTTCCGCCTGCACCAAAACAAAGGCATCGTTCATAATGCAATCGCATTTGTGCTTAACCTGCTCCACTTCCCTTTCGCTTATTCCGTAAGCGGGCAGCTCATCGCTGTGAATTATTCCATGCAAACCTGTCCTTGCTTTTACATAGCCTGCCAATTCTGTTCCAAATCTTCTGTCTGGCTGCAGCTCTTTTCCAAGCAATCCCTGCATTTTTTGCAGCCTGATGCCAAAAACGCTTTTTCCATGCAAAAATTTGCACTCGCTTTTTGAAAAAATCTGGCTCAAATCGGCAATTTCGCCTTCTCCCAATTCTTTTTCGCTTATTTTCCTGTGCTGCATTTCCTCTTTCAATTCAACCAACGCAATCTGCCTCTGCGCTTCCCTTCTTACATACTCATCAATGAGCTCAAGCGCCTGCACGCCCTTTATTTCAACCCTCGCCCCCTTTGCAATTGAAATATTCACGTCCTGCCTTATTGTTCCAAGGCCTCTCTTTGCCCTGCACGTTCTCCTGAACAATTCTCCGATTCTTTCAGCGCACTCTTTGACCTCTTCCGGGGTTTTCAAATCAGGCGCAGTAGCCAGTTCAATCAGCGGAATCCCGAGCCTGTCAAGCCTGTACACAATTTCGCCCGCTTTTTTTTCCATCGGCCTTGCAGCGTCCTCTTCAAGCGCAAGCGATTGAATGCCAACCTTTTTGCTGCCCAATTCAAGTAGTCCGCCCAAGGCAACAAGCATTGTGCGCTGAAAAGATGATACCACACTGCCATCCGCAACACTTTTTCTCATCACAAACATTTCGTCAAGAATTTCGGATTTGGACATTAAAGCTACTTTTAGAATTGTAGCAAGCGCTTCTGGTTCAGCTGGTTTTGGGGGGCATTCATCGAATTCCAATTCGCAAGTGACGTCTTTGTAGCCTTCGTAAATAAAAACTTGTTTTTTTCCAACGGCTTCAAGTGCAGCCCTATCAAATTCACCTAATTCTGAAGCAACTGCGCGAATGTATCTTTTTACTTTTACGTCTGGCTTATCTTCATGTAGGATAGAAGGGCATCTACAAAAGAGTTTACCAGTATCAAGCTGCTGGTGGCACTCCAACCCTGCCTTTAAGCCGATTTTTTGCCAGTCTGTTTCCATTCAAAAACCAGTAATAGAAAGAGCAATAAATGTTTTAAATAGTAATTTGGATTTAATCTAATTATGAAAGATGTTTATCAAGAAAATTACAATTCAAAGGTTCTTGTTGAAATATGGAGCGACTTCGTGGATTGGGAAAAGAGGCGAGCTGGCGAGAGGGGCTTTCTTCTTAATCAATTAAGGCGCTTCAAGTGCAAAAAAGTATTTGACTCTTGTATGGGTGATGGGTGTGATTCCATTTATTTAATCAAAGAGGGCTTTGATGTCACAAGCAATGACTTAGATAAACTGTTTATCAAAAAAGCACAGAAGCGTGCGAAGCAAGGGGGGACAGTATTAAACATCACTGAATTCGATTGGCGTGAGCTTGACAAGCATTTCAAACAGGGGCGCTTTGACGCGGTTTTATGTCTTGGCAATTCGTTAACTTACTTATTTAAAAGGGAAGATCAACTTAAAACCCTCAAAAATTTTTTATTTCTTTTAAGAGACTGCGGAATTTTAATTATTGATGAAAGAAACTATCAGTACTTTTTGGACAAAAGAGAAGAAATCTTGAAAGAAGGCAAATTCAGTTATTCCAAAAAATATGTTTACTGTGGGGATAAAGTTCATGGGGAACCTATTGAAATTTCTGAAGATAAAGTCAGGATGCAATACACAGATGAAAGAACAGGGAAGAAAGGCTATCTTATTCTTTACCCTTTTAAAAGAAATGAGCTTTCAGGTTTACTCAAAGGCGTGGGATTCACAAAAATTGAGCAATTCTCTGACTACAAAAAAGGATACAATCCAAACGCAGACTTCTACCAATACGTTTGCATTAAATGAAAACGTGCCTTCCCCAGAAACCCAGTCTTTGCTTTTCAGGGAGCACTATTCCGCAACCAGCTTTTGCCCCAATTCAAAGCATTGCTGCATTACTTTATTTTTTCGTTCGCTTCCTTTATTGTCATTACTTTGTTCTTTAATATTGGAAATATTATAAAGTGTTTTTTGTTTTCTGAAACCAGGTAATCTGCCTTTAATTCAATCGCTGTTGCTGCAATTGCGCTGTCTTGGTACTCAATTTTGCTGCCTTGTGTTATTTGAAATGCAAGTAATTCCCCTAATATTATTGCAATGCCTGCATCAAGGTCTTGCCATTGGAACTGTGCCAAGGCAAGCCTTGCATTGCTAATCGCTTCTTTAAAATCTTTTCTCAAGTAAGCGCCTGTCATTATCTCTGAGACAGTTATGGTTGAAATCCACAGCTCTGCGTCACGTTGAACAAGCTTTTTTGCGAATGCTATCGCTTCCTTGCTCTTTCTATCGATTGCAACAAGAAAAGAGGTGTCAAGCAGTACTTTCATATTAAACCAACGGCTTTGAATCTTTTAGTGCTATCCGATCTGATTTTTTCCAGCACTTTTTCGAAATTGTCAGGCAGAAAGTCACCCAACCTATCCCAAACTGATATGTCTTTCTTTGAAATAATCGCAAAACCATTTTCCTTGTTCACAATCACTTTATCCCCCTCTTTTATGCCAAGTTCTTCCCTCAGCTCTTTTGTGAGGGTAATTTGCCCGTGCCTGGTAACAACAACCTCAGTCATATTAATTACTATAAATAATAGTATTTTTAAACTTTCCTATTTAAAATAGGAATCGACTTTCAGCCAGCTTTTGCCCTAATTCAAAGCATTGCTGCATTACTTTCTCGTCCTTTAATATTTCAAGCGGATTTTCCGCTTTTGCAACAATGCTGCCAACCAGCAGCATTTTCAAACCGCTTACAACAAGGCGCAGCGCGCGCTCGCATCTCTTTACATTTTGCAGCCTTTGGCCTCCGACGCATACAATTGCCGCTTTTTTTCCCTTGAACCTGCTTGGCTTGCAGTAAGGGTTTAGCCTGTCAACAAAAGTTTTCATTTGGGCTGAATAATTGCTGAAGTAATTTGGCGAACCGAAAACAATTGCGTCAGCAGCAAACATTTTCCCGTACAACGGCTGCATTTCATCCATTGCCCTGCAGCCTTTTCCAGTGCCCCAGCAGGTATCACAGCCGTCGCAAAATTCAATCTTCCTGTCCCTCAAAAGAACAAGCTCAATTATTGCTCCCTTGCTTTTTGCTCCGTCAAGCACTCTTTTGAGCATTGCTTCTGTGTTTCCTTTTCGCGGCGAACCGCAGATTGCAAGGACTTTCATAATTAACAGAATGGGGGAAAATTGATTTAAATCAGATTGGAGCCCCTTTTTTAAATGGTCAAATTGATTGTGTCAATAAACGACGTTATCTAAAACCTGCAACAATCAAGTCGTGCTCTTTGACTGCATCAAATCTCTTGCCTGCCCTGAATTTTCCAACTAAATTGCGCAGGCTGCCTTTCTTTTTGGGTATTAGAATAATTTCCTTGTTCAAGTCTATCACCTGAATTCTTTCTATTTTTGTTATGCGTTCTTTTTATTTCTTCCTCTGCACCTCAAGCTTTTTGCTCGGGAGAAAAAAGCCGCTCCCAGTGTTGTGCAATACAATTTCGCTGTCTTTCATGCTTTCATCCTTTTCCGCGTGCACTATTTCCCCGATGACAAGGTAGTGGTCTGCACTGCCTGTTTCAACAATGTCCTTCAGAACGCATTCCAGAACAATTTTTGCTTCCAGCACGCTTGGTGCATTAACCTTTTTGCTTTCCCGCAGGGTAATGCCGCTTTTCTCAACCTTGTCAGGCAGTTTTGCCTCGCACGCAACCGCCTTCTCTGCCCAGCCTTTTGTCACAATGTTTACAACAAATTCTTTTGTTCTCTTAATGTTCTTTATTGTCAGGGTTTCCCTCCTCTGTATGCCAATGTAAAGCATTGGCGGAGCAAAAGAAACAGGCGCAACCCAGCTGTAGGGAGCAGCGTTTGGCTCTCCGGCAGGGTTAACTGTTGTAACCAAAACAGTCAGCCTTGGGTAAAGCAAGCGAGCTGCTGCGTTCAATTCAACCTCTTGCATTTTAATTCACTCCACATTCAATAATTTCCCGCATTTTTTCTTCCTTCAATTTAACTTCATCAATTTCCTGCATTTTCTGCACCAGGTTCAAATTCCTCGATTTCAGTCCTGCTGCTTATTTCTCCCCTCAAATTCTGCCCAATAAGTTTTTCCGCTTCTTCTTTTTTATAATTGCCAAGCAGCCATGCGAGCTTTACGAATGCTGTTTCAGGGAGCATGTCTTCTCCTGGTATTACCCCGAGGTTCATTAAATCCGTTGCCTTGTCATAAACGTGCATCTGCACCCTGCCGAACAGGCAGGTTGAGGTCATTACTGCTGTTCCGCCTTGTTCAACGAATTCTTTTATTGCCGGAAAGATTTTTGCATGCGCTTTTTTTGTTATTTCATCAGGCATGTGCCCTGGCGTTTGCCCTAGGCCTGTTCCCTCAATCACAAGCCCTTTGAATTTTTGCTTTGAATAGAATTCGAATTGTTCTGGGAACATGTTGATTGTTATTTTCAGCAGGGCAACCCGTTCCTCAAAGTTTGGTTTTATTATCATTTTTGCGTTTTTGTCTTTTTTGTTGTAATCCTTTTTCAAAAATTGGATTTCTTTTGTGTTGTAACCGACCAATGCAATTGGAGTGTCATTCACCGGCTTGAATGCGTCTCTCCTGCTTGTGTGCAGCTTCCTTGTTTTGCATGCTGGAAGAATCGCACATTTCTCATCCGAGCTGCTGTGGTGCATGCATATTGCAACAGCTGCAAAATCCGATTTTGTAATAAAGTGCGATGCGCATACCAAGTTCATTGCCGCATCACTGCTGCCCCTGTCGCTGCTTCTCTGCGCTCCAACAAAAAGCACTGGGATAGGGCTTTTTTCAATTGCGAATGCGAGCGCTGCTGCTGCAACAGCCAGATTGTCAGTGCCCATTCCAATTATAACTCCGGCAACGCCTTTTTTCGCTTCCTCTGCAACCGCTTCTGCTATGAGTGAAATGTGCTCGAAGCGCAAATCATCGCTCCACATATTCCTAAGCAATTTTGAATCAAAGTTTGCTATTGCGCTAAGCTCTGGGAACATTGTCAGCAAATCAGCTGGGTTGAAAGTGCTGTAAACAGCGCCTGTCCTGTAGTCAACCCTGCTCGCGATTGTGCCGCCGGTGTGCAGGATTGAAATAGTTGGCAGTGCCGGGTTTTTCTTTAAGGCAGCTGCAGCAGCCTTTCCAACCGCTTTTCCTGCGCCGATTTTTTTTATTCCAGCGATTTCGCTTAAATTGATTCCGACGTTATAGCCTGAGTTGAGTTTAAGCACTAAAATATCAGGCTCTTTTGACGGGACAATTGTGCCTTTAAGGGTTTGCCCGCCTTTTTGCATTTCAGCAATGTCCCCTTCGGCTAATTTATTTTTTTTGAGAAAGCTGTTCAGGTCCATTCAGAATCAGTTAGAATTAGGGCAAAAGTGATTTTAATCCGTTGTGCTTTCCAGAATTACCATTGTTTGGGTTTTTTCTATACCCTCATATTCCCTGAGTGTGTCCATTAAAACATCATTCAATTCATTGATGTCTTTTACCCTTACCTTTACAATGGCATCTATTTCCCCTGTTACAATATTCATTTCTTCAATAGAGGGCAGCAATGCAATCTTTTTCATCAACTGCCTGACCGGTATTTTCTGCTCTTTAAGGCGCCTGTAGTCAACAGTAATAGCAACATAAGCAGCCAGCCCTTTTCCAATCTTTTTATTGTCAACCCTAATGGTATAACCCTTGATTACGCCCTCTTTGTTCAACTTCTTTATCCTGTTGTGGACAGTAGTGCCTGGCAAGCCTGTTCTCTTGGCAATCTCAACAACCGAAGCCTTTGCATTCCGCTTCAAAGCATCCAGAATAAGCAAATCCTTATTGTCAACCATGATGGAATATTCATTCCAAAAACATTAAAATATTAACTATTTTTTGATAATTTATCCCATTTTAATGGAATTAATTTAATATAAAAGCTAAGCTGATAATATGTACATTGTTTTTATTTGGGTTGGGGTGGGTTAATAAAAAATAGGAAAAAGCCAAGTGCGCTCCCGAGTTCCGAAAAACCAGGCAGAAACGCACAAGGCGAAAAGATACATAGCCTCAAACTGCTTTTAAACATATTTCAGCTGGGTCTTTTTCAGCTTTTTCTATATTGAGAATATTTTGAATATATTTCGCGTCAAGCTTTTTCTCGTGTTTTCCCGGCTTTGCTACTAAGGTAAGCCAAGGCTATTATTTAGGAGCAGGCACGACTTTAGCAGAAAAATCGATTAAAAGAAATGTTTATATTCAATAGTTGAGTAATTCTACAATGAGGCTGAAAAGAATATTGCCTAATTTTAGGAGATTATTTGGAAGAAAACCACCCCAAGCAGGCTCTCTTAAAAAGGGCGTTGAAACGTTTACGAACACAACACTAAATGACCTTTCTGACACGATTGGCTTAAGGGGGCACCAAGTATCCTTTCAGGTGAAAGGGCCGGCTACTCGAATTATGAGACAGGCCTATGCCAAATTAGTTGTTTCAAAAGAAGCGCCGCCAGCAGGTTCATCAGTAGTGTGTAAAATGGATATAGACGGACAGCCCTTCTTTGTTTATAAGCCTTTTTAGGATCAAGCTTGAATTTTAGAGCAAAGCCGCTTTTCCCCAAACTTTAAATAATAGAATGCTGTTATTTTCTTCTGGTTCAAATGTTTGCAGCAAGCGCCGGGCTATTGCAAAAGGCAAGGGAGCAGGGCTATGCCCTGCCTGCATTTAATACAAGCAATCTGGAGGTAAGCAAGGCACTGCTGGAAGCAGCAGAGGAAACGAATTCGCCGCTTCTTATCCAAACAACAGAGTCGGCAATAAACTACGCCGGCCTGCTGAATATTTTCTCAATAATCAAAACACTGGCCCTGCAATCAAATGTTCCTGTTTGCATTCACTTGGACCATGGCAAGGATCTGCAGCTGTTAAAGTACTGCATTCAACTTGGCTACAAGAGCGTGATGGTTGATGCAAGCAGCCGGCCATTCAACAAAAACATTGCAATCACAAAAAAGGTTGTAAAGATGGCTCATGCAAAGAAATGCAGCGTTGAAGCAGAGCTTGGCAGCCTGGGAAGAATCGGCGCAGCGCAGTTAACCGACCCAAAGCAGGCTGGGCAGTTTGCTGAAAAAACAGGCTGCGATGCCCTTGCTGTTGCAATCGGCACATCGCACGGAGCATACAAGTTTGCAGGCAAGCCAAAAATTGATTTGAAAAGATTAAGGGAAATCAGCAGGGCTGTTTCAATTCCATTGGTTTTGCATGGGGCAAGCAGCGTTGACAGGCAATTGGTTGGGAAAGCGAACAGCTTTGGCGCAGAATTAAAGCATACGGCAGGTGTAGCGGACAGGGACATAGAGAAAGCAATCAGGCTTGGGGTTGCGAAAATAAACATTGACACTGACATAAGGCTTGCTTTCACTGCAGGCGTTAGGGCTGCGCTTGCAAAAAACCCGGCGGACTTTGACCCAAGGGGTTATCTTCTTTCTGCCCAGCAGGCGATAAAGCAGGTTGCAATGCAAAAAATTCGCTTGTTCGGCGCAAAAGGAAAAGCGTGACTCGATTATTGTTTTTTAAAGCAAAGCAGTTAACCTATTTTTTATGCGCTTGGCTTGCCTGTTTTCTGGAGGAAAGGACAGCACTTTTGCTTTGTTCAATGCATTAAAGCAGGGGCACAGCATTGCTGCGCTTGTTTCAATAAAATCACCAGCAAGCGATTCTTTCATGTACCATCTGCCGAACATTCATTTGACAGAGCAGGCAGCTGCTGCAATGGAAATGCCTCTTGTTGTTGGCGAAGCCGAGAAAGGGAAAGAGGCTGAATTGTGGATTCTGAAAGAATTGTTAGGAGAATTGCGCGAAAAGCAAAAAATTGAGGGCGTTCTCACCGGCGCGATTGCAAGCAATTACCAGAAGAAAAGGGTTGATTTAATCTGCAAAAAGCTGCGCCTGCAGCACATTGCTCCCTTGTGGCACAGGGGGCAGGCTGCCCTGATGCTGGAAATGCTGCAGAACAAATTCAGCATAATGGTTACTGCCGTTGCAGCCCATGGCTTGGATGAAAAATGGCTGGGCAGAATGATTGATGAAAAGGCGTTGAATGAATTGGTTGAATTGCAGCGCAAATTCAGCGTTAACCCGGCAGGCGAGGGCGGAGAGCTTGAAACCCTTGTGCTTGACTGCCCTTTGTTCAAGAAAAAGATTCAAGTGCTGGAAAGCGAGAAGCGCTGGGACGGCGTGAGGGGAGAACTGGTAATTAAAAAAGTTGAACTGATTAAGAAATAATTTTTTTTATTCGCAGGCGCTGTCTGGCAGAACAAATTCAACAATGTCAGAGCCAAGTATAATGCTTTCAGCAATACTCAAATCAGTGCCTGCCGGCAGGCCAAGCGCGCTGCTCCCTGTTTCCTTTAATTTCTGCACGCATTTGCTTCCAATCAGGCAATTGCTGCAGTAGCATCTTGCAATGCATTTTCCTGTTGCTGCAGCAGGCGCATCGCAGCTATTTGCAATGCACTCATCCGCTGCTCCCTTTACTGTGAAGGAAACGCTTTTTTCATCGAAGCCTGCTTCCAGACCACTTGCTGTGAGAACTGCCTTGTATTTTCCCTCTTCCCTCACGCTCAATTCAATTGCAATCTGCGTTTCTTTGCCTGCATCCAGTGAGCCTATTGTTTCTGTTTTTGCCGCGCTTGCAATGGGGATTTCCTCCTCCCTGCCATTTGCGGAAACCAGCTGCATGACCTTTGCATCAATTGTTCCCTGCAGCATTTGCTGTCCCCCGCTGTTTTTGATTGAAACAAAAACTTCCGGGTTTCCTTTGCTTAAATCAAATTCCTTTTCAGCCCTCACGCTGCTGATTTCAATTTGCGCCGGCTTTTCTCCAAAATAAATTTTGCAGGTGAAAATCCCATACTGCTGTTCACACCTTGCTGTTGTTTCAATTGCCCTCGCTTCATTGAAAATTATTTTCCTGTCATCCCATTCAACTGCAGCAGGGCATTTTGCCCCCTTTGGGCAGCATATGGTTGCGCTGTTGCAGCTAAAATTGACACTGCGCAGAGGGCTATCAAAGGAAATCCCCTGGAATGCGCTGCCTGCATTAAAATACACTGTGTTGCTGCTGCCTTTTCCAAGCAATGTTTCAGCGTTAAGCAGCAGCAGTGAAATTTGTTCAGCAGGATCGGGTTTCGGGAAAAACAATGGTGCAATGAAGGCAAAGAAAACCATCAGCAGCAGAACAGCTGCAATTGCCATAACAAGCAATTTGAATGGATTCGGCATTCAGCGCCGCCTCCTTGGCTTTGTTATTGCCCTTGCTTCCCAGCGCAACAGTTTGCTTAAAACCATGCTTACTGCTGTCGCAATCAATAAAACAAATATCAGCATGCCCCAATCGCCGATTTTGAAGAAATAGCCTGTGAAGCTGTCGCTCCAAATCCTGAATTCAATTATCACATATACAACGATTGCAATCGCCAGCAAAAAAACGCATATTTTCCACAAATTTGCCGTTAAGTTTCGCAAAAACATTTTTGGTCACTGCTCCTCTGCTTTTTGTTCGCCTTCAGCTGTTTTCACATGCCTCTGCTTTTTGAACATTGCGGCAACCTCTTTCACTGTTGTTGCCTCTTCCGCTTTTTTGTCGCTCCTGATTTTCAGCATTCTCGGAAAGCGGAGGGCAAGCCCGCCTTTTCCCTTCTCCCTGCCGGCTGTGTGAATCGGGCTTCTTGTAATTTCATCTGCAATTGCCTCAACAACATATTTTGGCTCAACCCAGAAATCAGGCTCTAACTCAGAGTCAACCCTCGCTGGCTTGTTCCTCTGCTTTATTTTGCTCAGCATCTTATGCAATTCCTGCATCTGCGCTTCGCTCATTCCCGTGCCGATTTTTGCAATGCTTTTGAACGTGTCTTCTTTCTCATCGTAAACCGCTGTAAGCAGCGCGCCCAATCCGAATTCAGTTCTCTGGCCCCTGCCCTTGAAGTAGCCGATTACTACTGTGTCAATTGTGTCGCTTAATTCGTTTCTATAGCTTCTCTTCAGCTTTATCCAGGCAAATTTTCTTGCGCCTGCAATGTATGGCGCATTCAGGTCCTTTGCAATTATTCCCTCCAATCCTTTTTCAACGCTTTCGTCAAAAAAGCGCTGCACTTTTTTTGCATCGCCTGTTTCAATAGAATCAGTCAAAACAATTGTCTTGCCCTTTCCAATAAGTTTCCGCAGTTCATCCCTTCTTTCCCTGAAGGGCAAATGCATCAGGTTTTTTCCGTCCGCAAACAAAACATCGAAAGCAAACAGGGTCAAAGGAAACTCTTTTGCCATTTTCCCGATGTCATATTTCCTCTTCCTCTGGATTGTTACCTGGAAAGGGTAGTATTCGCCTGTCTGCTCATTGAAAGCGAGCGCTTCGCCCTCAAAAATCGCGCTGCCTGCCCTGATTTGCTTTTTTGCCGCAGCAGCAATCTCCGGAAACATTGATGTAACATTCTCCTGCCTTCTGCTGAAAATAGTTATATCGCTTCCATCCTTGTGCACTGCCAGCCTGAAGCCATCATACTTTGCCTCAACAGCGCACCTGCCCAGCTTTTTGATTATTTCCTCTGCAGTAGGCAGCCTTTCAGCAAGCGTTGGCCTTATTGGAACCCCTGACTGGATCTCAATCCTGTGCAATCCATTCAGGCCATTGCTCTGCAATTTTTCGGCAATGCTGCCCAAATCACTGTGCACATTGTACTTGCCCTCAATCATCTCTCGAATGCGCATTCTAAGCTTTCTGTCCAATTCCTCTTTTCTCTTCTCTTCCTTTTTTTCCTTCAGTTCTGATTCAACTTCAGAAACCATTTTCTTGTTCTTTTTTGCCTCGGGGAGCAGATTCAATGCAAACGCGTCCATCATTGTAGGGTCGCCGATTCCCAAGCGCAGATTTCCCAACGGAATTCGCACAATATACCTTGCTTCTGTTGGAGAAGCGCTGTTCAGCAATTCAGCCAGCAGCTTTATTTTCAAATCCCGCGAGCCTGCTCCGCCTGCAGTGGCAATTTTCATTAGGTTGCTGAAAACCTTTTCAACATTCAGTTCAGCTGAAAACAGGCTCCTCTGTTTTTTCTTTTTTAGAATTTCCTCTGCAACCAGACCAAGGTCGCCTTTTTCCTTGTACAATTTGTGGACTTCCTCCTTGCTGTAGCCGCCTGTTTTTGCAATCGCTTCCTCCACAAATTTTTCGCCCATCCCAATCTCGATTTGTTGAAAAGCAGGCGCAAGCTGGCCCTGGCACAAGTAGACAACCTTTGCAATCTCGGCAGCGCTCGCTTCCTTGAACAAGCCAGCAAGCAAATCAGTCATTGCAAGCCTGCTGCTCGCTTTCTCGATTTTTTCGAAAAACTCAGCCACTATTTTAAAGCGCATTCAATTATCTATATGCAAATAGTTAAATAAAACCTTTTTGCCACTGGCCTGTTCTTGTTTGGGGGGCTTTCAAAGAGTTTTTTCAAATCTTTTTATAAATGTTTTTCCTGTGCCCAACTTTAACTACAAATAATTTTTTGGTTGCCGGAAATTTTTCAATAATAACACGGTATTTGCCAACTCTGTATTTGAAATAATCTGTGCCTTTAACTTTCTCTAAAAAAATAGTGTCCTGACCTGCCGCCTCTTCCATTTTTTCAACAATTCTTGCAGCAATTGCCCTGTCGATTAATCGCAAGTCTTTTTTTGACTTATCTGACCAAATCAGTTCAAAAGGCATTCAGATACCCAGTTCCCGCTTTATCTGCGCAGTGGTGTACACCTTGCCTTTTTTGATGTCTTGTTCTGCCTCTTTAATATCTTTCAATGTTTCCTCGCTTAGCTGCATCTTGCTTTCCTCGTCTTCCTTAACCAATTCAATTAATTTGCCTATAACCTCGCAGTAAGTTTCCCTCTCATAATCCTTAAAACCGTCCAGCTCTCTTTTAACCTTGGTTGAAACCTGAATAGTCGTAGAATCCAATATAATCACCTATAGTATATTATAACATATTATATTTAAATATTTGCGTTTTTGTTGCAGCAGCCTGCAATTGCGAGACTGCGTTGAATTTAAATATAACATTTTCCCCTTAATTATTTTAGCTATGCCGGCAGATATTGGGAATTTTTTTGCACAGCTTTTCATTGGCAGCTTGGTTAACATAGCCCTGAACATAGTTTTCTTTGCCTTGGGAATTTTCTTCGCTGCAAAGTTGCTGAATATGCAGAACAACAGCCTTGCAAAAGCAGTGACTGTTTCAGTGATTGGATTGGTTGTTTCCTTTGTGCCAAAAATCTTTTTCTTGTTTGACAGCTTTTTCAGCCTGCTTTTGATGTTCGCTGTAATGGTTGCTGCAATCAAAACAATATACAAGTGCGACTGGCTCAATGCATTATTCAACCTGATTATTGCAACTGTGATTGCGGCGCTTGCATCAATTGCATTGAACCCGCTGTTCGCTTACGTTGTTTTGGATTAAGCTGTTCATGTTCTTTTCTGTTTTTGCATTAACCCTGTTGTTTGCTTACTTCATTTTGGGCTGATTTGCTTTTTGCTAGTATTCCTCGCATTTTATCTGGTAGAAGCTTTTTGGGTGGTCGCAGCTCGGGCATTTTTCCGGCGGAGTTTTGCCGAAGTGCACATAGCCGCATTCCCTGCAAACCCACCACACTTCTTTTTCTTTTTTGAAAACAGTGCCAGCCTCAACTTCTTTCAACAGCTTGCTGAATCTTTCCTCGTGGTGCTTTTCCGCTAATGCTATTGCCCTCATTCTTGCAGCAATCTCAGGCAAGCCCTCTTTTTGCGCTGTGTCAGCAAACCCAGGATACATTTTTGTGTGCTCGTAGTTTTCGCCGGCTATTGCCGCCCTTAAATTCTCCGCTGTGCTGCCAAGCGTTGTCGGCGTAGTAGCTTCAACCTTGATTTCGTCCATCTTCTTTCCGCTTTTCTTAATCAGCTCGCTGATGTGCTCAAAAAGCCTTTTTGCGTGAATTCTTTCGTTCTCTGCCGTTACCAAAAAGATCTCTGCAATCTGCTCAAAGCCGTCATTGTTTGCCTGCTTTGCATAAAAAGAATACCTGTTTCTCGCCTGGCTTTCTCCAATAAAAGCCTTTGCCAGATTCTCCAAAGTTTTTTGCATAGCCCTCACCCCATTATTAAATTATCTTAATGTTTTTATAGTTTATCATTCTGGCGCAAGAAGCCAGCGATTGGACTTAATCGCTGTTAAGTTCTTTTTTCCGCGAGGGCGAAGCCCGAAAGTGCAACGTTCCCGAGCACCGCAATGAAGTGAGGAGCGGAGGCGTATGACGCAGGCGGTTCACTTTAATCTTTTTCTGAGAAAAAACCAGATTATTATAATTAAAATAATTATGGCTACTGCACCAATTATGAATAGAAGAGTGTTTGGGTTTTGTTGGTTGTCACCAGCTATATTGTTCTGGTTATCAATATTATCATTATCAATTATTTTTGTCTCACAATCCAATGTTTCTTCTAACCATTCATATTCCAATGATGGGCATACTTTTCCCCAGAATTCGATTACATCTTCAGCTTGCTTCCAATTTGTTGGTAATTTAGCACATTTGTTTATATCCTCAACAAAGGCACATTTTTGCTCAATGTCATTTACAACAACATCTTCACAATCTCCAGCTGCTCCTGAATGTTGAACAGTACAACAAAAAGGATCTTTTCTGGGCATGCATACTGAATCCGCCTGAATTTCATTATACCCATTCGGGCATTGAAATTCTTCAATTGTTTCCCAGCCCTCTGGTATATTGCAGGATACACATTCATCACCCATGAAAAATTCAGAGCACTCTTTTGTTTGTTCATTTATCCTATACCTAGGCAGGGCTTGTGAAGCAAAAACTGATGAAGAAATTAGAGTAGCAATGAATACTACAAAAATAATTGATATTAGGTTTTTTCTCATAATATTTAACTTAGATTTTATTGTTTATTAATCTTTCTAAAGTGAACCGCCAAGTAATATGTCGCCTAACTAGCGCTTTTCTATAGTTTGTTTGGATAACCTGGCTGGTTTGGTGTGCTTTCTTTAGTTGTTGGGGGAGTGTCAAGTTGGCTTACCACATTCCTTGTGAGGTTTGTGTTCTGCGCTTTGCCAGAATTGCTGTGCCTGCTATTGCAATCAAGGCAATTTTTTTCCGGAGCCATATGGCTAGCTAAGGCTCGCCACTATGCCCTAGTTATAAAAGAACTAAAAAAAGGCAAAACATTCCAAAAAAAGGAAAATATCCTCTATTCAATTAACGAATTAGAATCCTTTCTTTTTTGCATAGCATTCTCTGCAATAAACCGGCTTGTCCCCTGAGGGCTTGAATGGAACTTCGCATTCTTTGCCGCATTCAGAGCAAGTCGCTTTATGCATTTCTCTGGGCCCAAAATCCCTTCTGGGGCCCCTTCTGTCAAAATCGCTCATACTGTTATTCCTCCGTTTGACTTAAAAGAAAACTTTTCAGAGTTCTTTTATATAATCGTTAATAATCCACTGCTTTTTATAAACCTTGTGCATGCGGCTGGCGTAAAGCCGTTTTTGGTTTATTTGCCTGGTTTCTTTTTCCACTGTTTTTTGCTTTTTTTATGCCATGGCTGTTGCAAACTCTGGTTCCTTCTCTTCCGTGCTTTGCTCCGGTTCTTTCAGTGCAAGGTACTCAAATGCCTTCTGCAATGCAAGAATGGCTTTTGGCAAGTCATTCAATTTCATAGAGCTGCTGCTCTTCCATTCATTGCTTTTGTCCTTGTATCTCTTGTCGAAAGAAACAGTGTTGAACCTGTTTCCCTCCTTGCCCTCATTCTCCCACACAGCAACCTGAATTGCCCCCACACTAAACTTTTTCACAGGAAAACTCATTTAACCCACCTCCTTTAGCCGGCAAAATCCGGCTGTGATTTATGCCATCTTCGCCCAGCTTTTTTCCAAAAAGCTGGCAAAAACAGCCTCGCTTTGCTCGGCATGCTCGATGCCATTTGCTCGCCTTTCGGGCTCGCATTTGCCTTTTAAAAAAATGGTTGTGCTGGCTTAATGGTTCAGCCCCGCAGCACAACCTCCGGTGGCGGAGGGATTCGGACCCTCGAAGCAGGTAGTTGCTTGCTCGGTTATCAGCCAAGCCCATTAAGCCACTCTGGCACGCCACCAAAAGTATTAAAAACTTTGGAATCATAATGTATATTGGTAGTTGCTTGCTCGGCCACTCTGGCCGATTTTCTTTTTTTATCATCCTCCTTCAAATTTATTTTTTTCCCTAAATTTATTGCCCTAAATCAGGCTTCTCAAGCTTTTGGGTCTCTTATAGCATTCAACGAACCAGCACAACCTGAAAACACTCATATTTTGATCACCAACTGAATTGAGCAGGGCTGCATTTAAAAACAGCCAGCCAAGAGAGCAGGCTTCCGCTGCTATTCTCCCTTCAGGCAATTCCGCTGCTCTTTGGAAAACAATATTAATCACTTCGGCAAACAAATTAATTCATGGCAAAAAGGCAAAGGAGTCCTGTTGCAAGGATCAGGGCAGCAATTGCTGGTGTTGACTTGTTTTTTCCGAACAAATCCCTTGCTGGAAAAAGAAGGAAAGTCAAGAAATTTCTTAGAAGGGTAAGGGTTGGCAGCCCAGCTGAATTAGAAAAATTGCGTGTTGAAGGGGCGATGGCAAGAACCAAGACAGACTTCCTTTTAAGAACGGAAGTGTTTGGAACAGAAGAAGAATTAAGGAAAAAACTAAATATCTTGCATGAACTTTCGCACTTTTTCGATTTGGGAAAGAACGATTCGATTACGGCAAATGCATTCAATGGATATTTTTCTTATTTTAGAATGTCGAGAAGGTTTTCAATGCCAAAGGACAGATACCTGCTGTGGCTTAGGGATGCAGAGCAAATTATAAAAGGTCCAAAATACCTCAAAAACGGCAGGTATGAGCATGATAAAGCAAGCGGTTTTGGGCATGCAGGTACTGACATTGCTACTATTGGAGGGGTCTTAGGTGTTTTTGCAGCAGACAAGGAAAGGCAGTGGAAAAAGCCCGCAAGCGGCCTTTTCCTAATCAGAGAGATCTGCAACGGCAAACCAGTGGATACCGCACTGAAAGAAATCGAGTCAGGCAAATTGGACAAAGAAATTACGGCATTTGCAAAAAAGCATTTCGGCAACTTGTTTAGCTAAAAGTGCTGTGAGCTGCTATTCTCTCTTTTTAGGCAATTCCGCTGTTTAATGGAAAAAGGTATTAACAAGTTTGAAGGAGTAAATTAATGGTATGGCGATGAGGAAAAGGGCAAGGCCAACAGCCAAAGAAATTAGCGTAAAAGGTGGACGTGTTTCGGTTGACTGGGGGCGAATGTTATTTGATAGGGGGGGTGGCCATCCGATTGGAGGGCATGCCATGGCAGGCCTTTCAAGGGGCGGTGCTTATGCCTATTATCTTGCTACCAGGGCATTCCATGTTTATGGGCAAGGCAGGTTTCCTAATGTGGAAAGAAACCTTTACTCAAGGCACCTTTACGGCGAGCAGCTTTCTTGCATGCTGCGCGCAAGAAAAGCAGGAATACCTGTTGAAAACATTTTCATTGACGGTTCCGACCAGCCTGCTGTTGTCTTTGAAAAAGTGAAGGAGCACAGGTCAGGCCCAAAAAACAGGTACATTGACAGTGTTGATGTTCTGGGCAGGAAAATAGTTTCAGGCAATATTGCAGGGCTTGAAGGAAAAATCAAAAGAAGTGGGAACTACAGGGTTCTTGTTTGGGGTGCTGGGTTTCCAGTCCAAGCCTATATTGAAAAGAATCCGCATGCAAGAACGAACATTGCATTGCAGGCTGCAAGAATACTTGGAAAGCTGAGTGCAGAGGGCATTATCTATGCTTCAATTGAAGCAGAACACGCCGGCGCCAAAAACTTTGTTGTTGACAACCACAAGCTTAAGCTGATTGACTTCAAGGTTTCAAAGAGCTTGTGGAACAGAAAAATAGATTACTCAAACCCAAAGCAGCTGTGCAGGGCTTTTGAGAAGAACCTGCTTGCTTTGCAGCATTTTTGTGTAGATATTGGGTTGGGGGAAAAGAGAGAGTATCATGGAAAGTACGGCGGCTTTTCATTCAACATAATTCAGGGGGAGCTAAGGAAGTCAGTCATCGAAGCTTTCATTGGTCAGTTTCCAAAACTCAATTCTGTCAAAAGAAGGCAATTTGCAGGGCTTTTGGAAAACCTGCTTTCCGGCGAGTCTCACTTTCAGAGATCAAAAAGAAGATTTGAAGTTGTTGAAAAACGATACGAAGAACAGCTAAGGCAATATTACCAACCCCCAAAAAAGTAGCCCAACCAGAAGCTTTTAAAAAAAGCGATTCAATTAATTCTTATAGCACAAGGGGCTGTCGTCTAGCCTGGTCTAGGATTTATGCTTTGGGAAAGCCTTTTTTCCTTGCAGAAAAAAGCCTTGGGAAAAAGTGTTTTCAAACAAGCATACGACCCCGGTTCAAATCCGGGCAGCCTCACACCTTTTCTTTTGGGAAAAGAAAAGCTGTACCAAAAGAAAATGGCTTTGCGTGAAAAGCTGTGTCAAAAGAAAACAGGCATCAGAAGATTCAAATCGAGTTGGGGGCGTTAGTATAGCTTGGTTTAGTATTCTACCTTGGGGAAGCCCTTTTCTTTCTTTTAGAAAAAGAAAGAAAAGCCCTTGTGGAAAAGAAAGAAAACACAGGGTTTCCAACATGGTAGCGACCGGGGTTCAAATCCTCGACGCCCCAACTATGCGGTGGTGGTTTGATTGAATCCTGAAAAAGTAAAGCGGGTTGTAATAAAGCTTGGCACGAACACAGTTATGGGGGACAACAAGTTTAATTTTTCGCTAATCGATGATTTGGCGCGTGATATTTCCACTCTGGTCAGGGTTGGAAAACAGTTTATGCTTGTTTCAAGCGGGGCTATAGGGCTTGGTCTTGAGAAAACGCATCTGCACAACTCGCCTCGGCCTGTTGAGATGCAGCAGGCACTTGCTGCCGTGGGGCAGAGCCATCTTATGCACTGCTATGGGACAGCCTTCGAAAAGTATAACCAGCTAATTGCGCAGGTTTTGCTGGCGCAGGACAATTTTGATGATAAAAAAAGCCTCAAAAACCTAAAGAACACCCTCGATAAGCTGCTTTCTCTTAATATTGTGCCTGTGATAAACGAGAATGATGCTGTTGCAGTTGAAGAGCTTGCGCGCAAAAGATATTTCTCTGACAACGATATGCTGGCAGCAAAATTGGCTGTGAATTTGGACGCTGATTTGCTTATCATGGTTTCAACAGTCGGTGGGCTTTTTACCGCTAACCCTGAAACCGATAGCAAGGCTTCATTAATCAAGCGGGTTAGGGATTTAAGCAAGACAGCCGCGGTTGTAAATGGAAAGAGCAGTGCAGGACGGGGTGGATTTGAAACAAAACTGCAGGCGGCGGATATTGCTTTAAATAACAAAATACCTCTTATTATTACAAAAGGCGGCAATGGTTTGTTGGCTAAAATTTTCAAAGGCGAAATCAGCGGCACTTTGTTTGAAAGGTGATTTTTTGGAAGAAAAAGAGAAGCGGCTTGGAATTACCGTGAAAAAAGAGCAGGATTTCAGCGAGTGGTACAACCAGGTTGTTCTGAAAGCAGAGCTCGCGGACTATGCCCCCATCAGGGGCTTTATGGTCATAAGGCCAGCCGCTTACCAGATTTGGGAAAAAATACAGGAACAATTCAATGCAGCGATTGCAAAGCAAGGAGTGAGAAACGCTTACTTTCCCCTGCTGATTCCAAAAAGCTTTTTTGAAAAAGAAGCAGAGCACGCAGCAGGCTTTGAGCCGGAGCTTGCTTGGATTGAGCCAGGCAAAGAGGATGCAGAGGAAAGGGTTGCAATCAGGCCGACCTCAGAAACAATAATGTACGACAGCTATGCGAAGTGGATTAGAAGCTGGCGGGATTTGCCTTTCAGATTGAACCAATGGTGCAATGTCCTGCGCTGGGAAGTAAAGCAATGCAAGCTGTTTCTGCGCACTAGGGAATTCTTGTGGCAGGAAGGCCACTGCGTTTACGCAACAGAGCAGGAATGCGAGAAAGAGGCGCTGCTTTATCTGGATGAATACAAAAAAGTGTGCGAGCAGCTGCTTGCAATTCCGGTAATTGCCGGAGAGAAAACCGCTGCAGAGAGGTTTGCAGGCGCAAAAAGAACCTTTACAATCGAGGCACTGATGCCTGATGGCAAGGCACTGCAGATGGGTACTTCCCACAATCTTGGGCAGGGCTTTGCAAAAGTATTTGGCATCACTTATTTGGATGAGAAAGGGCAGAAGCAAGTTCCCTGGCAGAACAGCTGGGGCTTTTCAACGCGCTTGATTGGCGCGCTTGTGATGGTTCACGCTGACAACAAGGGCTTGGTGCTGCCTCCTGCTGTTGCAGCAAACAAGGTTGCAATTGTGCCAATCTTTTTTGAGAAAACAATTGGCAAGGTTGCGGCAAAAGCAAAAGAGCTTGCTGGAAAGCTTTCAAAATTCAACCCTATTCTGGATGACAGGCAGGAGTACAGCGCTGGGTGGAAGTTCAATGAGTGGGAGCTGCGTGGAATTCCTGTAAGGGTTGAAGTCGGCCCGAAGGATATTGAGAAAAAGCAGGTTGTTTTGGTGAGAAGGGACAATGGGAAAAAGGAGATTGTTAAAGAAAAGGATGCAGTGAAAAAAATCGATTCAATGCTTAAAGAAATACAGGAAAATTTATTCAATAACGCAAAAAAATTCCTTGCTGCAAACACTGTTGAGGCTAAAAATTGGGCTGAAGCGAAGAAAGCGCTTTCTGAAAGAAAAATGATTTCAGCATTTTTCTGCAACAACCCTGAATGCGAGCAAAGCATAAAGGAAGAAACAACTGCAACAGCAAGGTGCATTCCTTTCGGGCAGAAAAAGGCCAGGGGCAAGTGCGTCAAATGCGGAAAGGAAACGGAAATAAAGGCATATTTTGCGAAGGGGTATTGAAGGGCATTGTGCCGAAATATCAACTGGGCTTGCTTTGCAAAGGGCTATTGACCTGATTGCGTTAAATTTAAATCAATTCAACAACCAGTATTTTTCTAAGTGGTTTACGGATGAAACTTGCTTTGGTCAGCGTTGATACTGTTGAGGCACTGCCGCCTCTTGGCTTAGGCTATTTGGCAAGCTATCTGCGCAAATACGGGAACTTTTATAATACGGTTATTGTTGATAAGGAGAATTTGTTTAATAGAATAAAAAAAGAAAAGCCTGATGTTGTTGGAATAAGCTGTACAACCCAAGATTTCATGAAAACACGGGATTTGGCAAAGAAAATAAAGCAGGAACTGGATTTGCCCATATTGCTCGGCGGCTTTCACGTAACAGCCCTGCCCCACAAAATGCCGAAAGAATTTGATGTCGGGGTAATTGGCGAAGGGGAAGATGTTCTGCTTGAATTAGTGAATGCCTTTGAAAAGAGGGGCGCTTTTTTTGCAAAAGATTTGGGCAAAATAAAGAGCCTTGCTTTCAGGGATGGAAACAAGCTGAAGCTGACTGAGAGAAGGGGCAATATTGAACCTTTGGACAGGATTCCTTTCCCTGCAAGGGACCTGCTTCCAATGCGGCGCTTCTATTTGAAGCCGGCTAGGCACACCTTTGACAAGCTGTCTATTGGAACAAGCATTTTGACAACCAGGGGCTGCATGTACAACTGCATTTTCTGCTCCCAGACAGGCTTCTGGCAGCATACAATGCGCTTCTTTTCTCCGGAATATGTTGTTGCGGAAATGCGCGAAATAGTTGACAACTATAAGATTGAAATGCTGCGTGTAATGGATGACCTGTTTGCAGTGAACAGGAAAAGGGTTGCAAAAATTGCCGAGCTGATGAAAAAAGAGGGCATTCCTGACAAGGTTGAATTGCATGTTTTCGGCAGAACGAATTTAATGACTGATGAAATGTGCAGATACCTTAAGGCAATGAATGTCAAATACATCAACTTTGGCTTTGAGAGCGGCAGTGAAAGGATTCTGCGCTTTTTGAAGAAGGGAAGCGTAACAGTGGAGCAGCACAGGAAAGCCCTGCGCTTATGCGAAAAACACGGCCTGCTTGTTGACGGAAGCTTCATTTTTGGCACTCCGGGTGAAACAAGAGAGGACATATACAAAACATTCAAACTGGTGAGGGACCCTGCATTAAAAAACGTGATGTTCTTCAAGCTGACGCCTTTGCCTGCTTCAGCAATCTGGGATTACGCATTTAAAAGACGTCTTGTAAGCGAGGACATGAACTGGAATGATTTGGATGCGGCCCTTGGAAACATGCAACTGCCTTACATGAATGACGCAATGAGCAAACAGGAATTTGAGAAAATGATTCCGGAAATTGTTGAGGAATACAGGAGATGCAATTACAGCAGGGGGCAATTGAAGATAAAATTGCGTTACTTGTTCAACCCTGGTTTAATCAAGCGCTTTCTAACCAATTGGAAGGGCTTTTCAAAGGAATTCCTTTTTAGAATAAAACAGAAATACTTCAGGTAGCGGTCAGCTCACATAGCTCGGGCTTTCCTCTTTGGTGCCTAAATCAAGCTCCATTTCCTCAACAATCGATTGGTCAATCTGCCTCTGGAACAAGCCCATGAATTTGAATCCCTTTGTCTCATACAGTTTTTTTGCTTCCTCATTGCCTTGCTTTACCAGCAGCATTATTCTTTTTGCCCCCTTGCTTTGCAGGAAACCAATCATGTGCTCAAGCAATTCAGTTGCAATGCCTTTATTCCGCTCTTCCGGTTTCACTGTAAGGCCATTGATTCTTGCAATGCTTGGCGCAAGCATTTCCGCCTCAATAAAACCAAGCAATTCTTTCTTTTCAATCGCCTTGAAGACAAAAACCCTCTTGCTCGCAATCCTTTCCCTGATTTTTTCAATGCTGACCGCAACATAAGGGAATTCCCTTTTAATTAAAGAAATTATCTCAGGCAAATCCCTCTCGGCAATTGGTTCAATCTGCATTCAAAAAGCCCCTAAAAATAAATCCCGCCCAGATTTTTTCCATCTGCATTCAAATCCCCGCTCAAAACAATTTTTTTTTTCAATTTATTTCTTTCACGCGCATTTCAGAAAGATTTAAACATTTCGCAGAAACAAATCAATTTCCCTGCTGCTGACAGCGCAGCCGTTGTATTTCACTGCATACAATGCTGCCTCAAGCGATTGCTTTCCTGCAGGCAGAACCTGCTGCAGCAAACCCTGCTCTGCAGCTAGTGCAACCAATTCAACGCTCCTGATTATATTCAATCCGCCAAACAGGGAGCGCATTTCAGCAACCTTTTCTTTCTGCATTGAAATTTTCTGGCTGTACCTTTCCTGCATCAAATGTAATAGTTCTTGCGGGGCTTCAATCAGCATCCTTGTTGTTCTCTCATCAATAACAAATGCAGCCGCATTTTCCTGCAGCACCAAAGCCAAAGCAGAAATTTCCCCGCCCTGCAGCAATTGGATTGCCCTGTCCGCAACAAAAAGGCAATTGTTTGCAATAGCGGAAATCATCTGCGCATCCTGCCCGCTCTGCAATTCCTTTACAATGAAAACGCCTGAATCAACAGCCTTCTTTATCCTGACAGCATTCAGTTCAAAGCGCTTTATGTGCAACGGCCTTCCAACAACCTCCTGCTCAACCATGGCAGGAATAAAAAAATCCGCTTTCATTTTCTCCCTTAAGCCGGCCAATAAATCAATCAGGCAAGTCTGGCTCAAAGCAATCAATGAACTGGAATCAAAAACAAAACGCATTCAAATCACCAAGCGCACCCAAACCATTTTTTTCCAAAAACAAACCGCAACCTGCTCACTCCGCCTGCATTCTTTTCCTCAAGCGCTGCAGCCTTTCTTTTATTCCGAAAGTGACAGCTTCCCTGTCAGCCATCCTGGTTGAGCCAATATAGCGCAGCAATTCCTTTTTGCTTGCCCCAGTCAAATCGCAACTCTGGCCCAGACCAAGCCCCAAACTGTAGGCAGTGCTTGCATACTTTACCCTTGCTTTCTCAAAAATGCTTTCAACATAGTTGCCAAGCTGCAGATCAATTGACTGAACGCCGGAAATAACTTTCTGCATGTTTTGCTCGAAAGCAGCCAAGTCATCCCGCTGCAGGGCATCAGCTGCTTTGCCCAAAAACAACCCAATCTCCCTGCTTAAAGAAAACCATTTTTTGTGCCTTGCAATATGCTGCTTGCTGTGCAGCTTATGCAAGCAATAAGCAACCAAAGCAATGCTGGCAATGTGCCTGCTGTTCCGCAAAGCAGCCTCCTCAATAGCCTTGTTGCCCAATTCGCGCAAAGCAAAAGTGTCAGGCTTTTCAAAAGCCTGGCGCAGCTCGCGCAAAAAACCAGCCAGCAACTGTTTCTCTTCAACCATTGCAATAAAAAAAAGGTCATTGAACTATTTAAGCCTTTTTGCTTTAAGCCTTTTGCCTGTTGGCAAAAGCCTTGGGAAAATAGCTTCGCGTGCAAAAAGCCTTAGGAAAAAACTTGCAGTAAATTCTATTGGCTTTATTTTCAGGAAAAATTCACCGTCCATTCAGGCAGCGCCAACCTGCTGCGCCTGCGTGTGCAAGTCCTGCAAAACATCTTCCGGCGTCCTGAGCCTTATGTTGTTCTGCAGCCATGGGGTTGAATGCAGGTTCATCCTTTCAGCCAGTTCGTCAATCTGGTTCAGAACGCCGATTGTTTGCTGCACTGCCCGCCTTTGGTTAAAACTGCTTCTCATCCTTTCATACATTTTTCTTACATTCTCAGGCGGAACTTCAAGCTTTATTGTCAAAAGCAGCAGTGCCCTTCTTTCACCGCCTAACATTGGAATCTTTGTGTAAGCCATCCTCAGCTTAGGGTTTTTCCTCATGGCTTTCCATATATCCAGCAGATCCCTGAACTCTCTTCTTACCGGCATTTAAACAACTCCAACAAAATTTCTCTTTTTGTTATTATTAATTCTTTTGTTTCGCGCCAATCCCCTTTTGTGCTTCGTTTAAAAATGCCAGCAGTGCCCTTGCCTCCTTTTCCGCAAGTAGGCTTCTGCCTGCCAGCGCCTTGAATGAAGAGAAAACAGCAGCCCTGTTTTCAATGCCAGGCAGGCATTGGAGCGTTTGCTGAAATTTTTTGCCCAGCCGCTTTTTTAAGGTATTACTTGCCTCCAGAAAAGGCGTTCCCTTCTTAGCCTGCTTTGCCGCAAAAAGCGCGTGCAGCAAAATCGCTGCAGCATGCCCAATGTTCAGCGTTTTGTATTTTTTGCTTGCCTCAATGCTCACAACGAAATCGCACTCGGCTATTTCAGCATTTGACAATCCGTTTTGCTCCGAGCCAAAAACAAGCGCAATCTTTCGCTTGCATGTGCTGAACCGTTCGGCAAATTGCTGAACGCTGACAGCTGTTCTTTCAATGTTTCCGCCACTGCTTGCAATCGCTGTTGTTGCAATGCTGTAAGCGCACCCGCTTAAAGCCCTGCGCAGTGAATTGAACTTTTTTGCCTTCGAAAGCAAATGCTGGCCGTGCATTGCCCTGCTTTTCGCTTTTCCAGTCTTCCAATCGCATTTCGGCTGCACCAATGCAATTTCCCTGCACTCAAAGTTTGCAGCAAGCCTTGCAATGTAGCCAACATTTTCCTCGTATGACGGCCTTACAAGAACGATTTTCGCATTCATAAAAAAATCCGCTTTTTATGCTTTCACCGCAATCTTTTAATATGGGCTGGCTGTTTAATATTATAAATGAATAAATATATAGAATTCACTGTCATTGCCGGCGTGTTCTTATTGCTCTTGGGCGCTGCCTTTGCCGCAAGCAGCCAGGAGGCAATTGATTTTGTCAGCAAGCAGAACAACTTTCTGACTGAAAACGAAACAGCCGGAGTTTACCCTGATGTGAAAATAAGGAATTCTGGGAAATACTTTTTTGTTGTAACTGTTTTAAGCACCGATAGCAGCCTTGCTGGCTTTATTCCTGTTTCTGATGCAGAGCCAATGCAATTGCCTGAATCTCTTGTTGCAAGAAGGGAGCTGATTAAAACAGCTTATGTCCTGCGCTATTATCTTCAATTGGAAAAAAGCGTTGGAGACTCCACTCAAAAAAGTTATTGGCTTTTCAATGCGGATACAGCAAAGTATTTTTCTGACTTGGCACAAGATTTGAAAAATGAAAGGATTGATTTGGTGACGGTCAAATCAAACCTAGAAGGCTTTCCAGAGTTGCAAAATAAAACTGATGCCTTAAAAAATCAGCTGGATGAAATGTTTCCTTTGGCAGAAGACATAAGCGCTGCGGTTCTTGATGCCACGTATTCTAAAGAAAATTTTGTTGCCAATCCTGACACAAACAAACTCAAAGATTTTGAAAGGAAATTCCAAACTGTTTTTGATTTAATAGAATCCATTGATTCAAAGCGTTCTATTTACTTAGAAGGTGAAAAAAAAAGCTCTTCCGATACATGTTCAAACATTGTTTCTTTGGACTGTTTGAGACAGGGAATTGGTGAGACAACGCTTTCCATAGAAACCATACGAAGCCTCAACACCTTGGCTAATATTTCACAAAATTTTCAGAACTTCAGTTCAATAGCGTCTCTTTCCACAAGACTTAAAGAAAGAATAAACCAGATTTTTTCAAAAGTTGATTCCCCCTCATTCATAACGGGCTTAACTGATGACCTCACAACAAGGGAGAAAAGAAACAGCGCATTTCAGGTGCTGTACGGCCAAAGCGATGAATTGATGAAAAAAACAGGCCAGCAGACCTTGAGCAATCTGGTTGACTTCATCCTGCAGGATGACTATGTTTTCAAATGGATAAAGCAGGGCAGCGTAACAGAAATGCAGAGCAACTGGGCAAAGGCAGAAACATTCTACGGCAACGGCAGCTTTGACGATGCGGAACGATACGCAGGTACTGCAAAAGAGGACGCTTTGCGCGTTTACGAAGGAGGCCTGGAAGAAGATGGGCAGTTCGACACGGATTTGCTTTTCACCGGAATCATCCTGCTGATTATTGTTCTGATTGTTTTATTCATAATAAAGAACAGGAAAAAGTTGTTCAAATTAATTGCAGCAAAGCAAGAGCAGGAACAAGAAGTGCAGATTTACGATTTTGAAAAGTAGCCGGCGCAAAACTATTTTTTGGCTCAACAACACTACAACACATTAAAAATTGCCTATAAATGGTTGAGAATATGAAGGAAAAATCCAAATTCTCAGTTACGCACAAAGACGAGGCAATTGCAGCGCTTGTGGGAAAAACCGACCATAAAACATTGGCACGCTGGGCGGTTGATTGTGTCGAGCGTGTTCTTCCCTATTTTGAGGAAAAATACCCGGAAGACCACAGGCCCAGAAAAGCCATTGAAGCCCTCCGAAAATGGATGCGCACCGGAATATTCAAGATGCCGGACGTGCGCAAAACTTCACTTGATGCTCATGCTGCCGCTCGTGAAGTAGGGGAAGATAATGCCGCTTGCTCTGCTGCCAGGGCCGCAGGCCAAGCGGCGGCAACTGCGCATGTTCCCGCTCATTCTATCGGTGCTGCAAATTATGCCTTGCAAGCTATTTATAGAGCCGCCAGCCCCTCTGATGCTGCAGCCAAAGTAACCAGGGAACGCAATTGGCAATTGCAGCGCCTGCTTGATTTGGGTGGCAATCGCTGATATTATTGCACTCACATATAGTTCTAACTTAAAAGCGGCTCAGTGTTGAGTTAAATCTTCACACCTTTCGGTCAGACGGTGTTAACCCTATTAAAACTAAGAATACTTATAGGTTTTAATAACCTCGATGAACTGGTTTTTATATGAAGTTTTATTTGTCCTCTTTTAGGCTGGGGAATAAGGCTGGCGAGTTAGCCGGGCTAATGCCCAACAACAAAAAAATTGCTTACATTCCAAACGCCTGTGATTATTCTAATGTTGATTGGGTCAAGAAAAACAGGTGGGAAAAACTGGATATTGAAAGTTTGGAAGGGTTGGGCTTAACCGTAGAATACCTTGATTTAAAGAATTTTTTTGGAAAGACTGATGAATTGCGGAAAAAATTGAATGAATTTGGAGGCATATTCGTCCGAGGAGGAAATACATTTATTCTGCGACAGGCAATGAAATTGAGTGGTTTTGACGTAATTTTTAAAGAGCTTCTTAAAAGAAACGATTTTGTGTATGCAGGATATAGTGCCGGCATATGCGTGTTGGCTCCTGATTTCAAGGCACTGCAAATTGTTGACGACCCCAATGACAGGCCTTACCAAGAGCTTCAGAAAACAATTTGGGAAGGCCTTGGAGTCCTTGATTACATTATTCTCCCGCACTATAAATCTAACCATCCTGAGTCCGCAGACATTGACAAAGAAGTTGAATATTGCAATAAAAATAAGATTCCGTTTAAAACTCTGAGAGACGGTGAAGTGATTATAATCGAATAACCGATTAAAAGACGGCTGCCTAAAAATCTTGGAATGAAATCGAATGTGGCTCAGTGTTGAGTTGTCTCCTCACAGCTTGCGCTCGGATGGTGTTAACCTCATCATCGCCAATTTAGCTTATAGGTGTTACAATTTATTTTCTTATGCCTTACTTTTTCTGGCTTTTGATGAGTCTGAGGATGATTTCAATTGGCGCTTTTTATCCTTTTATTAACCATCATTTGTATTGGAAGTTTTTGCATTTTCCTATTATTGCTTGTTGAGAGTGAAGGTTCCGTGTGCTACCAGTTCCCCAAACAAACCTGTGCCCCACGTGCCTGTAATGGTTGTGTCAGTGTAATTAGTAACAGTTAGCTTTATATCGCTCCAGCGACTATCGGAAAACGGTGCGCCATCTCTTTGCAAATAACCCGCAATAAGCTCTTTGCCAGTCGGTGAAACAAAAAATATTCCGTTTGCCTGGTAAACGCTTCCTGCAACTCCTACTTGAATTGGTTCGTTAAGTGAACCTCCAACCATTAAGTCACCGGGATTATTTGTTGTATCCAACTGCTGTAAGACAGTAGTCGTCTCAGCAATAGTTCCGCTTGTTTTTTTAATATCAATCCAGTCGTCAGTATTCGCCGGGTCCTTGAAGTTAGCAATTATGCTTTTTGGGACAGTAAAACTCACGCTAAAATCATAACCGTACTCGCCGCCGCCAAGCAGAGATTCTCTTGTATAAGTGCCTGTCATTTTGCCTGTCCAAGTTTCTGGTTTTGCAACAGCTTGACTAATGCCTAATGTGACTTGCTTGCATGTTTGCGTGCCTGATTGGTCAACAGCACAGACACTAAAAGTGCTTTCTCCCTCGGTTGTGGGCTTTCCACTCAAAAGCCCGTTCAAGTTTAAAGAAAGGCCCATTGGGGCAAACGCTCCAGAATCCAGAACAAAATGATATGGCGGGTTTCCTCCCGAAGGATTTGTTATTTCGCTTCCTGCGCAAAGGTCGCTTGCTGAAGTCAAGTCTGGCTTGCAGAATGAATAATTGTATTGCTCGCCTACTGTTCCCGCTGGTAATGGTTGTACTACGTCAAATTTTAATTGCTGGTTATTTACGACAGGAACTTCGTTATTCAAGTCTGTTGTGTTAGGCTGACTTGGTATTGTGGGCGCTGGGCAGCCGGTTCGCTGGCTTAATACGTCAAAAGAAAACGTTCCTTCGATTTTTTCGCCGCCCTTTAACACCCAAGTAGGATAACCCCTTATTCCCGCTTTGTTGCACAATTCGCTCTGTTCATTAAAGTTTTCGGATATTGAACACTCAATATAATTCAGGTCTTTCCATGCATTGCCAAACATTTTTTCCTGTTCAGTGCAAAACGTGCACCAGCTAGTGCCGAAACCATAAACCGTCACGCCTTTTTCAGTAAGGCATTTTGCAAAATCAGAAACAGAAACGGCCTTGCCTGGTGGAGTCAAAACCTCATTGTTTGGCGGGTTCACGCACCCACAAATAAGAAAGACTGCAATACAAACTGAAAATAAGATAAGTTTTTCACTTTTCATAATAAAACAATTAATTGCACATATATTAAAGCCTTGCTCCAGTAAGAGATTAACCTCATCATCGCCTACTGTAATGTATAGAGATTATTGCTTAATGCTTTTGGCTGGCGGGCTTCAATTCTCGGGATTGCCCTATGCCAAAGTGTACTCGCCGAAGGCGAGTGTCTGGCCTGTTTCAGTATCAACAATTTCCAGCCTCAGCTTTAGGCCTGATGCATTTGCTGCTATTGCAGGATTGTAAAAAGAGTTAGTTGAAGGGTAAGCTTCGTATGACTCCCTTATGAAGCCGTCCTCTCCGATATCCATCCAGGCAAAGCTTGGCACGTCTTGGTGATACAGCCTTATCTTTACTTCCATTTCGTCAACGAATTCCCTGTTGGAAGCCTCCTTATACGCATGAGTATAAAACTTTGTCTTTTCCCCCTGTGCATCCACTACTTTCATGACTATTTTGTGTTCAGGCTCGAACTTGAAAAGCTTGTCTGATGTTTTCCCGCAATTACTGGTAATTTCAAACCTGACATCATCAACGGACTTAAGGTCCTCGTATACCGTTTCTGTTATTTTGTGTTCAGGTGTCAAAGTTATTGCGCTTTTTATTTCCACAGCCCACTCGCCAACGCCAAGTGTTTCGGCAGTGCCATCTGTTTGTTCGCCTGCACCGCCAGCCGGCTCGTTTGCGCCATTTGCCTCTTCACCAGCAGCACCAGCAGGCTCGCCTGTACCGCCTGCCTGTTCGCTTTGCAGGCAGCCGCCGAGAACCAGCGTGCATAAAACAAGAAGAGCAATCAAAATCTTCAATTTCATAATAATTACAACCGCGTTGTAATATTTAAATTATTCTATTTGGTTTGCAGAACTGCGCCGGGTTTTTTATGCTGGTTGGATTCAGACACCGCAAACAGTTTTCAGAATTGTGCCGTCTGCCGCAACAGTGAAAACCGTTTCATCGTTTTCCGAATTGAATGCAAACACGTTCCAGAAAACATTATTCAGCTTCACTGCCCTCCTGACATCACTGTACTCTGAACCAGTTCTTTGCACATACCGCTGGACGGCTGCTATCGCGTCCTGATCGCTTTTAATGGCGGCTGTGCCTGCCCCAATAAAACTGCCAACAGCACTGGGCTCCTCCAAAATCGGGCTTGGAATGCTGCCTTCATCGCACCAGCAGCTGTCAACCATGCACTTGAACAAGGCACATATATGCTCTCTGGCGAATGACTCGCAAGGTGATGGAACAATGGCGCCCGGAATTTCCTTGAATAGAATCTGCTTGCCGTCAATGCAGCCGCTAAGAAAAACAGCCAAAGCAATGAAACACGTAACGCCTACAATTAACCTACTCATTTCAAACCCATTTTTTTGAAACTATTAAATCCGATGGGGTATATATTAGTTTCTTTATGGCTTTGGGGCATTAAATTGCACTGCCGTAGCCTTAGAAAGCACTTTTTTTCAAACAGGAACTCATTACTGCCAGCCTTGTTCAAACGCAAATTTCAATAATGTCCCCGTTGCGCAGTTCAAAGTTGTGCTCGACCCTTTGCCCTGGGAATTTGCTGCTGCCCCAGACCCTGACAAACTTGAAATTAGCGAAGTCCTTGTGCAGCATTTTTGCAGCATCTGCAACGGTTGCGCCGGCATGCAGCGCAAGAGGCGCATTCATGTCAGGCGGCTGCCCGGCCTTTTTCGTGAAAACCAAAATTTTTTTTAACAGACCGAAAATATTTTGGTGCAGCTCTTCAAAATTTATTTCACCGAAAGCATCCACGGTAATGCTCGGCTTGTAGGAGATTGTTTCATCGAGCACTCTTTCAACAGTCAGCAAATCGCGCAAAGGCTGGTTCAAAACAACACTCACATTGAACATTCCCCTTGCGTGCAAAAAATCATGCAGCACTACCTCTTTTATTTTCAGGTTTTGCTTGTGCACTACTGCAATGCCCTTGAATTTCGACAGCTGCACTTCAATAGCCGGCTTTTTCTCGTTCAAAAAAATCTTCACATTGCCAAGCTCATGCAAGAGCACTTGCTCTTCCCTCCTGCTTCTCGCGAGCAATACAACAGCGTCTGCATTCCTCACAATTGAAAGCAGCCGCAAGCCGTTTGCCTTGCCCTTGCTGCTTCCCTTGACCAATGCAGGAACTTCAACCAGCTGCACCTTTGAACCTTGAAAATCCATCATGCCTACAACAGGCTTTTTTGTGGTAAAAGGATATGGCGCAATCTCAACATCAACGCCGGTCAGCTTGTTCAGCAGCCAGCTTTTGCCGCTATTCGGCAAGCCAACCAGAACAATCTGCCCAATGCCCTCTTTTTTCACGGCAATGCTCGGAGCGCTGCCCTTCTTCTTTTCCTGCTTCTTTTTTTTCTCAATCTCTTTTCGCAGCAAAGAAATTTTTTTGCTGATGTCCCTCCTCAGGTTCTCGCCGCCCTTGTGCGCTGGCGCACCGCTCTGCATTGCAAGCAGGGCCTCAAGTTTTGCTTCTGGGGAAGTGGCAGCCTGATAGCTCAGCCTTGCTTTCTCGAATTCAATAGTGACATTCGCAGGCATAACGGAAATAGTTGTTGAAAAGGGTTAAAAAAAGAATTTTTGGTTTTTTTGAATTCCCAATCAGTGCAATTCCCCCAACAAAACTTATTTATGCTATTTGCACTTATGGTTTTAGGGATAAAAATGTCTAAAATAAACGCGGCTGAGAAAAAGCAGTTTCTGCGTGAGCCTGTCCAGCACATTGACATAACCAAATTTGATTCAACGCCAATAATCAACGCAATGCGAAACATGTCCTTCACATCGAGGGAAGTGGCGAATGCAGCAGACATTTTCAACAGAATGATTGCCGACAAAGGCTGCACCATAATCCTTTGCATTGCAGGCAGCACCTCAGCTGCAGGATGCATGCAGATTTACCCTGACTTGGTAAAGTATAATATGGTTGACGCAATTGTTGCAACAGGCGCAACAATCGTTGACATGGATTTCTTTGAAGCACTCGGCTTCAGGCATTATAAAGGCAGCCCACACGTTGACGACAGAAAGCTCAGGCGGCTTTACATTGACAGAATATATGACACTTACATTGATGAACAGCAATTGCAGCACTGTGACATGGCAATTAAAAAGATTGCTGATGCACTTGAGCCAATACCTTACAGTTCAAGAGAATTCATTGCAGAAATGGGCAAATATCTCCAAAAACATGCAAAGAAAAAAGGCTCGCTGATTCAGACAGCATATAAGCACAATGTGCCGATATTCTGCCCTGCTTTTAGCGACAGCAGCGCAGGCCTTGGATTGGTTGCACACCAGTGGCAAAGGAAAGAAGCGCACATAGCAATTGATTCAGTCAAGGATTTCATGGAATTGACCAAAATAAAAATGCAGGCCCCTGTTTCAGGCTTGTTCATTGTAGGGGGCGGAGTTCCAAAAAACTTTGCGCAGGACACTGTCATCTGCGCCGAGGTCCTTGGAAAAAATGTCCCAATGCACAAATACAGCGTGCAGATAACCGTTGCAGACGTAAGGGACGGCGGATGCAGCAGCTCAACCTTCAAGGAGGCAAGCAGCTGGGGCAAGGTTGAAGCAAAGCAGGAGCAAATGGTTTACGCTGAAGCAACCAGCGTTCTGCCGCTGATAGCAAGCTATGTTTTCCACAAAGGCGATTGGAGAAAAAGGCAGCCGAGAAACTGGAGCAAAATTTTTTGCTGAATGGCGTTGGCATTTGGCAGCGAAGGCAGCCGAGAAACTGGAGCAAAATTTTTGCTTGACCTGCAAATCATTAACGATTGAATTAATTCGCAAATTGCCCAGGATGCTTAACTGGTTCTCGGATTTCTGCAGACCAAAACATCCGGCATATAAGAACAGATCACTGTGTGGGCCATTGATACTGGTGTTTCAAAAGTGCAGTTAACAACTATTGTTGGGCTTTTGTCAATCTGCCATTTTTCCGCCAGGGCCTTTGATGCATCAAACCTGTTTTTGTAGTTGTAGAGGCATAAATTGTATTGCAGGTCGCTTTTCAATCCAACCTGTTCAATGCCTTCCATTGCTTCATCACCATTTATTGGCGCGCCAAAGCGGTTGCCGTCAGCGCAATTATATAGTTTGTCCCGGTAAGTTGCAGCATTTACGTCACAGTATTTGCTGTAAAAGGATTGCTGCAGTGCATTGAATTTCTCAGCCCCAAAATTGCTTGCGCAAGTTAAATGCTTTGCCGCTGTTTCAATCGTGTCCTGGGTGAACATCTGCTGCATGCTTACCGAAGCTGTTGTCGGCAGATAGCCGTACACGAATTCAACATTGTAGTCACTAAACATTTCCCGCAAGGTTTCCATATCAGCGCTTGTTGCAATTGTCGCCGGATCGTATGGATCAGCGAAATACTGCACTAAAACATTGCCAGCACCGCCGCATGGCTCTGTCAACAGCATGTTCACATGCGGCCTGTTATCCAAACTTAATTCATAGAAAATGAAGACATCGTTTTCAAATTTCGCCTGCCCTTTGCTTACATAGAAACGCAGCGTGTCCCTCAATGGCGCTGAGCCGCTTTTTGTTTTCACCTGCCAGCTGTCTTTGATTGTTCTGCCGTCAATCAAAAAAGCAGGCAGCTTTATCAGGCCTAATTCGTTTATAATTTTCTGCCCTTCAGCGCTGTTCTGCTCGAATTTGTTTACGGAATAAGGGATGCCGTTTTCTGAGAACATGATTTGAAGTGAATTATTTACCTCGCATTCTGGGCATTTATCGCTGTAAACGATTATCATCTTCAATTTTTCATCAGCTGGCTGATTCCACTCCCAGAAATCGTTCACATCTGCTTGCCTGGGCTGGCTCAAAAAAAAGCCTGCAATTGAAATTACCGCAATTATTGCAATAGCTGCAGCCAATTTGACATCAACTGGTTTTTTTGCAGCTTTCTTTTTTCCTGCTTGTTTCCCTGCCTTTTCTTCTTTTTTCATTGCTTCTTTTTGTTCAAAAGCGTTTTCTTCCCTTCCCATTGCTTCTTTTAGGGCAGCCTGCCTTTCCCCTGTTTTCTCTTCGCCAAGCCTTTGTTCCTTCATCGGCTTTTCTTTTACAGCAGGGCTTTTTGTTTTCCCTTTTTTCTTTTTTGCAATTGCAGCAGGCATTAATGGCACCTTTTTTCACATTTAATACTCTAATGTCTAAACAGTCTCTCTACTGAATTTTCAAGGATACTCTTTAATAATTTTTTGCTTTGGTTAGCATGCCAGCAAAAGAATTAAAAAACAAATTTTGCCCTAATCTATTCAGGTTGGTGCTGAATGCTTGTAACAATTTTCCTGAGCATACTGATTGTAGCCCTTATCCTGGGCAACATTTTTTTGAGCATTGCAAAGCCAAAAAAGATTGAAGAGGCTTTGCTGAGGGAAATTGGCGGCAAAGAAAACAGCAGGGCGCTTTTGCAGCAAATGCAGAACAACAAAAACATTGCCGCAAGCAAGCAATTGCTGCAGCAGGGCAAAATAAGGCCTGCTTTTGTTTCAGCCGAACAGCCCGATTTCCGGCAAATGGCTGAAAGGGAAAGAGCCAGGATGCTTAACAAGAGGGTTGACAGGCTTGAAAGCCTTCTGCTAAAAATGAATGGCGCAAAATTTGTTTCATACAAACTGAACGGGGCAAACCTTGAGCAAAAGCTGAGCGGCCTGGAGGAATTCAGGCAAAACACATCGCTTGAAATAGCAGCATTGAAACAGCAGTTGACCGCATTAAAGGGAAACGAGCTGCCAGAAGAAAATGAAGAAGAAACTGAATTAAGTGCTGCTGATGAAAAGCGGGCTCACGCAATCGTTTACCACGGAAGCAGGTAGGGTTGCTAATTTTCTGCTTTCGCTGGATGAAGCAACTTGGTCGATTACAAAACTTTTTTTATCAAAGTGGCAGAGGTAGGCTATTTCTTTCTTTTAAGCAATGCATTCAATTGCTTTGCATTGTCAATAAATTTTTTTCTCCTAAACAACAGGACATAGCAAACACCGATTGCCGCAGCAAAGGCATGCACAGATAAATCTGTTTTTGTTTTAAAAGCCAATTGCTTGCTTTCCTTGAATTCACTCAATTCCTTTTCAGCAACCAGTTTAGCAGCAGCAATTTGCGCTGCCTCTTCGCTTTTCCCTTCCTGCACAGCTTGTTGCAGGGTGCGCTGCAATTCAGTTGTTTTAGCAGCCATTGCTGCCTCCTGCTGTTCCTGCAAAAAATTTATTGCACCTGGCAAAAACAAAAAAAGCGCTACAATTGCAATCAATGCAATAAACGTTTTCCGCAAATCCAGCAGAAATGCGCTGCTCAGCAAAGCAGCGCCGGCACCGCTGCCTCCAACCAAGCTAGTGCCTGGATTCAAGGCAGAAAAAACAATTGCCGTCAGAATGCCGCTGAAAAAGAAAATCAGCAAAACATCAGCAGTTGTTAGAGTCAGCTCAACAATTGCTGCAAAGAAAACAACGTAAAGCACGTTAACCGCAAGGTGCTGCAAACTCAAATGGGCAAACATGTAGAAAACAGCGTTCCAAGGCTGTTGTAAACTAAATGCAAGAGAAAGCAGCCTACTGCGTTCAATAAAAAGAGTGCCATTGCTGAGGAAAAAATACGCTGCAATCAGCAACAAAGCCAGGCAGGCGGTTCCACGCAGCCGCAAAACGCACTTAAAGAAAACAGCCCTCTTCATTTTTTCTTCCCCAAAGCAAATGCTTTTCCCTGCCGCTTTTTTTCCCTTGCTTTTGCCTTTTAATTTCTTTTTCCCCAGCTCAGCCTCTGCTCCCTACCGCTTCTTTCCCTCTCACTTTTTGCAACAACGCTTGCTGCTCCGATGACAGCATTCCTGTCATCGCCTTTTACAATGAACTGAATGCCTTTTCTGCTGCCTTTCAATGGAGAGCCGTCAACCAGAATTTTTATTTTTTTATCAGATGCCCAAAAAAAATCAGCGAATGCATTAATCGCCTGCACCTCAATTTGATTCAAATTAATGCCTTTTGCCCTCAATTCATCCAGCTCTTTTGCTTCAATTTTAAAAAAAGCAATTGCCGAAGCATTCCTTTCAACGATTTTCCTTTTCCCTTCAATGTCACTGACCTTTTTGCTGTCCCGCAGCTCCCGCATCTTGCTTGAATCAGCCAAAACAGCTGCAACAACAAATGCCCCGAATGATTCGCCCCTGCCTGTTTCATCAATTCCGAGCACAAGCTCTTTCTCCAATCCTGCTGCATCCAGAATTTTTTCCTTGGCTTTCTCACAGTCATTTCCCTGCGCAACCAGCTTGCCCGAAGTGTACAAGGTTACAGTGCTCTGCCCAATGCTGCACCTGAACAGCTCAAAAGGCGTTTTTGTTTCCTTTGCAGGAAAGCGCCGCAAAAAAGAAAGCACTTTTTCCTTTTCCTGCAAAGTGAAATTAAGCATGCATTGCATAATGAAAAAGAGAATGGTTTTTCAGAAATTTAAACGTTTTGTTTGCATTTAATTTTCACCCAAATCACTTTCAGCAAAAAGCCAGCTGCCACAGCTGCAAACAACAGTACAAAATCCCTTGCGAAATCGAATAAAGTGTATTCAATGCCAAGATGCGTTGCAGTAAACCAGTATGCAACATTGTGCAGTGCAACAGCAGCTGCAACAATTGCAGCAAGCTTTGCTGCAGCAAGCACAACAGCAGCCAATTTTCGCAATTCAATTTTTTGCAAGCTCGCTCCGAAAAGCAGCGCAAGCCCTCCGATCAAAACATGCACTCCGTTGTGGAAAAAGAAATCAAACTGTATGGCGTCAGCCGGAAAATCCTGCAAGCTGAACTGCATTGATTTTCCGTGGCCGAACCAAGCAAAAAACAAAGCGCACTTTGCCCAAATCACGACCTGCAGTGCCATGTAGGCAATTGCAACCCTGCGCTCTTTTTGGTTGAACATTTACACAATGAAAAACGCATCAGATTTTAAATCTTCAATCAGCAAAGTCTGCCTTGCATAATATTTAAATACTGCTTGCAGGCAGTATAGATTTAAGGCGTGGCAGCTTTTTGCTGTGGCGGCTTGACTGATACTAGCAAATGCCTGACCTATGCCTCATTTTGGGGATGGGTTTAGTTCCCTTTGTGGGGGTGTTTTGTTTGGCTGAACAGACTTTGATTCTGAAACTGAATGACGGAAGCGACATAATTCCAGCGCTTGAAAAGCTGGCGAAGGACAAGGCAATTGACTATGGTTTTATTGAAAGCGGCTGCGGGAAAATAAAGGAATTTGAGATAATTTCGCACGAGCAGAAGGGCAGCGTTAACAGGACTCTTTTCAAGCAGCAATTTGAACTGGATGCAATAAGCGGAAAAATCCAGAGAACAAAGGAAAGCGGCTTTACAATAATCGTGAGGGTTTCAGTCAGCAGCACTGGCTTTACTCCAAAGGCAGGGCAGCTGATAAGCGGCAAGGCAGCAGGCTGCCTTGAGCTTGGCATAAGGAAAGTTGACCTAAAGAAAATAATTGAAGCATAGCAGCTGGGTGCGGAAAGCGAACCTATTTTTGATAAAACAATTTTAGCATGGTGAGAACGCATGGTTGAATTGAACGACAATGAAAAGAAGGTTGTTGAAGCAATGCGGGAAATCGGCGCATCAGAGGAAGGCAATGCGAAGACAGCGGACATCATTTCAGGCAAGTGCCCCTTTTCAAAAGGCATGGTCAACAACATTCTGATGCAGTTGCAAAACAAAAAGGTTGTCAAAAGGGTTGCAAAAAGCAAGGCAGCTGTTTACTTCCTGACAATGCAGCCCTGAACAGTTGAGCTCACGACTCACTTTAGCCAATTTCTGGCAAGCTAATTATTTATTTCTATTTTTTTGATTATTTTTTGTTTTGTTTTCGGCATTTTTTTTGTTGGTTAATTATTTTTTTGATTGTTTTTTTTGACCAGCGCTGGTAGGCTAATTATTTATGCTTTTTGTTTGTTTGAATTAGCTGTCTAACCTGGTGGTTTCATTGTTTTTCTCCATTTTGGTTTTCTGCATTTCGCTCGCCGTGCTTATATTAAGCAGCAGGGTGGTAATCAACAACAGCATAAAGCTATCCGAGCATTACGGCATTTCGCAGCTTGCGATTGGCTTCATTCTGGTTGCAATAACGGTTTCCATGCCTGACCTGGTTGTTTCGGTTATTTCGGCTGGCACAGGCAGCCCGGAGCTTGGAATCGGCGATGCTTTGGGCAGCACTGTTGCAAACATCTGCCTTGTTCTCGGAATAGCGACCCTTATCAGAAGGATTGATGTTGAAAGGAGGCACGTTTTGGACAGCGCAGAGCTGCTGCTGCTAATCGGCGCTGTTCCAATGATTTTCCTCATCCTTGGAACGCTCGGGAGAGGGGAAGGGCTTGTTTTGCTGCTGCTGTTTTTAATTTACTGCTTTTTCACGATGAAAGAAAGGTTTACACTGCACCTGCGCGATGGGATACCGAGGCGTGAGAGAGGAAAGGTTGTCTTGATGTTCTTTCTATCCCTTGCAATCGTTGTTTTAAGCAGCTATTTTGTGGTAGGGAGCGGCAAGGAAATTGCCTTGGCAATAGGCTTCAGCGAGGCAGTAATCGGTCTTACGCTTGTTTCCTTCGGCACAACACTGCCTGAGCTAGCCGTTGATTTTGCCGCAATAAGGAGAGGGCAGATTGCCCTGGCAATAGGCGACATTTTAGGCAGCAGTGTAGTGAACCTGACGCTTGTGCTTGGAAGTGTTTTGGTTATAAACCCGATCAGAATAAGCCTTTCAGCGTTCACTGTCGGAATATGCTTTGTGGTTATTGCAAACACTTTTCTTGTATACTCCCTTGTAAAGCACGAGGGCATAGGCAAAAGGCAGGGCATTATTTTCATACTGCTGTATATTGTTTTCCTGATCGCCTCTTTCAGCTCAAAAGCGCTTGGCTGAACATTGCAGTTGCCTGAATTTTTTTGGCATTGCATCTGTCTTTCAGCTCAAAAGCCCTGGGCTGAAAATTGCAATTGCCTGAATTTTTTTGTTTTTTATAGCTGCAGCAAACGGCGCAATGCTATAACTTGAATGGGTTGAAGTTTGTTTTGAAATCGAAAACGTCAACGCCTTCCGCTTTTTTGAGGAAATTCACTATTTTGTATGTTAAGGGCGTGAAAATCACTTCAACGCCTACCTTGAAAACATAGTTTGAGGCAACCAATGCAATGAAAATTTCAGCTGGCAGCGTTCCATAGAAAGCGATTGTTGCAAAAAGCATTGTGTCAACGCCCTCGCCTACAACAGTGCTGCCGATTGTTCTCGCCCAAAGCATTTTTCCTTTAGTGATTATTTTCATTTTGGCAAGCACAAAGCTGTTTGAGAACTCTCCTGCAAAATACGCGATAAGTGAAGCAATAACAATCCTCGGAACCATGCCAAGAATCGCATCATATGCTGCCTGGTTTTCCCAGCCTTTTGCTGCAGGCAGAAAGCCGACAACTGCAAAAACAGCAGACATGAGCGCAGCTGAAAAGAAGCCAGTCCAGATAACCTGCCTTGCTTTCCTGTAGCCGTAAACCTCTGTCAAAATGTCGCCGAAAATGTATGATAAGGGAAAAAGCAGTGTTCCGCCGTCGAAAACAAAAATCCCCAAATCAACTATTTTTGTTGAAGCAGCGTTTGAAATAAGCAGCACTGCAACAAACAAGCCTGTTATTACTGCAAAAAACCGAGTTTCAGGCCGGACTTTTTTTCCTTTTAGCACTGAACCGCCCTCTCTTTGGCATTGCATTGCAACCCGAAAGATATTTAATTCCAAAAAACACTTATAAATTGATGCACGTTTGATAAGGACTTTAAATGGTTTTTTTTTATGGAAGAAACGTCAAACCTTAAAAATGAAGATTTCTATATAGAACCGCCTTTTTCGTACAGGCCTTCGGTAGCGGAATATCTTTCAACATTCAAGGTAACGAAAAAAGGAATAATTGCCGACATTCTGCATCTTGCAAAAAAAGGAAAACTGGAAGTGGAGCAATATTTTGCTGATGGTTTTGAGCTGAAACTAAAAAATAACACCGACCTGAACTACAACGAGGTTTTCCTCTGGCAGTTCTTTGAAAAAAATAAGCAAGGCGAAAATGCGAAAGTGCAGTTTTCTGATTTGGATAAAATTGTAAAAAAGTATGAAACACTTGTAATCGAAAGTACGGCAAACAAATTCGGTTCGGCTTTTGGATTCAAGCCAAAAAGCAGCATTGGCTTTATAGCATTCGGTTTCATAGCCTCCCTTGCCCTTTCAATTATCAGTTCAATGGTTTCAGCCCCGTTCCAAATTCTAATTCCATTCCTGCTTTTCGCAATCAAAGACACAATTGCCGTGGCAATTGCGATGTTGCTGCTATTGCTGGTAATGCTGGCTGTGCCGTTCTTGATAATTTACTTCATCAGCTTAAGCAAAATCAACCGTTCAACGGTTGAAAAAAAATTTCTGGCAAAAGAAATAATCTGGCAAATTATAAAATTGCAGCTGCTGTTTTTTGCGTTCGGCATCTTGGTTATCCTGCCGATTGCCGCAATATTCTTTTTCATGCAGAACATTGTTTTCATTCAAACGCAGTTGTTAGCACTCTTATTGACGCTAGTGGTTATCGCATATCTTGCAATTCAGGTTCTTTACTACTGCTATTTTGGAAAAATAGCCTACAAGTTTTTCTACTGGCTGTTTGAAACAAAAGAGTCGGCTGAGCACAGGCAAAAATGGCTTGCATTCAAGGAATTCATAATAAACTATTCAGAACTGGAGGAAAAGCCAGTAAAATACTTTGAACTATGGGGCGAATTCTACTACTATGCGCTGGCAGTCGGCGCAATAAAAAAACCATTTTGACAACACAAGCCAACTTCTTTCAGCAAAGTTGCATTGAAAAGCAGTTTTTTTCCGTTGCAATTCAGCTGCCTTGAAAACCAAAAAAATTGCATTAAAAAGCTTCCTCCAGCATATTGTATCGTGCGGCAATGAGCGATCTGACGATGACACTGAGCTTCGGCAATGAAGAAAGATGGGCGAACTGAGCCGCACACAATTATGCATTATACATAACCAAAGTGCATTTTTTGCAGCCCCACAGGGCGCAAAAATGGGCTTTGTTTTTTTGGACAGTAATGCTTTAAAATCTGAATGCTGGCAAAATTATTTGCTATATTCTTGATGGTTTCTGTTGAAAATTTGAGGGGCTGGTTTTTGTGTCTAAGAAGGAGATGAAATTGGAACAAAAGGAAGAGGAGAAAGAGGTTACAAAGCAGTTGGAGGAATTGGAGGAAAAAGGCGAAGAAATTCCTGAAGAAAAGCTGCCTTTTCCAAGGGCAACAATTGTTAACATGCTTAGGAAGCATTTGGGCAAGGGAAAGCAAATTAAGGGCCAGGTTAAGGACGAAATGAATTTGTGGCTTGGCAAAATGGTTGAAAGGATTGCCCAGAAAATGGATTCCCACCCTTACGCTTATGTTGACGGCGGCATGCTGAGGGAAGCGATTGAGCTGTATGAGACAGTGCAGGACATTGAAAAGGAAAAAGAGCGCATCATAAAGCAGCTTGAGGCAATAAAAGCAGCATGCGATGTACTAATCAACGAAGTTGACCGCAAATTCAGGAAATGAAGTCTTCTTTTCGCCAGCCTTTTCTTTTTAAGAAAAGGCTGTTTGATCAAACTTTTTCTAAAAGTTTGGTGGATAGAAAATTTAGGAAGTAATTTTTTTCTTTATTTTCTAAATATTTTTATTTTTTGGAAAGCAGCGCTTTTTTGCTTTATTTTCGCTTTTTTTTGATTATTTTTGGGAAAGCAATTTTTCAGCTTCTTTTTTTCCCAGTATTTCTTTTGCCTTTCTGGCAATGGCGCTGTTCGGGTTCCTGAAAAGGAATGCCTTAATCACGGAAAGATTGTGGCATTTCCTGCTGCAGCTTGCCTTCTCGAAATCAATTATCACTGGCTTGCCCTCCCTTACAAGAATGTTTTTTCCTGCGCCAGCAAGCTGGCCATGGTCCAAGCCGATTAAGTCAAGCGCTTTTGCCTGTTCAACCAATTCTTTTGCAAAAAGAAGCAATTCTTTTTTCGTGGGCTGTGAAAAAAGCCATTGGGCAAAGGTTTTGCCCTCAACAAATTCCATTAGAATCGCCCTTTTTTCCAAATCAAAATCAACCAGCCTTGGCCCAATGCCAAGGCTGTTTGCCTTGCGCAGGTTTTCCACTTCCCTTTCAGCCATCTGGAAGCGCTGGCTGCCGCTTTTCTCTGCCTTTAAAACAAATTTTTGCCCTGCGCCATTTTTTACGGCAAATATTTCACTGCTGTGGCCCTTGCCGATTTTGGCAACCATCAGCAGCTTTCGCTCCAGCAAAAACAGCCCAATTGCGCCAATCATAACTAATTAAAAGAAGATTAAATATTTTATTTAATGGTTTTTTATGCCGGAAGCGAATATTGTAAAAAGCGGCACTCCAGGCCTGGATGAAGCCATCGGAATAAAGGGATTCAGGAAAACCAGCAGCATCCTGGTTGCAGGAGAGCCTGGCGCAGGCAAAACAATCCTGGCGCTGCAGTTCATTTACAACGGGGCAAGGCTTTATGGAGAGAGCGGGGTATTCGTTACCTCAGAGCAGAGCGTTGAAAAAATCAGGGAAATTGCCGCAAACCTCGGCATGCCCCTGGAGCAGTTTGAAAAAAACGGCTTGATAAAATTAATCAGGGTCCCGATTGCCAAGGGCTATGAAATGATCCCAGAGGCATTGCTGCGCGAAGTGAAAAAAGCAGATGTTACAAGAGTGGCAATTGATTCAATAACACCATTCGAGTACCTGACAGAAAGCCAGAAGGAATTCAGGGTAAAACTGCTTACCCTTATTGATTTGCTTTCAAAAGAAAATGTTACACTGCTTGCAACAGCCGAAAGGAGAAGGACAGACTTTGAAATGGTTGAATTCATCCCGGAGGATTTCTTATTCGATGGCTTGATCCTTATGGGCAGGCTTAGAAAAGCCGTTTCATTCGAAAGGGTTTTGAGCATAGTAAAAATGAGGGGCACTGGCCACAGCGAGTTATTGCACCCTGTCAAAATATCGGACAAAGGCCTGATAGTTGAAACAACAAGAGAATAACCCAATGCCAAAGCAGGGGAACATTCCTTACCCTGACAGCTGGAACAACCAGGGAATAAGCGAAACCCAACAAGCAATCCGGCAGACTAATACAGTTGAAACAATCAGGGAATAAGCAAATTAACAGAAACAGATTAAAAAGGGCAGGAAACTAAAAAACCCACAAAATTTTTAATAAATAAAAAAAGTTAATTGGCCGCTTGCCCTATTAACGCCCGGAACGCCCGGCACCAATAAACGCAATTTTTTCCGCTGTTATTCCTCTTCCTCTTCGTCGAACCCTTCGTCTTCGTCTCCCTCATCATTGTCTTCATCGTCTCCGAATTCTTCCTCTTCCTCAACTTTCTTTGGCATAAGGCTTCCTCCTCAACGTTTATTTGCAGCAATTGGGCTTCAAAACCTTTAAAAATCGTAGCGGTTCAGGCTTTTTGCATGGGAATTATCTGAATAATGCAAGCTTGCCCAGAGCAAATGTTCAACATCCACATTCGCCAACCGCACTATTTTTAAACATTTATATCCATCAATTTTTTAACCGATTTTTGCTGGATTAATATTGCATTAATCTGGAAATTGGACCTTTTTAAGGAGGGGTTTTTTTTATGGCTGACGCATCACAACAACCAATTATGTTTTTGTCCGAAGGGACAAAGAGGACCAGGGGCAGGGACGCCCAGAGAATAAACATTCTGATTGCAAAGGCGGTTGCAAACGCGGTAAAGAGCACTCTTGGGCCAAAGGGAATGGACAAAATGATTGTTGACGAGCTTGGGGATGTTACAATAAGCAACGATGGCGCAACAATTCTGGGGGAAATGAGCATTGACCACCCCGCAGGAAAAATGATGGTTGAAGTTGCAAAAACGCAGGATGAAGAGGTTGGCGATGGAACAACAACAGCTGTTATAATATCAGGCACATTGCTTAAGAATGCTGAAAAAATGCTGGATGACGAGATTCACCCAAGCATTATAATCAAGGGCTACAGGGAGGCTGCAAAAAAGGCAAAAGAGATTTTGAACAATACTGCTGATTCAATTGAAAAAAACGACAGCAAGATGCTACGCAACATTGCCCTGACAACAATGACTGGAAAGGTCGCTGAATCAGCTGAAGCGCTTGTTGACCTGGTTGTGAATGCAATCAACGCTGTTGCCGAAGAGGTTGAAGGAAAAACCATCGTTGATATTGACAATGTAAAGGTTGAGAAAAAGCAGGGGGCAGCATTGGGCGAAAGCAAGCTTGTCCAGGGGATAATAATTGACAAGGAGATTGTCCACAGCGGAATGCCGAAAAGAGTGAAAGAGGCAAAAATTGCCTTGATTGATTCTGCTTTAGAGATAAAAGAGCCAGAGACAGACGCAAAGATTGAGATAACAAGCCCGGACCAAATGCAGGCATTCGTTGACCAGGAGGAAGCAATGCTGCGCAAGATGGTTGAAAAAATAAAGCAATCCGGAGCAAATTTTGTTGTATGCCAGAAAGGAATTGATGACCTGGCACAGCACTTCCTTGCAAAAGAAGGAATTGCTGCAGTAAGAAGAGTAAAGCAGTCAGACATGGAGGCATTGGCAAGGGCAACAAAGGGAAAGGTTGTTTCAAGAATAAATGATTTGAGCGCAAGCGACCTTGGAAAAGCTGCCCTGGTTGAAGAAAGAAAGATTGCAGGCGATGAAATGGTTTTTGTGGAAGGATGCAAAAACCCGAAAAGCGTTTCACTGCTGATAAGGGGAGGCTCGGAGCATGTTATTGACGAAGTTGAAAGAGCAGTGCACGACGGCCTAATGAGTGTTGCTGACGTGCTTAAGGACGGAAAGATTGTGGCAGGCGGAGGCAGCATTGAGGCTGAAGTGGCAGTAAGGCTGCGCGAATATGCTCAAACCATCGGAGGCAAGGAGCAGTTGGCAATTGACGCCTTTGCAGAAACCCTGGAGGAAATTCCAAGGACCTTGGCTGAAACAGCAGGAATGGACCCGCTTGAAACAATCGTTAACCTTAGGGCAAGGCACAAGGCAAAGGAAGGCAAATACATTGGAGTTGACGTATTCAAGCAGAAGCTTTCTGATATGCGTGCAGCAAATGTTATTGAGCCATTGTCAGTGAAGCTGCAGGCAATCACCAGCGGAACAGAGGTTGCGGAAATGATTCTGCGCATTGATGACATTATTGCAGGGAACAGCAAAAGCAAGGGTCCGCCAATGGGCGGAATGCCTCCAGGCGGAATGGGAGACATGGAGATGTAAATCTCCTTTTTTTCTTTTTTTTCTAATTCTTTTCTTTCTGCTTTCTTTTTTTAATTTTCCATTTTTCCTGTTTTTTCCATTTTTTTTAATTTTCGGTGTTTTTTTATTTTCTAATTTTTCCTGTTTTTTTCCATTTTTCTTTTTTTTAATTTTCAATTTCCCCTGCTTTTTTCTTTTTCTTTTTTTTCCAATTTTTTGTTTGCTTTTAATTCATTTTTCATTTTCATATCCTGTTTAATCCGATTTTTGGGCGAGAATTAAATTATTAATAAGTTCTTATTACCCTTGTTTTCATGTTTGCAATTGCAGTAACAGGTCTTGCGAGAAGCGGCAAGGATTCTGTCGCAGACCGCCTTGTTGAGAAGCACGGTTTCCACAAGCTTGTTTTAAGCGATGTGCTTGCAACAGAGCTGAGAAGGCAGGGCAGGCCTGACACAAAGATGAACAGGAGCCTGCTTGGAGTTGAAATGAGGGAGAAGGAGGGCAATGACGTGCTTGCGAAAAGGGTTGTCCAGAAAGCTAAAGCCCAGGCATGGAAGCGGGTTGTCTTCTCAGGAATTCAGTCACTGGATGAAGTGAAATACCTTAAAAAAAGCTCGAAGAAATTTGTCCTGATTGCAGTGAAAGCAGATTCCGACAAGCGCTTTGAGAGAAGAACAGATTTGGATGTCCAGAGCAAAGAAGCGTTCTTTGAAAGGGACAAGCACAACCTGCTAAAATTCGATTTGCAGAAAGTAATAGACAGCGCTAGCCGTACTATCGCAAACAATTCGTCTTTAAACGATTTGAATAAGGCGATTGACGAATTGATGCGCAAGATTTAAAAACAACAAAGCCTTTTTCCTATCGGTGATTCAATTCATGGCTGATGGTAACATATTAGCTGAGGTTTGGGCAGCATTCTATGCTGGGTTACAGGAGGCCGGGAAAAAACTTGTCATTGACAGTATTCCTGTTGTTCTTTCACTGATTGGTGCAACGATTATAATCCTGATCGGTTGGATTATCGGAAAAATTCTGAAGCAGATTGTCATCAAATTGCTGCAGAGCACAAGAGTCGACCAGTGGATTGACGAGCAGAACCTTTCAGCCGCAATCGGCGGCAAAGAGGTCAGCGCATTGGCAGGCAGTTTGGTCAAGTGGTACATCATTGTGCTGTTCTTGGCTGCGGCAGCTGAGAATGTCAAATTGAGCGCATTGCAGCAGTTCCTGACAGCTTTGGTTTACTACATACCCGGTGTCTTGGGCGGCATTCTTGTATTTGTAGGCGGATTGCTGCTTGGAAGATACGCCAAGAATTCAATTGAGGTAACACAGCACAAGTTCAAGAAAATGGCAGCGGCTTTGGCAGAGGGAATCATTATTTTGTTCACAGGCATCCTTGCATTGACAATGATTCTGGGCAAGGACACAATGGGCGTGTTAAAAGACTACCTGAATCTGTTCATCGGGCCGTTCATAGTTGCATTCGCTTGTGTGACAGCGGTTGTTCTTGGAGTAGTTTGCCTGATGGCTTTCAAAGAAGACATCAGAAAAATGGCAGTTGACCTGAAAAAATCATTGAAGTAAAAAAAGGGTTTAAGTTAACCCTTTTTTCTTTTCTTTTTATTTACTTTTAATTAGGGCTACCTATGCTTATTTTTTTGAAATTGAATGTTTTTAAAATTTAAATGGGAAAACGCCGAAAAACAGTTTCATTTAAAAAAATTACAGTTCTTAATCGTTTTACAGGTGCTGCAATGAACGTCAGCGAAATAAAGCCATTCGGAAAAAGAATTGACGTAGTCATCAGAGTGGAGGAAAAAGGCGAGCCACGCGAGGTCACTGGCAGGCTTGACAACAGCAGCCACAAAGTTGCCGAAGCATTGGTTGGAGATGAAAGCGGATGCATTCTGCTCACGCTCTGGGATGATGCAATTGATTCAATCCAGCTGGGAAAAACATACAAAATAGCAAACGGCTATGCCTCGACATTCAAAAATAGTGTTCGGTTGAACATTGGAAGATACGGCAAAATGGAGGAAGCGCCCGAAGAAATAGGCCAAATCAACAAAGAGAATAATTTAAGCGAAAAATCGCTTTCGGCAAAATGAAAAAAATGAATGAAAACAAAACGGGTAAAATAATTTTAAGCGAAAAAGACATTTTGGCAAAAGTGAAAACTGAATGAAAACAATAAAAGGCGATTCACGGATACCGGGCCGAACCTGATTTTACTGCCTTAATTAAATACTTAAACAATTCCACTTTCTATTTAATGCGAGGCGAAAGCCGAGCACAGCCCATACAGAGCGAAGCGAAGTATGGGCTTAATTCACAGCCGGAATTTGCCGGCTCTCGGAATTTGCCGAGTAGGGCCCGTAGCTTAGCGGCAGAGCATTGGTCTTATAGCAGGGTGATGAGTGAATTCATTTCGGCATCTTGTTGCCCTGTTAGCGCACCAAGGGTCGAGAGTTCGAGTCTCTCCGGGCCCAATGTATTTATTGCAAGGTGTAACTGCGAATGCATGAATTAGCTAACCCGACGAAATTAAGGCTTGGGCGGCCGGCGAAGCCGAGGCATGTGAAAGAAACAGTATTGGCTTTGGCAAGGTTGCTGAAGAGGGCCCCTGTTTTGAACACGCCGAGAGCAATTGAATTGCTTCTGAGCATTGCAAAAAATAAAAAAAGAAAAATGATTGTAAGAAATGCGGCTTCAACAATAGCGCGTTTTCTTGAAGTGGAGCCAAGGGCAGGCAGGAAAGTAATCAGGAGGCTTTGCCAACTGAATGAAACAAAGCCATTGTCAGTTGCAACCGCTGTGAGGGTGTTTGCTGCGCCTGTTGCCTTTACGACCTTAAAGAGGTACCTGAAGGATTTCGCAAACAAGACAATATCTTTTGAGACCCTTATACAACACATTGAAAACTGGTATGAAAGGAGAGTGCCGCAAAAAGTTATTTCCCAAGTAATGAACTGCGGGCGGGGAAAATTTTACGACGAAATTTTAAGGGTTGCAATGCAATACGGCAGCCCAAAGTCCCTTATTACAAACGCCACAATAAAGAGAATGCATTTGCTTGAATGTCCGCAGGAAGAAATAAAAAAAGCAAATGATTTAAAATGGAAAATTCATGGAACCGCGCATGAAATGTATGCAGCGGCAGAAAAAGGAAACAAAGAGGTGGCAAAAGCAGCCATGAGAAAAATGCGCGCGCTACAAAGCGAATTCATCCTGGAATTCACAAAAAAACTGTGACTGGTGTTTTTGGGAATTTATTGATTAAACTTTATAGTTTTTAATTTAATAAAATATATTATAAGTGAAACAAAATGCCCGAAAAATTACTTGAGCCATACAGCAGGCAGAAGGAAGAGGAAATAACACGCTTCTGGCTAAAAAGGAAAGTGCCTGCCTTGGTTAGGAAACAGAGTGGCAAGCAGAAAAAGGCTTTTTATTTCATGGACGGCCCGCCTTATGCAACAGGCCACATCCACATGGGGACTGCTTTGAACAAGATCCAAAAGGATGTTGCAATCAGAAGCAGGAGAATGCAGGGCTGCAATGTTTTCGACAGGCCTGGCTATGACTGCCATGGATTGCCGATTGAAAACAAGGTTGAGGAAAAGCTGGGCTTCAAATCAAAGCAGGACATCGAACAATACGGAGTGGGGAAATTCATTAAAGAATGCAAGCAGTATGCAACGCAGTTCATTGATGTAATGAACAACGAATTCAATGACTTGGGCGTTTGGATGGGCTGGCAGAATCCATATCTCACTTTGAGCAATGAATACATTGAGGCAATCTGGTGGACTTTCAAAAAAGCGGAAGAAAAAGGCCTGCTGTACAAAGGGCTTTACCCTGTGCATGTCTGCCCGAGATGCGAAACAGCAGTTGCATTCAATGAAATCGAGTACAGCAAACTGACAGATGAAGCTGTTTTTGTGAAATTCAAAGTGAAAGGAGAAGAGAACACTTTCCTCGTTGTCTGGACAACAACTCCCTGGACACTGCCTGGAAACACCGGGGTGATGGTCCACCCTGCATTTGATTACTCTTTTGCAAAAATGAGCAATGGCGAAACATGGGTGATTGCAAAGGAAAAAGTGCAGGAATTGATGGCAGCGATTGAGGCAGGCTTTACAATTGAAAAAACAGTTAAGGGAAAAGAATTGCAGGGAATGCAGTACGAGAACCCGCTTGCAAAGCACCTGCAATTGCCTCCGCTGAAAAACGCTTACAGAGTAATTCTAAGCGAGCGGTACGTTAATCTTGAAGAAGGAACAGGCCTGGTTCACAGCGCGCCAGGGCATGGAAAAGAGGACTTTGATGCAGGCAGCAAGGCAGGCCTGCCGGCAATTTCGCCAGTGCAATTGAATGGCTTGATGACAGCTGAAGCAGGAAAGTATTCAGGCAAAAGATGCAGGGAAGTGGACAAGGAAATAATCGCCGATTTGGAGCAAGCAAATGCATTGGTTTACAGGCACCCTTACACGCACGATTACCCATTGTGCTGGAGATGCAAAAATCCTTTGCTCATGCTTTCAGTTCCGCAATGGTTTTTCAAAATAAGCAGCATTCAGAAAAGAATGATTGAATTGAACGGCAAAGTGCAGTGGGTTCCGGATTGGATGCAGAGCAGGATGCAGAACTGGCTCGAAAGCATTGGAGACTGGCCAATTTCAAGGGCCCGTTATTGGGGAACTCCAATTCCAATCTGGCAGTGCGGCAAATGCAAAGAGCAGAAAGTAATTGGCAGCTTAAAAGAACTGCAAAAATTGAGCGGAAAGAAAGTAAAGGAATTGCACAAGCCGGAAATTGATTCAGTGGAAATAAAATGCAGCTGCGGCGCAAAAATGCGCAGAGTATCTGAGGTTCTGGATGTTTGGTTTGATTCCGGAGTCAGCAGCTGGGCAGCACTCGGTTTCCCTGCAAGCAGCGCATTGTTCAAGCGCTTCTGGCCAGCCGACCTCAATCTTGAGGGAACAGACCAGTTTAGGGGATGGTGGAACAGTGAGTTAATCCTTTCAACAATTGCTTTTGACAAAGCGCCCTTCAAAACAATTTCAGTCCACGGCCTTGTGCTTGACATTGAGAAAAGGAAAATGAGCAAAAGCAAGGGCAATGCAGTCCAGCCGAAAGAGGTAATTGAAAAACACAGCAGGGATTACCTGCGCTATTATCTAACTGCAACAAGCAAGGGCGAGGACTTTGCCTTTGACTGGGACAGCTTCAAGGACATCCACCGCTTCTTTTCAATCTTCTGGAACTGCTTCAACTACGCGAACATGTATCTGAAGCTGGACATTGCAAAGGGCAAAAAAATCAGCACCCTTAGCTTGCAGGTTGAAGACAAGTGGATTCTGAGCAAACTGAATTCATTAATTGAAACAGCAACAGATGCTTATAACAGCTATAATTTTTTCAGGGCAACTGCAGCAATAGAGCAATTCGTTTTAGAGGATTTGAGCAGGACATACATTAAATTAATCAGGGGCAGGACAGAAGGAAAAACAGCGCAGGCAGTGAACAAGACAATGTCGGCTGTAATTGACGGCCTGCTTTTGCTGCTTTCCCCAATCACCCCGCACATAACCGAATACATTTACCAGCATTTGCGAAATGGAAAAATGCCCTTGTCAATTCACTTGAGGCAGCTGCCTGCCGTTGAAAAAAAACTGGTTGACCCTGAACTGGAAAAGCAGTTTGATTCCGCAAAAGAATTAACCCAGGCTGTTCTTTCTTTGAGAGAGCAGCAGAAACTGCGGCTGCGCTGGCCTTTGAGGGAACTTGTCATTGTAACAGAAAAAAAGCCTTTTTTGCCAAAGCAAAAAAGCCTTGGGAAAAAGTCTGCCTCTGGCAAAGGAAAGCAGTTCAGCAAAGTGCACAGTGTTATTGCAAGCAGCTGCAATGTAAAGCGCGTTGTTGAAGCAACAGCAGAGCCAAGCGGAAATTATGCAAGGGCTGATGCTGCAGGCGCAAAGCTGTTTTTGCTTTTGGATGCCGATGGGCAGCTGCGGAATGAGTGGGAGCTGCAGGAACTCAGGAGAAGGATTCAGGAGATGAGAAAGCAGGCAAACCTGCTACCCCAGCAAAAAGCACTACTGCTGGTTGCCTGCGATGACAAAAGCTTTTTGCAGGGCAACAGAAAATGGATTGAAAAAGAGACAAACACCGCAATGCAGATTGTTGAGAAAGAAGTGAAAGAAAAGCTGATTGAAAGAAGCTTTTCAATTGAGTTAAAGAAATGAAGTTCTGGCAATTGATTTAATAAAATAAAAGATTTAATTAAATTGAAAAAAAAGTCCAAGTGATTCGCGTGAACAAAATAAAAGACATTAAATTAAAGGAAAAAAACAGCGCAATTGATCTGGCCGATCAATTAAGCACTGCAGGCTTCCAGGCAAGCAATCTCGGGGAAGCGGTTGATTTGATTGAAAAAGCAAAAAGAGAAAATGCAACAATTTTCCTTTCCTTTACAGCAAACCTCGTTGCATCAGGGCTGAGGGGCATTATTGCAGAAATGTGCAGAAAGCATTTCATTGACGCCATAATTACGACAGCAGGCAGCGTTGACCACGATGTAGTAAAAACACTGGTTGATTACGGGCAGGGCAGCTTTGATGCTGATGATGCGCAATTGCACAAAAAGGGCATTAACAGGATTGGAAACATTTTCTCCCCAAACAAGGGCTTTATCCTGCTTGAAAAGAAAATGCAAAGCTGGCTGCAGGAATTCTGCAAAAAACAGCAGTGCTTTTCGCCAAGCGAACTAATCCAATTGATCGGGCAAAAAATTGAAAGCAGCGGCAGCTTCCTGCACTGGTGCAGCAAAAACAAGATTCCGGTTTTCTGCCCCGGAATAACAGACGGGGCAATAGGGCTGCAGTTCTATTTCTTCAAGCAGCAGCGCGGGGATTTCTGCATTGATGTAACAGCCGATTTGCCCAAACTCGGGCAGATTGTTTTGACGGCAGAAAAAACAGCAGGCATTGTTTTAGGCGGGGGAATTGCAAAGCACCACCTGATCGGGGCAAACATTCTGCGGGACGGCCTGGATTACGCTGTCTACATTTCAACGGCAACAGAGCTGGACGGTTCATTAAGCGGCGCAAGAACCCACGAGGCAAAAAGCTGGGGAAAGCTCAGGGAAAATGCAAAGCATGTGAATGTCTTTTGCGATGCAACAATCGCTTTCCCACTGATTGCGGCAGCGTTGAAAGAAAAAGGCATTTTTTGATTTTGCCGCAGCCTACAAAGAAAATGATTGGTGAAGACTACAATGTTTTAGAAAAAAGAATTAAAATTCATTCACTAATTGCTTTACGCCACCGGGACTGCCGTCATTGCTTTAATTGCTAAAACTACTATAATCAGCGCGATTGCGATTCCCACAACAAACTCAGGGCTGAGCTTTGGGCCACTAGTGTCTGCGTCGAAAAAGCGCATTATTCCCAAAGCACTGCTCGGGCCCCTTACAGCAGGGCCATGCTCCAATTTTACCATATTAAACCCCCAAAAATGTCTTTGGTAAGAATTTTATATTGATTAAGATATAAAAAGTATATGGATTTGGCATGAACAGGCATTTGTTAATTAAGGGTTCAATCAGGGGCGTTTTTGCATGAATCAGCGGTTGTTGGTGAATATTGTAGTGAGAGTGTTTTTTGCATGAACCAGCAGTTATTAATCAAGAACACAACCAGGGTGGTTTTTTTAATTGCATTAATAGTTGCCCTTCTTTTCGTTATAACATTCACAGGAATAATAAAATGCAACCAATTCCCGGTCATTGGCGGAGCATGGTGCAATGCTTACTGGGCAATTAAGGCCTTTACAACAGGCGCGCCAAGGGTCCTTATTGTTTACGGGGAAAGCGGCCTTGGCAACCCTATTGACGAAGGGGGCTTGCGCGACCTGCTTGCAAACCCCGAGATATTGGGCGTTCATGCAGACATGCTGGATGTTGGCAGGGTAACACTCGGGAATTTGCGCAACTATGACCTGGTTATTGTTGAGAGGGCGAAAAAAATCAACACAACGCAATTGAGGGCGTTCATTGATTACGCAACAGGTCCGACAGGCGGAACCCTTATCTGGACAGGCGATGCAGGAACAGAGCCTGGTGAAAGTTATGTCGGCGGAAAAATGGTGAAAGACCAATTGCTTTACACCACTGAAAGAGACCCGACAGCCGATGCGAATGAGCCAATCGGGCCCTGGGCAAGAAAAGAAGGCGATTTAATGATAAGCTTTGACCAGCTGCTTGGCGTGCAATACCTGGGCAAAAACTTCTGCCAGGCTGTTGAATGCAGCGCTGATGCGCCTTCTTTTGCAGGAAACATTGAAACAGAGCCAACAGGATCTCATCCGCTTATCAGGGGCATTGGCAGGACACTGCCGTTGTATGTTTTCAAAGACGAGGACCTTGCACTGGTCGAGGTAATGAGTGGCGGAATTACCACTACAGTTCTCACCCTGGACTTTGGCTCAAATTTGGTTAAAGCAGGACTGGAAAAAAGCGTTCCTTTAATTGTAACAGCAGGCTTGGGTGAAAGGGTGATTTATTACGCTTTGCCTCCGGATTACTATGCCAACCCAAAGCTGACTGCTGCAGGAAAAGGCACCTATTTGCTGCCTGTTGAAAACATGTACTGGGGGCCGTTAAAGGGCTGAAAAAACAGCCTGCCCTGATGCTTGGAGAGAATAGGAAAGGTTTTTAAATAACAAAAGCGTTTTAGATTGCATAGCAGTTTTTTCCCCGAAAGGAAAGTGTTAAAAAGAGAAAAAGCAACAAATATTAATAGTATTAACAGATTAATTTGAATAAATTAATTAAGCCTTTTTTGCTTCCGCAAAAAAGCCTTGGGAAAAAGATTAAAAGCAATTTTGGAAAAAATTGACAAGGTGATTGAAAGAATGTATCCTGAAGAAGGCGGTGCTGAAGCAATGCCTGCTCAATCAGGCAGGCGCTCTATTGTTTCAAGAAACCTCGAGGGATTAATCCCGCTGATTTTGATTATTATCATTGCCGCTTTTTTGGGCCACAGGTTCGGCCTATGGCAGATTCCATTTTTGGGGGACAGGGGCCCGATTAAAATGCTTGTAATCGGAGAGCCGAGCATTCATTTAATGTCTGATTTGGACACGCAGAGAGACCTTGTTTATTACCAGATAAAAGAGCCGGCAGGCCTAGAGTTTGCACCAAGGGAACAGCTTGCCCAATACGATGTCATTCTGCTTGACCAGCATTTGGGCGCAAACCCTTACCAGAAAAGCGTTTCAAGGACACTTGGAGAAGCGATTGAAAATTACGTTAAAACAGGCGGAAAGCTGGTTGTTGTAATGGATTCAGGCATTTACAGGAGCGGCGGAATTTACGGAACAGGCGTTGCATCAGACGTAATCGGATGGGGCGCAACATTCAGAGACATTATTCCTGTAGACTGCGACATTGGCACGAACGACAGGGCAACCTGCGTCCAGCCGATTGTTTTAACAGGAAAAGTCCACAGGGTTGACTATGACAGCAAAATAATGGAGGGCATTGAAGTAGCGCCGGCAGACCCTGCTTACGGGCCGCTGACAATAATCACCTTTGACGTAAAGCCAACAGGAAACATAATTGCATACATCAAAAACATTGCAACAGCATCCTATTACCCGGCAATAGTTGAAAAGAGGCTGCTTATTGGAAAAGTCGTTTACTTCAACTACGACCCGTCAATGACCCCGGGCATCTGGAGCAACACGCTGGAATACTTACGCTGACTATTGGAAAGCAATTGATGTCATTGCAGGATTGGGGGGCAACACTTCGGAATGCCTGCGATGAACAATCAAACAATTCGTCTTTTTCTGTTTTCTTTCTCTGGGTTTTATTTAATTTCAAATTCTTCTTCTTCAATTTCCCAAATTTAATTTTTTCTGTTTTTTTATTTCGCATCTTAATTTTATTAATCAATTTTCTGCTTTTTTTTCAAATCAACCAAACATATATTTTTCTATATGTTTGGTTGATTCTGCAATTTTGGCTATTTTTTTCCGAAAAATTGTTTTTTGCCGGATTTTTCCAAAAGACAAGCCAAAATTCCCGGATTTTCCGCCAAAAAAACAGCCAAGAAACAATTAAATACAGCAATGCCCTCTCTATTACGTCCTTCTTGGTTGGGGGTTGTTGGTGGAGTATAGAAAGGACAAGCTACTCAGCGATAGCTTGGGGAAAATAGTCTCTATTTTCTATAATGATACCTTTGAATCCGTTTCTTTCAAAGTCGGCACCTTCCTCGACTTTGACAACAGCAATTTAAAGATACTTGAAAACAGCAACAACAAGCCAACGCTCATCCCGAGAGACAAATGCATAAGAATAGAAGTAGCGGGAGAGGAACAGCAATGAGCGTTCAGCATTCAACCAAGGCAGTGCCTCAAATTGCAGGGGGCAAGCCAATGACAGCGCAGCGTTCAACCAAGGCAATCTTCAGAATGCGGGCAATGAACGGCAAAAAGGAGGACAAGCTGCTGTTTGAAATACTTGGAAAAGAGATAAGCGTTTTCTACAACGACACAGCCAACACAGTTTCATTCAAAGAAGGCAAATTCTTCGATTTCGACTCATTCAACCTGATGGTAATTGAAAACAGCAACAGCAGGCCTACAATTATCCCAAGGGGCAAATGCATCAGAATAGAGCAAAGCAGCACTGCGCCTGTAGCGCTGGAAGCAAAAGAATTGCCGTTTGCAAAACAAAAGCCTTTTGCACTACAGTGCAAAAGCCTTGGGAAAAAAGAGTTTTGCTCTGCAAAACAAAAGCCCAACCAACAAACTATGACAGGGGGTGCGAAAATTGCCGCAGCAACAAGGTAGGCACCCTGCAATTGATGCAAGCAGGCAGCCTTGCAATTTTTTGGTACGGCGATTGCTGCTGCGCCAGCAGGGCAGGCACAGCATTGTTTCAAGCGCGCTGTTCCTGCTGCTTGTGATAGCCATAAGCACAACAATGCTTGCATACGCTGCCTTAGGCAACGGCCCAGATGCGAATGCACCAGGGTGCGCAATTGCCTGCTACAATGATTCAGGCTGCGATGACAAGATAGCCACAACAATTGATGTATGCAACAGCGATGGCACTTGCGAATCGTATTGTACAAACATAGCTGTTCAGCCTGAATGTGAGATAGCCTGCAGTGCTGATTCAGACTGCGATGACTTGGATTCGGCAACACTTGATGTATGCAATAATGAAGGCACTTGCGAATCATACTGCACCAATGCTTTAATTCAGCCGGAATGCAAAATAGCCTGCAATAACGACATTGACTGCGATGACGCAAACGCCCTTTCACTTGATTTATGCAACAACGATGGAACATGCGAAGCAAAATGCGTGCACTTGCCAAAGGCAGAAAGCGAGGAAATAGTTATAATCGAAGAAACGGGAGAAGAAGCAGAGGAAAGCGTTATAATTGAATCAGTGCAGGAAACCAAGATTTTGCCCCCTGTTTCCATAAAGGACAGCGAAGGCAAAGAAATAGGCTACAAAATGAGGTTGATTGATGAAAATGGCGCTGTTATAGGAAGCATAGAACAGCCAACAGCAGGAATAGAGAAACCTGAAATTTTTGGGGCTGAAATAACCGGCGAAGAGGAAGCATTCAAGGGAATCTTTGATGTTGAATTGGAAATTGACGACAATTCAGTTAAAAAAATAGTACTCAGAAAAGCCGCAATAGGCGGCGATTCAAACCTATTGGAGCTGCGGCTTCTGCAAAATACCAAAACAAAAAGCGGAATTGAAGTAAAAAAGCCATTCCTGTTAAATCCGGCAAGCGAATTTGCATCAGGCGAATTGCAGCTTTCACCGCCAAGCGGGACAAACGCTGTGTTGAAATGCAAAGACTGGAACAGCGAAACAAGCAGCTGCACTGGAGAATGGCAGACAGTTAAAACCTTCACAGGCAACGAACCACTAACAATAAGCATTTCGCCAGAAGACCCTGTCTTTGGCTTCGCGGAAATCACGATAATAAACGTGCAAAGCTATCCCCAAGTTGGCGGGGAATGGGAAGTCAGGTTCAATACAATTGGAAAAGCAGACCTGGCAATAAAAGCGGTTAACGGCACAACCTGGAGCAATTCAAGCGATTCAGAGCAATTGCGGTTTTTGGAAATACGCTGCGGTTCAACTGTTATTCCATACGAATGGATTGACGGCGCTGTTGTTGTCCGAAACTTTGAATGCAATGAAACAGGCTATGAAACCAGCAAGGTTTTGATGGCTGGAAAGCACGCCCTGGAATTCACTTTCGGAGAGGACGTAAAATACGCTTACAATCAAGCAGGAATGCTGGTTAAATACGGGAGCTTTGCCAAGCCCAATGCCACAACAGGAAACCAGGCCATAACCGGTGTTGGATTCCAACCCAAACTCGTGATTTTCTTTGGCAATTATAAAACCGCCGATGGCACTGATGTTAATGCGCAAGAGTTTTTTGGGGCTGCTACATCTTCTACCCGGAGGGCTGTGATAGCATCTGCTTCGAAAGATAACGTTATTGCTGCGTGCAAAAAAAGGTGGAGCAACGCTTTATGCATAACGCAAATAAGCGTCAGCACGCTGGGAACTGGGGCTGCTTCCCTCGTGAATGCCGAAGCAGACTTTGTGTCAATGAATGCCGATGGTTTTACCATAAACTGGACAACCTGCGATGCCTCGCAGAGAATAATCAATTACATAGCATTGGGCGGTGACGATTTAACGAATGCCAGTGTCGGAAGCTTTCTATCCCCAACTGGTGTAGCTGACACAGCCGTAAGTGTGGGATTTACGCCAGATGCTTTAATAATTTTTGACAATACAGTTACCACTACTCCTACGGCAGCCGGTAGTGTAAACAATAATGCATTTAATATAGGTTTTGTGGTTGGAACAACAAAACAAAATAGCCGCGTCACAATGAGACAAAGTCAAACTACTGGAGTATCGAATACCTATGGTTACCAAAGGACTAATTCATGCCAAAACACTTTAAGTGGAACAGGCGTAGCAGTAAGGACAGCAGTCATCAAGTCAATGGATTCCAATGGATTCACTCTTACTTTTTCAGGAACTCCCGGCACCGCAGTTTACATAAATTACATTGCCCTGAAAGGGGGGCAGTATGATACTGGCAGCTTTAATGAAGCAACCTCAACAGGCAACCAATCTGTAACCACTGGTTTCACGCCATCTGGGGTAATATTCCAAAGTGCGGGCAACGCTACCTCAGCCGCTGTTTCATCAGTGAGCAGAATTTCGTTCGGTGTTGGAGTAAGTGCCTCTGAAAGAGGAAGCATCTGGTCAGGCGATTTGGATAATAAAGCTACTTCTGTAGCTGATTCCGATTTAAACAGGACAAGAGTCCTGAGATTTTTAGTTGAAGGTCCTCCAATTTTTGGTGCGGACATGGATTTCGTTTCCAATGATTCAACAGGATTTACCGTAAACAACACAACTGTTGACGGCAATGCCAGGGAGATTTTATACTTTGCTTTTGGCAATGCTGCAGCTGCAACACCCACGCCGGACGCAAATGTTGCTTACCCTGAGAAAGGCGAAACATTCAGCAGGGATGTGCTTTCAACGGTTGATGTCAACATCACTGTCCAGGACAATGATACAAACACCTTTACAATGACAGTTGACCTCAATTACTCAACCAGCCAAACCCAGGGCACTGGAACAGTAATTGTCGATGATTCAAACCTTGCAACCTGGAACTGCGACAGCAACAACCTTAAAACAGTGCAGTACTGCAAATACCGATGGACTATTTCAAATGTGCCAAACGGCAACTACTATATTCTTTCAGAAGTAAACGACGGCTCTAACCGCGATTTCAATGCAGGAGAAGCCACTTTCACCATAACAACCTCAAACCAAAGCCCTGACGCCAATGTTGTTTACCCTGAAAATGACGAGAATTTCAACAGGGATATTACACCAACAATTGACGTCAATGTTTATGTAAGGGATCTGGACAACAATTCATTTGATTTAAACATTGACCTGAATTATTCTTCCTCGCAAACACAAGGGACCGGAACTGCAATAATCAATGACGTGAATCTCGCTACCTTAAACTGCGACAGCAATGATTTAAGCACAGCAAGATACTGCAAATACAACTGGAACATTTCCTCAGTGCAAGCAGGCAATTACTATATTCTCACAACAGTCAATGACAGATATAATATTGACTTCAATGCAGGGGAAAAAGACTTTAACATCTGGTGCGCCGGCTCATGGCCCTACAGGATGAAGCTTTATTTCAAAAACATTTACCAAACCGGTGACCTGTTCGACTTCCCAGTAATGGTCAAACTAGATCCAACAAGGATTGACTACAGCAAGGTTGGGAGAAGCAATGGCGGAGACCTGCGCTTCTTCGATTCTGACGGAAGCTCCCTTTACTATGAAATAGATGACTGGAACACGGCAGGGGACAGCGTGATCTGGGTCAGGGTTCCAAAAGTAGACAAATCATCCAATACAGACTACATTTACATGGACTACGGAAACCCCTGTACAACAGACGGCAACAACAATGCCCTGGTTTGGGACGGCAACTACAGGGCGGTTTACCACTTTGCAGAGCTGGACGGCAACTACTTTGATTCAACAGCAAACAACAACGATTCAAACGTAGTGAGGATTACCTCAAGAAACAACACTGATGCAAACGGCCTTGGCCACTATCCTTTCTTTGTTTCAATAACAAACCAGGATGGAGACCATGTTGGCGTTCCACACAACGACAGCCTGAACCTTGAACTAGGCGGCTTCACATTATCTGTGAGGGCAAATGCAGAGACAGGAAGAACCCTGACTGATTCAGACCTAGTGCGAAAAGGCTGCACTGGCACAAACAACTGGTGGAAGCTAGAATGGGGGGATGAGGCAACAAACAACAGCATCCATCTAAACATAAGGCCGGATGGAATAGACTATCACCTCAATTACACAAAGGTCCCTGACAGCCTATGGCACGACATAGCTGGAGTAAGGGATGCCGCAAATACAACCGAGTCGCTTTACCTAGATGGCACCAGGGTTGTTGGCCCAAGCGCGGGCGCTGACGGCAATGTTTCAAACACCTGGAACATGGGCATTGGCAGCAAGGACACTCTCAATGATGACCACTTTGACGGCTACCTTGACGAGGTAAGAATCCAAAGCATTGCAAGGGACGGCAACTGGCTGAGGGCAGAGCGCTTCTCTTTCGACGACAACTTCATAACATACAACGCTTTGCCAAATGCAACCATCTGGAAAGTGGAAACCTCTGACCTGAACGCGGCAATGCCTTCCTTCACTTATGCATCTGACGGAAACCTTACAATCAAGTTCAGGGCAACAGACCAGGACAATGATGATTTGAACTTCAACATGTGGTATGGCATAAGCGCAAACAGTAAAACAAACAAAATAATTGGAGACGTAAATTTAAGCACAAACACAAGCAAGGGGGCATGCGACACAAACAGCAAGAGTGGGATGGTTTGCAACTGGGATTTTAATATTTCCGGTGTTTCCGACAACAATTACTGGGTTACGGTTGAAATAAACGACGGCAGCGATACAAACACTGTGACAACGCAGAAGAGCTTCAGGGTGAATCCTCCTGCTGGACCGGCAAACAATGTGCCTGATGTTAATATCTGGAAAGTGGACAATAGAGACTTCAACGCAGCACTGCCAAAGTTCAAATATGAAACAGATGGGAACCTTACAATAAAGTTTAGAACTAGTGATCTTGATGGCACGCAAGACCTGAATTTTAATATGTGGTATGGCACGAGCGCAAACGCTAAAACGAACAAAATAATTGGGGACGTAAATTTAAGCACAAACACAATCAAGGGGGCATGCGATACAAACAGCAAAACGACAGGGATGGTGTGCCGATGGGACTTCAACATCCACAGGCAGTTTGTTGTTGACAACAACTATTGGGTTACGATTGAAGTCAACGATGGAACTGACTCAAACACTGCAACAACGCAAAAAAGCTTCAGGGTCATTGTAAACAGGGCTCCGGATGCAAACATCTGGAAAGTGGACAACTGGGATTTGAATGCAGCACTGCCTGCATTCAGCTATGTAAAAGACGGGAATCTGGCGATAAAATTTAGGGTTGATGATAATGAGAGCAATGATTTGAATTTTAATATGTGGTATGGGGCAAGCGCGAATGCAAAGACAACGAGAATAATCAATGACGTCAATTTGAGCACGAATGCTGGCTTTGGCAGCTGTGATACAAATGCAAAAACAGGGATGGTGTGCCAATGGGACTGGAATATTTCAGGCATAGCCGACAACAATTATTGGGTTACGATTGAGATAAAAGACGGCGTTGATTCTAATACTGTGACAACGCAGAAGAGCTTTGCTGTTGATAACACTGTGCCCGATGTAAACGTCTGGAATGTTGATGGACACGATGTTGGCTTTGCAATGCCTTCCTACTCTTATTCCGTTGACGGCAATTTAACGATTGACTTCAATGTTGCAACAGGCGACGTTAATTACGGCATACACTATGCCGACATCAATTACAGCACTACAAGTACGCAGGGAAGCGGGACAGCGATAAGGACAAATTTAGACGTTGATGGAAACAGGTGCGTGACAAATCTGGGCAAAACTACGAGCATTTATGGCTATTGGAAATTCGATGCCCAAGAAGATGACGTCAATACAATAAGGGCATTTGATTACAGCGGACAGCGCAACCACGGGCAATACATTAACGGCGCAGACAACAATGCCCAAGGAAAATGGGACACAAATGCGGCATGGTTTAATGGAGTGAATAACTTTATCAATTGCGGACGCAATAGTTTAAATTTTATTGACACTTACACCTACACCTGGATGGGCTGGTTTAAAGCAGATGATATTACATTAAACGGAACGATTTTGGATCACGCGTGCAATGACACCTCTAACACTGGAATAAGCATTCAAATAAATTCAAGTGCCTTAAAGGTCTATGATGGCGAGTATGGCAACTTTGTAGCTTCAAGCAGTACTTTGAGCTCAAATGTATGGTATCACTTTGCTGTTGCATACAACGGCAGCGGGGCATACACAATATACATAAATGGAAAGCTAGATACCCCCTCAAGCTTTTCCTGGGCAGGTGGCACTAGCACAGCCGAGCCTTTTGCAATAGGTTACAATCCTGGCGCTTGCAGTGCAGCCAACCTTTACTTCAAAGGACTCATTGAGGAAGTAAAAGTATATTTGGCAAGTGCTTTAACTGCATCGCAGATTTCCCTGGACTATAATTTCGGGGTAATCAACATGAGAAAGTGCAGCTATGACTGGAATATTTCAGGAATTGGTGACAACAACTATTTTGCAAACATTTTGGTTAGAGACACTGCTGGCAACAGCAAGTTTGACGCAAGCGACAACAGCTTCCACGTGAATCCGACAGGAGTAATGCCAACAACCTGCGATTGCCCTGCGTCGGGAAACTGGAACATCGGAGACGGCAGCGCCTGCACTCTTTCAACAACATGCAGCCTGAATGCGGGCGATCTACACATTTCAAATGGCCAACTTACAATTACTAGTACAGGAACGCTTGCTGTTCCTTCAGCGAAAAAAATTATAATAGAAAAAATAAATCCTTACACGCAATTGAATCCGGGAGGCTCATTAATTTTAGAAAAAGGTGGAAAAGTAATAATTCACAAAACAGGGGCATCGCCGTTCATTTACATTTTGAAAGAGGGAGAATACTTTTTTGTTTCGGACTTCATTGCCGGCGCAGCGGCAAAAGAAAAAGAGTACACCTCATTCACAAACATAAGCTCAACGCAGGTATCAGTTGAAGGGAAAATAAAATTGAAAATAACAGAGGAATTGGATGAAACAACCTATCTGGACAGGGTTTTCCTGAGGGCTGACGGCAGCAATGACAAAATAATTGAATTGGACAGCGCAAGCTACGCTGACAAAAGCATTCTTGCAAAATCAGACGATAAATACCTGGTAATGCGGCAGGGGGAAGAGCATTATTTGCAATTCGATGCTCCCCTGGATTACAGCACATTGGAGTTTGGGGCAGAGGGCTATTATATTGTGCACCCGGAAAAGAGAAAACAGTTCTTTGTTGAAAAAATTGCAATGCAAAAGCAGGCAAACCAGGCAGGGCTTGCAGCATTGTTTGCTGCCAGCCCAAAACAGGCCGGGAAAGGCAGTGCAGAAACGCAGCTGAACCTATTGCCGTTTGCCTGCTTCATTTTCGCTTATGCAATCTTATTAATTGCATTAAGGACAAAAAAAGCCATTGGAGGTGAAAGAAACATGGCTGAGGATGCAATCAAGAGAATATTGGGCGCAATCTCCCAACTGAAGAAAACAGTAAATGAAAGGGTGGTTGCAAGAAGCCAAACCAAAACGGAGGCATCCGAATCAGGGGAGAAAAGCGGCTGCAATTCCAGAACAAACAAAGCTATGTTATGTATAAGTCAAAACCTTTTTTCATTTAACAGAACAATGCCTTTGCTTATTGCGCTCGCTCTTGCCATGGTTGCGTTTTCACCTCTTGTGGCAGCTATTCCGGAGCTGTTCACTGTGCAGGGAAGGCTTACCGACGGCAGCGGCAGCGCTTTAAGCGGCGACTACACTTTTAACTTCATTCTGTACGATTCAAATGAAGCAGCCAAGAACATCCTGTGGAGCGAAACCAGGGTAGTGAATGTCAGCAATGGAATTTTTAGCGTTGTTTTGGGCGACCTGAACAAGCAGCGCTGGCTGAGCAGCCTTGACTTCAATGCAAACACCTGGCTTGGAATGTATGTCAACGGAGAGGAGCAAACGCCTTTAATCAGGTTCAGCTCGATCGGCAGCGCATTTGTTTCACGAAAAACAATGGGCATTGACTTGAATGCTTTCATGGGCTTCAACGACTTCAACAAATGGTACCACAGCATAGCAGACCTGAATGCTTTCTACTACAAGGCAGCGGATGTCAACGCACACTTTTATGGCAAAGTGGATTTGAATGCAAATTTCTATGGAAAGCTGGATGTTAACGCGCACTTTGTTCCATACATTGGTGCAACAAAGGACATGAATTTGGGGATTTATGGAATCAAGTCTTTCAGTTCTGACAGCAATTTCAATGCCTTGTATGCAAGGCAATATTTTGGCAGCGGTGCTGGTTTGACTGGCATTCCAAGTCAGACTGATATTAATGCTGCTTTTGTTCCGTATGTTGGGGCTGATTATGATGTGAATTTGAATTTTAGGGATTTGAATGCTAGGTCTATAAGTGCTGTTCGTTTCTTTGGTTCTGGTGCTTCTTTGACTGGTATTCCTACTCAGACTGATATTAACGCGAACTTTTATGGTAAGTTGGATGTTAATAGGCATTTTGAGAGCTTGATTGACTTAAACACTTTCTATTACAAGAAAACTGATGTCAATGCTGGCTTTTATGGCAAGCTTGATGTTAATGCTGGTTGGTATGGTAAGTTGGATGTGAATGCTCACTTTGTTCCTTATGTTGGTGGGGACTATGATGTGAATTTGAATTTTAGGGATTTGAATGCTAGGTCGATTAGTGCAGTGGCATTCTTTGGTTCTGGTGCTTCTTTGACTGGTATTCCTACTCAAACAGATATTAATGCCAACTTTTACGGCAAGCTGGATGTGAATAACCAGTTTGTTCCTTATGTTGGTGCGGACTATGATGTGAATTTGAATTTTAGGGATTTGAATGCTAGGTCTGTTAGTGCTGAAAATATATTTTTGGGAACACTGAGCCTTGGGAGTGGTTCAATTACTGACAGCTCAGACTTAATTGACTTAGGAGGCACAAGCCTTTCAACCGGCACCGGCAGCTTTAACACATCAGCCGGGGCGGTTACAACAGCAACTTTAAGTGCAACAAGCGATAGCAATCTGGCAAGCGTTACCGCAACAAGATACTTTGGTTCTGGTGCTTCTTTGACTGGTATTCCTACTCAGGCTGATATTAATGCTAATTTTTATGGTAAGTTGGATGTGAATAGGCATTTTGAGAGCTTGATTGACTTAAACACTTTCTATTACAAGAAGACTGATGTTAACGCTCACTTTTATGGTAAGGTGGATTTGAATAATAATTTCTATGGGAAGTTGGACGTCAACAATCATTTTGTTCCTTATATTGGGGCTGATTATGATGTGAATTTGAATTTCCATGATTTGAATGCGAGGTCGATTAGTGCAGTGGCATTCTTTGGTTCTGGTGCTGGTTTGACTGGCATTCCAACTCAAACAGATGTTAATGCTGCTTTTGTTCCTTACATTGGTGCTGATTATGATGTGAATTTGAATTTTAGGGATTTGAATGCTAGGTCTGTTAGTGCTGTTGCTTTCTTTGGTAGTGGTGCAGCTCTAACTGGCATTCCAAGTCAGTCTGATGTGAATGCTGCTTTTGTTCCTTACATCGGCGCTGACTATGATGTGAATTTGGGTTCTTTCGCTTTGAAGGCTTCTGATTTGAATGCCATGCGTATCAATGGCGTTAGGTTTGTTTCCAAGGACGCAAACAGCGCTTATGGTGTAAACGCGGTTGCTTTGGGTCATGGAACAACAGCGTTTGGGGACTATAGCGCTGCTTTAGGTTGGGAGTCAACTGCAAGTGGACAGGGCAGTGTCGCAATGGGCTATAATACAATTGCAAGTGGGAATTATGGTGTTGCAATGGGCTATATTACAACTGCAAGTAGTGCCTATAGCATTGCAATGGGCTATAGTACAATTGCAAGTGGAGCTTATAGCGCTGCTTTGGGTTATTATTCAAGGGCTGCTGGTCAAGGGGCAATTGCAGGTGGCTACGGAGCAGGGGGCAAGGGTCCTTTTGCGATTGGCGATTATTCAATTGCTTTGGGTTATAGTGATGTGAATCTTGCTGCTATTGGTGTTGGTTCTGTTGCTATTGGTTATAATGCCATTAATGAGACTCCTTACAGTGTTGTGTTGAGCAGGGATGTTAATGTTGCAAGAGACCTAAACGTAATGAGAAACGCGTCAATCACTGGAACGCTGTTAGGCAGCCCATCTCTGCAGATTGCCAGCGATGTCAATGTTTCAATTGGAGTCAATAGGGGCGTGAGTATTCAGAGTGATGTGAACAGGCTTTGCTTCCCTTCGAACAGCTGCGAGATGTACATTGACTACAACGGAACGGCTTTCGTTTTCGGGAGCTGAAGGCAGATTTCTGGCAGAAGCGGTTGGGGCTGTAGTTTTTGGTAGTCGACATTGGATTGCGGGCAGCGATAAATGCTTCAACTGCGCGGCTTTCCTTTTCAGGGGCTGATGGCAAACGATAACGTCATTGGATTTTTGGCGCGTTAAATTGGCTTGCCCTCAGTCAAACATTGTGAGTCAAGTTAGCAGCCATTTCCACATGGGCACAAATTTTATTATTTTATTTTTGTGTCTCTGGACTGCGTCGAAGTCTTCAGTGATAACAATGCCTTTCTTAATTTTATGCTCTTGCATGAATTTTACGAGGTTTTTAACATCTTTCATTCTAACTTTTGCGGCGTATTTAACTTCAATTGGCGTAATTTTTTTGTCTTCTGTTACTATGAAATCGACTTCTTTGTTTTGTTCTCTCCAGAAGTGATCCGCTTTAATGGCGAATTGGACAAGGTTCTCCATTGTTTTTCCTTGCTCAGGGGAGGCTAGGGCCAGCGCAAGGCAAGGGTGGCTTAGGTAATATCTTTTTAATTTTCTTGAAGACGCTTTAAAGGAGCCCCTGAAGTTTCTTAAAGCGTTTAAAATAAAACAATGCTGCAAATAATAAAGATAGTTGCTTATCACTTGCCTGCTTCTGCCCAAATCTTTTGACAAATCGTCAAGATTGACTATCATGCCGGGATTTGATGCTAAAATGTAAATGAGTTTTTCTATGAGTTCAATATCTTTAATTTCAAACAAACTGCTTAAATCCCTGAATATCGCTTTTTCTATTACGCTTTCTTTTATGTATTTTTTTGCTATCTCGTCGTTTGCATTAATAATTTCCGGGAACGGTTTTAGCAAAAAATCGTTTAGTTCCACCCTGAGTTCATGTTTCCACAGGTCAACGTTTTCTTTAATCTTTTTGATGTCTTTTCCTCTTAGCTGCAAAAACTCGGCAAATGAAAGGACACCGAGATTAAAATAGAAGATCCTGCCAGCTAGACTCTCTTTTGCGTCAACCAAAATATTTAGCGAAGCTGAACCAGAAACAAAAAATTTAATGTTTGGGTATAAATCGTAATATATTTTAATTTTGTTTTGCCAATCTTTTAACTTTTGGATTTCGTCTAAAAAAACGTAAATTTTTTTCCCCCCAATATCTTTTTTAAGTATGTTCTCCTGGTAAAGATTTATCAACTCCCTCAATTCTTCAACTCTTTCATCAAAAGAAAAATACAAGATGCTGCTTGAATTAACGCCACTTTTAATCAAGTCCTCTATAAGTTGAAAAAACAAAGTTGTTTTGCCTGTTCGCCTTAACCCAACAATGGCTGTTATCTGCCTTAGTTTAACGTATTTTCTTGTTTCAAAAAATAACTTTCTCCTGAAGGGCGGGGCAAGCTGTTTCCTAACCGTGCCGATCTTCCACCAGCCATTCATTTCACCCAGTTTATCCAAAGTCAACATATTAGTTATTTATAGATAACCAATATTTAAACTTTTCGTTATCCGCTGTTAGCTTAATTTTTGCTAAAAAACGAGGATTGCCGTGGAAACTGCCGGCAGCAGCACTGGTTCAAAAAATTTTTTTGCCATTGGCGCCATTGGCAGTTGCTGCCTTTGCTTGCGGCAGAATACGTTTTGTTTCCCTTCGAACAGCTGCGAGATGTACATTGACTATAATGGCACAGCTTTCGTGTTTGGAAGCTGAGGGGTAGATTTCTGACAGAGGCGATTGTCGGGCTGTAGTTTTTGGTAGTCGGCATTGGATTGCGGGCAGCGGCAAATGTTTCAATTCCTCGGCTTTCGTTTCCGGCTGCTGATAGTTGGAGGCGGGATTAATTTGTTACACTAAAACGTAACATTTTATATATTTTGTTGCAATTTGGTGTAGCATTTGCCTTTTATTAATTCGCAGCTTTTCTTTCTTTTCTTATTTTTTTTATGGCAATTCTGCAGCAATTTAATGGTTTTTATTTGGGCTGCTTATTTGTAAAAATAATTTTGGCAGCTGAATCAAAGAAAAAAGAAAGCTTAATAAAAACAAGCGCAGGAAAAATTAATAAGCAATTAATTGCAGGAATGCAATAAAAAAATTAGGGGGTTTTTTGGGTGAAGATTGAAATCAACATGGAAGGCAAGAGAATTGCAAGGGTTTTTGCGATTGCCCTGATCGGAATTGCGATAGGCTACACATTAAGCATGGTTGCGCCGGCAAACATTTCAGGCAATGCGCCAATGGGCTATCTTACAAGCGCAGACCTGGACAATCGGGGCATTGGGACAGGCTATCTCACAACAGCTGACCTGAACAGGGAGGACATTATGGCAAGCATTGTCCTGAGCAGGTTCTGCGAGGGCATGGGCTTGCGGAGCAGCGTTTACTGGCAGCAGGACGCGCAGGGCAATGTTTATGGCCTGCCGATCTGCCTGCAACAGCAGCAGCAATAAGGGCAGCGCAAAAGGGTATGCATTCATTTAAGTATTTCAAGCAATAATTGAATACTTCTATTTCTTTTATTTCTTTTGGTGGTTAATTCTAATAGCTAAAAATGCTTGAATTGCTGTTTTGCAGCAAAGGGATTGTGGTTTCAGGGTGATTAAATGCTAATTAAAAAAAAAGCACTGCTGTTTTCGCTGATTTTATTAATATTGATTTTAATTTCCCTAAACATTCAAGCAGCAACATGGCAGTCAACAGCAGCGAGCGATTACAATACAGGAGCAAGCTTTGATTTCAACTGGACAAAGGTTACTTGGGATGGAAACATTATGCCTGTTGGAGATGACAGGAAGCATAATGATTTAGACCAAGCATTCTACGACCAAAACCTTGTTGGCTACTGGAAGTTTGACGATGTGAATTCAACAGGCAATGGAATAAGGGATGACACAAACCGCAATAACTGGGGATTGCTTATAAACGGCGCTGACATCAACGCCTGGGGAATGTGGGATAGCAATGCGGGCTATTTTGCTGCTGCCAGCAATACTTACGTCAATATTTTAAGCACAGCGAGCCTGCAGCAGGATTTTAATTCAGGCGTATTAACCGTTTCAGCATGGATTTACCCGCTTTCAACCGCAACCAATCAAGGAATTATCAGCAGAGCAGACGGTGGCGGTGTAACTACCGAAAGTTTTGACATGATAACAAGCACAAATAACAGATTAAGAGTTGTTGTGGGAGACGGAAATAACATTATTACAGCTTTCACCGCTAACAATGCGCTTGTTGCCAATAAGTGGCAGCATATTGCCACAACATTAGACGGAAGCACCATAACTATTTATGTTGATGGAAACGTAAACGGCACGCCCCTTGAAGAAACAAGAAAACCAGAAATCAATAACGCCACTCTTAAATTTGGAAGAGGTTATGCCAGCGCATCTTATGACTATAGCGGTTATATTGACGAAATAAAAATCTACAACAGAGCCTTAAGTGCAGCAGAAATCTATGCAGACTACAATTCCTGGATGAACAGCAACTATAATTCGCCAATCAAAGATGCCGGTGCAACAGTCCAATGGGACAACATTCAATGGCAGCAACTGGCAGATGTGAATAATAATGTGGTAGTGGATTACCGTTCATGCGATGACGCTGCCTGCGATAGCGAAAGCTGGACAACCGGCTTGAGGGCATGCACTGCAAGCGCCTGCAATTTAAGCGCAGCAAACAACCGCTACTTTCAATACAGGGCAAACTTTGATACAAACAAACAGCAATGGAACCCAATCAGAACAGGCGATTCTGACAAGGGAATATTCGGGCACTTATGGAACATGGCTGTAAGTTATACGCCGCAGGGCGAGCCCCCTGCATCAAACTTCAACATTGACCAGAACAAGTTCTGCTTTCCTTATGCCGGGGGCACTACAAGCAGCACTTCTTTCCAAACAAGGGTTTCAGTAGAGCAGGGCTATGTTGGCAGGGGCACTTCAAGCACTTATGCGTCAGAGCTCGGATGCATTTACGGCTTTGAAAATTCGCCACCCACTGTTGCAGGTATTAGGATTTGTGACGGCACTTGTGATATTACTAAGAGTTTTTCTGCTGCCCAGGCTTTTACTTTGGAGGTTACTGTTACTGATCCGAATGGCGCTAGTGATGTTAACACGCAGAGTTTTAGGGTCACTGTTTTTACTTACGGTGATTTGAATTCTACAGCAGAGGATTGGGACCACAATAGCATGTATTTGAATAAGGCTGATGACAATTTGAGCCTGGGAACGAGCGATGGCTGTGTTCAGAGCGGAAACGTGTATTGCATTAAGGTGCCTAATGCCGCTTGGAGCAATAAGTTTTTGTGGGGCGATGTGAATATTTATGTTGCTGTTGATGATAACATAGGCGCCTATGACATGAATGCTGTTGACCGAAATGCCCTGACCTTAAGCAAGATTATTACCAGAAGCGAGGATACAAGCAGCGGCACTTACAGCGGCACCTCTAATACCACTGATAATGCTTTTGATAATGCCAGTACTCCCAATGCGTACATTGTCACTACTAATAACGGCAATGTGAGTTTGAGTGTTACTGGCAAGGGCAGTGATTTCAATGCGCTTCCTTACGAATCTTTTAATATGCAGTATATGATTGGTGATGGCAACCAGAGCTGGCATCTCTCTGATAATGCTGCCGGCAGCACTCCTTTCACCGGCGGCACTGATACTATTGCACCCTCTTTCCACAGGGGCATTTATCCTGACAGCAATACTTTTTGGTTGTATCTTTGGCTGGATATGCCTAACCTGCAGCCGGCAGGCAGCTATGATGCCAACCTTTTTTATGATCAAAGCGAACAGGCTTAATGCTTTTTTTGGAAGCAGGCAATGCGTGTGCTGTCCGGGCTTTAATCAAAAGAATTTTTTTTTTGAATTCTTTGGGAAATCGCCGGAAATAAAAAAATTCAATTAAACCATTGTTCTTTTAAAAAAGCTGGGGATTGCATGGTATAACAATTGCCTATTGTTGTGCAATGTGGCCTGCAACAGGCTCAAAAAACATGCAATATGGCATGCGGCAGGTCAAAAACCGCTTAAGGAAAAATATATAAATACTAAAGCAATAATATTTACAACAATTTGCAAATGGTTTGGGGGTTAAATTACGGAAAAAGGTTTTTTTGCTGATAAAGCATTGCTCACTTTAGTTGTTTTTGCAATAGTTGCAACAGTGACTGCCCCTTTGATTAGCGCGCTTGTCACAATCAGTGCAACTGTTGGCGGCGTTGCCCCGACTATTGGAAGCATTAGGATTTGTGACGGCACTTGTGCTGTTAATAAGAGTTTTACTGGTACTCAGCTTTTTACTTTGGAGGTTACTGTTACTGATCCGAATGGCGCTAGTGATATTAACACGCAGAGTTTCAGGGTCACTATTTTTAGTTACACTGATTTGAATTCTACGGCAGAGGATTGGGATCACAACAGCATGTATTTGAAGAATAAGGATGATAATTTGAGCCTGGGAACCAGCAATGGCTGCACCCAGGGCGGCAATGTTTATTGCATTAAGATCCCTGCTGCTGCCTGGAAGGACAAGTTTTTGTGGGGCGATGTGAATATTTATGTTGCTGTTGATGATAACACCGGCAGGTATGACATGAACGCTGTTGACAGGAATGCTTTGATGTTGAGCAAGGTTCTTAACAGGAGTGAGGATACAAGCAGCGGCACTTACAGCGGCGACCCTAATTCCACTAATAATCCTTTTGATAATGCCAGTACTGTTAATGCTTATATTAAAACTACCAATAACGGCAATGTTGATTTGAATGTTACCTGCAAGGGCAGTGATTTCAATGCGCTTCCTTACACTTCTTTTGATATACGGTATATAATTAAGGATGTTAACCAGAGCTGGTATCTCTCTAATAATCCTACCCTCAGCATTCCTTTCACTGTCGACGCTAATACTGTTACGTCCTCTTTCCACAGGGGCATTTATCCTGACAGCAATTATTTTAATTTGTATCTTTGGTTGGATATCCCCAATCTGCAGCAATCAGGCGCCTATGACGGAAACATTGCCTACGACCAAGTCGAGACTGTTTAACTCTGCAAAAAAGCGCTTTTTTTTGCTTTTATTTTACAACTTTGCAGCAAGAACGCATCATTGTTTTAACAGCGTGACAACACTTTGCCAAAAGAAAAATAAATTTGTTTATTTCAATTGGCAAAGTGTTGGCAACACTTTGAACTAAGAAAATAAATTATTTCATTGTTCAAAGTGTTGGATGAATTGTTGCATTAGCAAAGTTGTATCCTTGTGCTTTTCATGGTTTTAATCCAACGCCCCCTGTAGCAGCAGGGTGCCGTTTTACAAAAAAATCGTTGGCCTTGGTTGATTCTGTGAAAAGCAGTTTTTTTGGCTTCCGGCTGCTATTTCAAGCAAGCAGCCCCTAAAACACGGGTTGGGGCTGTTTTTCAAGCTATAGCGAACTGCCTATATTTTTGAATTTTTTATTGCAGTTTGCTATATGCAAAAAGCAATTCAATGTTCAATTATTAGGCTTTTTGCTATAACAATACAATATATAAATTTTTTCAGAAAGGATTAAGGTAAGGGGTAATGGGGGAAATGCGCTTTTTAGGCTTCTTGGCACTGTTTTTAATTGTCTTGTTTATTGCCAGCTCTGTTTATTCTCTGAGCTGTGTTGGCTTGACCCAGTCTGTTGAGTGGGATGATGTGAAACTGCAGAAAGGCAATCCGGCTTTTTTTACAACAAAGGTTTTGAACAGCAGTTCTGGAACCGGCTACTGTGAGCAGGGCTACTATACAATTGAATTGAGTTTGCAGGAAAAGGACTTCGAATTAGACGAAATATTTGACTGGAATGTTGATCCTGCTACGCTGGCACTTTCTGACAACGATAGCGCGCCTGTTCTCATAACCCTGATTCCAAAGGTTGAGTTTGGCAAGTTCGTTCTTTTGATTCGGGCAACCAGGACTAATTCTGCCGGCGGAACAAAAATAATGTCGGCTTCAACAGCAAAAATGAATATTACTGTCGGCGATTCAGCTGACCCGCGATTTTCTGCTGTGCCTTTTTGGCGGGTTAGAAAAGACTGCCCAGGCGGCTTTGTTGTGAGGCAGGATGAAGAATGCCCGCGTTTGTGCGAGAGCGGCCAGGTTGCCGATGAACAGGGGAAATGCCCCGAGGATAAGGAAGCGCCGAATGTGATAGTGGTGGAAAAAGAAAAAATAGTGCCTGTTGGCCAAAGCGCTTTTTTTGTTTTAGGCGGCTTAACGCTTTCTTTCGAGTCATTTATTTTAATTGTAGCTGTCATAGTTGCTGTTTGCATAATAGCTTTTTCTTTGCTGTATATTAGGTCAGCAAAGCAGCGATTGAGGGGCGGGCTGCGGTAGAATTGCGTGTATTTAAATAAAATTCGCCCGCAAAACATTTAATTAGTTTAAGTGTATAAACATAGTGAGATGGGGCGATTTTTGCACTTAATTGCCATGGGCAAAAGCATTCAGGCTATTGCTTTTGTCTGCATTTTTTTGCTGTTTTACTTGCCCGGGAGCAATTCTTCCCTTATAACCATTGTTGTGACAGTAAACAATGTTGCTCCAACAGTGAATGATGGGAATGTTTCGCCCTCAAATTGGGCTGGCAGCGGCGCAGTAATTCTCGGCTTTCAATGCGCCGACCCTAACGGAATAGGTGATTTAAACAAAGCCAATGCAACAATAACCGGCGCGAATACAGCTGACTTGAACAATATTTCTTATACAGTCGCCGGCGATGTTGCAATCATTTCACAAAATATAGCCGCTTATTTGACAACCAAGGGAACCTATTATGTTACGCCCTTCTGCATCGATGACTCGAATAGCTCCAGCGCTGGAACTAAAATAACCGCCTACTATTTAGAGGTGGCAGAAATAGAGATTTTCTCTCCGGCAAATGACACAAACACAAACGGCAGCATAACAGTAAGCTTTGACGTGAACAAAAACACATCGGATGATATAAACGGTGCAAGCATCAGGGTTGACCTGAACGGCGCAGCAAGCGCTGTTTTCGATTACAGCATCCACTGCACTGAATTCAGCGGGCATTTCCACTGCAGCTATACTGAAACAGGCTTGGCAGCTGATGCTGACACTAATTTAAGCATTGATGCAAACAATGATGCCGGGCAAGCCGCAGCCCAGCAGAGCGTTTTAATCCACTATGATGCAACTGCCCCAACGATTGCAAGCGTGAGTGCAGCCGGCAGCGGCAGCGATGTTGTTGTAAGCTGGAGCGGCAGCGATTCTTTTACAGGAATTGAAAGCTATTATGTCAGGGAGGACAGCGGCAGCTGGGTTGAGGCAGGGCTTGTGGCAAGCTACACCTTCTCAGGCAGCGCATCAGCCAACCACACTTACTATGTTAAAGCAAGGGATTACGCTGACAACAACAGCCTGATTTCAAGCGCCGACTATGCTGCTCCCACTACCCCAGTTACCCCGACTCCCGGGCCAGGAGGCGGTGGCGGCGGAGGCGGCGGAGGCGGTCCGCCAGCGCCTCCTGTTACTCCCCCTGCTGCAAAGGGCATTTTCGATTTGAATCTTATCAGGATTGACGATCCGGTAGAAGCCGGCGAAAGAGTTGATTTCACTTTTGTTGTAAAAAACAGCACAAATGTTAATGACAATGCCTACATCACTTACTGGCTGGAGAAAGGCGGCGAAAAGGTGGTGAGCGGCAGTGAAACAATTTATCTTTTGGCAGGGGAAAGCAGGGAGATAAGCGAGGCATTGCTTTCATCCGAGGAAATGTCAGGCAGGTATGACTTTTACCTCAGTTTGGCGAGGGCAGGCCAGAAGAGAATTACGCTGAAAAAAACCATTTCAATAATGGTCGGTGCCCCAACAAAAATTGAATTAAAGACCTCTTCCCTGCTGCCAGGCGAAGAGGAGCAACCAGTGACCTTTGCCCTTGATATTTCCTCGAACAGGGACGCGACTTTGCCGATAATTGTCGAGGAAAAAATTTTCAAGGATGACCGCATTGTCTGGCAGAAGAAGCAGACTGTTCTGATAACAGTCAGCAGGCGTTTTTTTGAAGAGGTTTACGGATTGGAGCCAGGCAATTACAGGCTTGAGGTAGCGGCTGCCTATGGCGACCAGGTTGAAAAGGACAGCATTGATTTTGAAAAAAAATTGAGGGCTGAATTGGTTCCAATACTCGGTTGGCTGATTCCGCAGATTGAGGCATTGCTGCCGTTTTTTGAAATAATCCCTATACTGATAGCCCTGCTGCTGCTTGTTGAACTGCTTTTGCTCTACAGGCTGTGGCTGGAACCCAAATCCCGCATGCACAGAAGAAATGCGGGCATGGGAAAGATTGCCTGGATTACATTGATTGCAATTGCATTGATTATTGTTTTCCTGCTCTTTTTGTACCTGCAGAGAGATGCAATAATTGCAGCAAAGCTTGGGCAGGCAGGTGATGAGCAGCAATTAGAGCTTTTGGAAGACATTTCCTTGCGCAGAACAGCTACAGGCGCGTCAATTCTCGCGCTGCCGAGCACTCCGGCTTATTTGATCGCATTGCTTGCAATAGCCGGGGCTGCATGGGTCTTATTTTTAACTTTCAGGGAGAAAAGGAAATACTGACTTTTTTTTGCAGCAGCCGCATTCTTGTGAATCTGTTTGGGCGTGCTTGGGACTTGTGATTTTGTTTGGGCGTGCTGGGGAAACTATTTTATATAAAATGCCATATTTCTTGTGAACCTTTTTTTTGGCTTGGGGAAACTATTTTATATAAAATAGCAGTTATATTACTGGGTTTAATGTGGGGCTGTTGAAGAATATTTGTTTTTTGCTTTTCCTTTTGCTTTTTTCAGCGAATGCAATAGCGGTGAACATCGCTGAAGTGCGCATTGAAAGCGTTTCATGGCAGGCTGAGGCAGGCAATGTAGTTGAATTCACTTTCAATGTCGGGAACAGGGTTGGCCCTGAATGCGCCGCCAAAATAGATTACTGGATTGGTACGGAAAGCGAAAAAGTAATTGCAGGGCAGGACACTGTTTTTCTTGCAGGCGCTGAAACAAAAAAACAGTCTGGCAGCCTGCTGGTTCCTGAGGGAACCAAGGGGATTGAGACCTTTTTTGTTGCAATGCAGTGCAATGACGCTGCAGTGATTGCAAGCAAGCCGATCAAGGTTGTAACCCCTGTGCCGACTATTCTGGAATTCGATGCCTTGGATGTAACCGAAGGCAAGCCTGCCGAGCCAATCGCTTTTTCTTACAAAATAAAATCAAACAGCAGTGATGAGCTGATTATCTCGATTGAAGAAAAAATATTGCAGGACAACAATGTAGTATGGCAGTACTCGCAGCAATCCTCAATTACAGGCAGCGGCGCTTTCTCAAAAAAAGGGCCAATGCTGCAGCCAGGCAGCTATTCGCTTGTTGTTGCCGCAACTGTCGGCGACAAGACGGCAACTATTTCAAGGGAATTTTCAGTTGCCGAGCCACCCAGCGCTTTCCCTCTGCTGTCAATCGCTGCTTTGCTGCTGCTGTTTTTTGCGGCAACCCTGATTGCAGCCAGGTTCATCTGGCCTGCGGCAAGGAGGTCAATTGCCGAAGAGCCGATAGCAAGGCAGGGTATCTGCCTGGCTGAATCTGAGGCAAGCGGAGTGCTTGACAGCAATGCACTGAATGGTTTATTGGAGGACGCAGGCTTTTCAGAGGAGGAGAAAAGAAACGCGTTTGCTGTTGCAACAACAGTGCCTGTTATCCAAACAGTCAAGAGCTACATTTTCACTGCAGATCGCGAAAAAACCACTTTTGAGACAGTTGTTAAAATCGCTGTATCAAACAACAGCAACAGGGATTGGGCAAATGTTGTGCTTATAGCAAAGATACCTGCTTTCCTCAGCGGGGCTGTCAGCGAAATCGCCGGCGATGTTGAAATGCAGGCAGCTGAAAAAGGCAGTGCAATAAAGTTCACTGTTGAAAAAATTGGCGCCCTTACATCAGCCAGCATCATTTACAGGGCGCCGAAGCTGATAGCGCAGCAGGAGGTTGAATCAATTGCCCTGCCGGCTGTTGTTGCGCTTGAACAAGGGGTGCGCATACCGTTGAAAAAAATAAAAATCGTCAAAATGAAAAAAATCAAGGAAGAGCCGGCCAAAAGCGTGTTAACAAAGAATTCAAAGGAAGGCGCAAAAGACAAAAATTAGCGAAAATCAGGCCCCTGTGGTTAATTGCTTAAATTTTTCCCAACCAGAAACTATTTTATATAAAGTGTGCATTATTTTATTGAATAAATCGGGGTTTCTGGGAATGAAAAAATTTTTGTTTTTTGCTTTGGCGCTATGGCTTTTTTTTTGCCCTGCTTTTGCCGCAGCCGCCGGCAATGTGACGGAGCTGAGGGTTGAAGAAATTCCTGTTGTTGTTGAGGCAGGCACAGCACTGAATTTTTCTTTTTCAGCAGGCAACAGGATTGGTCCAGAATGCGCTGCCCAAATAGAGTATTGGATTGAGGGAAGCGGCGAAGCAGTAGAATTAGCACAAGGCAGCGCTGAAACAGTGAGATTAAGCCAGGGCAGTGACACTTTTTTTTTGGGCAAAGGCGAAACAAAGGCAGCAAAAGGCATCCTGCTGGTGCCAAGCGATGCAAGCGGCACGCTGTTTTTTTTTATTGAAATGAAGTGCAATGATGCAGCTGTTCTGGCAAATAAAGCAATTGAGGCAAAGGAAAAAATGCCACCACTGCCCCTTTTCAGCGACCTTGCCATCAAGGAAAGCAGTGAAGGCAGCCAAATTGAATTCAATTACACAATAAACTCAACCCAAAGCGGCACAGTCCCCTTTCAGGTTGAAGAGCAAATACTGCAGGACAATTCCGTTTTTTGGAGGGCAGCGCAAAAGGTCCCAATAACAGGCAGCATTAGCTTAAACAGGTTTGGCCCGATTTTGTTGCCAGGCAACTATACGCTGGTTGTAAAGGCAGCGTATGGCAGTGAATCAGCCGAGATTACTAGGCTATTCACTGTAGCACCTGCTGCAGCGCCTTTTCCTTTGCTGCAAGCACTCACTGCTGCAGCCCTGATTCTGCTTTTGTTTGCGGCTGTTGTTATAACAACAAAGCTTATTTCCCCAAGAGCGCACCTGGCAAGGCAGGCTGCAATGCTTGGCGGCATTGCCCCAGGCGGCAGCGCTGCGCCTGTTTCAATGAAAAAGAAAAGAGCCTGCATTGTGCAGTCAGAGTCAGGCGGCATAGCCGACGAGTTTGATCTAAGCCAGCTGCTGGATGCGGCAGGCATGTCTGCAAAGGAGAGAGAGAAATGCGCTGAGGCTGCAGGCAGAATTCCAATCACGCAAATAGTTAAAGGGTTTATTTTCACGGACTATTCCAACAGAATGTCCTGCGAAACAACTGTTGCAATAACAATAAGCAATAACACGAACAGGAACTGGCGGAACCTTGTGCTGCTTGCCTCAATCCCGGATTTTTTGGCGGAAGATGCCATGGAAATAGATGCCGACTGCGAGATGCAAGCCATAGATGGCACGCCTGTTGTCAGGTTCTTTCTTGAAAAAGTCGGAGCCATGCACTCAGGCTGCATTTTCTACAGGGTGCCCTTGCTTGTTTCACAGGCAGAAGCAAACAGCATAGCATTGCCCGCTGTAATAAGCTGCGAGGAAAGCAAGCCATTGGTTATAACACAAGTAAATGTTGAAAAGCGCGCTGAAAAGCGCGCCCAAAAAGCAGGGAAAAAGGCACTTATTGCAAAAAAGATTAAAAGCAGAAATCCGGCAATCGGCGCTGATGGCATGCTTGGCAATGCGCTTAGGTAAGCGCTAACGACTTATGGTTGTTTTGAGGGCTGTGCATAGTTAACTGCTAACCGCTTATGGCTTTTCTGGGGACGTATAGGTAAATATTTTATATTGAAACGCTGTTATATTATTCGGATTCCGATGTTTTGCTTCAATAAAAAACCCCTGCTTTTGCTGCTGTTTGCCTTAATGTTTCTGCTTGCAATCCAGCCCTGCTCTGCGGCTGAAAACATTACAGAGCTGAAAATAAAAAGCATTAAAACCCCTGTCAAGGCAGGCGGCAGGCTTGATTTCTCTTTTTCAGCCGGCAACATGTCAGGGCCTGCCTGTTCAGCCCAATTGGTTTACTGGTTTGGCAGCGAGAGCGAGAAGCTTGTCCAGGGAAGCGATAACTTTTACCTTAAAACAGGCGAAGTTGTTACCGAAGATGTTTCCCTGATTATGCCAAGCGATTTGAAGGGCGTGAAGACGCTTTTCCTGGAGATGGTGTGCAATGATTCAAACATTTTAGCCAGCAGGGTAATTGAAATAAGCAGAGACCTTCCTGCAATGCCCCTTTTCAGCGATGTGATTATTGGTGAAAGCGGCGAGGGCAAGCAGATAGAGTTCAGTTACACTATAAAGTCAAGCCAGAGCGGTCTTGTTCCATTCAAGGTTGAAGAGCAGATATCAAAGGATGGCGCTGTTGTCTGGCATGCATTACAGGACATTCCGGT
>CAYHBD010000041.1:0-2386 GCA_964354805.1 uncultured archaeon | reverse complement strand
ACTTCTCTTTCAAGCCCAAAAGCAGACAACTTTTGCAATGCAACCAGTGGGATTGAGGCTCTGCCAATTAACCAGTCTTTTGTACAACAATTTGCAAAATTGTATCCTGTTAATTCAAGCCATTTCTTCTTCCATTGAATTCCTTGCTCTAGCTTTAGCTTGTCATTGGTGCTTCTGAGAAAAGCCACGACTTTCTTTGCCTGTTCATTCTTTCTAATATCATTGCAACTGGAGAATCTTGGCAGTACATTGTACACCCGCAACAATTTTCTGACATTCGAGTCTTCTTCAAGAGAATGCAATTCAAGCAGATTAAATCTGTGCGCCATGAAAGAATTACTTTGACAGAATTTAAACCACTTTGGAAACCGTATTTCCCTTGAAGCAGGATTCCGATTCAATAGTTTTCGCATTTTATTTCAAAGAATGCTTGCGGGTGCTTGCAAGCAGGGCAAATTGCCGGAGCTTCTTTTGCAATGTGAATATAACCGCAGTTGCGGCATTTCCAGATTACAATCTTGTCTTTTTTGAATACCTTGCCTTCTTCAAGGTTTTTCAGCAATGCAACAAAGCGCTTGTGGTGCTGCTCTTCAATCTCCGCTAATTCTTTGAAAAGGTTTGCTGCTTCTGTGTTTCCTTCTGCGCGTGCCTGCTTTTCGAATTCTGGATACATTTTTGTGAATTCATAGTGTTCGCCGGAAACAGCTTCCTTCAGGTTCTGCTTTGTGTCGCCGAGCAATTTCAGCATTTTGAAATGCAGTTTTGCGTGCTCTTTTTCGTTGTCTGCTGTTTCTTCAAAGATTGCCGCGATCTGCTCAAATCCTTCCTTTCGCGCAGCGCTTGCGAAGAAAGTGTATTTGTTGCGCGCTTGGCTTTCGCCGGCAAAGGCAGCTTTCAAATTTTCTTCTGTTTTAGGAAAAAAAACCAACTCCTTTATGTTTCCAGAATTATAAATCAAGCATTGTTTTTAAGCTGGTTACTGCAAAAGCATTTTGGCGATGATGAGGTAAGCAACAAAAGCACAATATAGAAGATGTAGCGGAATGCGAGACACCTAAGATTCTGTAATAAACCGCTTAGCTGATTCTTGGGAAAAGAAGAAAAAATGAACCTGCGAAACAGTTGTTATGAGAAAGCAATCTCCACAAGTAATTGAAGACTTTTACTTAAGATTAGGCTACTCTGGAGAAAGATTAAGAAAAGCACTAAAAAAAGACAAAGAGTACCAAAAGCTACTGAACGCCAGAAAACAAAAACTCAGCAAGCAGGCAAGGGCAACAAAAACCGAAAGTAAAAAATACGTGCTTTCAATTGACGCGGATTTTGAGATTCTGAAGAAATGCAAACTAAGCGTCCCAGACAAAGAAGTTGTGAAGCTAATCAAATCGCAGCTTGAAAACGACTGGCGCAAAAGACTAATTCAAAAACTAGACAAACTCCAAGAAAAGCACAACGCTTATTAGCAATAACCCGATTTGAATCATAAACGATACATATTTAAATCATTTTTAGCACATTGTTAATTAGTGATTCAATATGAATGTTGATTTTAGAGGAAGAACAAAGCAGGTACTAGAGAGCATGGTTGAAAAAGGCTATGCAAACACCCAATCTGAAGCTGCAAGGCTGGCAATAATACAATTCGGGGAAGAGCACTTCAGCGAGGTGGAACTCGTAAACAAAACGCTTGACAGAATAGACCAAGACATTAAAGAAGGCAAGAGAAAGCTCCTTAATGCGGACCAGGCTCTTGGCAAATATGCAAAGCACTTGAAGTGATTAGCATTTACATAGAATCATTTGACGAGAAATGGCCAGAATACTTTGCAAAACTTGACGACACAATAAAGGAACGAATCGCCAAAAAAATAAAGAAAATTCTTGAGTTCCCCAAGAAAAGGCACTTGGGCCAAAAAGCAAACTTCTTTGTTGACGAAGTTGGTCAGCACAGAATCATTTACCGTGTATTTAATGAAACCAATGAAGTAAGGTTCTATTTTGTCGGAAACCACAAAGAATACAAAAGATGGTACAAGCAATTCTTTTGAACCAAAAAATAACCGTTAACCATTCATCTTCTATATTGTCTAAGAGGTGATGATGAGGTCATCCTTGAAAGAAATGCGGTTGTTATCGCCAACTTTCAAACATTCTCAACTTTCATTTTTTGTGTTATCTGCAGTTAACATAAGCCATTGGTTTACGTTATATGTTTTACATATTGTTTCGCTGCTATCTTAAAACGTTACTAAAAATAGTAACATTTATTAACTAATTGTTACTAAAATAAGTAACGTTCAAGGTGGTTGTTTTGGCAATAATTGATGTTTTGAATGAATGGAATCCATGGTGGTTCGGCAAAAAAGAGGTGCTTGAAGAGCTAGCT
>CAYHBD010000040.1:0-8712 GCA_964354805.1 uncultured archaeon | reverse complement strand
TTTGCATACATTGATATACACCGCAACCTTAAGGCCATTGGTCTGGGCTTTAGTAAGAAATTCGTTGGCTCTTCTGATTACTTCCCGAATTTTTATTTTTCCCTGCTCATCCCACTGCCATGCATAATCACGGCTGGCATTGTCAGTGTGCGGCCCCAATCCAAAAGAGAAAACATAGTTAAACCCAAGTTGTTCCAGAAAATCTAAATGTGTATCTGTGTATGAGCCGCCCATTACTCCAAGGGGGAATTCTTCGCCAAGGTTTTGTTCCGCCCAGCTATAGGTAATTAAAATAGCAAATGCAAAAACAGTTGCCATGATTGCGGGGGCGTGCTTCAATTTAAATCATTATACTAAGGGATTCTTTGAATAAAAATTTAATTGTTTTAAATATTATAGTTGTTTTGATTCGAATTCTTTCCATTCTTTTTCTTCCATTGCCGGCGCTATGCTGGCGTTGGGCACCCTGTTCCAGCATTCCTTTGCCTAATTTTCTGCATTAGCGTGAGCATGCTTATTTCGCCTCTTTTCCACTGTGGAATGTACTGGCCTACTAGTTTTTCGTTGTCAACGCATTCCTGGCAGTCTGCCGGGCAGCTTCCAATTGTTTCCCCTAATTCTGCTTCGCATACTCCATTGCCGCATTTGCAGTCTGTTGGACAGGTTTCAAATGTTTCCCCTGCATCGCATTGGTTGTTGCCGCAGCAAACATTGCCTTCATCTATTTCGCCGTCACAATCGTTATCTGTGCCGTCGCATACTTCTGTTGCACCGGGGTAAATTAAGTTATTGGAGTCATTGCAGTCTACGTCAAAAGCAAAACCGTCTTTATCAAAATCCTTGGAATAAGCAAGAAGCTGTTTAGATACTTCTATGGTATTATTGTCTCCTTGGGAATATAAAAAAAGTCCGTTTTTGTTGATCCAACCATCAGACTTATTAAAAATAGTTTGAATAGTATAAAGAGGATGGCCGCTATAATCACCAGGTTTGTAATCGACAAATGCCCCAAATATTTCATATGAGTAAGGGATATTAATTTTTTCATCGTAGTATGTATTTTCTGCTATTTTACGATTCCCTAATTTAGCGAGTTCGTTATAAGGATGAGACGAGTCTAATGAACCCGCAGGGTAAATAAAATCCACTTTTCCTTCTGCTGTTATGGCTGTTTGAATTGCGTTTGCTAGCTCTGTTTCTTGTTCAGGCGTGAGTGGTGTTCTATCGCCTTTTAAATATTGCTTCATTGGGGACGTGCCATAAGGTTCTGTATCTAAGCTTCTAAAATCAGCCCCCAGCTCTGCTGCCTCTTTTTTCAAAAAGCTAATTTCTTGGATGTAGTAAGAAGAATCAAAAAAGTCTCCAAGCTCTATACCTGATTGATTTTCATAAGGCCATAAATCACGACTCCAAATGATTTTGATGCCGACCTTTCTAATCATCTCAATAGCTTTTAAAATATTCACCTTGATGGTTTGGTTTTCTGGCCACACATCCTTTCTATGGGCGTTATTAATCATAATATGAGTGACTAGCCCTGAGTCAATAACATTTTGCAAATAAGCAGGATCGTCCCATGCAAGATGCCACCAGATTATTATTTTGCAATTCTCATCTACTTGCCCATCGCAGTCATTATCTTTATTATCGCAGATTTCCAAATGATCCGGATTTGGGCTGCAATCAACAGCGCTAGCTGCATTGAACAACAATATGGCTGCAAAGGCAACTGCCACAAATGCAAGTACAAGTTTCAATTAAATCATTATATTAATGGATTCTTTAAATAAAAATTTAATTGTTTCAAAAAAATGCTGCCTAATTGCTTCCCATAGCTTTTTAATAAATTATTCAATCAAATTACATTGTGGTGGGCTAATTGGCAAAGCTTATTCTTGGCATTCTTGCAAGTACCAAGGGAACAGACTTGCAGGCGGTTATTGATGCAATTGAGGCAAAAGAGCTGGATGCAAAAATTGCCTGCGTTATCTCAAACAAGGCAGACGCTTTTGCATTAGAAAGGGCACGCAAGCACGCAATTGAAGCAGTCTTTTTGGACCCAAAAAAATTCAGCTCAAAAGAAGAATATGACAAACAGCTTGTAAAGTTGCTGAATGCGCGAAAAGTGCAGCTTGTGCTTTTAATCGGTTACAATAAATTTTTAAGCGAGCCGTTCCTTGAAGCATTCAAGAACAGGGCAATGAACATTCACCCAAGCCTTTTGCCTGCTTTCAAGGGCTGGGACAGGAATGTTCACCAAGAGGTGCTGGATGCGGGATGCAGGGTTTCAGGCTGCTCTCTCTTCTTTGTTACAGCTGAAGCAGATGCAGGCCCAATAGTTGCCCAGAACGCGGTTGCTGTTGCTGAGAACGAAACAGTTGATTCATTGAAAGAGAAAGTGCAGAAAGCAGAGCAGGAAATAATTTTGAAGGGAATAAAATTATTTGCGGATGGAAAATTAAAAGTCGAGGGAAACAAAGTGAGGGTGCGGGAATAAAAAGAAATTGAATTTGGTGTTGGGGGGAACAAGGTAACTGTGCTTGAATAAAAAGAATTGTATTTAATGTTGTATGAAAAAAGTGAGGGTGCTGCAATGAAGGAAAAAAAGCCAGTGCAAATTTCCGGCAACAAAAAAAAGAAGCTTTCGCTGATTAGTGTTTCTGACAAAACAGGCTTGAAAGAGCTGGTGAAAGCCCTTGAAAAGCACGGCTTTGAGATAATTTCAACTGGCGGAACTGCAAAGGCAATTGAGCAGTTTGGCGTGAGGGTAACGCCTGTTGAGAAAATAACCCAGTTCAAGGAAATGCTGGAAGGCAGGGTGAAGACACTGCATCCAAAGCTGCATGCAGGCATTCTTGCATTGAGGGACAGCAAAAAGCACATGCGGGAGCTGAAAGAAGCAAACATTATGCTGATTGACCTTGTTGTAGTGAACCTTTACCCTTTCAGGAGAACTGTTGAAAGAAAGGCGCCTTTGGATGAAATAATTGAAAACATTGACATTGGAGGGCCAACGCTAATAAGGGCGGCTGCAAAAAACTTCCACGATGTTGCTGTTGTAGTCAGCCCGAAGCAGTATCCTGCAATAATTGCCGAACTGGACAAGAATAAGGGGGAAATTTCCCTCAACACAAGGAAACTGCTTGCTGCAAAGGCATTTGAGCACACGGCATACTATGACACAACGGTAAACGAATTCCTGCACAAAAAATTCAACCCTGCAGAGCTTTTTCCTGATGATTTCAGCATGAATTTCAGAAAAGTGCTTGACCTGCGCTATGGGGAGAATCCGCACCAGAAAGCAGCCTTATACAAAGAAAGCTTTGTGCGCAACCCAAGCGTTGCAAAAGCAAGGGTTCTGAACGGAAAACAGCTTTCTTTCAACAACATTATTGATGCAAACGATGCAATTGCAGCAGTGCAGGAATTCGAGCAGCCTGCAGCCTGCCTGATAAAGCACAACAATGCCTGCGGCGCTGCCGTTGCTGCAACAATTGTAGAAGCAATGCAAAAAGCATATGAGTGTGACCAAAAAAGCGCTTTTGGCTCAATAATTGCCCTGAACAGGAAATGCGATGCAGCCACGGCCAACAAAATCATTTCTTTTTTCAACGAGGTTGTCATTGCGCCAAGCTATGAAAAGGATGCGCTGGATATACTGCGCAAAAAGGAAAATCTGCGCGTTTTAGAATTGCATGGCATTGACAAGCAGGCTGTGGAGGAAGGGCTTGATTACAAAAAGATTGAGGGCGGCCTTCTTGCCCAAACAAAGGACTTGATCCAGGAGAGCGAGGCAAGCTATAACATTGTTTCAGCCAAAAAGCCGACCAGGGAACAAAGCAAGGATCTGCTTTTTGCCTGGAGGATTGTAAAGCACATCAAGAGCAATGCAATAGTGCTTGCAAAGCAGGGCGCAACAATTGGCATTGGCACTGGCCAGATGTCTAGGGTTGATTCTGTTGACATTGCAGTGAGAAAAGCAGGCGACAGAACAAAGGGCAGCGTTCTTGCATCAGACGGCTTCTTCCCGTTCAGAGACAACATTGACTTGGCTGCGGAGAAAGGAATTGAGGCAGTGATTGAGCCAGGCGGCAGCATCCACGACAAGGAAATAATCGCAGCAGCGGACGAAAAAGGAATTGTGCTGGTTTTCACCAATGTAAGGCACTTCAGGCACTGAATTGAAAGGAATTGCACTTTTTTCCACTTGCTTCAGGCACTAGAAAAAAATTGAATTGCCTTTTTGCACTGAAAGAAAAATATTGAAAATTACCTTCGGGCTATTTTAATTACCCATTTTGGCAGCCTGGCTGCAATCTTTGGAAGAAGCGGATTTACTGCCCTCTTCTCTTTTTTTATTGAATCAATTTCCTCGATTTCTTCCTTGCTCAGCTGCCAATCAAAAATATCCAGATTCTCTTGCAAGTGCTCCCTGCCGCTCGCTTTTGGAATGACAATAGTTCCCTTCTGCAACAGCCATTTGAGCGAAACCTGCGCAGCTGTTTTGCCGTGCACTGCCGCAACTTTCAGAATTGTTTCATTTTTCAGAACAGCGCCTCTTGCAATTGGGGAATAAGCGGTAATCGGGATTTTTTTTATGCTGCAGTAATGCCCCAGATTCTTTTGCTGCAGCAGGGGGTGCATTTCAATCTGGTTTGTTGCAATCACTGCGCCTGTTTGCTCTGCTTCATGCAAATCAAGAATCGTGAAATTGCTCACGCCGATTGCCCTGATTTTTCCATCCTGCTTAAGCTGCTGCATTGCCCGCAGGGTTTCCTGCACCGGCACCTTTTTGTTCGGCCAGTGAATCAGGTAAAGGTCAAGGTAATCAGTTCCCAACTCCTGCAGGGTTTTTTCGCATGCCTGCAGAACATCGTTGTAGCGCAAATTTGTTGACCAAACCTTTGAAACAATAAACAATTCTTCCCTGTTGAAGTCTTTTATTGCAGCGCCGATTTCCCTTTGATTGGCGTAAATTTCCGCTGTATCAATGTGCCTGTAACCAAGCTGCAATGCAAGCTGCACAGTCTCCGTGCATTGCCTGCCTTTCAGCTGCCATGTTCCAAGGCCAAGCGCAGGGATTTCAATGCCGCCGGGCAGCTTTACTGCTGGAATTTCTGCAGCCACAAATGTTCGCCAGAAAAAAACAGCAACAAAAGGAATTTAAAGAGTGAGCGGTATTAATTTTATTAGGTTTTTGACAATGCCACTAGAGACTTTAGCAGAATTGAGGAAGCGGCGTAATGACGCCAAACAAATTCTCAAAAACCCTAGTGCTTATAGCCATTCAGAGGTTGATGCTGCAAGAAGTGGTTTGAAAATACTTAAAAGCCAAATAAGAAACAGAACTGTTTTAAATTTGCTAACCTTGGGAATTCGTGAGCGGCGTATTACAAAACGTTTTGCACAAACTAGAAGGCGGATTTAAGCCTTTAATCTCCGCAGCGCCTTCTGTCCGATATCCTTCCTGTAATGCATGCCCTCGAATTTTATTCGATTCACTGCTTTGTATGCATTGTCAATACTCTCTTTTATTGTGCTGCCCAATGCTGTGACCCCAAGAACCCTGCCGCCGTTTGATAAAATTTTTCCGTTTTCCTGTTTTGTCCCTGCATGGAACACAACTGTTTCCGGCAGTTTCGCTGCCTCCTTTAACCCGAAAATATCTTTCCCCTTTTCATAATGCCCTGGGTAACCGCCAGAGGCCATTGCAACGCAGCAGCACGCATTCTTGCCCCATTTAACTTCCTGGCCTGCAAGCTTTCCGTCAATGCAGCCCTGCAGTATCGGAACCAAATCGCTTTCAAGCCTTGGCAGAATCACTTGTGTTTCAGGGTCTCCAAACCTGCAGTTGAATTCAATCACCTTTGGGCCCTGCGCAGTAATCATCAGGCCGCCATAAAGAACGCCCTTGAACAGCCTGCCCTCTTTTCTTAAAGCATCAACAGCCGGCTGCATTATTTTGCCCAAAATTTCCTTTTCTAATTGCTTTGTTACAACAGGCGCAGGTGAATAAGCGCCCATTCCCCCTGTGTTCGGTCCTTTATCATTGTCAAAAACAGGTTTGTGGTCTTGCGAGCTGACCATTGGCTGAATGTTTTTTCCATCAGAAAAAACAATGAAGCTGCATTCCTCTCCAACAAGCTTTTCTTCAAGCACAACCCTGCTGCCTGCTTCTCCAAAAACCTTTTCAACCATCATTTTGTCAATTGCCTTTTCCGCTTCCTCAACAGTATCGCAAACAACAGCGCCTTTTCCTGCAGCAAGGCCGTCTGCCTTTACTACAATCGGAGCGCCTTTTTCGTGCAGGTAATCCTTTGCTTTTTCCGCTGAATCAAATGCCTTATATTCCGCTGATGGAATATCATATTTGCGCAGCAAATCCCTGCAGAATGTTTTGCTTCCCTCAATTATTGCCGCTTTTTTGTTTGGGCCGAAAATGTTCAGGCCTTTTTCCTGGAAGAAATCAACTATTCCGTTCACCAGAGGGTCCTCAGGCCCAACAACTGTTAAATCAATTTTTTCCTTTTCAGCGAAGGCAGCCAGCTTGGCAAAATCATTTGCAGCAATGTCAATGTTTTTTCCAACAGAAGCAGTTCCGGCGTTTCCAGGGGCAATGAAAACCTGCTTGACCTTATTGCTCTGCGCTATTTTCCAGGCGATTGCGTGCTCTCTGCCCCCGCTTCCAATAACCAGAACGCGCATTCAATTAACCCCAATGGAAAAAAGGTCAAAGTGTTTTTAATGATTTTCCTGCCCTTAAAGCTTGGTGCTTTGGTTGATTAAGGCTGTTCTTTTTGACTTTGATGGCGTTTTGGTTGATTCTGCTGAAATAAATTTTGAGGCAAAGCGCAGATTGTTCCTGCCTTTTGGCTTGGAGCTTTCGGAGCAGGAATTCAAGGAAATCTGGGTTTCCCCAAGTAACGAGAAAAAAACAGGCATTGGGTATTTTGTCAAATTGCATGGATTGAATGTCGATGTGCAGCTATTGCGGGAAAAACAGAAGCCGATTTTTGTTTCATTGTACAGGGAAAAAGCCGAGCTGATGTCTGGCGCGCTTTCTTTCCTTAAAGCGCTTAAAGCAGAGCAAATCCCTGTTGCGATTGTTTCCTCAAACTACAGGTACAACATTGATGCGGTTTTGCAAAAATTCAGTTTGCAGCGCTGCTTTGATGCAATAATCAGCACGGAAGACTGCAGCAAATCAAAGCCGCACCCTGAACCATACCTTAAAGCAATTCAAAAATTGGGCGTGAAAGCGGAAAACGTGCTTGCATTTGAGGACAGCAGCAGAGGATTGCAAAGCGCAAAGAGGGCAGGCTGCAAATGCATTGCAATGCCGAATCACTTTACAGAGCAAGAGGATTTTTCAAAAGCAGATTTGGTTGTGAAAAGCCTGACAGAAATAGATATTTCTATTTTGAAAAAATTATAATCACCCGCATTCTATTGCCTGCTTCTCTGTTATAATCATGTTCATTTTTGCGTCGTGGCTCTGCCTCGGGAGCCTGAGCTCAAGGTTCTGCTCAAAGCACAGCCCTATTGCAATTGTTTTCCTCTGGGATTTTCTCAGCAGCTTGTCATAAAAGCCCCCGCCGTATCCAATCCTGTATCCTTCCCTGTCAAATGCAACCCCTGGAACAATGATTAAATCGATTTCGCCCAATGGAAAGGCAACAATTTCCTTCGGCTCAATCAAACCGCTTTTCTTCTGCTCAAGATCGCTTAGAGAATTTATTCTGCTTATTTGGATGGTTTTTTCCTTGAAACTGGTCGCCGGAACGCAGACTGTTTTCCCCTGCTGCAGAGCTTTTTCAATTATTCCGGTGGTAATTGCCTCATTGCCGAAGTTCACATAGCAAAGGATTGCCTTGCTTTCCCTAAACGAGGGCAGGGAAACAACCTTTTCCATTATCGCGCTGCTTTTCCTTTCAATTTCGCGCATTGAAAGGCCGTTCCGCAGCTGCAAATGCCTCATCCTCAGCAATTCCTTCATTTCAATGCCCCCTTTTATTCAATTAGTTCTAATCCAAAAATGCCCCATTCCTGCATACTTAAAGCAAAAAAGCATGAATCGAATTAAAAAATAATCCCCTTGCACTCGCATGAAAGCAAAAACCAGGGTCAGCCATAGATAAACAGGTATTCGAGCGAGGCCTGCGCAGCGTTTTTCCCAAGGTTTTTTTTCTGTTTTTGGTTAATTTTCAAAACAATCGGTTTTTTAAATAATTGCACATAATTTATGTATTTTATGTGAGGTGGTTTTTTGTGGCTACTATGACTTTGGCTGTTCCTGATGATTTGAAGCGCAGCATGGATAGGTTTTCCATTATTAATTGGAGTGCTGTTGCCAGGGAGGCTTTTGTTGAGAAAATAAATTCTTTGAAACTGTTGGAGACTATTACTAAGGATAGTAAGTTAACTGAGAAGGATATTGAGGAATTGGGTGCCAAGATTAAGGCTGGCATTGCTAAGGCTCATGAATTAAAGAGGGCGTGATTGATGCAGTTGGTTGTGGATACGAATGTTTTGCTGAGTGGTTTGCTCAAGCCAGCCGTTACTCAAAAATTGTTGTTTTCGAAGAAAGCCCAGTTGTTTGCGCCAGAGCATTCTTTGATAGAGATAGAAAAGCATTCAAGCGAGTTCGCTGAAAGAATGGGCAAAACAATGCAACAATTTGAACAAGCCTTGTCCTTGATAATGATGAATGTA
>CAYHBD010000039.1:0-9092 GCA_964354805.1 uncultured archaeon | reverse complement strand
TTTTAACAGGCTTTGACAATGCAAGGAATGAACTGGTTGGATTCACCGACGGCGACGGCCAGTACAGCGTGCAGGATTTGCATCTTTTTTTGGATGCAATAAAAGAAGCTGACATTGTAGTCGGCTACAGAACGAACAGGGCTGACGGGCGCAAAAGGGTTTTTTTCCACGAGGCATACAAGCTGCTGCTTTTTTTGGTTTTGGGCATGCGTTTCAAGGACCCTGACTGCGGCTTCAAGTTATTGAGGGTAAAGTTTTTCCCAAAAATCAGGCCGCTTTCAAGCAGCGGTTTTTTCAGCGCGGAAATGCTGTTCAAGGCAAAGAGAAACGGGCTTGTAATAAAAGAGGTTCCTGTAAGGCACTTGAAAAGGCGCTATGGCAGCAGCAAGTGCTTCAAGTTTAATGAAATTTTTTCAATGTTCAAAGATGTGTTCAGAATGAGGCTTGGAAAAATTTAATAAAACCGTATTGCCCTTTATTTAATGATGGCTAATTGTCTTGTGCTTGGCGGAAACGGCCTTATAGGCAGTGCTATAGCGGAGCGGCTGGTTGCTGAAGGCTTTGGTGTTAGGGCATTTGATTTGTTCAAGGGAAAGGATAATTTGCAGGAAATCAGGCCAAAAATTGAAAAAATGAACGGCGACTATTTGAATGAAAGCGATGTAAGGAAGGCATTGCATGGCATTGAGCTTGTTTTCCACTGCATTCATTCAACTGTCCCAAGAAGCAGCATTGAAAGGCCGTTGTTTGATGCTGAAACAAACATTCTGCCTGCAATAACTCTTTTAAGCGAAGCAGTAAAGGCGAAAACAAAGAAAATAATTTATTTGAGTTCCCTGGCTGTTTACGGCAATCCAAGCGGAACTAAAGTCCTGGAAACAGATTCCCTGCAGCCGATTTCGCCGCATGGGGTTTCAAAGCTGGCGATTGAAAAATACATTGAGTACTTTAACAGGGCATATGGCATGGATTACGCTATTCTAAGGCCGGCAACGACTTACGGCGAAAAACAGCGCGTTTCGCCTGATGCTGGTGTTGTGGCAAATTTTATTTACAATGCTTTAACAAAAAAGCCGCTTGTCATTTACGGCGACGGCAGCGCTGTAAGGGACATTTTGCATGCGCAGGACCTTGCTGATGCCGCGGTGAAAGCAGCTTTGAAGAAGGCTGATTGCAGATTGTTCAATTTGGGCAGCGGAAAAGGCATAACGCTGAACGAATTGGCTGAAAAGGTTGCAAGGGCAACAGGAAGCAGGCTGCAAAAAAAGCATATTGAAAAAGATTCTGGAATCCAGGAATTGGTTTGCGATGTGACAAGGGCTGGGCAAGTGCTCGGCTGGAGGCCGCAAATTTCCCTGGATGAGGGAATCAAAAGGTGCGTTGGCTCGTTCAGGAAAGAATTGAGGCTGCATTAATTTTTTGAGCCAGCAGGCAGCGGAAAAAAACGGGGGAAAATAAAAACGGATTAATTTTTCTGGGGCAATGCGAATGGAAGAGGGATATGAATCAAAATACCACTCCCTTGAGGAACAGCACTGGTGGTTCAGGGCGAGAAGAAACCTGATTGAAAGGATTGCTGAAAAAATGCCTTTAAGCAGCAGGGTTCTGGATATTGGCTGCTCTGGCGGGGTTCTATTGAAATCATTGGGGGGCAAGGGCTTCGAAAATGCAAAGGGCGTTGACATAAGCGAAACAGCAATAAAAAAATGCAGGCAAAACGGCTTGAAAAACGTAAAGTTGGCTGATGCGTCAAAAACCGGTTTCCTGGAAAGCTTTGATTTAATAATCGCCTCGGACATTCTGGAGCACATTAAAACAGAATCGCTTGCGTTAAAGGAATGGAACAGGTTGTTGAGCAAAAAAGGGAAATTGATTGTATTTGTACCGGCTTTCGGTTTTTTGTGGAGCAGCCATGATGTTGCAAACAGGCATTTCAGGAGATACAGCAAAAAAAGCCTAACCAGTGTTCTGCGGCAAAACGGTTTTGAAATAGAGCAGGCAGGCTATTGGAACTTTTTTTTATTCATTCCGATAGCGCTTTCGAAATTGTGCCAAATGGCTTTTTCCCAGAATTCCGGCAGTGCAAAAGACCAGCTGAAAAAAACCAGGCCTCTTTTGAACAGCCTTTTGCTTAAATTGCTTTTGCTTGAAAACTGGCTTATTTCAAAAAAAGTGCCTTTCCCTTTTGGAGTGAGTGCTTTTGCTATTGCAAAAAAAACCTGACCATTTCCCGTTTGAAGTCAGCATTCTCACTGTTGCAAAAAAAACTGACCCGCTCCCCTTTTGAAGCGAGTGCTTTCGCTGTTGCAAAAAACTCTGGCCAAATCTTATATTTTAAACATATTGTAGTCAGTTATTAATTTATGCGGCTTGCTGCCCTTGTTGGAAAGAAAGAGCAGGTTATGCTGATTGCAGCTTTTTTTCTGCTGATTGCATTCATTGCGCTGTTTTTCATTGCAATATTCTCTGCAAACTACTGGCACAACATGGACATAGGCGCATACCTTGCAAGAAGCTTTTTTGCGGTTGAAAAAGGTTTCTTTGTTGAAATACCTTACTGGAATTATGGCTATGGTTATGTTTCATTCAGCCTTTATCCGCCGTTCTTCTTTGTTGTAAACAGCGCATTGTTCGGCTTATTTTCCCTTTTCGGATTAAATTCATTTTATTTTTCTTTCGGCACAACTTTCCTGCTCAGCTTTTTCATTGGGTTTGCGCTCTGCTGGAAAACAGCCAGGAAAAACGCGCTTGCATTTCTTCTTGCCACAGGCAACTTTTTTTCCCTGGGCCTTCTTGTAATAATCGGCTTTGCCACAAAGATTTTTGCATTCAACCTGTGCTTTCCGGCAATTGCCTATCTTCTGGACAAAAGGAAAAGCATTGAATTCAATGCAAAAACAATCGCGGCTTTTTCAATTGCAATGCCTGTTTTTTTCGCCTCCCATTTCTTCCTATTTGTGCTATTCAGCATACTTTACCTGAGCATTATTTTGCAGGAAAAAAAGACCAGATTGCTTGGGCTAATCCCTTTTGTTTTTGTGCCTTTGCTGTCTTTCCCTTATTTCATCCAATTCGTTCCATCGCTTGCAAGCAGCGCGGCAAGCGCAAGCATTTCAACAGGGGGAGTCGGCCTTTCGCTGAATTTCTACACCGGGATTTTTGTCCTGTTCATAGCGCTGTTTTTAATCGTTAGAGAGCGCATACTTGCACCGCTTGCAATAATGTCAGCTTGCTTTGCATTAAATTTGCACGCAGCCATCCCTGTTATCAGAAACTTCGAAACACACACGGCAACACTTTTCTTTCTCGGCATAATATGCTATTACCTTGCAAGCGCAGGTGCCGAAAGAATAAGCTTAAGCGCAAAAAAAACAATTCCGCTGAAAAAGCAAAGCATTCTTTTAGGCCTGCTTTTTGCATTGCTTTTATTCAATTTCTTTTACTTTCCCCAGAGAATTGAGAAAGCGAACCTGTTCAACAACCCTGAATACAAGCAATTGCTTGCAGCAGGAGAAATGCCGAGCGTGTTCTTTGTCACTGACCTGAAGCAGGAGGACAAATTCATAGGCGCCTTTGTAGCATTCCAGACATTCCATTTCCACAATTACAGCGTAAACGACTGGTTTCCGGTTGGGCCAAGCCACGAGCGTTTTGCTGCAGACGAAGAGAAAATTGTCAATGCTTTCAAGCAAGCCGACTGCCTGGAGATCGGGCGGATGATTGAAAAAATGCGCATTAAAACAATCGTGGTAAAGAACCTGCAGCCTGATTTCCCATGCAAGCTAAGCCTGCACTCGGATCTGGGCGCTTTCAAGATATTTTACGTCGAATGAAACATTGCCTGCAAAGAAAGCCGTTCCATGCGGCAGCCTGGCTTAAAAGCCAGACTTGCAATAATAGCCCAAACATAGGCCAGACTTGCAATAATGCCAGGCTTGCAATAGTGCTTTCTTATTTAAAGATATTGTTTTTAGTATAATTAAATGCCCCAGCAGACAATTTTGGAAAGGCTGCGCTCAATTGACAGAAAGCAGCTTTTTTGTGTTTCATTGATTTTTTTGCTTGCTTTTGGTGTAAGGGGGCACCTGCTGATATTTGAATACATGTTCGGCTTTGACCCATACTACCATTCAAGGATGATCGGCTTTGTGATTCAAAACGGATATGCGCCTGAACATGACATGATGGCTTATTACTTTATGGGCGGCGGTGGCAGGCCAACAGATGTTTTCTTCTGGTATTTTGAGGCAGCGATTTATAAAATTGCTACGCTAAACGGCCCATATGACAAGTGGCTGTGGATTCAGTTTGCAAAGGTTCTGCCTGCATTTTTCGGGGCATTGACAGCAGTAGCAATGTTTTTTTTCGGAAAGGAATTGTATGGCAGGAAAGGCGGCTATGTAATGGCTTTTATGGCGGCAGTGGTTCCAAGCTTTGTGTACAGGACAATGGCCGGAACCAATGAGAATGACTGCTTGGGCTTCTTGTGGCTGGTGATTGGCTTTGTTTTCTTTGTGAGGGCTGTAAAAAACCCTGTTTTCAATAAAAAAGGCTTGGTTAATGCAGTGCTTGCCGGCTTTTTCTTTGCTGTTATGAGCATAACGTGGGAAATGTTTTTGCTTATTCCAATGGTGTTAGGCGGCTACTTGTTCTTTGCCTTGCTGTACATTTACTCAAAGAGAAACTTTCAGCAAACGATTGACTTAATCAAGCTAAGCGCTGTCTCTCTCGGAATCTTCTTTGCGGTTGCCACCTTTACTTACGGCAGCGGCTGGATAAACAACGTAATAGCCTACGTTTTTTCAGCTATTCCAGGCGACCTTGAAATATTTTTATTCGCAGGCGCCGCACTGCTGGGAGGCTTGTTTCTTTACCTAGCCTACAAAATGAGGGCGCCTGCCGAAAGGGAAAGCACCGCAAAGACAATTAATTTGATTGCATTGATTCTGCTTTTCATTATTTTTCTCTCGGTAATTGGGTGTTTTCTAACAATCGACAAATTATTTAAAATTACAAGCGTTTTGGGCCAAAGTGTTGGGGAAGAAAACACAGGGTGGCAGTATTTTGGGTCAAAATACAATGCATTGATTGTTTTCCCATGGCTTGCCCTCTTATTGATTCCAATTAGAATGTACAGGGAGAAAGAAGAGCACTTGAGCGCAATTGTTTTTTTCTGGGTCCTGATAACGCTATTCATGGCATGGTATAAGCTGAAATTCACTTTCGCTTTTGGTTTGCCGATTGCAGCAGCAGCAGGCCTTGTAACAACAGAGCTGTTCCATTATTTCAAGGGCAGGCCTAGCATTGAAACCAAAAGCATTGCAGTAGGCATGGGTTTCATGCTGCTGGTTGGAGTTGCAGCAGCAGCTTTTTTTGTCCCGGAGCAGTTTCCGCATATTGAAATGGGCAATCCAACCTGGAAGAAGGCCCTGGCGTGGATGCAAAAGCCGGAAAACACGCCGGAAAACTCAAAAATGTTCAATTGGTGGAACAACGGCCACTGGATCAGCTTCATTGGCGAAAGGAGCGTTTTGATTGACAACAGGAATTTAAGCTGGGACGCCGACCAGGATTTCTCAAAATTCGTTATAACGCCTGATGTAAATGAGGCTGCTGCAATAATCAAGCACTATGACAGCGACTACATTATTCTGAGCAACGACATGTTCAGCACAATGGGAAGCTTTGGCTCTTACGCTTACAATACAATGAATGCCAGCGACCCGAGAATAATTAATTTCTACAGGCCGCCATATTATGCCGTTCCCTGCAGCAGAACAGGGGCAGCAGGCTCAATCCAGTACAGTTGCGGCAACAACAGCTTGAACGAACAGCAGATGAACAGCATTCCAACAACATGGCAGAGCCAGGCTTACAACGTTACAGAGCAAAGCGTTCCGTTCTTTTTATACAGGGACGCCGACAACATAAACATTTACCTCATTAACTTTGCGCTAAATGACACAACCCTGTCAAAGGTGTGGTTCCACCACCCAGATGCAATGCTTTACTTTGAAGAGGTTTACGGCAGCGAAGGAATAAAAATATTCAAAGTAAAGAAAGACAAGCTGCCATAGGACAAGCGTGAAATAGTGAAAGTTTAAATTCTTATTTTATATTAGGTTATTGCCATGCTTGCACTGATTGTAACGCTCATAGTTTCTTTCATCGCGGCTTTCGCTGTAACAAACAGGACAATGCCCTTCTGGATTGTAAGAATGCAGCAAAGAAAAATTACTGGGGTTGACGTAAACAAGTTTAACAAGCCGAAAATCGCGGAAATGGGCGGAGTTGTTGTCTGGCTTGGCTTCAGCACTGGCATAATTTTCGCAATTTTCTGCAGCACATACCTGCACTCAATCGAACTGAACCTCACTTTCCTCCTGGCAGGCTTTACAACAATCGCAATGGTCGGCTTCTTAGGCGTAATAGACGACTTGATCGGCTGGAAGAAAGGCATCAGGCAATGGCAGCATGCATTGATTCCATTGTTTGCAGCCCTGCCTTTGATGGCTGTGAAAATCAGCAACCCGCCCATAAAGCTGCCGTTATTCGGCTTTGTTCCGGCTGAATACATTCTGCCTTTTTTCGGTGTTGTCAGCTTCGGCATAATATACAGCCTTTTCTTTGTCCCAATCGGTGTAACAGGCGCTAGCAATGCAGCAAACATGCTTGCCGGCCTGAACAGCCTTGAGGCAGGCCTTGGCTCTATAATTCTGGCGACGCTTGCAGCTATTGCATTCAATTCAGCGCAAATTGAAGCCCTTGTTGTTTCAATAGCAATGCTCGGCGCCCTGCTTGCATTCCTGCGCTTTAACTGGTTTCCTGCAAAAATTTTTGGTGGAGATGCCTTAACCCTGATGATAGGCGCTGGCATTGCAACAATCTCAATAATTGGCAACATTGAAAAAATCGGCGTGCTTTTAATGGCACTCTATTTCATTGAATTGTTTTTGAAAGGCAGGTTCAAAATGCAGAGAGAGGGCTTTGGCGTGCCGCAAAGAGACGGAACAATCAGGGCGCCTCCTGGAAAAGCCGCCAGCCTGACGCATTTTGTAATGAGGCTGGATAAATTCACTGAAAAGCAGGTTGTGTCAATTATTCTTTTAATGCAGCTTGCCATAAGCTTTATTGTATTTAGCTTGAGTTACTTCGGCCTCTTTTGGTAAAAAAACGGGTAAGCAAAATGTTGAATAAGAAAATCTGTCTTGCATGCAGCGCAGGCGGGCACTTGACTGAATTGCTGCAGCTGGCTGATGCATGGAACGGGATGCAGCACTTTTTTGTATCTGACAAGAGGCTGAACGCAATCGATTTAAGCAAAAGGGAAAAAACTTATTTTGTAATGTGCCCGAGAAGGAATCCCGCAAAATTCCTAGTTAATTTTGTGCAGAGCACCCTGATTTTTCTAAAAGAAAGGCCTGCTGTTGTTGTAAGCACTGGCGCTGACACCTCGGTTGCAATCTGCCTGATTGCAAAGCTGTTTGGAAAAAAGGTTGTTTTCATAGAGAGCTTCTGCAGGGTCAACAGCGCTTCCTTAAGCGGCAGGATAATGTACAGGTTCGCCGACCTTTTCTTAGTGCAATGGAAGCAGAACCTGCGCTTTTTCCCAAAAGCGAAATTCTATGGAAGTGTATTCTAAATGCAATGTTTATTTTTTCTCAAAAAGTTTTTCTTTTGGTACAGCTTTTCTTTTCCTAAAAGAAAAGGTGTCGGGAGCGTGTTTTGAAATGCAGGTGTTTGTAAGCGTTGGAACGCATGCCCAGCAGTTTGACAGGCTGGTCAAGGAAGCTGATGCAATTGCAAGCAAAAAAAAGCAGCTGCAAATTTTTGCCCAGACAGGCAATTGCACTTTTGAGCCAAAAAATTTCGCATTCAAGCGCTTCCTGAACGAAAATGAATTCGAGGCAGAGATAAAGAAAGCTGATTTGGTCATAAGCCATGCAGGCGCCGGAACAATAATACACAGCATGCTCAGCAAAAAGAAATTAATCATTGTGCCAAGGCTCAAAAGCTTCGGCGAGCACACAAACGACCACCAGCTTGATTTGGCTGATGCCCTTGCAGCTGAGGGAAAAGCGATTGCAGTTACGGATGTGAAAGGCCTGGGGAAAGCGATTGAAAAAGCAGCTTCTTTCAGGCCGAATATCGCAAGCAACAAACAGAGGTTGGTTAAGGAAATCAAAGCATTTATTGATGCAGTATGAGCAGGAAACTTGTTTCAATAATAATTGTGAACTGGAATGCGCTGGATTTCATGCGCCAGTGCGCTTACTCTATAAAGCAAAATACAGACTATCCGGCATATGAAGTTATTGTTATAGACAACGGCAGCACTGATGGAAGCATTGAATTGCTGCAGCAGCTGCGCAAAAAGGGCCTGGTAGACAAGGTGATTTTCAACAAGCGCAACCGTGGCTTTGCTTTTGCAAACAACCAGGGCTTCAAATCAGCGAAAGGCAGCTATTTGTTCATGCTGAACAACGATGTGCTTTTAACAAAGGGCTGGCTTTCAAATGCAGTAAAAGTGCTTGAAAGCGATGAAAGGATTGCCGCTGTCGGAAGCACGCTGATAGGCTTTGGCGACAGTATTGAGAAGGCAAAAAAGAACGGAAAGCCGAGGGAAAAACAGGCTTTGTGCGGCGCAGCAATGCTGCTGAAAAGAAGCGCCCTGCAAAAGCTTGGCCTGCTTGATGCGCATAATTTTTCTCCTGCTTATGGCGAGGAAACAGACTGGTGCTACAGGGCAAGGAACAGCGGGTTCGGATTGGTTGAAGCAGGGGACAGCGTCATAAAGCACTTTGGCTCAGGCAGCACGCTGAAACAGCTGCCCGGAAAGAAGCAATATCTTTTGATGAACACGCACAGGCTGAGGGCAATGATGTACAATCTTTCATTCAGGGATTTCCTGAACCATGTGCCAGGCCTTGGATTGATATTCATTCAATCCTTCAGGCAGGGGATGACACTAACATTGCTGCAAAGCTATTGGGCAAACATGTCAAGCCTGCCCCAGATTCTCGGCAAGAGGGCAAAGAGAAGGAAAAAAGCAGCGGAACTGAGAAAGCAGCTAAATTTGAATTAAATGAATT
>CAYHBD010000038.1:0-19254 GCA_964354805.1 uncultured archaeon | reverse complement strand
GAAAGGAAAAGGGCAGACAAAATGCCCTTTCTTTTGAATCGTTCAACTGTATCTAGGTATGTCACTATGTGTTATTTACTGTTATTGGCCCTGTACAGGTAATTGTTGCATTTCTTGTGAATCCTGCATAGTCATGGTATTCAATTTTTATAGCGCTCTCTGAATATGTTGTTTCGCCAGTTCCGCCTGTTATCATTTCATCTGGTGTCAGTGTAATCCCTGCGCTTGAAATGTATGAAGTACTAAGGCCCAATGTAATTGAAGTATTGCCAGCAAAGGCACCTGTTGCGCTTGACAAACCCACAGTTGCCAGGCTTCCGCCAGTGAGGTTAGTCAAAAATATTATGCCAAAATCTTTTTGCCCATTGACCGGTGCCTTGCTAACATTTGCGTCTTTCACATTTATCTTTGATGGATCGCTACTGGTGCAAACAACTTCACTGCTCGTGTTGCAATCCACTGGGCAGTTAGTAATGTTTTCGTTTGCGTCACAGGCTCCATTGCCGCAGTATGGTATTACTATGTGAAGTGGCAGTTTTATTCTAACGCTTGTTTTTTGCTCTGACACAACTTCAGCGTTTGCATCTGCTGGCAGGTAGCCTTCCTTTGATGCAGTGATTTTGTATGCCCCTGGCGACAGTGATTCAAATAACGCAATGCCGTCACTGTTGGTATATTCTGTTACAGCGACGTTAGAATCTGGACCTGCAACCATTACTTTAGCACCGGAAAGGTGTGTTGCTCCTATGAAGCTGCTGACTACTGTTACCTCTAGGCTTCCTGGTTTTGGCCCGCAGTCTATTGGGCAGCTGGTTGCTGTTTCACCTGTTTCGCATATGCCGTTTCCGCACACTGTTACTGGTCCTCCAATGCATCCGCTTGCTGCGATGAATGCAACTATTGCAATTGCTAAAATTAATATTTTTCCGTTCAAACAAATACCCCCTTTTTTGTTGTTTTTAGCGTATTGAAGAAAACTTCAATGAATTAAATAAAATTAGTGCATTTTGTTGTATAAATAGCTTTTGCCCCCATCAAAAATTATGTAGAAGGGTTTAATCGCTTAAATGCATATAAAAAAAAGAAAAAGAATTAAAATTTTCTTTTTAGTAGTATCCGCAGTCTTGCGGGCAGGTGTAGTCGTCTTCGCTTGCGCTGCAGATGCCATTGCCGCATATTTCAAGTATTTTTGTGTTGCTGCACGCTGCATTGCATGTGCCTAGGTTCAAGCACCTGTCTGTTGTTGTTGGGTCATTGTCATTGCATTGTGCGTTTGTTGTGCAGGCTGGCGTAATGCATTTTCCAGCGCAGCAAACCGTGCTTATACCGCATTCCCTGTTTGTTGTGCACATTTTTTCAGCTGGGCAGTCTTTTGGGCAATTTGTTGAGTTTTCCCCTGCTTCGCATTTCGCATTGCCGCAAAAGGCAACCCTGCAATCATTGGGGCAGTTCACTATATCTTCCAGCAATTCGCAGATGTTATTGCCGCAGACAGGCGGCTGAATGCAGCCACTTGAAAAGACAATTGCCGCTAAAGCAGTTATCAAAATTATTGTTTTTTTGTTCACAACTTCCACCTAAGTTATCTTAATGCTAAAATAATTAATTGCACAACTATTATAAAAAACTTGCTTTTTTGGGAGCCGGCGGAATTTTCCGATTTTTCGGAAAATAAATTTCATAATTCAGATTGTTTTTTTTAAATTGGTTAAAGCGGATTAATTCAAAAAAACAAAAATTCAATTGGTTAAATGCAGATTAATTGGCAATTGGCGGTAGCTGCGTAATTAAAAAGTTATATAAATAACTTTGTTCCTATTTTTCCACAAATGGTTGATGCTGTTTTAGTTGCAAGCAATATTTCAAAGAGCTTTGGCCCTGCTGTTGCTGTAAACAAGGTTTCTTTGGATATTGGGAAAGGCGAAATTGTTGGATTGCTTGGACCGAATGGCGCCGGGAAAACAACCTTGGCAAATATCCTGGTTGGGTTGCTGAAAGCAGACAGTGGCAGCATTTCTTTTTTCGGCAAAGAGGAAAAGCCAACAGCTGCCTGGGTTAAGCGCTTGATTTCAATTGTGCCGCAGGAGCCAAGCTTTTACAGCACTTTTACTGTAAGGCAGAACATCTGCTTTTTTGCTTCATTGTATGGATTAAGCAAGGCAAAGGCATTGGAGAAAGCAGATTATTTAATGCATTGGCTGCGCCTGGCGAGATTTGCTGAAAAAAGGGCAGAGCTGCTTAGCGGCGGCTTCAAGCGCTTGCTTAACATTGCCTGTTCTTTGGTTAACGAGCCTGAAATCGTTTTTCTGGATGAGCCAACAGTCGGCCTGGATCCGACAATGAGGCAATTGTTGTGGGAAAAAATAAACCAGCTGCGGGACAACGGGAAAGCGATTCTGCTTACAACCCATTACATGGATGAGGCTGAAAAACTGTGCGACAGGGTTGCGTTAATGAGCAATGGAAAGATTGAGGTTTTTGATGAGCCAAGGCAGCTGATCGAGCGGTATGGCGGTGAAACAATTCTTGTATTTAAATTGGATAAAAGCGTTGGCGATGAATTGATTGCAAAAGTGCATGAGGCAATGCCCAATACTACCGTTAGGTGTGTTCAAAGCAATCTGGTTCTGCCAGTAAAGCAGGCTGATTCAACTAAAGCGATTGTAAAGGTTTCAGCAGTAATTGCTGCAGCCGGCTATGAAGTTTTGGGCAGTGTTGTAAAGGAGCCGGAATTGGAGGATGTTTTCCTGAACCTGACAGGAAGGGCAATGGTGGAATAGCAATGGGTGCCTTGATTTGGTTTGCAACCTGGGAAAAAGGGAATGGCAGTGAATGCTTTGCTTACTATCTGAATTGGTTTTTTGGGAATTTGGTAAAGAGGGATAATATGAAAGCTTTGCCAGCAATTGCTATTGATGTTGAATGTGGAATTGTGATGGCTGAGAAATTGAATGAAGTGAACAAAAATGACTGCTTTGCCTGCAATTGGATTGGGTTGTTTGATGAATTTAAAGCAAGAGAGTGAATGAAGATGAATGCGCTGCCTTCGGTTGTTGCAAAGGAACTGCGTTTGATCAGAAGCCAGAGGATGAGCCTTGCCTTAATAATAATCTACCCTGTGTTGGTTATAGCTGCTTTAGGGCTTGCTTTCGGGGGCAACCTTCAGGGCCAAAGGGTAAATGTTGCATTGTTTATAACAAGCGATGCAAAGCTTGGCTCATTCACCGCAGATGAGCTGGTTGGCATAATCGAGGACACGAACAAGGTGAACATCTATAGGGCTGGCAGTGCAGCTGAGGCAATGCAGCGTGTCAAAGCAGGCAAAAGTGATTTCGCTTTGGTTATTGGTGAAAAGAAGACAGCCGAAGGCCAGATTTCAACTGATTTGTTTCTTGACAACAGCAATTACATTGTCAGCCAGATGTTCAGCCCGATTGCAAAGGCAGCAATCCAGCTGACTTCTTTTGAAGTTAGTTCAAGGATAATCCAGCGCCTGTGGGGTGAATTGCTGCCGATAAGGAATGATTTGCAGGATGAATTAGATAAAATTGATTCCTATTTAGCCGAGCTTGATGAAGCTGAGCAAAAAATTGATTCATTGCAGCAGACAATTGCCGGCATTGATTTGGCAACAGTGCAAAGCAGGCTTGCTACGCAGAGCCAGAATGTTGAATCTACAAAACAGGTTTTACAGCAATTCAATGCCGATTATGCCTCCTTCCAGGCGCAGATAATCGAAATAAGGGCAGACCTCGACAGCAGTGATGCAAAGTTGGCTGCTTATGAGGATAAAGTAAGCAAGCAGATTAAGACAGCAAATGATTACAGGGACAGCCTTTACGATTATGAGCAAAGGCTTGGCAAAATAGCTGATGATCTAGCCATACCCGATACCTCAAGGGGAGATATCTTGAAATTGCAGGGTGAAGTAACGCGCACCAGGGAGCAAATGGATTCTTCTATAGCTGAGTTGGAACAGATTAAGAGTGACATTGGGGAAAGCAGGCAGACGATTGCAAGCATGCGGCAAAATCTGGATGCAGCAGATGCTGCCTTGCAAAAGGAGAAGCAGGCTCTTGACAACATGAATTCAACGCTTGATGCAACAACAGCTGATATTAGTGCGTTCAATTCGCAGTTGAGCAGCCTTGGGCAAACGATTGATGAGGTAAGCAATTTAATAAAGCAGGCAAAGGGTTTGAAGCAGGAGGTAAGCGGAAAGCTGCGCAACAGCAAGGTAATGCTCAATGATTTCACTGCCGTTTTGGGCGAACTGAGCAATCTGAATCCTGCTTTTCTTGCAAGGCCAATTCAGGCCTTTGAAAAAAACATTTACAAGGAATTGAATGTCCTGTCTTTTATAATGCCTGTTTCACTTGCATTGGTTTTGCTGCTCACCTGCCTGCTGTTCTCTACAATGAGTGTTATTACTGAAAAGAGCGAAGGGGCTCATTTGAGGATGAGGCTTTCGGCAACGCATCCCTTTACTTTAATCTTTGGGAAAATGATTGGGCAAATGCTGTTTGCTTTCCTTGTTTCTTTGATGATTTTGCTGATTGGCTTGGTTGCGTTTGGCGTCCAGCTGCAGGGAAACGTTTTGGACATAATTGCAGCGATTGCAATTGTTTCATTCTCCTTCATTTCGCTCGGCTTGTTCATTACAAATTTCAGTAAAACCCAGTCAACAGCAATCCTAGGCAGCCTGATTCTGATCCTGCCAATGATTTTCTTGAGCGGAATGATTCTGCCATTGCAGTTAATGAGCCCGCTGCTGCAGAATCTAAGCAACTTCCTTCCCTTGACAGCAGCAAACCAGCTTCTGATCGGAATCCTGATAAAAGGCGCTTCAATTGAAATGCTTTCAGAACAGGTAATGATTCTGCTGGCGCCGGCTATTGTGCTGATTGCTTACAGCGTGAAGAGATTTTGAAAACAAAACAGCTATGCTGCTTTCATTCAGCAAATTGTTTTACGCGCGTTCACAATGAAGTGGTTGTAAAAGGCAATATATAGCTTTAACTATTCCCCTTGCTTGGTTGAGCTCTGCTGGCTATATTGGAGTTATTGAAAAATCCCAATAATTGCCTCCCCAAATTGCGTTATAGTCTGCTATGTATCTGCCGCCCCTGAAGAGGTCTTCAGTGTCAACATGAATTTTGTATTCTCCTTCTTCGCATGGGTAAATTTTTGGCCAGTTCCACTTCGAATCCTCAAAGCAATTCAGTATAAAGTAAATGCCTTTCCCGCTTACAATGCTTCCACTCGGGGTTGTAACAGTGATTTTGCCTTTATTCTTTTCAGCAACCTGTTCCATGCTGTATCTGTCCCATATACCAAAGTAGAATTGATTATTTCTATAAGCGTTTCTCAGGGTTGGCTGCAGATAGTTATTGTATTGAATCAGAGCGTCAAATTTTATCGGCTCTTTCATGAATTCAATCGGGTTTGGCATATCGCCGGTTGGAATGTCTGTCCAATACCAGGAGTCAAACTCATTCCTGGTTTTGCCATTGAACAAGTTCATTGAATAGCTAAAGAATGGCAGCCAGTTGTCTCTTGCAAGCTCAGGCACTGTTTCCACTGTGTCATAATCGATTGGCATCCAGAATCCGAATTCTGGATTGCTTGTGTAGAATACCTGTTTTTTGCCTGGTATTGTGGGCACAACAGATGTGCCTATTATATTGTCAGTTTTGTGGTATTCTGCAAAGCCTTGCAGAATCTGGTTTGTAAGGCTGATTGAGTCATTCACTACCAGCTCTGTCTCTTTTATGGAATTTGCATTTACCTCAAATCGCAAATTACCTGAGGGGTAACTTGCCTCACTTACAATAAAATGATACTGCGGGGTGTTATAGAATGAAAAACCGGTTGGGACTGCTTGAACCATTAAATGAAAATCACTTTCCCTGTCAAAGCCCAAAAGCCTGTAAACCTTGTATTGCTCATGCCACACTCTGCAGGCAGTGCTACTCTCGGAGTAACCCCAGCCAAGTTTAGATGTCATTTCCCCAATTTTTGTTGAAAAGATTACAGTTAAAACAGCGTCCTGCAATCCCTTTGATTCAAGATAGCTTGGCACACTGTTTTCAATTTCATCAACAGCATGCTCATCGATTTCAACTGTTAGTGCATTGGATTCAACCACAATTTCCTTTGCGCCAAACCTGAACCTCATATCAGTAAATTTTTGTTCGTATTCTGATTCAAATAAAAGAACAAAGCGGTTTTCATCTGAGGGAATAAGAAGGCTTTGGGGCTCAGCTGGCACGTCTTCAAGCTTCCCATAAAACTGGGTTGCATCAATGAATCTGCCATCCAAATCCCTGACAATAATGAGATACTCGTAAAATATTTTTGAGTCATCCCCAGGCAATGGATCTATGTTCAGGTCTATTTGAACAACTTTTACCTTTGCAAAGGAAACAGGAATGTTCTGGCTTCCCGTTGCCTCTATTCCGCAATTTGGGTGGAATAAAACAGGCATATTGCCGGCGTAAATCCCATACGCTGGATTTGGGCTGGCAATGCTTATTGAGAGCGTTGCTGTTTCCCCTGGCTGCAGGCAATTTTTTGAAATAATGGTTCGCAACTGAACATTTGAATCAAATATTTCGTCAATATCAATTCTATCAAAATTAACTGTTTCAGCAGCGCTTATGCCTTGCGCCATGCCTGAAACATTTTTGACCTCAATAACTGCCTCATTGTGGTCGCTGAAAAAACCAAGGTTTGCTACAGCAGGCTGCATTAAGAGAACAGCATTTGCTGAAGCGAGTGCATCAACAACACCGCTTCCCTGCGCGAAAACAGTCTCCTTTGGCATTTCCCTTGCATTGTTTACTATTGCGCTTTTTATTTGCTCATTGTTCCATTCGGGGTGAGCTTGTTTAAGCAAAGCAGCAACTCCTGCAACATGCGGTGCAGCCATGCTTGTGCCGCTTATTGAAACATGCTTGTCATCAAAGCATTTTCTGTCATTCCAAGCAGAATCATATTGGCTTGAGCAGATGTCAACTCCAGGAGCTGACACTTCCGGCTTCAGCAAAACTTCATTGTTGAAAATCACTGGCCCTTTTGAGCTGAAACCAGCTATTCCGCCGCCTTTATAGGAAGCTCCAACAGTCAGCGCTTTTCTTGCTGTTCCAGGAGAGCCAATTGTTTGCGCACTCGGGCCGCTGTTTCCTGCTGATACAACTGGCACAATGCCTGCATTAGCTGCTCTGTCAATCGCTTTGCTTACTGGGTCGTCCGGATCGCCAGGGCCGCCAAGGCTCAGGTTTATTACATCAAGATGGTCACTGATGTCTTTGTCTCCGTTTGGGTCTATTGCCCATTCAATTCCAGCAATGACCCAGTCCCAATAACCGCTTCCACCTGCATCCAATACCTTTATTGCATAGATTGATGCTTTTGGTGCAACACCCTTGAGCTCGCCATCTGATGCAACTATGCCAGCAACATGCGTTCCATGCCCCATATCATCAATTGGATCATTGTCATAGTTTACGAAATCATATCCGCCCTCAACCTTGCAGCCTGTTCCAAGGCATCCACCCAAGTCCGGATGCGTGTAATCAACGCCAGTATCGATTATTCCAACCTTTACGCCTTCTCCTTTTGCCCCAAATGCAGCCCAAACCTTGTCAGCGTTTATTAATGGAACACTTTCATTGAGTGTTGCTTCAACCCGCATGTTTGGGTAGATTTTCTTTACTTTGCTGTTTCTTTGCAGGGAAGAAAGCACGGCAACTGTTTTTCCTTGCGGAATTTCTATCAAAAAGCCGTTGAATGAGTACTTGTATCTGCTCTTGACTTCTGCGCCAAGGGCTTCTGCCTGTGAAATAACTGTCTGCTGTGTTTTCTCTATTTCTGTTGCGTAATTTTTAACAAAGCTTTCAGCCTCTTTCTTCAGCTGCCTGAATGCGGGCGAATCAAAACCGTATTTCTGCAATGCGCTCTCAAGCGCTGATGCAAAATTATCGTAGTATATTTGAAGAGCCGGCTCTTGCTGCAGTTCAACTATGTAAGTGTTTTCAACAGTTGCCTGCTGTAACTCCTCAAAGCTTGCATTTGGATTCATCTTTAAATACTCTGCTGCAACAGCAGGGTCAATGATATAACCTTCTTCCCCAAATGAAATTGTCGCAAGCCTGCCGCTTGAGAGGAATCTCTTTGAGGAAGGTAGTTTGCTGCCTTTGGATATCATCTCTGCTTCGATTGGCTCATTCTGCCTTTGCTCGCACAGGTTTGTGAAATCGCTTTCGCTTAAAACATCCACGGTTACATCAATTGATTTTTCAGCAATTGGCCCTGTTTCAAAGAAAAAAGTGGCTTTTTTTGTGCCAGGCGTACTAAAAAACCGCTTGGTTGTAGAAAACTGGCAATCGCCATAAGGCGCCTGCACATTGCAATCAATTGTTTCGCTTGTTCCATCATCATATTCAACCCTAACAATGGGGTTTTGGTCCCGTATATAAAAATTAATCAAAAACGGGTCATTTACCTTAACCTCACTTAAAGAACCAGTGCTATTCCAATAGGAACGTAGTTCGCCAATACAGCAATTGCCGTCAGCTGCATCAACCACATCTCCATCGCAACTGTAAAAAACTGCAGAAGTGCTTTTCCAAAAATTTCTTTTATCAATCTCAGTATAAAAATAATCATTATAAAGTATTTGCCCGCCCATCTCATTGCAATACTTTGCTCCATCAGGCCTGCAGTCCTCTGGGCAATTGCATTGGTTTTCCCCCAAGCCGCATTCACCGTTACCGCAGTAAGTGCAGACAAACCTGTCAATTGCACAGCTGCAAGCTTGTCCAGAACCATAGCAGTCGTCAATCTGGCTCAAGCCTTCGCAGCATTCATCTTCCCCGCTGGTTCCAGTGTTGCCCTCTGTAATGCATATTGGAGGTCCGCAATCAGCCGGGCAGTTGTACTTGTCTTCAGGGTAGGTGCATTGGCCGTCACCGCAGTAGCCGCTGCATTTGTTTCCTATGATTTCAGATGAGCAGTTGTTGACTTTGTCTGCTGTGTTTGTTTTTGTTCCGCTGGTTGGGCTTTCGCAGCGTATGTCATACAAGCTATTGTTGCATGCTTTGTTGTTGCTTAAGAATATGCCTGAGTCAAGAATGTCCACCTCAATACCTATAACAAAATCGCTCACTTTGCAGTTCTGGACAGTGACATTTTTGATTTGCTGCCTTACATGGATTCCATTGCCCCTGCCGCCGCCTGTTATTGCATTGCCCTGGCAGTCTAACAGAACATTGCTTGCGTAAATGCTGAAGCAAGGGCCAGTGGTGGAAGAGACCGGCTGCGTGAGCAAATATGTGCCGCCTTTTGAAATTGGCTGGCAGTTCGAAAGATACACTGTATCTGTTGGTCCGCAGTCTGCTGGGCAGTTTTCTGCTGTTTCGCTTGCTTCACAAATGCCGTTTCCGCATACTGCAACCGGTCCAATGCACCCGCTTAAAGCAATGAATGCAATTGTTAGAATGAAAATTGTTTTCTTCAAGCAAATTACCTCTTTTTTTGTTTTTAATATTCTGAAAAAAATGTTCATGAGCCATCAGAAACAATGCTAAAATTATTATCACTTAAATCATGCCATGCCCATCTTTGTAGTCCCTCTGGCCAAATCCTTGCGTGAATTTTATATATATCTTCTCCACCAACGATCATTCCCACCAATTGCTGTGGGATTAACCAAGAATAGCTCCCGGAGTTTGTTTTAGTAGTAATTTCACTGCACAAATTTGTACCGGGGGGAGTCACACCAGGGATGCCCCTTGTATCACATAGTTCAAGGCCAACCTTACCGCTGGGATGGTAAAGTGTTGTATTCCAAATGATATCATATGTTTTGCCAATCTGCCACTGTTCTCCCCCATTGGGCGAAAGAACAGTAATGGAAGGCTGTATAGAAGCATAAACAATCAAAAAATAATTATCACTATAATCACTTACATTCTGCGGGTCGCCAAATATCGCTATTTTATAATTATTGTTAGGTTGAGAGTGAGGAACTCTATCAATGTTTGGGCATTGATACCCGCCAAGAAAAGGAAACAAATAATGTTCTTCCGATGCAGGCGTTGTTTTCAGAAAACATAGCGCTCCGTCAGGAAAAACCAAATAAATATTAACATTATCAACATTCGTGGATTCCCATTTAATGTCATACTCCCCCCCAATCTGCCATTCCTCCCATCCGTTTGGGGAAATCACGGTAATTGATGATTTGCAGTCTTGCGGGCAGTTGCACGCATTTTCCCCTAGGCCGCATTCAGTATTTCCGCAGTAGGTGCAGATGAAACCAGGTCCGCACCCACACATTGTCTCATCACCGCTGCAGTTGCTGATTTCACCCAATCCTTCACAGCATTCATCTTCTCCTTCAATTCCAGTGTTACCCTCTTTAATGCATTCAGGCGCCGGTCCGCAGTCTGCTGGGCAGTTTGCTGGCGTTTCAGGCGGAACGCCCATTGTTTCGCACACGTCATTTCCACAGTATGACCTTTGAACGCACCCGCTTAGAGCAATCGCTAGAAAAAGAACTGAAACAGATAATGCAATAATGCCTTTTTTCATTGATTAAAAGAATGGCTTTTGCTTTATTTAAGCTTTTCTAAGCTGCGTTGTTTGCCGAACAAATAAATTGAAACAAATTTATTTTTTTAATTAATTTCATTCAATCACGGCTTTTATTCTTCTCACTCCTGCGCTGACAGCTTCCTCTTTTACAATCTTGAATTTCCCGATTTCTTTAGTGTTTTGCACGTGGGGGCCTGCGCAGACCTCTTTGCTCACATCGCCGATTGAATAAACTGAAACTTTTTCCGGAACATACTTTGATTCAAAGAAAGCAAGCGCGCCCTTCTTTCTCGCTTCATCAAGCTTCATCTCTTGCCTTTTGACATCAATCCCTTTTGCAATAGCTTCATTCACCAGCTTTTCCGCTTTCCGCAATTGTTCTTCAGTCACTTTCTCAGGGTGAGAAAAATCAAAGCGCAGCCTCTCTGGAGTGATATTGCTGCCTTTCTGCTGCACATGCTCTCCCAAAACCTTTCTTAAAGCAGCGTGCAGCAGGTGGGTTGCAGTGTGCATTCTGACTGCTGTCTCGCTGTGATCTGCCAGCCCCGATTTAAATTTTCCTGCAGCAGCCTGCCTTGAAATCTCCTGATGGCGTTCAAACTCGCGCTCAAATTCCGCCCTGTCAATGCTCAATCCTTTCTCCTTTGCTATTTCAACAGTCATTTCCAATGGAAAGCCGAAGCTCTGGTATAGCAAGAAAGCATCCTTTCCACTCACTTTGCCTTCTTTCCTAAAAATTTTTTCAACCACTTTAATGCCTTCACCAAGAACACGCGCAAATTTTTCTTCTTCAGCCTCCAATTCCTTGAAAATCAAGCCGGAATTCTTTTTCAATTCAGGCCATTCATCGCTGTAAATTTCAATAACTTTCTTAGCAATCTCGTTGCAGAACTTTCCCTCAATGCCAAGCAATCTTGCGTGCCTGACGCTTCTCCTGATAAGCCTCCTGAGGACATAGCCCTGCTCCACATTGCTTGGAACAATTCCCTTCCCCTCGCCTAAAACAAAAACAACTGCCCTCAGGTGGTCAGCAATAATCCTGGCGCTTCTTTCATTGAAGGAATGGCTCAATCCCTTTATTTTCTGCATTATTGGCTTGAACAATTCCGTTTCGTAATCACTTTGTAAGCCGTTCAGCACTGCAACTGTCCTTTCCACGCCCATTCCAGTGTCAACATTCTGCTGCTTTAATTTCTCGAATTTTCCTTCCGCTGTTTTATTGTATTCCATGAAAACATCGTTCCAGATTTCAAAATACTTTCCGCACCCACAGCCTGGCTTGCATTCCTTTCCGCACTTTTCCCTTCCGGTGTCAAAAAACATTTCAGTGTCAGGACCGCAAGGGCCTGTTTTTCCTGCAGGGCCCCACCAATTGTCCTTTTTCGGCAGAAAATAAATCCTTCCCTTTGGTATGCCCACTTTCTCCCAATTTTTTGCGCTTTCCTCATCGCGCTGTGCATCCTTGTCTCCGGCAAAGCAGGTTACATAGATTTTTTCTTTTGGCAGGCCAAGCCATTTTTTGCTTGTAAGGAACTCAAAGCTGAATTCAATTGCCTCTTTTTTGAAATAGTCCCCAAGGCTCCAGTTGCCTAACATGAAAAAGAACGTGTGGTGCGATGCATCTCCCACTTCTTCAATGTCGTCTGTCCTAAGGCTCTTTTGGTTGTTTGCAAGCCTTTTTCCGAGAGGATGGGGCTGCCCTAAAAGGAATGGAACAAGCGGGTGCATTCCAGCTGTAGTGAACAAAACAGTAGGATCGTGCTCAGGAATAAGCGAAGAGCTTGGGATAATCGCGTGCTTTTTTTCCTTGAAAAAGCGCAGGTATGCCTCTACAAGCTTTTTTGCAGTCCACATGAGAAGAAATAGGTTGGAAAAGGTTTAAAAAAACGGGTTTTTTCTTTTACCAAATTTTTTCTTTTAGTGCAGGTTTTCCTGCGAAGCATTTTCTTTTGATACATCTTTTCTTTTTCTAAAAGAAAAGATGTGGGCAGTGGAGAATAAGCCGCCTTTTGTTAGCCCTTTTCTTTCGAATTGGGTTGCCGGCATTTGTCTAAGCCGCTCTAAGGCGTTGCACCCCATCCGCATTTTGCAATGCGAATGTTAACCAGGGGCGCGTTTCATTCACGGCAAAACCTTTGACAGTTCTGCCATGATATCGTTTCTGTTCCCCCGGGGTTCCTCTCGGAACCTGTTTTTTGTTTTGGGAGGGCGGACTTTCCTCACTTCAAACCCTTTTCAGGGGAAGCGTTGGCCAGCCTTCCACTACCCAAACATAATTATGTATATTAGGGAATTTAAAGGTAATGGTTTTTGAAAAAAAGCATTTTTAATTTTCTGCAAAAATTTGGCGAGAAAAAGAAAATTAATTCGCGCATTGGAGCAAAGTGAATCGAATTCAATTACTGTTGTTCCCCTTGTGAAGCCCTTTCTTCCTTTAGAAAAAAGGCCTGTTTTGCAACAGCAAAACCTTTTTCCCAAGGCTTTTTTTCCGTAAGAAAAAAAGGCTTACAAAAAACCCTCGGGCTATTAGTATTGGCATGCTGAACACATCGCCGAGGCTTTGTGCTTACACAACCAACCTATCAAACCAATGTTCTATTGGCGCCCTCGTCCCTACAGCAAGCAGGTTGAACTGCTGCCTTCAGGATCGGTTGTCTATTTTCAGGGGTTGCTTCGAGCTTAGATGCTTTCAGCTCTTATCAACTATAGCGTGGCTTCCCAGCATTGCCTTGTCAGACAACTGGCACACTAGAGGCTACGATGCCACGTTCCTCTCGTACTGATGGCACCTTTCCTTCAGACAACCAACAACCTCAACAGATAGTATCCAAACTGGCTCGCACCGTTCTCAACCCAACTAACGAAAGGCTTTAATGAGTTAACACCTCCACCCTTGGCTGCTTATGCACAGCCAGGATGCCTTGAGACGACGGCGAGGTCGCAAACCGTGGGGTCGATATGGACTCTCACCCACGACCACTCAGTTACCCCCAGGGTAAGTTCACTGTAAGACCAGGGTCCCACTAAAGGACACACTGGCGTTCGCTAGGCCCTTCTTTCGAATCAACGTTCCTTGTTGTGCGGAACATTGTCAAGCCTGCTTTTGCCCTTGCACTCTAAAGCGAATTTCTAACTCGCGTGAGCAGACCTTTGGGCGCCCCTGATATCTTTTCAGGGGCGTGCCGCCCCAGCCTAACCGCCCATCAAATGCTGTCCCCTTTCAGGTGAGCAATACAGTTTTGAAAGGATGGTGTCCCATTGTCGCTCCACAACCTCTGGCGAAATTGCTTCGACGCTCCCATCTACGCTTCACTCCCAAAACCGTACCACAACATCAGACTGCGGTAAACTTCCGTGGGGTCTTCTCTTCCCGTTGAGATTTCCCCGCATATTCACTAGGGAAGCAAGTTCGTCAGGTCCAAGCCCGGGACAGTAGGAATCTCGTTACTTCGTTGGTGCAAGCCGGCAATAAACCGGCAAGGTATTACGCTACCGTGAGAGCCTCAGAGTTAGGCCCGCTCTTCACCAGCGCTTAGGCCCCTTGAACGGGGTTTTCACGTACTGGCAGTGAGCAGAAGTCAGCGGCTATTCGCATCCTTGCGGACTCGCAGCCACATGTGTTTTTACTAAACAGTCGGACTCCTCTTGTTATTGCAACCTGCCCTTCACAGAGCAGGCACCCCTTATACCAAAGATACGGGGCTATTTTGCCGAGTTCCCTGGGCTAAGTTACCCTGATACGCCTTGGCTTTCTAAGCCAGGGGCACCTTTCTCGGTTCTTGGTACGGTCACCACAAATCCTTCCCTGCTCCCTTTTCAAGGGCTCCAGGCATCAGCCAATCTTGCGACTATTTTTGGATTTAATCTCTTTCTCGCACTTACTGCTCTCCGGAGATTTATTCCAATTGAACATGCTGACAGGCATGCTTGGCTTAGCCCAAAGCATCGGAAGCAAGGCAATCGTTACCGAAAACGTATTGTAGTGGTACAGGAGATATGAACCTGTTTCCCTTTCGCTCTTACCGCATTACGGTAGAGCTTAGGACCGACTAACCCTTAGCTAATGATTAGCGCTAAGGAACCCTTGCCCTTTCGGCGGAGCCGATTCTCACGGCTCTATCGTTATTACTAGTGCAAGGATCTATATTTCCAACAGCTCCACGAGATGTTTTCACCTCGCTTCCATGCTATCGGAACACCTCCTTATCGGAAAGCACTCAAAACAGAATGCTCCCCTGGGTATCGGCAGCTGGTTTAGCCCAGATTATTTTCAAGGCCCTTGTCCATGGGTAGGTGAGCTGTTACGCACTCTTTAAAGGATGGCTGCTTCTAAGCCAACCTCCCTACTGTCTAAGGAAAAGGACACTTTTCGAGTAACACTTAACCAGCATTTTTGGGCCTTAACCCAAGATTGGGTTGTTCCCCTCTTGGACACCAAGCTTACCCCGGCGCCCCTACTCCGGCCTTCTATGCAGCCAGCAGATTCGGAGTTTGACAAGAAAGCTAGGCCTCTCGGCCCAGTACTTTCTAATCAGTATCTCTACCCTGCTGGCATGCTCCGGCCAGGCTAGGCTAAGACCTAGTTCAGGAGGAGCCTGCTATTACCAGGCGCGAATCGCATATTACGCCTACGCCCAAGTCACCCGAACAGATAGACTAGAATCGGTTGCAGACTTCCACCATTCTGATGAATGGCTTCATCTTGCCAAGGCGTAGATCGCACTGGTTTCAGGTCTGAACGCAGTGACTAAAGCGTTTAAGCTCTCAGCCTCAATCCTTTCGGAAATACGCTGACTCGGCTTCCCTACGGCTTCTTCCATAACGGAATTAACCTTGCCACTGCGTTAAACTCCCTTGCTCGTGCTTCAAGACGAACGATTCCACCCTGATCAGCCTTCCTCGATTGCAGAATTTCTTCTGCTCTCTTAAGAAAGCTTCGTTTCTTCCAGGCAGAAATCTGTTTTGTAACCGCTTAGTTTCAAGCGCTTTTAAACTCCCGTCAGGGATGCTTTTCAACTTTCCTTCACAGTACTAGTTTTCTATCGGTCTCAGCTCAGTATTTAGGGTTGGAAGTTAATGACTCCCACTCTTCTTGCGCAAAAACGGATGCGCAATACTCTTGGTACTGGAAATCATCCATCAAGCCTTCGCCTACGCAGCTATCATGCTCTGTGGCAGGGCGTTCCAGCCCCCTTTAGCTCTGCTATTTGGATGTTAACCAGCCGCACCACATTTCCCCTGCATTGCTGCAGGGGATTCGGTTTGCTCTATGCTGCCTTCGCTCGCTGCTACTAACAGCATCTCTATTGATTTCTCTTCCTCCCGGTACTAAGATGCTTCAATTCCCGGGGTACACAATTCTGACGAATCGATTCAGGAACCCTTGGCTCAAAGACCGCATGCGTCTCACCAAGGCTTATCGCAGCTTGCCACGCCCTTCATCGCCAGCTGAGCCTAGTTATCCCCTAAGCGGCGTGCACGGTTTTTCTTCAAGCCTTCTCTCCAAAGGAAAAAAGGCCTGTGGAAATACACTAGCAATTGAACTCGCTTCTCTTTACTCCAATGCGCGAATCATACGCAGGCGCGTTTTGCACGCGCATGCATCATCCTTCACTCGGGAAAAAACTCCCGAGCTGCGTTCACAAAAGTGAAAAATAATCTATTTGTGAATATAATGCCTAAACAAACTATTTTTTTGTTTCGCAACAACCGAACTCTGCAATTGCGTCAATTAATACCGCAACTGAAAGCGCAATTATTGCCACAACAATTCCAGGCGCAGTTCCCTTCACATCGGGAATCATTGGAACATTCACATAAAATCCCAACACAAAGGCAACCAAAACATACGCCGCCAAGATTGCTTGGATTATCTGCAAAACTTTTTTCATTTAATTTTCCTCCATGCATTCAAATTTCTTTTCAACCGAAAATGTTCGAGATCGCCCCAAACAATATTCCAATTCCCGCAATGCCAAAAGCAACAGTCAGGTTCAACGGGTTTGCTGTAAGGGCATATCCAACCAATGCCAATGCAGCCAATCCCTGAACAACTGCGCTTACCTTCTTCACCGTAAACTTAAACACTTTCCAAGCCACGACTATCGCAATTATAGCTATTACAACCACGATTACCGTCCCGGACGGAAATGCCCCCCCTACTATTGTTGCTACATCAGCCATTTTGTTTCACTCCAATCAAACAACTTTTCTTGCCAATTGCAAAGCAATTGGCTGTTTTTCTTTGATACAGCTTTTTCTGCGAAGCTGTTTTCTTTTGATACAGCTTTTCTTTTTCCAAAAGAAAAGCTGTTTGGACTCAACGGGATTCGAACCCGTGGCCTCTCCCGTGCAAGGGGAGCGCTCTACCAACTGAGCTATGAGCCCTACTCGGCAAATTCCGAGAGCCGGCAAATTCCGGCTGTGAATTAATCGGATTCGCTGCGCGAATCCAATGTGCTCACTTTCGTTCGCACTCTCGGTTTTTCCTGCGAGTGCGCGCTCAGATGGTTCCCGGCTTCTTGCACCCTCACAGGATTGCCCTCTAAAAATAATTGCAGGCTTGTGCAACCGGTTGCTTGGCAACCGGGCTTTTTTTCTTAGTCAATTTTCTTTTTTTTAAAAAGAAAATTGAAGGAGGTGATCCGTCCGCAGGTTCCCCTACGGACACCTTGTTACAACTTAGCCCGTCTCGCGGAGCGCGGAATCGTGTTTTTCTTTCGAAAACTACTCATCCGAACCTCACTCAACTGGCTTGATGGGCGGTGTGTGCAAAGCTCAGGGACGTATTCACCGCGCTTTAATGAAGCGCGATTACTGGGGATTCCAGTCATTCATGAGGGTGAGTTACAACCCTCAATCCGAACTGAGGCTAAGTTTAGGGGATTACCTTACCCTTTCGGGCTCGGAACTCATTGTCTCAGCCATTGTATGCCGCGTGTTGCCCAGGGCATTCGGGCCATACAGATCTACCGTTGCCCACTCCTTCCTCAGTGTTGCCACTGCAGTTTCCATAGAGTGCTTTGCCAGAAATGGCAAATAGCAACTATGGATGTGGGTCTCGCCCGTTACCTGAGTTGACAGGACGCTTCGTAGTACGAGCTGACGATGACCATACAACACCTCTCAGCGCGTCAGGAAAGACCTTCAGCCTGTCCATCATTCTGCTGTCGGCCCTGGTAAGATTATCTGGGGTTGTATCCAATTGAACCGCAGCATCCACCCCTTGTAGTGAGCTCCCGCCAATTCCATTAAGTTTCACCCTTGCGAGTATACTTCCCTGGCAGTGGACTTAACGGCTTCCCTACGGCACCCCTGTACCTCTTGGGTACTAGGACACCAAGTCCACATCGTTTACGGCTGGGACTAACCGGGTATCTAATCCGGGTCGCTCCCCCAGCTTTCGTCCCTCACGGTCAGGTCCGTACTGGTCAAGCGCCTTCGCTACTGGGGGTCTTTCAGGGATCATAGCATTTCACCGCTACCCTTGAAATTCCCTTGACCTCTTCCGGCCTCTAGCCCAAAAGTTTCTTTGGCATTTCAATTGGTTAAGCCAATTGCTTTCACCAAAGACTTTTTGGACATGCTACGGACGTTTTAGGCCCAATATAAGTGGATACCACTCATGGAGTACGTATTACCGCGGCGGCTGGCACGTATCTTGCCCCCCATTTATTCGCCAGGCTTTTTAGGCCTGGCAAAAGCAAGCAAAGCTTGCACTCGAAATCCCCCTATCACGCTTTCGCGCATTGTAAAGTTTTCGCGACTGCTGCACCCCGTAGGGCTAGGACCCTTATCTCAGTGTCCTTCTCCGGGCTACCTCTCTCAAGGCCCGTATGGATCAAAGGCTTGGTGGGCATTTACCCCGCCAACAACCTAATCCACCGCGGACTCACCCTTGAGCGGAAATTTGCATGGTGCAACTCCTTTTCAGCAATTGAACATTCCAGTATCAATTGCTTATATGGCATTACCCCCAGTTTCCCGGGTTTAACCCATCTCAAGGTTAGATTATCCACGTGTTACTGAGCCGTTCGCCAAAGACGCCGTATACGCCTTTGAAACTTGCATGTCTAAATCGGATTTCGATAGCAGTATCCTCCAGCAGGATCAGCTGGAATTACACAGAATTAAATTTAGATGGTTGTTGCCGCAATTCAATTCAGTGTTTTGGAAACCCATTTGGAATTGGTTAACAACTTTCTTAAACAAAGCAATGCAACGAAAAAAAATTCGGTGCGTTGCCCTGTTTTCACAAGCCTGCATCATGCCACAAAAAACTGTGGCACTCATTAAGCCTTTTTTGCTCACCCAAAAAAGCCTTGGGAAAAAATGCAATTGCTTCGCAATTGCAAAGCTTTTTTTTCCTTCGGAAAAAATCCTTGGGAAAAAAAAATTCTTCACAAAGCCTTTTGCTTTGCAAAAGGCTTGTCATCGAGCCCACATGCTAGCGCACACATGCGTGTGCTCAAGCTAAGTCATTGCTCCCAGCAGAACGCTTTTTGCAAAGCCGTTGCTGGTAAAAAAATCGCATTAATTGCATTGCTTAACGCAATGCAGCTAGGCTCTCAGTATAACTATATCCGCTGGTCTCATTTAAATACTTTTCGGGCAGGTTTTTTCCGGCAAACGGCCTGCAATAAAAGTCGTCTTTGG
>CAYHBD010000037.1:0-1597 GCA_964354805.1 uncultured archaeon | reverse complement strand
AGAGGCAACGGCTCCAGCCTGGAAAGCCTACGAGGAGGCAACGGCTCTAGCCAAGAAGGCCCGCGAAGAGGCAACGGCTCCAGCCTGGAAAGCCTACCAGGAGGCAACGGCTCCAGCCTGGAAAGCCTACGAGGAGGCAATAGCAAAGTTACGAAGAGGCAATATCAAAGTAAAGGAGGTGGTAACAACAACCATAGACGAAGCGATTAAAAACCTACAGCAAGTGGTATTCGTTACTCCTAAAGAATCCGACCCTACTCTCTATGAAGCTATCTCGTTAGGCATTGCAGCCCTAGAGCTCTACAAATCATGCGGGCACCCTACTCGATGCGGTATGCTAACTACACTCCCAGGAGAGACAGAGGAGGTAGAATGAGCAAGACAATCAAGGTCTCAGAAGAGGTCTACAACAAGCTCCAGGAGTTCCAGGAGAAGCGAGAGAGCTACTCTGAGGCGATAGGCAGGGTTTTGGTGCTGGTGGAGAAGATGGGGGAGCTAAAAGACATCCTAGAGGGGGGTGTGAAGTTTGATGCCTGGAGGCTCCAGCAGCGAAGGGAAGAAGAGACGCCTCAGCGATGAGGAGATTATGAGGCGGTGCGTTACCTGTAAGCAGGGCAAGTGGCGACTCGGTATCCACTATTGCCTGAGAGCGACCTGTAAATACCTGACCAGTAGGCCGAGCATCTATTTTAAGGACAGCTAAAATGGAGGTGCAACATGACTTCTACCCCCAGCAAGATAATAACAAGGAGCGAGATTGTCAGTAGTATCAACAACGTCATTATCATTTTGACCAAGCTAGCAGCTGCTCTTGGAGAAGGCGCTGCTCCCGCATCTGGCGTAGCCTCTGGCACATGTCCTGTTCACCACGTTCCCTGGCAAGAAAGTAAATATGGCTTAGCTCACCCACCGGCAACAAAAGGTGGGAAGTGGTGTAATAAAGCCACACTTGAAAGGTCGATGGCTGAGAACAGGGAGGGTTATTAAAGTCATTCCCTACCCCCCTTAACAACCCCCCCTCCGGGGTATTATTATTATTAATATACCTATAGATATAATAATAATGGGAATCAACCATTCTATATCTGGGCGGGCGGTCTCGGCTCATTATTGGCACTTTTCGTATCTAGGGAAATCGGACAATTCACCAAAAACTATCCATTTTCTCACAAATAATTGACCAAGAACAAAGGAGGGAGCTATGACATTAGAATCACCTTTCGAAATACTGGAGATGGAGAGTGGGGAGGAGGTATCACTTAGGGTTACTCGTTATGAGCAGGCTCCGGTTATGATTAAGCCGGTGCGAGCACCTGATGGTATCATGGTAGATGTGCTGAGGCTACACCTGGCACTGGGGACAAAGCAGATTGGAGCTCCATATTATGATGTGACCTCCAAGACGCTGCGAGCTCAGCTTCTACCTTACCTGCAGATAGGCGATTACCTGACTCGGGTATTCACTATTAAGAAGTTCGGGAGTGAACCTGCAGCCCGTTTTTCCCTGGCTATCCGCGAGTTAAAGGTTGGTGAGGAGATACGGAGCGAGACCAAGCGAGTGAGGGGAGCGTAGCGACCGCCTCCCTCACTTGCTTTT
>CAYHBD010000036.1:0-2347 GCA_964354805.1 uncultured archaeon | reverse complement strand
GGGCTGCGCATACTTCGAACAGGGCGTGGAGTTGGAGGAGGAGCGGGAGGATAACTGGTGTATTTGGAAATCCAAGTCGCTTGGTCGTATTCTATTCCGTCATCGTTTGATTTTATTTTGAGAACAACGACCGTTCGAGTTTTTCCAAAGCATTCCGCGCTTTGTCTTACAGGAACAATCGTGCCAGTGGTAATGATAGAACCATCCTCGTTCAACATCGATACCTTTCCAAACGTTTTGGGAACACCATTAGCGGACATTTTGTTCGTCGTAGTTGTCTTCGTAAGAGTCACTAATAAGAATAATTAAAATCAATAAAAAAAATCAATTTATATTTTTTTTATTGATTTTTTGATGGTTTTTCATTTTGTTTTTCATTTTGTTTTTCATTTTCTTTTTCGTTTTATTTTTTTCGGGAACTACTCGTCGCGTGTAATTTCGTGTTTGAGCTGCTGTGCTCTCTTGAGGCTCTGAAACACTTCTTCTGTCACGACTGTGGTGACTTCAATCCACTCTTCTTTTGCCCTCTCTTCTTCATCAAAATGTATATTTTTGCCTTGAGACAATCTTTGATGGTAGCACTTGCTACAGTCGTCGCAAAACCAGAAACGCTGTCCAGTATGATGCTTGTGTTCAACGCAGTAATTAAACCCGGTGCAATGGTCCTGGCGATCCAGAAGACAAGAGTCACAAAACATCGGTTCTGCGCCTGGTTTGGAGCTTTTTGTTTTTGGTAGTTCCACGCTTGTTAGCCGACCTTTTTGGTATTGAGACATCCTTTCAAACGCGCTTGGATAATATTTTCCCACAACCATTGCACGCGCCCCGCAAGCTTTGCTGGTGGCTTCCCATTCTTCTTCGAAATTGGCACCTGGCCACCACCTCCATGATACGTCTTCTCCAATAATGCGTTTGCTAGTCATTCACTGTTATTCAACGTCGTCGTCTTCGGAAACACTGCATAAAATAAATATAGATAAAAAAAAATCAATTTATATTTTTTTCATTTTATTTTTTTGTATGTGCGTCTCAGAGAATCATTCGTCGTCCCATATGGATGAATATGGCGGTGATGATGGGGCGTACGGTGAATAACCGTCGCTCACATGAGGAAGTAGAGGGGAAGGAGAGGCAGGAGGAGCAGAAGTTGCAACACGATGAAGTGCGCCCAGAGCATTCATAGCTTCAAGATACTCACCTTCGGTAATTTTGTCTTGGTTTTCTTCAATCACACGCATCAATATAGTCAAATTTGGATTAACGGTCATTGTAATTCGTCTTGGTAATCGGGAACCTGTGTAACATTAAAATAAATAAAAAAAAAATCAATTTATGTTTTTTTGATTGATTTTTTTTGATGTTTTTGTTTTTCATTGTGTTTTTCATTTATATTTTTTTTATTTTTATTTATATTTCACAATAATATTCACAATCATTTCACACAAACATTTCAATTCTGTCATCAACACCCCAGTTGAAGTTTTGATGCGTTTCAAACATCTCGCGCACATGTCTTTGAAGAACAAACCATTCTTGACCGTCATTGCGTCTCGTGTTTACAGGAAACAACTCGGGATGCGTCCATTCGTTTCGTTCCTGGCGAATCAAAAAGTATCGAAACCCGTTGGATAGTGGGCGCATACATTTCATGACAGTTCCTTGGTCGTCTTTTTGAATTTGTTTTTGCATTGTAGTTACAACTTTTTCAGGAACAATGCGATGCTGCGCCCATTCTTGATGACGCGCACTCCTTTCGTGTTTTTGCCAGTGTTTGATTTTTCCACTGTATCCGCAAACGCATGTCCATGAATCTGTTTCATTTGTTCTCCAATCGCCGACAGCATGTCTAGCGACAAAAGGACAACACGTTGGGGTTGGATTTCTGTAAACACGTTCTTGGTTTTTGGCAATCTTGCGTGTTGACTCACGATTGAGTTCATTTTGTTCTTCTTGAGACATTGAAGACCATGAATCTGGGCTGATGTATCTGGATACGCGAGTGACGCGACTCCACAATTCATAATCATTATGTCCTCTGAACAAATTTTGCACCCCGGCAAACAAATTCACTGGAACTGCAACAGGGGCAGCAACAATAGGTGCAACAGGGGCAACAGCAATAGCAGAAGTTGCAACACGATGAAGTGCGCCCAGAGCATTCATAGCTTCAAGATACTCACCTTCGGGCATTTTGTCTTGATAATCTTCAATCACGCGCAGCAATGTAGCCAAATTTGGATTGACGCTCATTGTAAATTGTCTTGGTGGTGCACGAGGCTGTATAAATAATATATAAATAAAAAAAAATCAATTTATGTTTTTTTCATTTTGTTTTTCATTTTGTTTT
>CAYHBD010000035.1:0-86828 GCA_964354805.1 uncultured archaeon | reverse complement strand
TTAAATGTAAAATTAGTTAAACCCCGGCAAGTCGGCAGCCCAAACCTTCAAAAACTTCAGCCGCACGATCGACGAGGACGACGACGACATCTTCGACGGGATCCGCGACCGGGGGCGGCGGCCTCGCCTGCAGCGTACCAGCACAGTTTTTTCCCCGAATTAATCAGCGCCATTGTTTTATCACCTTAATCTTATTTCCCACCTATTAAATTAAAAAGGGTTTCGCTTTCACTGCCGCAAGCCATAACGCAAAAGAATTAAATTAAAAAAAATTCAAAAAGCACAAAAAACTTGCCATTGGGCAATAGGAAAAGAATTAAATTAACCAAAATACCTAAATCTAACTGGAGAGCACAATATGCCTGAATTTAAAAGAAGGGCGCCTTGGTTGATGCGGCCAAGGCAGGGAGCAATACCACAAAGAAGGCCTGGCTTAGGGCAAGCGATGCCAAGACCAAGTAGAGCAGCCGGCAGAGGCGGGTTTACAAGAGAAAGGGGCAGAAGGGGTGCAACAACGCCTGCTGGGTTTGCAAGAGGCAGAAGAGGCGCTGCCACAATGCTGCCAGAACTTGAAGCAAGAGGCGGCTTCACGCGCGACAAATCTGATACTGGCGGAATGAAGGTGAAGCCAGCTTGGGCAAGAAGCGGATTGTCAGCTATTCCAGTAATTGGCCCACTGCTTGGCTTGTTTGACTGGCTGCGCAATCTAATATTCAGAGGCGAAGAGGCAAGGGTTGCAAAAAGGCAATTAGTTGGCCCATTCGGCAGCAAAGGCAGAACTGTTCCAATCCAAGGGCCTGACATGACTCCACAGGATATGCTTGATTTAACGCATGGCACAGGCAAATTTGCCCAGCGCGGGGCAAGGCAGCAGGGAGCAGCGCGAAGGGGAGCAGGGAGAAGAGCACCTGCAATGCAGGGAGCACGAGGGCAAAGGGCTTTTGTGGGGCGGAGAGCTGCAAGGCAGCGGGCAATGGGAAAGGCTGCTTGAAAATAAAAAATAGTTGGCAAGGCATGGCAAGAATTTAAAGAGAGTTGCTTGAAATTGAAACGAGCTGTTTGAAATGCGGAAAAATGTTTCAAAGGAAGCTGTTGCAATTGCAGCGCTTGTTGTTGTTTCAATTTTTTCTTATCTTTTTCTTTCCCCGGCACCCGATGGCAGCAAATTTTCGCTCATTGTTTTGCCTGACACGCAGAATTACTCGAAAGATTTTCCGCTTGTTTTCAGCGCTCAAACCCAGTGGATTGCGGATAACGCGGATGAATTGAACATTGTTTTTGTAACGCATGAGGGCGACATTGTTGACAACTGGGATGATTTGCAGCAGTGGCAGAATGCTGATGCCGCGATGCGCTTGCTTGACGGCAAAGTGCCTTACGCTGTTTTGCCGGGCAACCACGACTTTTCAAAGCAGGGTGACTCAAGCAATTACAACAAATATTTCCCTGTTTCAAGGTTTGACAGCTTTTCATGGTATGGCGGCAGCTTTTCTGCCGGAAAAAACGACAACAGCTTCCAGCTTTTTTCCGCTTCAGGCATTGATTTCATTGCATTGCACCTCAAGTATTGCCCAAGCGCCGACACGATTGAATGGGCTAACAATGTTCTCAGAACGCATTCAGAGCGAAGGGCAATAATTGTAACCCACGCATACTTGGGCCTTGATGCTGAAAGGGAGGTTCACTCTTACAAGGAAAGCAACTGCGGCACAGGCTCAAACAACACCCAGTACATTTGGGGTGAGTTGGTTTACCCAAACGAAAACGTTTTCCTTGTTTTGTGCGGTCACGTGCACGGTGAAGCAAGGCGCGTTGACAAGAATGCTGCCGGAAAGCTGGTTTACCAATTGCTTGCCGACTACCAGTCAGGGGAAAACGGCGGCAACGGCTGGCTGAGAATACTTGAGTTTTCTCCGGCGCAAAACAAAATCTTTGTTAAAACCTTTTCCCCTTATTTGAACGAATTTGAAACAGATTACGACAGCCAGTTCGAATTGCCGTTTGAAGCGAGCTAGTTGGGCTTGGCTATTTGGCGAGTTTTTTTATTTTTTCAAGAAGGAGTGGAAACTGTGCATAGCCTGCTTTTTCGTTGAAGTGCCCTGCGCCCTTAACCAGAATTGGTTTGATGTTTAATTTCTCCGCCAAATCAAGTGCTTTTCGCTGCGGAACGAACTGGTCGTTGTCAGAGTAAAATACAAAGAATTGCCTGCAATTTTTCCTTATTTTAACCCAGTCAAATTCTTTGTCCGCAAAACTGCTGTTTATTTCATCAAATTCCGGCTCATTCAGATTGCCGGTAAATCCAGCAACAAAAAAGGCCGCCTTTATCTGCTTGCCAATCCCTTCAAGGGCATTTAGAATAAAAGCGCAACCTAAGCTGTGCCCAATTAAAATCGTGTCTTTATCCAAATATTGCGCGTATTCCGCAAACACAGTGAGCCAGTTTTTAAGGTTTTGTTTTTCAGGCGTCGGAAAGCGCGGAACAAAAACAGTGCACCCAAGTTTTTCCAATTCTTCTTTGAGCCAGGGAAACCAGTTCTCAGCAGGGCACCCAAAACTACCGTGGACAATTACTGCGTTCATTTCATTGCGGGGAGGAGGACTTGCACCCCCGAAGCCACTAAGGCACCAGGCTTTTCCAGTCTTTCTTTCCCACAGCCTTTAACAAAGGCTGGCGAAAACAGGGAAAAATTTCTTTCCCAAGGCTTTCTTTTTGAAAGAAAGGCTTCCTGAACCTGGCGGAATTGCTACTATCCGATCCCCGCGCGTTCATAAATTGTTCTTAATCGGTCTTCTCTTTTTGGTAAATAATTTTCCGAGAGAAGAGCTTTTAAACTTTTGATTTGAGATTTTAGGATTGTAAAATCGTTTTGTTCGTATTTTCCATTCTTGTAGTAAACCCCATAACTTTTTGCACTTATCCCTAATTCAGCAAGCAATTCAATTAAGTCTTCAACAATTTTCTTGCTTCTGAAAGTGCACCCCATCCCGCTTCCATGTTTTCCAATATCGCTGTCAATGAGGCCAGACAAAAACGCTGCTTTTTCTTTATCGGTAGCTTTCTTTACAATTTCCGGAATGTGCGCTTTTTCGCTTTTTTTACCACTTGGCAAACCAAAAATTTTTGTGAAGAATCTGTGTAAAGCTTTGCTTCTCTTTTCAATGCTCCAAGTATCTCCTCCGTGGTTGTAGTATCTGGTTGGAGAGCAAATAGTTTCAAAATTTTCTTCAATGATTGGGCGTATATGCCTGTCCAAAAACCCTTCTTTTCCGCTGACTATAGAAAAGCCGCTCAGGTCTTTGGTTGGTGTGGGAAGGCAGCCGTCACCAAGAATTAATCCGCAGAGGTAAAAAATGTCAGTGTCCAACTTCTTTGGAATTCTAACAATTTCCTGTGTTGTGCTTGAAACATATTCTGCTTTTTCCAATGTTAAATCTGCTTCTTCTTCAAAGCCAACTTTTCTAAGTGAGTCAATAGCAACCAGTGGAACTGATGCTCTGCCAATCATCCAATCTTTAATAGAAGCGTAGCACATTTTGTAAGGGATAGCGTGCATCCATACATAGCCCCACTTTATTCCGAACTTTTGTTTCATTTTGTCTCTAATTTTCCAGATTTCTTTGAGGACAACTTCAGCATTTTGATTTCTTTTGTCAGGCGCTTTGCAAAACTTTGGCAGAATAGTGTATGCTCTCAGGCAGCGCCGTATGTTTGTATCCTCTTCCGGCACATGAAGCTTTAGCAAGTCAATGTTTCTTTCGCTCATACTAACCTTTGATTTTTTGCTTTTAAAGCGGTTTTGGAAGAGCGGGGTTCCGCTGCTCATGGGAACCCATCTTCTTTCATGTTCTTTAGCAATTCATCAAAGGAAAAGCCAGTGCTGAATGGATTTCCCTTTGTTTCTGAAAGTTTTTGTGAAAAACTCATCGAATCACCTCCAATTTATGATGAATTTTTTTCGTGGACGTCTTGCGAATTTTGGAGGCATTAAATCCTTTGCACCAATAAAAAAAGAATTAGGCGTGCAAAGGTTTAAGCCGAGAAAAGCAGAGTCCTAAGAAAAAATTCAGAATTGGAGGTGTGGTTTCAGTAAGAATATTGCATAACAAACAATGAGAAGAAGCAATGTTAGTATTGTTGTCCAAACCGCTGTTTTTTTCCAAATTTTTTCTTTGAAATAAACATCAGTCAGTTGTTTTTTTAATTTCTTTAAATTGTTATGATCATAGGGCCCTGCTGCCCTTCTTGGCATTCTTACGTAAACAAGATATTCCTGCCCGTAAGGGTTTCCGGAGATGAAACTAACAAACCAAAAAAGAGCAAGTATCCAAATTCCCCCGGATAGCATGAATCCATTAAAGTTAGTTTCTTTGTTCAACAAAGAACCAAACGAAACCAAAGAGGCTATGGCGAGGAAGAGGCCAAAGGCGCAAATTTTGTATGTGTCCAGCATTATTTTTTCTATTTCTTTTTCTTCCATAAGTAATCACATAATTCAATTTTGAATTTAATTCTTTCGTTAGGAAATTAATGCTCCCACTGGGAGTCGAACCCAGGTCACAAGCTTGTTGCAATAATTTCTATCTGGTTTTCTTTATAGATTCTATGCAATTGCTTCGCAATTGCATCTTTTTCTTTCCCAAGGCTTTCTTTTTTCTAAAAAGAAAGGTTTCCGCAAGCTTGCATGCTATCCACTACACCATGGGAGCGCATATAGTATCTTCTTGCGGGGCTAACTATTTAATTGTTTATTTTGGCTGTTAAACAGGCTGCTTTTCTGGGTTTTGTTTAATTCTTTATTTTTCGGCTTTTGCCGCCATGCTCAGGGCTTTTTCCGCAATCAGGCCGTATGCTGCTGCAAGGGGCTTGATTGCAATGCTCGCTATGAAAAGGAAAATGCTTGCCAATGCACTGCCGTGAATCAGCCACATAAATTTTTCAAGCGTTGTTATGAAAGGCAGTTGTTCGCGCAGCACCTGCATTACGTTGACGTTTTTTGTTGCACTGCTACCGCCTGCAGCCACCTGGGCTGCAACCTGCTGCCTGTATTCAGGCGATGCAATCTGTTCTTTCGCTGCATCAGTTGCTGTAACGAATGCAATTACATCCTGGTCTGTTTTGTCCCTGAGTTTTTCAAACGAGGGGCTGGTTATCATTGATTCAATTGTTTTCTGCTGGCTTTCAATGATTATGTCGGCAACGCTGCTTGACAGCTGCTGCTGTGTTTCTCCCGTGGTGAAGCCAGTGAAAATGTTTTCGAAGAATGTTTCCTCAAATCTCTTGACATACTGCTCCTGCTGCGGCAGCAGTGTTACGGCGCTTAAAACAACCAGGCCTATTGCAATCAGGGTTGTGCATCTGCCTGCTGCTGAAAGCATTGTCCGCATTGTCACAAATTTTTTCAATTCGCCGTATTTGATGCTGGCTGTTTCAATCTGCAGCGGCACTGCAATAATGTAGAAAATGCCGAGCAGCCAGAATCCCTGCATTCTTTCAAATGCTATCATGGCAATTATCAGCGCAATGGCTGTTGCAAGCAGTGCAGCAATCATCAAGGGCGTTTTCTGGATTTTTTTCGCAAAGGCAGCAAGCAGGGCGCTTGGCAGTGGGAGGGTTATAATGAATAGCGCGAAATTGATGGAAATTATTTTTTCCAGTAAAATCTGCAGTTTGAACGTGAACAGGTCGTTTACAGAAATTGTTGTCGCGTTCAAAAAATACGCCCACAGGAGAATTGTTCCTGCAATAGCGCAGGCTGCCGCAATGTGCATTTTGCTAAAGCTGAGCGCATCTGTTTTAATCCGCATTTTCAAATAATAGTTTTTTGTTGTTTAAAAGGATTTCTTTCCGGGCTTTGCACAAAATAGCGTGCTGTGTAAATCTTTTTGAACCAAAAAGAATATTAGTGCGATGCGATAAGTGATTATTATGGGTATAAAAACAACGGCAATGAGACAATGGGTTAGAAACTTGCCAAGGCAACTTTTAACTGGAAAAAGCCATTCCCTCCGGCAACTTGTAAGGCGAGAGCGTGAAAGACTTTGGGCTGAACAGCGTAGGAGAACCGAAACGGCTTTTTTAAATTCTTTTTCACCTTGGCAAAGAACTGCATGGGGTACAATGGGAAAAGTTAAGAAGCAGTTAGCCCGGATGAGCGTAAAAGCCAAACAGTACCTTACAAATCCCGATCTTCAACTGCAACTTGGGCTACAAGCGCAAACATTGCACGCTATAAAAACAAGATTTAATGCATCATTGTCTCAGCAACAAAAACAATGGCTAGGTGAGTTAGAAGAGTAAGCATTCAAAGGCGACAAGCTATAAGTTGATGCATAAGGGAACCATAAGAGAGATAAAAGAATGAGCAGCCACAAACACCAAACCATTGGGTTTTTCCGCGATTCAGCAAATTACAGTTGTTTTTCCTTCAAATATTATGAAGCTTTTTTCTGCCTGGGTCACGATTTTTCCCGGCGCTTCGTGCAATACCGGGAATGCCCTGATGCAGCCTGAACGCAGCAGTTCCCTTACCGCGATTTTTCTCTGGAACTCGCTTAGCTTTAATTCTTTTGCAATCCATCTTTCTGCAAAAGGAAGCGCATCATACTTTTCCGCAATTAATTCAAGCAGCTTTCTTGCATGATCACTCCTTACTGGTCTTGGCTCTGCCAAAGCAAAGATTTCACTCTGCTGGCTTTCCCTGACAAAGCCTTCGCCGTTTGTTGCAAATGGCTCTATTGCGTAAGCATGCCCGTCCTCAAGCACCCTGCTGTCGTTTTTCGCAATATTCGGGATGCTTGGCTCGGCATGCTGTTCAAAGTGCTGCAGGCCATGGCCGCTCAGGTTCTGCACTGGCTTGAATCCTTTTTTTGCAATTGTTTCCTCAATCAATGCCCCGATTTTGCCAAGGGCAGTTCCTTCTTTTGCTATTGCAAGCGCGTTTTCAAGCGCCTGCTCTGCCGCCTCAATCATTTTGGCGTATTTGTTGTCAAAATTCAGGGTAAATGCAGTGTCGGCAATAAAGCCGTCAACGTGTACGCCAACATCCACTTTTAGCACGTCCTGTTCCTTTAGGATGCCCTCTTCCTGCAAGGAGGGGGTGAAATGGGCAGCGTTTTCATTAATGCTCAAATTAACAGGAAAAGCAGCCTTCCCTGCACCTTCACCTATAACATTAATGCTTTTTTCCGCATTTAAGGCAATTTCAAGCAGTTTTTGCCCTGGTTTAATGTCTTTTTTCGCTTTCGCCACTACCTTTTGCAAGATTTTGCCTGCTTTAATGTATTTTTCAGCCTCTTCTTTGTCCATTAGAATACCCCTGAAGTCGAAAAAATATCTTGGTTCAAAACCTATTTAAAAACAGCCTAAATGCCTTGTTTGCTTCTTTTTCTCTTTCCTTTTAAATTGGCTAGTTCCTTCCTCTTATTGCCTGTTAAATTTGCCTGCTTTCCCCTTTTTCCTCACTTTGTTAAATTGTTCCGTTTCCTTCTTCCTCTTCTTCCTCTCCCTGCAGCCATGGTGGCAGCTCTCCTGGTGCTGCTGGAGTGATTGGAGCTGGTTTTTCCGGGGCTGGGGTTTGTGGCACTGTTTTCTGTGCCGGCGCTGGTGGCTGCTGTGGCTGTGCAGCTTGGGGTTTCTCTTCTGTTGGGCCTTTCCAGGCCCATTTTCCAGCGCCTTCTTTTGGCTTTTCCCCTGGAGGCAGCATTGTTTTTTTTGCCCCAAGCTTTCCCTCTTTTATCAGCTTTCTTGCAAGCAAAACTATTACAACCAGCACTATGATGAAAACAATGAGCAGGGGCAAGAATGCGTCAAAAGAAAAAGCGCCTTCTTTTTTCAGGATTTCAAAGGCAGCTTGCGCTGAAAAAAGTCTGCCATCCTTTGTTGTTCCGCTTACAGTGAAATGGTAAGTGCCAGGCTTGCTCACAGCAAACGTTTTAAAGGGTCCTGCCTTTGCTGGGAAAGTGCTTGGAACGCCTGTCATAACAGGCAGGCCTGCGTCATTTTGCAGGGAAAAAGTTTCAGCTTCAGCATCCGAATCAATCTCAACATATACTTCGCCACCCTGTTCAACAGCAGTGGGCAAAATGGTGATTTCTACTGTAGCTGTGCCCTGGCTCTGCGGTGGCTGGGTGTTATCAGGCGGTTGGTTTCCTGCGCCTGCTGCAACACTTATCATTTTTGTTGCAATTGCAGTAAGATTGCTTGAATCAATCGCGCTCAAGGTTGTGATATAGTTTCCCGCTTCAAAGTATGTGTGCATTGCACCGCCGATGAATTCTTGTTCGTTTCCATCACCGTAGCTTATTTTGCAGCTGGCTATGCCTTCTGGCGCAGCGCAGCTGCCGTTGAATTGAATAGTTAGCGGAGCAGCCCCCTGTTGTGAACCGCTGATTTCAAGAATTGCGCTTGGCTTGCTGGCACATACCTTTTTTAAGAAATTGTAAGTGCAATATGCCGGGCCAATGCAAATTATTCCAGCGCCGTTGTTGAAATCAATTGACGGCGCCCTTATTTCCTTGTTGTAATCCAAGAATATTATTTGAGTTTCATTTCCATCCAATGAAATTGAAGCGCAGCTTTCAATGTTTCCGTCCAATGAAACTATCTTTGATCCGTTTGACAATTTGAATAGGCTGCCCCTGTTTACCTTTATCAGCCCAGTGATGTTCTGAATTTTGCTTCCACCTGTCAAAGCAATCGAATCTGCCTCAATTTTTTTTATTTGGTTTCCTTGCAGGGCTGATATTATGCTGTTTTGGTCCATTGAAAGACCGCCCTGTAAAACAATTGTGCCAGGCGTGCCGCCTATCCCGCTGATTTCGCTTCTGTCAACCATTGTCAGGTTTTTTGCCTGAACTGATTCAATGTTGTCCTGTGTTCCACGAGTTAATGTTTTGATTATGCTGTTTAAGTTTAGCCCGATGTTGCCGTCAACTATAATGCTGCCAAGCAAATCGTTTATGATGCTGTACCTGTCCAGTTGCAGCCCGGTTGAGCTGTTTCGCAATTCAATCGCTATTTGGTTGGCAGCGCCGATAGTATCAATTTTGCCCCTGTTGTTCAGTGAAAGGTTATTTGCTTCAATTTTGCCAATTGTTTTCAAGCTGCCGGAACCAGTCAAATAAATGTTTTTCGCTTTCACTATTGCGGCGTTTTCAATGCTGGCGCCATCAATGTTCAAGTCGCCCTCTATTTCAATACGCATTGGTCTAACCAATGTTCCCGCGATGTATGTTAAAAACCCGCTTGGATTAAGCAAAGAAATGTTTCTGACAGTAGTCTTTCCATTCCCTGGTGAAAAAAGGACAAGGGGTTTTCTGCTGCCCTTTGTTACCTTTATTGCAGTAACTGTCCCCTCTTTTTCCTCATAGGCATTGCTGTCCCAATTCACTTCAAAAGACATATTGGCGTCGCCCTTCAATGTTATATCCCAAGCTACATTTATGTCGCTGTCCTTGACAAAAGCAGTGTCTTCAATTATGTTAATGGTTGTAGAAACAATCAGCCAATGCACAGTTTCTATTTTTCCCCGGGAATAGTTCTGGTCCGCTAAGACGCTTTTCCAAAAATTGTCAACGCTTTGCTGGGTGAAATAATATTTCGGTTCAGTTATTCTGCACTCCAAAGTTTTAGTGCTCCTGTCAAGGCTTGCTGAATCGCACAATTCATACAGGAGAGCATTCGCTGGGCAAAACATTAATGCAGCAAAAGCAAGAATTAAAAAAAAATTCACTGCCCTCATTTCAATTACTTCTTTATACTCATTATAACCTTTTTAAATAAAAAGATTCTCTTTTCAAATATTTAGCCAAATGACACCAGCTTCGCCTGCTTGCAGGCCTGTAGAAGGTATTCCTTGCTTACGCCAAACTCTGCAAAATGTTTCCATTGCTTTTGCCAAACTCCTTCCTTGCTTATGCAAAACTCTTTTGGTTATTAATTGAAAGATGCTAATTTTGCCTGCTTGCCGCCCTGCAGCAAATCCTCTTTGCTTATGTCAAATTCCCTGATGATTTTCATTACTGCAGGCAAAACCTGATTATGGATATAATATTCTGCATCGTAGTTTCCTTCCTTTACATACTCAGCCAGCTGCGCCTTGTCGCTGATGCTCTTTCCGCTCCTGGTAATAATGTAGCCAATGACGCTTCCAACATCGATTTCCTTGCCTTTTGCAACAGCTTTTTTCGCTGCAGCAACATGCGGGCCAATGCTCTCATACTTATTCAAAGGCCTCTTGATTTGGGTTAAAACAACCAGCTCTTCCTTTTGCACTTTCCCTTCCTTCAGCGCAGCCACCCTGCCCCTGATTATTTGAATTGCCTTCTCCTTGCTTCCATCCTGCAGCACAGCCTTAATAACCTCTTTCTGCGTTTCCTTCGCAATCCTTGCCCAGTCTCTCCTCACATACTCAAAGCCGACAATCTTCAGCCTATCCTCAAAATCAATCAATGCGTATTTTTTCTTAGCGCCCTCGCCGCTGTCCTTTGTGACAAAAATGCCTCTTTTGTAAAAGCCCTCCACTTCAAGGTTCATTACATCAGGCAGTTCGCTGTTTATTTTTTCAACAAATTTTTCCACATCCTGTTTGCTTTTCCCTTCCGGAATAATCAAGAATTCGCTGTCTGTGTCCGAGTATAAAACAGTGAATCCCGCTTTCTCCGCAGCGGCACCGACTTCTTGCACATAGTGCCTTCCCCATGCAGTAATGGCAGAAGCGCACTCCCTGCTGTAAAACCTGCTTCTGCTATAGCCCAGGTAACCGTAAAAGCTGTTCATCAGAATCTTCAAAGCCTGCTGCCTTGCATTCAAAAGCAGGCGTTCTTTTCCTGTTTCCTGTCGCAGCTGTTTTTTTATCCGCATTCTTTTCTCAAACAATTCCTGCAGAATGCTTGAAATCATGCCTTTTTTTTTCATGCAAAACCATTGCTTGTTAGGCCCGCTGTTTTTCTCCCTGCATTCAGCATGCCCGCAATTAACTGTTTCAAGGCTGATGTTGTGGCTGATTATTATTGTAGGATACAGCGAACTGAAATCCAGGACAGCGATGTTATCATGCAATCCAGGCAATGGCTCTTTCACATACCCGCCCTTGTACATCTGCAGCAGCCTCTGCTGTGTTTCACTGTCGCTAGGCTTGTTTGCCGTGAGCGTTCCGCTTTTGGCGCATTTCGCCATCAAAAGATATTCAACCAATGTGCTTGCATTTCCCCTGCCTGCCTCAAACAATGGCAGCCTTACAAGCTTGCACAACTCAACAAGCAATGGCAGGTATTGCTCGCTTATCCTCAAAGCAGTTTCGCTGTCCTCCTTGCAGTAATCAGCCAGCTCGTCCAATCCCTTGCTGCTCCCCCAAATCTCATTTATTTGGTCGCTGAACAGCTTCACCTTCTTTTCGCCAAAAAGCGATGCTGCAACGCCCTCCAAATCAAATTTAATCAGGCTCACTACAGCAAACCTGTTCAGGAACAAAAGCATTCTGTAAGCATCCAGATGCTGCATTCCATGCAGTTTCACTGCGCTGTCCTTTCCCTTCTTTATTGTCCTTGGCTCGCTTGAATCGCTGCCAATTTGCAGCTGCAACCCAAACTTGTCTGCCCTCTCTTTCAAGTAAGGGAAATCAAACGAGTCGCCGTTGTATGTTACTATGATGTCCAAATCGCTTTCTTTCACCAGCCTTATGAATTCGGCAATCATTTCTTTTTCTGTTTCAAAACATTTAACGGCAGGATGCGAAAATTTTTTGCCGTAGCTTAAAACAACTGTTTGGTCAGGTGACACGAAACTAATCATCAGTATTGGGTCTTTTTTCGGGTCACTGAACCTGCCCGGGCTCAGGGTTTCCAAATCAAATGCGCCAATCTTAAGCTTCGGCTCTTCAGCCTGAATGTTTTCCGCCTTTTTTATTTCCCTGCCTTCAACCGTTAATTCAATTGTGCCCATTGGCTGCAATTGCTTGTCCAGCAAATAGCGCTTTGTAAAAGGTATGTCGTACTCGAAGCGCTGCTGCACTACAGCAATGCTCTCAACGCCCTGCCTTGCGTTTGTCAAATCGCCAACGCTGTTGAATTCAAGCAGCAGAACATTTTCAGCATTTGTTTTTTTCACTCTTTTTATTGCGGCAATCCTGCTGTTTTCAGCAAACACAGCCTTGCCCAGAGCCTGCTCCGCCTCTTTTGCATTGCTTGCTGTCACAAAAAAGTACGGCTTGAATGCCCTGTCTTCGAATATCTCTATCCCTTTTTCCGTCCTCACAAAAAGCCTGATGATTGACCTGTTTCCCTCATGGGTTTCCTTGTTTTCGTAGTCAACATCAAGCAAAACGCCTTTTACGGCTTTTTCCGGCATAGGTTCCAATTAAATAGGTTAACCAAATTTTTTAATACTAGTTTGTTGTTTTAATTAACAGCAATTGGTGTAATTATGTCCAGGGAAGAGGGAAGGCAGCCTGTTAAGGCCGGTTTTTTGCTTGCGAGAATGCAGGATGACATTCGCTCCCTTAACAGCAGCATTCTGGTCATATCAGAGAAAATGAAGTATCTTGTCAGGAACGAGAAAATCTTGGGCAGGAACCTTATTGTTTTGCACAAGAAAATAAAGGCATTGGAGGAAAAGTTTGGATTGGCGCAGGCAGGCACTGGCGCCGGCTTTGGTTCTGGTGCAATTGCTGCCGGCAGCGCCGAAAGCCAGCAGCTGGCGCAGGCGCTTGCTGAAATCAGCAGGCAGGTTGCGGAAATGCAGGCAGAGATGCAGTCCATGCGTGAAAACATGGCTTCAAAAGAAGAGCTCAAGGAAATGCATTACGTTGTTGAATCAATCAACCCGCTGCAGTTTGCAACGCTTGACCAAGTGAAGGAAATGCTCGGAGCGCGAAAAGCAAAGCCTGCGAGAAAGAAGTGAAAGCTTAGGCAACGTGTGAAGAATAGGAATGCAAAGTAAAATTGAAACAAAAGCCTGCAAAGAAAGAGAATGGTAAAATTAAAGAAAAAATTTAATTGCCTTTTTTTACTCTGTTTCGCTGCATTCGCTCAATCCAGGCCTGAGCAGTGCCCTGTAGCCTTTTTGGCCTTTCAGCTGGATTGCTGCATCGTTTTCTTTAACTATTGTCACCATGGCATCAGCCAAGTTAAGCAGTTCATTATCAAGGTCAAGGGTTTTTTCCGCTGTTACTGCAAAGCCGACACCGAATTGCGGCAATTGCTTCAGCGCATTCAGCGAGTTTTTGCTCAGCGGGTTTTGTTTTCTCGGGAAAATCTTTTCAGCTTCAGGCAGAACAACAATGCACCTCATTGCTTTTGTTTCACCTTTTTGCTTAAAGAAAGCAAGCAGCTCGTTCAACAGGCCGTTAACCAGAATCGCTTCAGCTCTTTTGTCCAGTTCTGTTGTTTGAACAATGCTTGCCCTGCCAATGTGCGTCCAGCCTTTTGCGATTTCCTGCAGGTCATTGCTGCCGTTGAACAAGCCTGGGTAAATTGAGTCAATTAATTTTATTATCCTGTTTGCCCTGTTTATTTCAAACAAATAGGTTTGTTCCCCGCTTGTTGCATTCACTGCTTCGATTAATTGCGCTTGGCTTTCAATTTGTTTTCCGCTTGCGGCGTTTTGCACCAGCTGGCAGGTTACAGCGCTGCATCCGAATGATTGCAGTACCGCAGCCATGTCAATGCTTGCAAGGTTTGCCTTCAAATCCTGTGCTGCCTTGAAGTTTTTGACCGGGAAACCGATTGGCTCAATATCCACTTTGAATCGCTGCAATAAAGCGCTGTCCCTGTTCGGCTTCTGCAATCCGCTGAAATAGTATCGCCTGTCAAAAACAATTGCCGCAACATTTCCGATCAAAGCGCTTTCAATCAGCAAATGGATGAAGTGCAGCCTTTCCTTTTCTGTACTGCCTTCCACAACTGTTGTTTTGAAAAAATGCAGGGGCTCTTTTATCTGCTTTTCTTCTTTTGTCATTCCGACAAGCATTGAGGCTCCGCTTGGCACTGATGCCGCCCTTTCCTCCGCTGTTTTTTTCTCTTCCTTGAAAAAAGCCGGTATAATGAAAGGCTGGCTGAAGAACAATTGCCTGATGCTTTCATCGCACGCCTGCAACGGCGCCAGCTGCAATTCGTATGCCTTGCTTATGTCTGAAAGCATTTTGCTTCTCTGCCTTGCTTGGTGCATCAATTCGTCAACTGTTGCCGCAAGCTTTTCCTCGTTCATTCTGCTGTATTCAGGCTTTGAGCCCGCAAGCAAAAAGTGCACGCTGTTTTTTCCATCATGCCTTGACAGTACAATTGCCTCATTGCTCAGATTTTCAACAAATCCCTGCACTTCGCCGATTGCATTAAATACATTGAATGCCTGCAGCAGGACTCCCGATGTAATGCCCGCCTCTTTTTCAAAAATCGCAACCAATAGCACGCCCTCGGGGTTGCGCAGCAGTTCCATTTCATGGCCCAAAAAATTGCCCTTGAAAACAGTTGTCCAAGGACCGGAACGCAATCTTAATTCCATATGGAAAAATCCCAGTAAATTTAATACGGCAGCTATTTAAATAACTATAAATATATTATAAGTAAAATATAAAACTTTCAATTGCCCTATTTAGGCGTTTTTTTATGGTTGACAAGGCAGTTGTTCTGCAAACAATCCGCAAAATGTATGAAAGCGGCATAGAGGACAGTGTTGTAAGGCAAACGCTTGCAGACATTGGATTGGGAGAAAAAGAAATAAGGGAAGCAATGGCTGCCGCGAAATCAGGCGCAAGACCTGCTGCTGAAAGTGAGGAAGCAGAGGAAGAAGCAGGGTCAGCGTATTCTGTAACAAGGCCTGATTTGAGGGAGCAGCTTGCCCAGCAGCATGCAGCCCAGGAAGCAATGCATACAACAACGCATGCAGCAATGGAGGGCCATGCTGCAAAGCTGGATGAGCTGGGTGAAAAGATTGGCGGCGTTGAGGAAAGCCTTGGAAAAATCCACGGCCTTACAGAGTCGCCGAGCAACAGGGATTTGGTTGAATTGATTGCCGTGACAAACCAAAAGCTGGCTTTATTGGAAAAACAGGTGAGCGACTTAAAGGCATTGACAAAGGCGCTGCAATCAGTGATGGAAAAAATACTGGAAACCGACAGGGGAATTCTCGGAAAGATTTGACGGCTTTTGAAGTTCTTTGTTATTTTATATTGTCTCTTCGTATAATCCTAGTGCTCCAATACTTGAATTTGAATCATCCCAGTCTTTATCATTTTTGCAGTTGGAAGGGCATGTTGAAGGCTTTTCTTTGGTTATTCCCCAATTACAAAAATTATCATTATCTTTGTCAACACATTTAATCTTGTTATTAAATCCTGATGGCCAGAATTGTTTGTCTAAAGGGGGAACAAAAGGCCCTATTGCTATGCTTAGTTCTTTAATAGCTACAGAAGGTAATGCAAACTTTATGTAACCCTCGTCTCCATAATTTTCACCCCAACTATTTTTAAAAACCCAAATTGTATCACCATCGTTTGGAGAATATCTTACCAAACCATTAAAAAAACCTTGGTCAAAATCGGCATGGTATTTAGTACATTCTATCTGTCCTTCTTTTAGCTGAAAACCTGCAGAATTGACGCATTCATTATTGATGCATATTTGGTTGATTGAACAAGAAATTGAATTTTTTAAGACAAAATAATTTTCCTCGTCGGATCGATTTTCACATTTATAAGTATATATACCGGAATTTACTTCTCCACTAAAATAATATTGATAATCATTTACGCATGTTTTTATCTCTTCTCCGATATTATTACAAACTCTGGAGATACATCCTTTAGAAGGAATACAAAATTCAGCATTTCCAATATTGCAATAATTTATAGTTTTCCAGTCGCTTTTATTGTTTAGATACCCTGTCAATACCATCCCATGACTCCAGGGATCGACACGGACATATGGAGGCCCTTTTTCAATGATTATCTTTTTTAAATCATCGTTAGAAAAGTTTACTATTGTTTGTGGACATTCTTTACTATTATTCCAAAATCCATAAGTATAATCATAAAAATCAGAATTTTTCCAAGTTCTATTTTTCCAATTAGAACAAATGTGGTTTTCATCACAATTATTAGGATTGGGCCATCTTGAATTATATGAATCGCACTGCTCATCTGGAATTCCGGCATGTATAAAATTACAATATCTGTTTGCCGGAACACAATCATAGTTTGTACATTCTGGTGCAAATAAAAAAGACCCCGGTTGTATTCCTTCAATACAATCGGCCTGAATTTGCTCAGATAAGTCTGCATTTAAATGCTGATTAAAATATAAATTAATTTGTGATTCAAATGAACCTATTTTTCCAAAAATAAAACAATTGCCTGCATTGCCTTGGTCCCTAATAGGAGTCATCCAATTCTCTCCATGCCTATTTCTCCAATCAAATGATTCTGGTAATGTACAAGTTCCTAAACAGCACCTATTTGTGTCATTTGCTTTTAAAATAACCCCCTTGCAAACTTCATAATCTTCACAAATAATGCCCCCACTCTCTTTACAACTTTTTATTATTTCTGGATGAAATTGCAGTTTTATTCTAATGCTTGTTGTTTGGCCTGCTGTCACTTCTGCGTTTGCATCCTTTAGCAGGTAGCCTTCCTTTGATGCAGTGATTTTGTATGCCCCTGGTGGCACTGATTCAAATAATGCAATGCCATCGCTGTTGGCATATTCTGTTGCGCTGAAATTAGAATCGTAGCCTTCAACCACTACTTTAGCGTCAGAAAGACGTGTTCCTCCTATGAAGCTGCTGATTACTGTTACCTCCAAGCTTCCTGGTTTTGGTCCGCAGTCTGCTATGCAGTATGCTGTTGAGTTTGGGTCGTCTTCTACTCCTATAAGGCACGACCCGTCATTGCAAACTGGTGTTTGAACGCATCCGCTTAAGGCTATCCCTAAAAAAAGAATAGAAATAAAAAATGCCGCCAAATTTCTTTTTGTCATAATCTCACTTGAACAGCCTTTTGAACCCGTCAATCAGCCTGCCGCATGCTTCCCCAACTGCCCCAATGCCCTTGTATTTGAAGCGCTGCTTGTCTTTCGCGTGCAATTGCTGTGCTGTGAGGTCGCCTGCATTCTGCACTCCCTGGACGAAAACGCCTGCATCTACAGCAGCTCCTTCAGCCTTGCTTACATCCTCTCTTACTCCTGATGAAAACACCTGCCCGGTTACTTTCGCTGCCTTGGCTGTTTTCTTTCCAACTTTTGCAAGCGCAATAATGAAAGCAGCTATTGCGCACAAGCCAGCCGGCAGCGGCTGGTCTAGGAAAATGAACGCAAGCGTTGCAGCAATCAGCGAAAGGAAAATTTCCCAGTTCAATTATACGCCACCTTGCAATTTAATATGGGCACGCAGAATGCAATTCAATTTCAAAAACCCCTTCAAAAACCAGACTATTTAAATTAAATTTCACAGCCCGCCTGGCAATCCGCCTAAGCCGCCTTCAAAGCCGCCGCCGAATCCCCCTCCGTACATATCCATCGGCGCCTGCTCTGCTTCCCCTTTTTTGCCGATTGCGCCAATCAGCACAGCGAGGATTATCAAGCCGAATAAAACAAATGGCCAGTATTCCTTCAAGTAATCCCTTGCAACAAATAAAACAATGGTTGAAATTATCAGCAGCGCTGTTGTTCCAACGGAGCGCATTGTCAGGACCATTAATGTAACTATTGCGAAAATCAGCCAGTTTTGCTCAAACTGGATTGCCAGCATCATTAAAACAAGTGAAATAGCGAAAGTGAAAGTGTCCAAAGCGCGTCACCTTTTTGTTTAAATTTTCAGTCCAATTTTTCCTTTTCAAGCCCAAACTTTTTTTTCACAACTTTTGCTTAATTTTTTTTGCAATCCACAGCTTCGATGCCCAAACTTTTTTCCGTCACCAGCTTATTTTACAGCAATTTTTTCAAAAACCCCTTTTCCGAATACGGCGAAAACGAAAATTATTACCGGAATCCACACAAGCTCGGGGTGCAGGAAGAAAGCCAGGTAAACAACTATTACTGCGAAGAGGATTGCCAGCTTTGCACTGCCCAAAGCCTTTTTCGCCCAGCCAAAAATCCAGATAAGGTAAAAAAGGGATAAAACTGTCCAGATGTCATTGTACAAGGTTGCCTCGTTCAATTGCAGCAAAGGCAAAAGCAATTCCATTCCGCTCGCCATAAAGATTTATTCCTCTTTTTTGTTATTAAACCTTCTCATTTAGGCTGTTGTTAATTTATCAAGTTTTTTGTGGCATATAAAGTTTATATATTGCCACTTTTTTTGATGAAACTTTTTCCAAAAGTTTCTTGGTTAAATTCCGCGATTTTTTAAAATCGCAAACCAAATCCATTCGGGGATTTATTGCCACCTATGTTCATTCCAATTCCTGCGGTTTCAGTTTTAATTGCACCTAATCCTAAGGCTCATTGCCTCCTCAGGTTCATTCCAATTCCCCAGATTACAACGCTGGTTACAGCAAAAGTCATGATGAAGTAAAAGAACACATACATTGATGCAGTGAAATAAGCCCACTTTATCACCAAAAAGTAAATCAGCACGCCGCTTATTATCAGGGAGAGAATCCCGCCCCCCAACATGCCCCTTACAGTTGAAAAAATAAGGAAAACCAGGATTATCCTGATAATTATGTCAGCTGCCGGAAACAGCACCATTACAACCGGCGGAATCAAAGCAAGCACAACGAATGCAATCAAAATGAACAAAAACATGTTGCCCTGCTGGTTAATTGGAAAGTAGCGTTCTTTCAAATGCCCTTTCCCTGCGCTGCCCTGCTGGTTGATTATAGTGCCCATTTTTTTTCACCTTTTGCTGTTCCCGCGCTGATTGAGAGAAAAAACATATTAACCCCCTGCTTTGCCTTATCCAGGCATGCCCCCGCCACCCGGAGGCAGACGCCTCTGATGCATCATGGCGCCCCTTTGTTTCAGCAAATCAATTCCATGGCTTATAGGCTGATCTGGCTGGTTGCCGCCTGCTGGCCCCTTGATGAAAAAGAAGTCAATCAGAATCCCGCTCACGCCGAACATCAGCAGCATCAGCAAAACATACACGCCGCCGAAAAACCAGAACGCGCCGAACAAAACAAACCAGCTTATTCCGACGATTAAAACAATCGCAAGAGGACCCTTGCCCAAATGCATTGTAATGAAACTGATTATTGTAAGCAGGACAAAAATCCGCAGAACGAACATCATGTCCGAAAAAAAATCACTGAAAGAAAACAAGGCAAACAGCAAAGGAAATGCGTCAGGCAGCATAAAAACCATAATTAAAATAGTTTTTCTAATTTAAATTAGTTTTGATTGCCCTGAAAAATGTCATTGTGCAGTTATTCTGCTATAAATTAGTTTTGATTGGAAAAAGCGCCTAAATTGCAAATAAATCAATTTTATTCAATTAACTGCCATACCCAATGCAATTCTGCCCTGCAACCAGCGATTGCTCTATCTGCGCTATGCTTCCATTGCTGCCGGCTGTTTCATTCACCGCTTTCGGATTCCACCAGAATGCCGTCCTCGTGCCTGAATTTGAAACGCACACTTGCCTGCTTTCAACCAAATCGAAAATGTCCTGCAGGCTGTTGGCTTTGTCCAATGCTGCCCTGTTGTTGCGCTGCATTCCGCTTATTCCGCCAAGTTCAACCATTCCTGATGCAGGGCTGTCCGGTGAAACGAACAACAGATTGCTTGGCTGCAGTGCCTTTATTTTGAAGACGCCGCTTATCGGGGTGAACAAAACTGTTTTCAGATAGACATCGCCGCCATAATCCGCTTTCTGCCAGTCGATTGCGTAAGCAAACTCCCAGTTCGTTAAGCCATCCCTGTTTGTTGCCTCCCTGTCTGGCTTGAAATCAAATGACTCAAATGCCGGCACTCCGCTGAAATCCAGGCACTGGCCGGCGCCGCTCCAAAAGGCAAGGTTTGAGCCTGCTTCAACAGGAGTCAGAACATCCTGCAGCTGGTAAAATATGCTGAAAGGATTTTCCTCCTTTGCATGGTTTAAGCGCATTAAAACAGGCGTTGCATAATTCGGGCTGAACGTCATTTTCTTCCCGTACACTCCGCCCTCTGCAACATTCAGCAAAATGCCCCTGGTGCTTGGGCTTGCATTGATTTTCTTAATATCGCTGAGCAGCTCTGTTTCAAGCGTGCTTACTGTATTGCTTCCGCTTATTTTGCCGCTATCAATCGTGTCGCCGGGAATTGAGGAAATCAACACATTCTGTTCCCTGTTCTCAAAGTTCAGGCCATAGCCAATGCGCCCATTGCTGCTGTCTTTCCCTATGTTTCCGTTGAACGGCAGGTAATAGAAAATTGAATCAGGGAATGGGTTTTCAGCCAGATACAAGTCAACAACAACCTGCGCGCTCGGCCTGTTGGCTGAAAACAATCTCCACTCGTTGTTAAAGAAATTTATTGCAAGCGAAACATCATACAAGCCGGCTGAAGGCAGCTGGTTGCTTCCAGCATATCTTGTCCTGAAGCTTAGCGCATTGTCATCCTTGAAAAAGTCAGCTAATTTCTCTGCTACAGGACCGACAAACCATTCCGGGGGATCGTAAAAGCTCTTGGTTGAATAGAATTCGGCAAAGTCCCTCTGCATGTCAGGGGTGTAGCCATCGCGTATTAAGTATGCTTTAAAGTGCAAAATGTTATTTAATGCATCAATATCGGGAATTTCATCAGTCCATTCGATTTCATCCATATTTGCTTCAATGTAGTAGAGCAGAGCTGGTTTTCCATCGAATAACGCTGTTGATTTCGGCAGCCAGCAGTTTAGTGTATCAGCCGGAACAAAAGGCGTTAAGCCAAGTTCAAAAAGCGCATCATTGAATTCAGCCCCAATCTCCGCCAAGCCGTCAATTGCTGGATTCGGCGGGCACTCCAATGGCGTGTTTGCCCCCAGGAATTCATCCAGCGCATGCAGCCTCTTGTTCACCATTATGCTGAATTGCGTTGCATCGCAGTAAACAGCATCATCATTCAGGTAATCGCATTCATTCAAGCCAATGCCGCTTGTTTCGCTCCAGCTCCAGTTAAGCTTCACCTTTGGCAGCGCTTCTTCGCCCGTTGCCCCAATAAGTGTTCCCATCAGGCAGCTTTCCTCCATTGGCAATGGCGGAATCTGTTCAACAACCTCTTTTGTGTTGAATTTAAGGTGGAATTTCTGCACATATGTTTCAGTTCGCTGGTCTGGCACTTTAAAGGGAGCAAAGCTGCCCCCTTCTTTAATAACAGTTTTTTCCACAGCATGATAATGTCTTGTTGCGCTGATTGTTGTTGTAGCGTAAACAGGCCTGCCCTCTTCAATTGCCATATTTGTGAATTCAATTCCAACCTGCTGCTTGTCATAAGTGCCGAACACCTGCGCATCATCAGTCTGCCATTGCGCTGCAATGCCTGTTTTATCCATCTTGACCGGCAGGGCATCAGTCTTCAGATTCATTACGTAATCCATCAAAGTGCCGGTAACCCTCTGGTCGCATGGGTCGTCGCCAAAAGCTCCGCCCATCAGGCCGCCTGCAACTGCCCCCAATGCAGCGTAAGTTCCAAGAATTCCCAAAAACTTTCCCCTGTCAAAGCCTGCAGTCCCCTCTGCTGCATTCATTGTAAGTGCCTGCCTTTGCATTGAGGCTTTTGCTAAAAGGAGTTCTGTTCTCGCAGCCTGCAGTTGCTGCAGTGCAGTTGTTGATGCACCAAGCGCATCATTAATTGCCGTTTCAGCTTCAGCTGTTTTCTGAATTGAGGTATCTATCTTTGGGTATGCATCATTTATGGCTATTACAGTTTGACCTGCAGGCCCTACTGAACTGCAGCAGGTTTCATCATACGGTGGCCTACAGTGGGCATTACAATTACCTTGAGTTGTAGTCGACTTTGGTTTCGCTTCCCCTGTTTTTTGTTCTGCAGCTTGAAGTATTTCTTTAATGTCAACAGCTTCTGATTTCATATCAGTTAACAATTGAATGTTTTCCTGCATGTCTGCAATTGCCTTGTCAACATTAGCGATGGCCATATCAATTTGGGAAATTGAAGCATTTGGATCTGATGAAACGCTGCCCGAGCCTTTTGCTGCTGCAGTTGTATGGCTTGTAAATGTATTTGAAAACATGGATTGTGATGTTCCGAAAATTGAGCTGCTTGCCTTAAAAGAGGTCCCAACTCTGTCTACAAATGTCTCTTTTGATTGGTTTTTGGCATCTGCTGTTTGGGTTGTTATGGACACCAGAGCGCCCTTGACACCCCCAGTATCGCAATTAAGGGTTATCCCATCTGATTTTGTCTTTGCACCATTTGTCCCCTCGTCTGCATCTTCTATTGCGTCATTGGCTTTGCCACAGGCATTTTTCGCTGCTTCAGTTTTTTGGTTTGCTGTGTCAGCTGCATTCCTTGCAGCATCAGCCTGCCTTAGCGAGCCTGTCATATCGGTATATTTTGCGTTGCTTATTCCTTTTGCACCCTTGCTTGCTTCCTGGATTGCGGTTTGCGCTCCCATCAGTGCTGCAACTGCTGCCCCCATTCCTGCTCCTGCCAAATCAAACATTCCTTTCTCTTCTGCTGTTCCCCAGTCGCAGGCAGAGGCATCAACCTGGATTTGTTCAGCCAAAGCGCTGTTTGAAAGCATTGCCTCATCCTTTGCTCCAATTCCCTTAATGTTCAATTCGTATTTCTCCAAAGAAAAATCTGTTTTTGCTGCAGGCTCAATTAATATGTCAATGTTGTTCACTTCCCTGAAGGAAGTTCCAGGCACTTTTGCCTCAACGTTTATTCCATACATTCCTGGAATGCTCTGCCTGCCAACGCTTATTTCTTTTGAAGGATTGTCCTTGGTTAATGTAAAGGAAAGCGGTGTTACCATAATTCCGCCCTCTGCCCCGCCGGCGCAGTTCGGGTTCTGCCTGCATAACTCGATTGATACAGCAATATTGCCGCAATCGCTTGTGTCAACTGTGAACTTTGTGTCATTCTGCCCTCCGGCCATTTTCACAATGTTTTCCGCGTCCTGGTATTTGATGCATTGCTGCAGGTTGATTACCTTGATTGTTGAATTAATTGCCTCTGGCTTTGCTCCCACAAAGGTCAAGCCTGCGCCTGTTGCAATCTGGCCGTCAATCAAAACAGTGAATTTCGCTGTTTCTCCAATATGCCCCTGCTTTGGGGTAAAGCTCAGCATTGCGTAATAGGTTGAATCAGGCCTTATTGTTTTGAACAACTGTGTCCAAATTTCCGGGCGTAAAACAGCGCTGTTGCTTGCGCCTGTTTCTGCTTCAATTATTGTGAGTTCAACTGTTCCTATTGCATCTCCCTGCCATTCCATTTTTGCCTGCAGGTTGTCCAGCTCAACAAAGTTGCTGCCTGACATGCAGCTGTTCTGCACTTCAAACTCTATTGTTGCAATGTTTTCAACGGTTGAACTGTCCCATTCCTGTTTTGATACAACAATGCAGGGTGCATTGTCTGGCAGTTCTCCTATTGAAATGGCAGCCTGCAATGGCACAATCATGTCCCATGTGATTGTTCTTTCATTGTTTGTTGCTGTTATGATAAATTGCCCGTTAAGTTTTTCATTCCTCAACAGCAGCTGTTTTGCATTTTCACTCAGCTTTGTTTTGAACATTTCCCTTGTAATGCTGGTCCCTGCCTTGATTTTTGTGCCGATGTATTGTTTTGTGAAATTCAGCATTGTTGCCTGGTCAAGCAGGCCCTTGAACTGCCCGCTTAATGCAATGTTTTTTATTTCAACATCCATGCCTGTCATGTTCTGGACGGCAACAGCAAATGTCTGCTCTTTCATGCCTCTTGTGTCAAGCTGCGAGCGTATTTCATTTGGGTCAAAGCGCAGTATGTTGCTGTCAACAAACAGCTCAAGCGGAGCTGCATAATAGCCAGGCTTTTCCACCTCAATGACGATTTTTGTGCTGGGCTGCAGTGCAGGCAAATCAAATGCTGCTTTGCCAAGTCCGTTTGTGTTGTTTTTAAAGAACTGCGTTACCTTGTTTGGATGGGTTATTGTCAGCCTTACAAGCGCGTTGTCAACGCCGAATGTCTGCCCGCCAATATCTTCGCTTGCGCTTATTTGCACCCTGTTTGGTATATACGCTGCTATTAAAGCAGGGTCAATTGAAATGTGCATCTGTTTTTCGCTTTCAACTGCTGCCGTAATTGTGCGCAGGAAAACAGTTCTTGCATCTGCAATTATTTTTATTTCAATTGAGGCATTTCCGATTGCAGAGGCGTTGAAATGGACAATGCTGTTAATGCTCTTTCCTTTGGTGAATTCACCCAGGTCAATTTCCTCGATTTTTTTGGTGGCAAGTAGTGCAGCGCTTATTTCCCTGGCATCAGCGTTCTTTATTTTGTAGCTGTCGATTGTCAGGCCAACAGTGGTTATGTATAATTTGGCGCTGCTGTATTGCCTTTCGCTGTTGTTTATAATATCAAATGTCAGCTTGTGCGGAGCGCCTGCATTCAGCTGGTATGGTTCAATTACAAACAGCCCTTTGTCCTCATCCAGAATGCTTTCACCGCTATAGCAGAAGTCTTCCTCGCATTTGGCCGGCGAACCCTCCAAAAATTGCACAGTATATTTTTCCGCGTACAATGCCTGCTTTTCTGCCGTTGATTCGGCTGAGCCAAGGGCTGAATCTGCTGGCGCCCTGATGTAATCTCCTGATTCGTCAATTGCCCATGCCCTGTAATGCATTGACAGCTTTGTGTATGGCATTACCTGGCTTTTCACCCTTATCTCAAATCCGAAATAGTAATTCATCGGCTGCAGCCCATTCCAGAAAATGTTTGCCCATTTTGCATCTCCCTCTGTTAAATTCTGCTCATCATCAGCATATCCTGCCGGTGGAGTGAAGCTGGTGCCACGTAATGGCGCGTCAATTCCGCCGGCGATAATGTCATTTATTACAAGCGGGTCGTTTGCTGAGAACTGCTCGTCGCCAACCCTGAAATGTAAGCCTGCCTGCCTAAAATTTCCGCTGGATGGAATGCTTAGCTTGAATTTCACTATGTATTTGTTTCCTGCTTTTAGCATCTGCACCTGTTTTCCTGCTGAATCAAAGACCCCTTCAAACTGCACTTTCGGGTCGCCTAAAACAAGGCGTGGCTCCATTTTTGCAACGAACTCGATTTTTTGCGATGGGAATAACTGCTGGGGCATTGTCTGGACTGGCATATAATCAGAATGGCTTACAATAACAAAAACCCTTTTGTCGGCTTTCAATTCGAATTTCCCTGTTCCGTCAGTCAAAGCGATTTTTCCAAGGCTTTCGCCGCTTTCCGCAAAGAATTCAGCTTCTGCTTCAGGCACCTGCTTGCTGTCCTCATCAACCGCTTTTACCGTAACCATTGTTTTTCCGATAAACATCTCAATCTTGAAGCGCGTTGTTTCCCTAATGTCAATTTCCTTTCCCTCTGTCTTGTTGTCGCCCGATGCAGGGAATTTTTCCGCATAAGCGTAATAGCTGCCTGCTTTCACTCCCTTAAACTGCGCTATGCCGTTTGTGTCGGTAAAAACAGGCTCTATTGGAACAAGCATTCCGCTTTCAAGGAAGCGCAGCTTTACCTTTGCTTTGTGGACTGGCTTGTTTTCTTCATCAACAACTTTTACTTCAACCCTGCCGCTGTTCAGGGCTGTCAGCTTTTCCAGTTCAATTGTTATGGCAGTGTCTGCTGCTGCCTTTTCCACTTTTACTTCTTCATACAAATAATCAGCGTGCGATGCCTGCAGGGTATAAGTTAGTGTATCACTCAGCGAGAATACAATGCTTTTTGCTTCGCTGCCAGTGCTTTTCTCATCCAATACCCTGTCATCAGCGTTCAGCAGTTTCACTGTTGCATTTGCAATCGCTTTCTTGCTTGCCTTGTCAATCACCTGGACTGTTATTTTTGCCTTGATGGTTTTGCTCACTCTTACATCGGCCTGGGTTGTTTCATTCACTTTTACCTCAATTCCTTCGGCTGTTGCCAGGGCATAATCGCCTGCATCGTCAGAAACGCTTGCATTGTACGTGCCAATTTTTACCTCCGTGAAAAAAGCCTCGCCGTAGTTCCTGCTGTATTTTTCATTCACCAGGCTGCCGTCTGTTTCAAGCAGCCTCACTGAAAAATTTGTTTCAGTCAGCAGATTGCCGCTTTCGTCTTTTATTTTCACCCTTACAGCGCCCTTTGCAATGTCCAGTTCTTCCAGCTGCAGTGTTTGGGTGCTGTTTGAAATGTTGTAGCTTTTCTGCTTGAATTTGGCCGGCGCAATTATTGTTGCCTGCAGCAGCCTGCAGTCAGCCGGCTCTGTTACTTTTATTTCACCATCCTTGTCCTCATCAATTGCATCGGTTTTCAGCAGCTTTGCTACAGGGTTCTGGCAACTCAGCCTTATTCTTATTGTTTCGCCTGTTATTCTTTCGCCAGCGCTGTTTTGGAAAATAATTGTTCTTTCAATTGCCGCTGCTTTTTTTGTCAAGGTTATTTTTTTGCTTTCTGTTGATTCTTTTCCCAATGTGATTTCCATTGTTGCGCCAGCGTATTCAACGCCTTTTATTGTTGTGTCAGGAATGCTTATGCCAACGCTTGATTCAAATGGCGCATTGAACTGGGCTTTTCCTTCAGCGTTTGTTTTAGCGCTGTTAATTGTTCCCTCGATTGTGTAATCAACTGTTACCCCTTCCAGGGGATTGTCTTCGTCGTTAGCAACAAGCACTGTTACTCTGACCTGTGTTGCAACAGGCGCCAGCATTGGCAGAATAAGAAAAGCAGCGATAATTGCAATTACGGCAATGAACAAAACAAAAGAAGGCACTGCCTTGTCAATTGGGTCAATTATTTTGTAGATTGGCAGATGGTTGTCGATTTTGTCTAATACGCCATACCATTTGTCTTCCATGGCAGTGTACAAATCGTGCAGACCCATTTTGCTCAACCAACCGAATTGATTGATTAATTATTTTTTTTATTTGATTGCCAATAATTTTATTTAAATTTTTGGGAATACATTGCTTGAAATTTTTTTATTGCTACCAAAAATATTAATTGATTAATTTTTTTTCAAATTAACATTCTTTATTTTAATTCTTCCTTTTTACTGTTTTATCTTGATGCATTTCTCTGCTGCCTTGTCTCTTTCCGCAGCCAGCACTTCCAAAACTGCTTTTGGATTCCAGAAGAACTTTGCGCTGATCCTGTTTCCCTGCCCTATAAGGCAAACCTTGTTGTCTTTGACCAATTCAAGCACATCCTCCAGAGAATCAATGCCGTTTGCGCCAAAGCTGTTGAACGCCATCCCTGGCACGCCGTTCAATGCAATCTGGCTGCCCTTGTTGCCGGCTGAAATCAAAGTCATATTATCGCTGTAGGTTGCCCTTTTCATCAGGCTTGTGCTGTTCTGCGGAGTGAATATCACTCCTTCCAGGAAAACGCTGCCCTTCCTGATTGGATTGCACCATTCAATGCCGTAATCGGTTATGTCTGTTCCAATAGCGCACTGCTGGTTGCCTGTTATGCCTCCATGCTCATCCCATGTATCCTGCCATGCCTCCATAACAGGCCTGTCACCGAAGTCCCTGCATACAGGTCCGATTCCGCTCCATGCAATCATTTTGCTGAAAGCAGCCTGCGGGCTGCCGCCAATTGTTTCCTCTCCAATTATTTGTTCGGCTGTATCCACCTCAATTGAGTAAAAGCCGTAAGCGTGCTCTCCTTTTTCATAGTCAACCTGCATTATAACAGGCGTTGCATAGCTCGGGCTAAGCGTAACCTTTGTTGAATCGGCTGCTGCACTCACATCAAGCAGTATGCCTCTTGAATCCAGGTTCAGCCTCCTGAAACTGTCGTTCCTGCCTGCTTCAATCCATCCGTCCAGCACTGGAGTGCTGTTTGCAATAGTGCTGCTTACAATGGGCTGTTCCCTGCTGTTATTTATCTTGATTGTTTCCTCGCTTGTCTGCCTGAAGTTTATGCCATAGCCCTGCCTGCCGTCCATGCTGTCAATTCCAATCAATCCGTCAAATGGTATGTAATAAAACGGGCTGTCAGGTTCGGGCGTTGACAGCTTGACCATTTCAATTGAAATCTTTGCGCTCGGCTCATTGGCTGAAAACAAATCCCAGTTTTTGTTGTCGAATTCAATGTTTATTGTGACAGTGTACTTTCCTGCGTCAGCCGGCGCATGCGGAGCCATGCTGTAATCGAACTTGAACCTGTCTTGGTCTGCAAAGAACTTATGCAGGCCTGTCTCTTCCAGATAGTATTCTGGGCAGTCAAAAAAGCTCTGCTGCTTGCAGAACATGTCAAAGTCTTTCCTGAAATCGTCAGTGAAAGCATCCTGCATCAGGAAAGCATTGAATTTGATTGTTTTAAGGATTTGCTCCCTCTGCTGGGCATTCCAGCCCGAGTTTCCGGCTGCCTCTGTTGCCTCAATGAACAACGGCAGCCTTTTGGTGTTGAAAGGATCGCATTCGGCAACGCCTGCAGAGCCTATTGCAAGCACTGCTTCAATTGAATCGTTTTCCGGGCTGCTGTTTTCGCATGTCGGGCATAATGTTGCGCTAACGCTTGCCCTCACTTTATACTGCCCTTCGCCCAGGTTCTTGAATTCGCAGTTTTCAATTGTTTTGCTCAAAACACTCAAAACCCTGGTGCAGCTTTTCGCCAGCTCGCCTGTTGCTGCATTGCTCAAATCAATCCTCAATTCGGCATCCATCCTTACGCCGTTATTGCTTTCAATTGAAACAACAATGTTAGCATCTTCTGTGCCGGCTTTGTTTGCCTGCACTTTTGTTATTGCAACATCGTATGCCGTTCCAAGCAAGGGCTGCTCTTTAACCGCGCCTGCCGTCGCGGCTGTGGGGCAGTCAAAGGGCTTTTGCTCTTCGATGAACTGCTGCAGGCGCTGCAGCTTCTTCAAAACAACAATGCTGAACTGCGTTGCATCGCAGTAAACGTAATTCGGATTTCCCTCAACGCATGCATCTTCTGCAATGCTGCCCCAGTCCCAGTTGAATGAAACCTTTGGAACAGCGCTCGGTCCAGTTACTCCAACAACAGTGCCAAGCTTGCAGTTCGGAATCGGCCTCATTTCAGGCTCAACAAGCAATGGATTGAAAGAATTGAACTGCAGCCTGAATCTTTCCTTGTTCTCTTTCCTTTCCTTCACTTTGATTTTTGGGGTCTTGTTTTCTTTTGTATCATATTCTGTTTGGTACTCCACTCTCTCTGCATCAACCTTGAGAACCCTGAACAAGGGCGTTGCTGGATCAGGCTGCACCACACCGGTAGTATTCAGGAAACCGATTTTCCTGATCTCAGTGCTCAAGCGCTTGTCTTCAGGCTTTGGCTCAGTGCTTGTTTCTTCCAAATCCCTTGCAATAATATCGGTTGAAGGCGTTTCAACCAGTTTGTTCTCTTCCAATGTTGCACCTGGCATCAGCAGCTGAATGCCCTTAAAGATAACATCCTTTTGGATTGTTGGGAAAGTGAAAGTGCCGCTTTCCTGGTTGTTGTAAGCCATCAAAGTTCCAATCATGAATCCCTGAATTCCCCAGCCGGCAAAAGAGGGCTTTCCAAGAATTGCCGAGCCTGCCCCCATAACAAGATTGCCTAACAGACCGCCGCCTAAGCCGCCGCTATCTCCTCCAAACATTGAAGCAAAGCCAGTTGGCGAAGATGTGATTGCAGCGCTGGGTGCCGGGTTTGCTCTATCTATGCCTGTTGTAGAATTGTTTACACTATAACTTGGCACAGCTTCCCAGCCCATTTTTGGCTGGCCCCAGTTCCAGACCTGTAGGTAATCGAGGACGCCTTTTGGCTGTTCTGTGTAAACTGCAACTTTATTTCCATATCCATCAATTAACTGGGATTGCCCATTGACAGTAATATATGTTCCTGTTGCCGTTCCGCCACCGCTTAGATCATATGTTACCTGACTAGGTGATATTACCCTAGTTCCGCTAGCGGCTGTTGTTCCTGCCACCGCTGCTCCGCCTGTTGCTCCTGTTGCTGGTGCCCCCGCTGGCATTGCTGTTGTTCCTCCGCTGCCTATTACCCTTGTTCCCCCTGTTGCTGCACCTCCAGTGCTAGGGCTAACTGGCGCAGCAGCTGTTGCTGCCCCTGTCGCTGCTGTTTGGGCGGTTGCTGCATCTGTCTGGCCGCCTAAAAGCCCGCCGAGCAGTCCCATTCCCAAGCCGACAAGAGCACCTGTTTTGGCTGCTTCCATTAAGTCCTTTTCATCGTATTTCACTGTTATTTGCAGTTGCTTGTCGTAGCAGTTGTTGATTAATTCTGCTGTGTCATAGCCGTCGTATGGGTTGTCAGGGTTGTCGAATACATCGAATTCATAGCGTGAAAGCTCAAAGCATTTATCGCTCAGGATTCTTGCCCTGATTGTTTTGATTAATTTGAACTGCACCTGGTCTGTTCCTTTGGCAAACACTTTTATTGGGTATTGGCCGGGAATGTTTTTTTCTGCCAGCACTTCAATTTTTTTGCTTTCCTTGCTGCCAAGCTTAAAGTTTGAGGTGCTTACTGTAAGGTCTGATTCAAGCCTTATTTCGTTCACAGGGCCGCAGTTTATTGTCTCAATGTCAAATGAATCTGTTTTCTCCGGCTTTATCACAATTACGTCTTTGCTGAATGCAATGCAGTCAACAAGGTTCACTACTGTGATTTCAGCGGCAATTTTGTCCGTAAGTTCCTGTGTTGTTGTGTCAGTAGGGTTTTCCGCCTGGAAAACAATGTCCGCAATACCTTTTCCGTTCACGCCTGCATCCGGAGTGAATTGCAGCACAACGCTGATGCTCTGCTCTTTTTCAATTGTTGCAAGGAACTGCTTGTTGTAGCCGCTTCTTATCTCCATTGCGCTGTTTTCAGTTCTAACGCTGAATGTTCCTGCTTGGTTTGAGTGCCATTCAATTCTTCCGGAAATGTTTTTCAATGCAACAGGAGCGCCCTCAATGCTGCAGTTGTTCTGCAGTTCGAATTCTATTTCAATCGGGTTTCCTTCAGTGCTGCCTTTCCATTCTTTTCTTGTAACAGTGAAGCAGCCTGGGTCGTCTGTTTCTCCGCCCAAGCCAATGCTTATTTTCACCGGCACCTGCTGCTCCCATTCGCTGCCGCCTGCTGCAACAGTTATGTCAAGCGTTGCTTCAATCTGCTGGCTCTGGCTTGTTTTCTTTCCTTTTTCGCTTAGCATTGTTTTCAAGTGCAGGTCCTTGATTTCATCTGATTTGATTGTTTCATTAACATACCCAAACAGCCAGTTGTTCACTTTTTCAACGTCAATCAGGCCTAATGTTTTTCCGCTTAATCTAATGCCCTTTATCTGCAAATCAAACGCTGTTTTGTTTTCAATGTCGAAAGCTGAATCTGCTTCAACCTTTGTTTTTGGGTTCAGGGCAACACCGATTGTTGCAGGCTTTACTGCAATGACCTTGCTGTCAACCTGCAGTGCCTTTTCAAACGTAACATAGTTCGGCTTTCCAACAATCAGCTGCACTATTTCACCAGGCTGCAGCTGGGGCAACCGCAGCACTGCAATGCCCATCCTGTTCGTAAATTTATGCACAACAACTGTGCCAAACCTGTCCTTGACTTTTACCAGGGCTTCATTTATTTCAGCGCCTGTTTTCTTGTCTTTTGCCGTAACTGTCAAGTCTGTTTCCATTCCGCTCGGCAGGGTTTCAGGCGCAATGACAACGTTCATTTCTTTTTCCGCCGCAATGTTTATTGCAATTTTTTTGTCAAACCTAATCATGTTTCCGCTTCTTATCTGGACTGACAGCAGCGCGCTGCCTGATTTTTGCGGCGTGAAGTTCAAGGTTCCGTTAACCGTGTTGTTAAGCTGAATATTTCCGACCTCAACCCATTCAGTGGAAGCGCCTTCTGTCATGCCTTCAACCATCTGGCTTTGGGCGCCGTAAATTTTGTAGTCCTGCATGAGCAGCATTTCATCCTCGTTTGCTATCTTTAACTCAGCATCAATGTATGTGTCTGTTTCGTGCTTGCTGTTGTTTAAAACAGTAAAGCCAAGCTTGTATGCCTTGAATGCCTTTGCATTGAATGAATCTGTTGCGCTTGTTGTCAAGTTTTCCGCAACATCTAGGATGTTTGCGCTGAAGCAGAACAATTCATCGCACTGGCTTTCCGCCCCGACCTGGAAAGTGTTTTGCTTTGCGTTTGCATACAAAGCGTCTTTTCCTGCAATGCTTTCGGCTTCGCCCAAATCATTGTCAAGCGGGTCTCTTTTGTATGCGCTGTTGGCAATGCCCCATGTTCTGTAAAAAAGCAGCAATTCGTCTTCGCTTGTTGCTGTTTCCTTCACCCTTACTGTTGCGGCAACCTCAATTATACCGGTGGTGTTTTCAAGCCATTCAATGTTTGCCCATTTTCCTTCGTCCGTGCTCAAATGCTGGCTGTCAATGGCATAGCCTTCTGTTTGGCTGTATGTTGTTGCCATAATAATTGCGGTTTTGCCGCCCACATTTATTTCTTTTAAAACGATTTTGTCCAGTTCCATTGCATTGTGGGTGCCTGTCCTTACATGCATTCCAATTCTGTCATATCCTTTGTTTGCCGGAATCCTTACATTGAACAGGGCATCGTATTTTTCGCCTGGGGCAAGCACGCTTATGCTCTTGCCGTTCTTAAAAATTCCCTTCAACTCTATCTGCACTTCTCCCTGGATTATTTTTTTGGGCAGAATGGCTGTAAATTGCTGCGTTCCTTCAGGCAGCACCGGTTTCGCGATTGAGGTAAAGTTTGCATAGCCGTCTTTGGTTGCAACAATGTAAACTTTTTTGTCAGCCCTTGTAGCCAGTTCAACTATGCCGTTTATGTCTTCAACAATCATTGTCCCTGTGCAGGTCGGCTCTTTTAATTTATCACAGGTCGGCTCGTTTGTTATTGCGTCAACAAAAGTAACATGCGCGAATTGCAGCGGCGTTCCCTCATCGTCAACAACCTTTACGCTAAGTGTTCCGTTTGCAACGTTTAAAACAACTGTAAGGATTGTTTTCTCGGCTGTTCTTTGGACGAAATTGGCAGGCTCGCTCCAGTTGCCAACTGTTCCCTTGAATGCAAACGCCTTATAAGTTCCGCTTGGCACTCTTTCAAAAGAGGCAATTCCGTTCAAATCAGTTGTTTTTGTTGTAAAACCAGCGCTGAAGCCCTCTTCTGTATACAATCCAACTGTTGCCCCCTTGACAAGCCTTCCATCCTGGTCAAGGACCTTTACCTTTAAGGTGCCGCCGCATTCTGCTGTAAACGGCTTCAATTTCACCTGCCTTGTGATTCCTTCAATTTTCACATCATTCAAAACTTTAAGGCAGTATTTGCCGTGGTCAACTACAGCCGTATAAGTTGTGTCTTGCGTAACCGGAAACTCGACCAATGCATTGTTGTCCAGGCTTGTTTCCTTTGAGTCAATTTCCTCGCTGCCAAGCCTGAGGAAGACCGTTGCATCGCCAACAGCTTTGCCTGTTTTTTCATCAATTATGCTCAGCCTGATTGTGCCAACAATGTTTTTTTGCAATGGCAATTGCACTGTCTGCTGCCCTCCAGCTGCAATTGTAAAAGCCTGCGATTTTGTTGCGGCAAAGCTGCCATAGCTGCTGCTTTTGACAAAGTATTTTCCAGCATCAGCCAAAAACACGGCCCTGCCGTTTTCGCTAACTGCTGTTTCAACAGGACCAATGCCTGCATCTGTCCCATTGTCTTTAAACAAATGAACACTTACAGCCTCGCTTACCATCTGGCCGTTGAAAAGCAGTTCAACATTTATTGTTGCCTTGTCCCCTGTTATAGCCAGCAGGAAAATGCTCTGGTTTTGCTGTGTTATGCTCACTGATTCAACAGGCTGAAAGTTGCTGCTTGTAACGCTTGCAACCAGACCATTGCAGTTTGCTGGCTCTGTCACTGTTGTGCTGCCGCTTGACACTGTTTCGCTCCAGGGCTGTATTGCGCTGTTCCTGCATTGGAATGTTAATGTAACAGCCTCTCTTACCGGCTGGCCCAGGCTGTCTTTTAAGGAAATAGTGTATGTTACCTCTTCGGCTGATGCCAGCGTAATTTCGTATGGCAGCATTGACGTGCTTACAGTGATGGTTTTTTTGAATTGCTGCCATCCTTCTTTCTCTGCTTTTATTTCAATCTCTTTTCCAATTGGCAGCGTTATCTGCTTTGTTTCACCGCTGGGGCCTGTTTTTTCGCTTGCAAGCTGCGTTCCGTCAGCAGCTAAAACAGTGACTGTGACATTGCTTATTGCAGCACCATCCTCGTCAATAGCCTTGAATGAAAAAACAGCGCCGCTTGGCATAATGCCAGGCAGCATGAAAAATCCGGCAATCAACAGCACAACAACAATAAACAAAAACAGGGCAAAGCTGGGCACCACCTTGTCAATCCTGTCAACAAGGCCGCTTAAGCCTATTCTTTCAGTTGCAGCATACCATTTGTCTTCTGCCTTGAAATAAGCGTTTTTCAATCCTTCCAGCGCCATAGCGATTCCCTTTTCCAGTAATTTGCCGTATTAATTATGTCTCATTAATTAATTATATTTTTCGGTGTTATTAAATTATGCTGTTCCAGGCATAAATTATGCAAAGCAGCATTTTTTGCTATTAATAATATTTATTGCTATATTAATGCTTTTCCCCAGCCTTTTTGCTGGGCAAAAAGGCTTTGTAACAGCAAAAAAGGCTTTGTTTTGCGGAGCAAAACTCTTTTCCCAAGGCTTTTGCACCGTAGTGCAAAAGGCTTTGCAATAAGCCTGAAAAAATTAGAATTAATGGAAAAACAAAAAATTATGGAATAAAAAAGTCGATTACCTTCTTGCCCCGCTTGGCGACCCGCCTGGTGGTGTACCAGCTGGCGGTGTTGGTGCTGCCGCAGTTTGCGCTGCCCCAAGCATTTTGTCATTGTTCCAGCGCAGTTCAATGCCTGCGTCGGTTGTTTTAACGCACACATTGCTTTTATTGATTTCGTCAAGGAAGCTTGGCAAAGTTACTTTATTTGTATTTGTTGCACTTGGTCTGTTTAGCGTGACAGCCAGCTGTCCATTCCTGAACCCTGCGTCAACAATTATTGTTTCTCCATCATTGTTTTCCGACTTTACAGTCGCTGCTCCCTGGCTGCAATAGAAGCGCATTACATACTCTTTTCCGAACGGAACAAATGCAATTCCCTTGAAGGTTGTTTTGTTTGCAATTTGCTGCTGGAATCCCTGCATGTCTGCCCTGTCAATTTCATAGCACAGGTTTCTTGCTGTTGCAAGCGGATAAGGCTGGTTGTCAGCGAAGTCATTCAAGCCCTGTGCCCTGAATGAAAACACTGAAGCAGGGGTGCCCAATTCTGTGCCGTCTTCCACTATTTTATACAGCATTCCTTCAATGCCTGTTCCTGTTCTCGGGCTTAACCCAATCTCTATTGGGGTTGCAGCAGATGGATTGTAATTGAATGCCTTGCTGTTTGCCTGCAAAATCAGACCAGTATTTGTTTTGTCAAGCGTGTTGCCGAAATCAACTGTAAGTGGCAAAATGCCGCCTTTGCTGTTGAACAAATTCATTTTATCCTGCTCTGAATTGAAAGTCAAATACATCTGTGCCTGGTCCGGGCTGTTTGAAAAGGCGATTCCATAGCCTGTTCTTGTGTTATCAGTGCCAGCGCTGCCGACTTCCCCGTCAAACGGCATCTCAAAGAAGAAATTGCTGGCAAGGGCAGTCTTGTTTGGGTCTTTTGACAATTCATCCAGTTGCTTCAGACTCTTGTTCAAATCAAGCGCAATATTCCAAGGCGTTTCCGTATTTTCAGCGAAAACGTAATTTATTAAAACATTGTACAGGCCTGCTTCCGGCAGGAGGTAAGATGACTCTTGTTTGCTGCTTTTGCCGAATGCCCACTGTGTTTCATTGCCGAAAGCCGTGTGGTCAAGGAAGCGCCCTGCTTCATCAACCTTTAGCGTGTCCTTATAGTATTGCACAAAGTCTGAGCGCAAATCCGGGCTGTAGCCGTCCTTTATCAGGAATGATTTGAAGCTGATTGCCTTGTTGTAGAAATCAGCGAAGCTGCTGTAACCTGTTGGCCACTGCAAACCAGCGATGTCCGCTGCGTTTTTAATCACGAAGTCAACGCTGTCTTTCTTTTTTTCGTCTGCTAAGTGAATCGTACCTACAACAAACTTATCAATTCCACTAACCAAATCTTTTACGAAATTGAGGTTTACATCTCTTGTTCCGATTACGCAAATTTTTGCCTCTTTCCTGCCTTGTTCGTCGCCTTTTGCAATCACTTGTGTTTTCGCTTCATCTTTATAGCAATGATCAGTAGGGCTTTCGCCTCTGAGGGCATCCCACAGCTTCTGGTGCAATACCTTGTACTCCCTAAATGTCATAACATACTTGTTAAACAGCGCGCCGGTTGCTTGCGTTGGTTTTTCTATTTTCATCATTTCAATATTTCCGGCGTATTCCGGCTTTTCAGCGAACTCCTTTTTAATAAGCGCAACTATTCTTCTTTGGTCAATTTCATCAGTAATTGAATTAAGGGCATCGTTTGTTTTCTCCACAATTATAGCCATATTATCGGTCGTAACGCCAGCATCTGTTGAGGGTTTAACTCCGCTAAGTTTTGCTTTAATGCTTTCTTTGTTTTCGCTTTCCAAAATTTCATTGTCTGCCTTCAAAAAGAACACGTTTGCAATGGAAGCATCTTCGTTCACCCAATTTTGGGCTTGCGCGTCAACATTGTCTTTTACCACAACCTGCTTCTTCACCCACCTGAACAATTCCTTTGAGTTTCTGTACATATCCAAACAGCTGTCAGCAGCGCCTTCCTCGCACAAGGCAGCTTTAATGTTCTCTTTGTTTGCTGTCTCAAATTTAACTCTGTTAGCAAAAAAGTCTTTAATGTCAATTGCCTTCCTGTTCAGCTCAATGCTAAACTGGACAGCATCGCAGAAGGTGTCTTTTCCGCCTTTGTCTTTTTCATCACATTGCTGTTTCTCAATGCCGCTCCAGCCCCAGTTGAACAGCAGCCTGTCAAAGCCGTATTTTGTGAATACACCGCTGCCTGTTTCGCTGCCTCCTGTGCATGCTGTTATAACTGTTGGCGTTACAACAGGCACTGCAGTAGTGCAGGTTGCTAGATTGACTTCACTTGCTTTCTCTCCTGGGTGCAGCACCATAGCTTTTACCGGCAGCATTACCTCTACCGGCTTTGCCCACTGCGTTGGCCTCTTCAGGTTTACCCTAATCGCTGTGTCAATCTTTGCGCACTGCACATTGTACATGTTGGTTTTGTCAATTGTTACTGCAATGCTCCAATTGCTTTTCTCCAATGGCGTTCCAGGCGGGCAATCATTGGGAATTGCCTTGAAGTAAAGGGTAACATTGCTTTTGGGATCAGTGTAAGAAGCATTAACGATTTCAACGCTGTCCTGGCCTCCGCATGGCGGAATGACAAGCACGTCTCTTGACGGAGTGAATTGAGCAACACTGCCTCCGCCGAATAGGCTTTGTTCAACAAAGCCGTTATTGCCGCTGAAATAGGAAACCAAATCAAGTGCGCTTGAATTAACGCAGTCTTTCGGGTCTTTCAAAGTGGCACTGCCCCTCTCCTTGCATTTTGCAAGCAATTCTCCTGGAATCCCAACCTTTCCAGCCTGCCTCAGGCATTCATCAATTGTTTCGCCATAGCCCCACTGGTCATTCAGGACAACCCTGAAGTATTTTATGTCAGAGCCTCCGAATTGATTGTAGTAGTGGACAGAGGCAGATGCCCTTACATTTGCCCTGTTATAAGCACTGCTTGCTGTTGCCCTCAAGCCATAACTTGTTTCAAACGGCATTTGTGCAGCATACTGGCATATCTGTTTCCTGTATTCAATGTTTGGGCTTACTTCAAATTCAACTGTCTGCAATGTCCTGCCTGTTTCCTCATCCAAAGCAGATGTGTGCTCGCTGACAAAGTAAACATCTTGGATCAATGGACAGCTTCCGCCATAACCGTATGTTTGTGGATAAGCCCATCCGCTGCTGCCGTAAGGGTATTGGCTGTATGGATAGGAGTAGCCTTGGCCTGCCAAGCCTTGCTGGTAATAAGATGTCCCGTATGTTCCGTTTGGAAGCATTTGCTCGTTCGGCGAATAAGGCTGGCCTGTTGTTGGGCTGATTGCTGTTCCAATCGGCGCCTGGTTGATGAAGCCTGATGGCTGTGTCATTATGTCAGGGAATTGCTGTAGCTGAATCACTTTGCCTTGCTCTTCACTTGCTGGCGCGAAATTGAATACGTTTACCGGCTGGCCCGGAACCTGGCAGGTAAAGTCAATTACTTTGCCTGCTTTTGGCAATCTTATGCCCACGTCATAACAATAATTGAATATTTTTGCAGGAATTGGCTTTGCAATGAAGCTGCTTAAGCTAATTTGGTCAGTGCTTAATTGTATGCATTCATCGTCTATTTCGCCTGACCTTCTTACAAGAACATCAACAGAGTCAATTTTCTGCGCCTTGTCCTCGCTGCCCTGCAGTTTTGCCGACACATCAATAGTGTATTTTCCCATCCTGTAGCCTGCCTCCAATTTCACTGTCTTGTCAGTGTTGGGCTCAAGGCTGAATGCGTCTTTGTCAGCCCTCAGCATTGCCGGAACATCCAGGTCAATTTCAACCGCATTGCTGCAGGTGTTTTTCACCAGGAAGCTGCTTTCTCCAAGGCCATAGCGCCAGCTGTTGTCCTGCGCCTGGTCATAGTATCTGCTGTAGTATGATGTATCAAACCCTGCATTTGGGAAAGTGCTGCCTCCCAAGTAGCCGCCTGCACCATAGCCTGCACTTGTTCCGTAGCTGCCGTAGCCAGTGCTTCCATATCCTGTGCTTCCGTATCCGCCCACGCCGCCGTATCCAGTGCCACCATATCCGCCCATTCCGCCGTAGCTGCTTCCCAAGTATCCGCCCATGCCTTGGTTCATCAGCGGATTGTAGCCTGATGTGCCTCCGCTGTACAAGCCGTAGCCTTGGTTGAATGGGACTGTTTCAACCAGGATTGGTGTTTCTGCTTCAACAACAACGCATTTGCTTAAGCTGCTTACATGGACTTCTGTCGGAAGCTTTAACTGGATTGCCTCCTCGCCTTTTTCCGCTGAGTTAATTGCCTTGAATTCAATGCTGAGCTTTGCCGTGCCTGAGTCAACCGACCTGTTTGGGGAAAATTCTATTTTTATTGTTCCCTCGAATTCTTTTGGAAGTATGTCTGCAAAGTCGCTGAAGCCGCTGCTGCCCAGCGTGGGTGTTTTTGCATCAGGCAGTGCTTCGCTGCTTATGGTGAAAGTTCCAAGCCCTGATTCTTTTGTTTCCGTGATTTTTGCCTGCAGTGCGTGCAGTGCAATTGCTTCTCCCTGCACCACGCATTTGTTTGTTAAAGTGAATTCCATGCTTTGCTTTGTTTCAGAATCGGCAATTATTTCCCATTTGACTGGATCAATCTGCAGGCATTTCAAGTCGTCCACTTCGCCGCCTAAGCCTATTCTTATTGTTATTGGCAAGTTTTGCACAAAGCTGGCTGCAGTTGAACCGCTTTTCAGGTGGATTGCAAGGCTGCCCTCAAGCTTCACCGGCTTTTCCACAGCCATTCCTTTTTCTGTTAATGCAATTGAAAGGTATGCGTTCAAATCATTGTTTGATTTTATTTTTTGGCCAATATACTCGTCGTCCCAAGTGAATTTAACCAGTTGCTGTTCACCGAAATTGAATTTTAGTTTTGTTATTGTCAGTTCTGCAATAGTCTGGTTGCTTAACAATAATTCTTTTTCAACGCTGTTCAGCAATGCATCAAGTTTTTCGCTTATGCTTGGCGGTGTGACAATTAAAATGCTTGAATCTATTGTTGTAGAAAGTAGTGCTTTCCTGTAGCCTGTTTTCTCCGCCTTTATCAACAATGTACTGCCTGTTGCAGGCGCTTCCAATTTGTATTCCACAATGCCCTGGCCATTGCTTTCCGTTGCTGTGAGCAATGTGTCATTCAGATAAATGCTTACAATCGCGTTGCTTACGCCCTGCCCGTTGCTGTCGCTTGCTTTCACAAGCAGCTGGTTGTCGATCAAAGGAATTATTTCTTTTGGAATCAGGTCAAGCTGCAGTTCGGCTGCCGCCGCAACTTTTACATCAATGCTTTCGCTTAAAACAGGCTGGTTGTTTGATTTGATTACAATTGTCAGAATATTGCTGCCTTCCTTTTCAGCCTTGAATTCAACAGAGCCGAAAATTACGCTGTCCTTCTGCATGTTTCCGATCGGGTTTGAAATGCCATATCCGTTTGCATTGCCGCTGCTTTTCACTCCTGCAGCATCAGTTATGCTGTAGTTGCCGAAGCGCACGCCATCTGCCTGGCTGCCGAATTCTATTGTGCAATTAGTGAAAGCCTGCTCGCTTATGCTGCTGATTGTATAGAATAATTTATAGCCGCCGCCGATTGTTGCATTGTACTGCTGCACTACGCTCAATCTGATGTTTTTTGCCATATCCTCAATGCTGAATGTCTTGCAGAAAGCGTCATTGCACAAATTGGTCGGTCCTACAGATGCTTTAATGCTGTTCGCTTTTGCATACAATGCCTGCTTTTCTGCAGTGCTTTCGCTGCCTGCTAAAGCGCTGTCAGCCGGAAAGCGCGAGAATGTTGCCGCTTTTCCCCATGCCCTGTACCACATTGGCAGCATTTGGCCGAGTGCGGCACTTTCCTTTACCTGCACCTCAACTTCTGCTGCATATGCTCCCGGCCCGGCGTTTTTCCAGACAATGTTCAGCCATTTGCTGTCGCCTGTTGTCAAATATCCTGCATCAATCGCATAGCCTGTTGGCGGTGTAAAGCTTGTTCCCCTTAAAACATTTGCCGTTGATGCACTCACTTCTTTTATGAAAACCGCGTCCTCTTCCATTATGTTTGTTTTTTCCTCAAGCGCTTCGCCTGTCCTGAAATGGATTCCTGCCTCATCAAATTTTTCTTTTTTTGCAACCAGCAGGAGAAGCTTTGCTGTGTATTTCTGCCCTGGGCCAAGCTCAAGGTTTTCCGGCGCCTTTTCGCCGTCCTTAAAAAATCCGATTACTTTCACCTGCAGCTGCCCAGGGTCTTTTGCCAAAGCAACATCAACCGCCAAAGTGCTGTTGGGATCAGACATTACGGCAATGCTGTAATAAGGCAAAAAGTCCGCTGCGTCAATTTTAAAGTAAACTTTTTTGTCCGCCCTTAAACTGAATGTGTATTTTCCATCCAGGCCTGTTATTCCCTCGCCCTCTTTTTCGCCTGTTACCGCATTAATTGCTTCAACTATTGCCCCCTGGACTGCTGTTGCTTCATCGCTTAAAACGCTTATTTCCACGCTGCCCCAGCCTATTGGCAATTCCACCGTCAGCTTGTTTTCCTGCCTTGCCTTTATTGTGAATGGGTCGCTTGTTTTTCCCTCAAAGCCCTTTTTTGCTGCATAAATATAATAAGTGCCGAGCGGCAGATTGGTGAATTCTGCTTTTCCGTCTGCTCCTGTTACCTTGTCGTTTGCATAAATTGTCCCATCCGGCTTTTTCAGCAACAGCCTTACATTGTCAATCGGCTTTTGCCTTGAATCAACCACTTCCACAATAAGTGTCTGCGTGTTGTCAGCTGTCGCTGCCTGCAGGAAAATCTCTTTCGCTGTTGCGGCTGATGTTACATTGCTTACTGTTGCAATCAAATAGCCTGCTGCATCCACTTCCAGCGAATAAGCAACGTTTTCCGTTACATTGAATTCAGCTGCACCGCCTGCATCAGTGTAAACAGTGTCAATTGTTGCATTGTTTTTCTTCAAATAAATTGCCGCATTTTCAACCCCCTCTTTGCTGCCTGCATCCTTTACAACCATCTTTATTTTCCCAACGCTTGCCAGCTGCAGCACCGCATCAAATGTTATTGTTCCATCTTTCTGCAATTCCTTCAATCCTGCTGTGCCAAGCTGGCTGCTGTCAAAGTCAGCGTACCTGCCCTGGCTGTCGTGCACCAGAATGTAATAAGTGCCTGTTTCAATGTTTTCAAACAATGCCGTTCCGGCTGCGCTGCTGTATGTTGTGCCTGAAAGCACTGCATCCTCTGTGTAAGCCATTACAGTAAGCCCGCTCAGGGCTGCATTGCTTGCATCCTTTACATTAACCCTTATTGTGCCGCTGTTTAACGCAATTGCCTGCAAAAAAAGCTGCGGTGCGGTGGCGCTTGCATCAATTGTGCCGTTCACTGCTGTATAGCCTGCTACAGGTGTTGCCAAAAGATTTCCGCAGTTGCTTGGAATCTGCAATTCAATTTCCCCGTTAACGCTCTCTTCTGTTGCACTGAAATCGCTTGCTGCCGGGCTGCTGCAGCTGAACCTTATCGATACAGTTTTGTCAATCAGCTCGTTTGTGCCTGCTTTCATCAGCTGGATTGTTTTTGTCAATGTTGTTGTTTCTTTTTCCAGTTCGACTGTTTCTTCTTTTGCCTCCGCCACTGTTATTTTTCCGTCAAATTTTGTGAAGCCTGTTTTTTCAACAGAAACGCTTGCTTCACCGGCAGCAGCGCTTATTGTTGCCTTTCCGTCTGCCCCTGTTGCCTTATTGTGCTTTGCGCCTGCTGCATCGATTAGCGTTATGTCAGCGCTTTCAACACCAAGCCCTGTGTCAGCCTCTTTTACAATAATGGAGAAAGTTGCCTGGGGCGCAATTGCGCCGCTTAGCAGGAAGAACAGGCCTGCAATGATCAGAATCAGCAAAATAAGCATTATCGGGAAGGATGGGATGTTGTGCTTTTCAATTGCGTCAACAACCCTGTTCAACGGGATTCCTTTGCTGCCAAGCCAGTCAATTAAGCCATAGTATTTGTCTTCCAACGCAAAGTAAGCATTCCGCAATCCATCCATCGCGCCCATGCTATCCACTTTTTCCCAAGGCTTTCTTTTTTTAAAGAAAGGCTTATTCACTTCTTAACTATATAATATTATTATTGCCTCTTATTTATTAATTTAACTTAAACGCCTTCCGGTTTCCGAATAAATGAATCCAGTATCCATTACTCTTTTCCCATTTAAATAGCTTTTGTAGCAGTTTTTGGCGGTTTCGTTCGCCCTTTTTTATTCGGCTTTTTTGTGGCATATAAAGTTTATGTATTGCCACTTTTGCGAAGCATTTTTTCCCATCCTGCAAAAGCTTCGCTTTTGCGGGACCTCGCAAAACCTTTGGTTTTGCAAGGAGGCTTTTTTCCTTAAGAAAAAAGGCTTGTTGATGAATCGATTTTCCAAAAGTTTCTTGCAGCAGGTTTTTAGGCAGGCATGCAGCCGTTTTCTTCATTTTTGCTCCTGTCAATGAAGGAAAGGCAATACCAGCCTTTTCCCCGTTCAACAGAGCAGCTGCTTTTCTGCGGCACTCTGCTGTAAAGGCAGTCGCTGCCCATCTCGCCGCTGTCCCATGCTGCAGTGAACGGCACAAAAGTGTTGTCGTAAACAGTGATTCTGTAAATTTTTTCACCTTGCTTGTTTACCATGTAAACAGGGTCTTCCTCCTTAAATGCAAGGGTTACTTTTATGCTTGACACCTGCGCGCATGTTGCGCTGGTGTCGCCGAAATCCCCGCTGCAGCCGAGGTCAGTAAAACTGATGTTCGGGCTTGAAACATTCCCGCCGGTTTTGTACAGGCCTGTCCTGCCAGTGCTTGAGCCGCTGTCATAAGGGCAATTGCTTGCATCAAAAACCCCTGTGTAGCCGCTGCTGCCGCTTGCCTTATCCACTGTATCCTCGTTTAAAATTTTTTTTGATTTAAGGGCTTCAACATTTATTTCAACGGCTTTGGCATTGCCGCATTCGCTGCCAACCATGCTGAATTTGTCTTCTTTATTGAAATCCAAGTACCCGGCCTCTTCTGCTTTTTTAATCACATCGCATGCCTTTTCTTTCGCGATTTTCTGTACAGCCTTTTTCATATCTGTTGAGCCTTGGTAGTCATTTGCATTGTATTTCTCGCCAGAATGGCACCAGTCTCCTGTATTTGGTGGGCACTCAATCTCAATAGTTACACCCTTTGTGTAATTTTCTGCCATGTTGTCTCCTGGGCAGAATCCGCTTAACATTGCAGTATTTTCCGGCGGGGTAAAGGGGTTGCTTCTCGGTGCGCAGTAGCCGTAATCGCACATTCCAAGTGCAATTCCTTCAATCAGGTTATGCACCCTTGGCGAGAACAGGCCCTGGTCATCGGCAGTGTCTGTTTGGTCAACAAGCGGATAGTGCATTAATCCCCGTGTTTCGGCAATTGCCTTGAAAAAGCGCAGCGGCACATAGATCCTGAAGGTTGTTCTTGGCAGAATAATTACCTGTAGGTCCTTTCCGCTTATCTTGTCAAAAACATGCAGTTTCGGCAGGCTTTCGTATTCCTCTTGGGTTAATTTTTCCAAATGCAGGTTAACATAAAAAGTTCCCTTTTCGCATGTTTTTGGGTCGCCGTTCGGGCAATCGATTACGGTAAAAAAGTCGCCGGTTTCAACGCTTTTTTTAATGGCTGCATCCAATCCCGCCTTCAATCTGTCAGTGCTCTCCAAAGAAATTACATAGTTTTCAAAATATACGTTGCCGTGGAATAATAAAATTAAATGGTTTTTTATAAACTCTGCAAGCGCTTCGCTGTTTGTGCCTCCAAACTTGCTTTCAGCAAAGTCACGCTGTATATCCTCCCAGCTCTTATCTTGCAAGTTCAGGGTTACGCCGCCAAAATCCTCCCTAGTTAGCCAGTCTTCAATCTTTTCCCTCAAGCCAAAATTAAATAACTGCATTGCATCAGTCCTTGCCATCTCTGCCACTGCCTCCAGATCGCTTCTTGACTGAATTCCTGCAATAGTGTCAGCTGTTTTTCTCTCTGACTGGGTCATTGAATTAACCAGCAAAACAGTCAGCATCAGCAACAGGGCTGCCACAAGGGCAGTAAACAAATTGAATGCCCGTTCATTCATAGGAACAGAATAGGTTTTACCTTATTTAAATAATTTCCTTTGCTGGAGTGCTGGCAGCTTATTCGGGTTTTTTTGATTTTTTTTTCTTTTGAATTTAACTTATTTTCCCAAAGTTAAAATTGCCTTTTGCCCCTGGGGCATTAAATTAAACCCATTTTTGAAAAGGCTGTTGCCGCTGAAAAAGAGGTTAAAAGGGAAATTTCATTTAGGCTGCACTATTTTGAACCTCGCCCAAATGTCCCTTGTTTGAACAGCCAATCCAACATACTTTGTTTCAGCGCTGAATTTTTTAACCGCTTCATTGAAACCGGCGCCGCCGGCTGTTGCGCTGCGCAATACTTTTGCAGCGCATTCAACAACGCCCCTTACCCTTTCCTTTGTTGCCTCTTTCTGCTCGTTCTGCAATGGCAGATACCACTGCTTTGCTATATTGCAGCCAGTGATTTTCTCCGGCTGGATTATCAAAATTGCCATCAGGTCTTCCTCTGGCAGGTCATCGCCCAGGCTTCTTGGGTCTTCGCTTACCTCTCCCAATGCAGCGCTGGCAATCAAAGGATTATAGTCATAATATGCAATAACGTGCTCTGCTGCTGCCTGCTTTGTTGGAACAGGCGCAAGGTTTCCCAAATACTTTTCAACTCCCTTCTCCCTAAAGTTCTTGCAATCTGCTTCCTCCCACAGCACTGCATTCTTTTCCTGCAATTGCTTTCTCATATCCTCAAACTGCTGGTCTGACTGCAATTCAACAAAGTTGAATCGCTTTCCGCCATAGCTGTCCTTTGAAACAACAATCATGTACGTGCCGCCGTTTCGCAATTTCTGCGAAGCAAACAAAGGATAATCCTCATCAATCAATCCATCGCCGTCATTGTCTTTGCCGTCAATCGGGTCTTCATTAAATCTGCCATCGCCGTCCCTGTCAATTTTTGGAGCATCGCCGGAAATTGTTTCAGCTCCAGGCACCGGCGGTGTGCCGAATTTCTCCCAGTACTGGTCAAAGCCAACGCTTCCTGCCCAAACCTCGGCAATTCCAACTCCAGCCCCCTTAATAAGATTCCAGCTGAGGGCTTTCAAATTCTTCAAATTCAAGAACTTTTTGCTGAAGAAATCCTTAACAGCAGCCTTCAACTTCCCTGACCTTGTCTGCAGGCTCTTTATTTTGGTTGGGTCAACCAATGCATCTGCTCCCTTAAACATTTCTGTTGCGAAAGCATCAGCAGCCTGTGTGCCGATTGCGCCTTTTACCATTGCTTTTCTCATGTCGCCCTGCACATCAACAATAGTCCTTCTGGCGATGTCGTCAAGATTGTCCGTAAGCGTGGCAGTGTACTTAAAACTATCAGGAGTTTCTCTTATGAGCCGTCCGGCGCGGTCATATATTTTTTCGCCTTTTATAAGTTCTGCGCTTGGTGCAAATTTTATTAATTTAGCCCTGTTATTGATCTTTGTACTCATATCCGCCATAAATTGGGGGTCAGCCAGAAGAGCTTGGCCCTCCGCTGTTTTTCCGAGATTGTTTTTAATATGGTCTTCAATCTGTGCTTTCCAAGAGTCCTTTATATTTTTAGTAAATGTATTGACTTGGTTTTTAACTGTGGATGTAGTGGATGGTGCCGCCGGATTAAACCCGCTAACCGATTGCCCGCCAACAAGGTTATCCACGTACTGGCTCTGTTTTGCAAGCCACTGGTTTTTCAGGTTTCCGGTTAAGCCTCCATTAGCTGCTGGTTCAATCCCGGCCCTTGCAAAGGTTTCAACCATGTCTTGGCCTGCCTCCCCAAAGCCTTTTTGGGAAGCTTCGGCAATTTTATTGGCAATCTTTGCCTTGCCCTTGTCAACAAGCAGGTTGGACTTAATTTTTTGGGCCAATTTTTCCCTCAAAGCAGGCAAAGGCTTCCCTGAGCCTGGCACTGGCATTAAAGTTGTGGCATAAGTGCGTGGCGTGATGGATGCAACAAATTTGCCTCCTGAATCGTAATGCCCTCCCAAAACAAGGTCCAATTGGTTGTCTGCCATTCCCTTCAAAAAGCCTGTTTTCTTCACATCCTTGAGAATTGCGTCGGCTGCTTGTGTTGCTGCGGTTTGCGCGCTGCTTTCAGTTATCAGGTCAAATGAATTGCTCACTGACCTTGTGATGTCCCTGAATGAGGCTCCGGTAAGCCCTGGGTAAAGCATGTTTTCCTGGAAGTCCTGTGCCTGTTCCATTGCCTGCTGCTCTGTTGGAACGCTTGCGATTTTTTCGCCTTCGGGGAAAAGCCAGTTGCCAAACGGTTTTCCAACCAGTGGGATATACTCCAGCACTGCTTTTACAACGCCTTCAACAAATTCCATTGCTGCTTTTGCCCCGCTGCCCATGTCCTTGATGATGTCTTTTGTGCTCCAGGCAGCCGGGGCAGCGCATGTTAATGCAATGTCCCAGCCTCCTTTCACTTCAAAGGTCCACCAGTTCAAAAGCAAAGCCATTGCTGAGCATGGCACAAAGTATCCAAGCCATGTTGCCCCAAGCTTTCTCCATGCAATCTCTTCCATGTAAGCAGGCTGTTGTGCTGTTGGAGTGCCTGCTCCTGTGCCGTATCTTTTTTCAGCTTCCACTCTTGCCGCCTCTGCAGAGATTGCCCTCTGCACTGCAATTATGTCTATTTCTGATGGCGCTCCTTTCCATCCGACTGTTGCGAATGCAACAATTTTTTTGTCAGGTGCTTTCTCAATCTCTTCCATGGTAACCTTTCCCATTTCCTTTACCAGGTCGTATGGGTGAATTCCGCATGCCTCAATGCTTACTGCAAATTGCTCGCTTTTTCTGCCTGGGGTTGCATTTCCGCTGGCTGTTATTTTGATTTCTTTGATGTTTTCAACAGCCAGGCTGAAGGTGTTGTCGCCTTTTACGCAGAATTGCGCTTCTGCTTTGAATTTTGTTTCTTTTTTGCCTTCTTTTTCCGCTGTTGTTTCTTTCAATTGGTCTTTTTTCAAAATGCTTTTCTCGGTTTTCCCGTTGGCTGACTCTTTCAGCAAAACGGCGCTCTTTTCCTTTTCACTTTTTCCCTTTAAATAAATTGCAACATACTCAATCCCTGCTTTTGTTTTTTCGCCAAAGTCTGTTTCGAATTGGATGTCTTCCCTTGCGCCTGTTGTCACATTAAAGTCAATGCACTGCTCCTGCGAATTTATTTTGATTGCCTTTTCCCCGTCCAATGCAAGCTTGCCGTACAGCTTTTCCATGTCCTTGCTGCTTTTCATTACAATGTACTGCCCTGTTTCATCCTCGCCCCAGCAGTCGCTTTCGCTGAAAGCATATGCCTTGAATGTGCCCAAAGCGTTTGCAATGCTGGTTGCCATTTCTTTGTCCGCTGCATTGAAGTTGTCAGGCACGTGCGCATAAACTGTTTTTGGCGCATCAGCGCTGCCTGACTTTTCAATCCTTATCTTCAGCAGCCCCTGGCCTGTGTTCCCTTTTACTAAAACCAATCTGTTGCTTTTTGTTATGCTTGCAGCATATCTTCCTTCCGGGCTTTTGAACAATTGGGTTGCAAACATTTTCGGCAATTCTCCAAATTGTTCGCTGCTCCCTTGGACAAAGCCTGGCCAGGCTGTTGTGTCTGTTGTGAGAGTGTATCCTTCGTCCAGTGGCAAAAAGTTTGCAACATTCTCAACCCTGTGCAGGCACTGGTCTGTGTCAGCCCTGTCTTGTTTCATGTTTATTGCTATGGCAAAGTTTCTTCCGCTTTCGTCCGTAATTATTTCGCCCTGCGATGCAGGCACGGCGCCTTTTATTTCAACATAGTATTTCCCGCATCCCCTGAATTCTTTTGCAAGGTAAATGTTTCCAAACCTGAAGCCGACATTGCCAATGTCTTCCAGGTTCAGTGCCTGCTGCATTACATCATATCCTTTCAATTCTGTTTTGCTTTTTTCACGCAATTGCTGCAGCAGAGTTCCATAATCCAGCAAATCCAATTGCACGAAAACAGGGAACATTTCTTCTGATACGCCGATTTCGTCAAAAGTGCAGTGTGTTCTTTCAGGCGCAGCGCAGCTGCTGCCTGCTGTCTGGCTCTTTGCCCTGGCTATTTTGTCTTTTGCAACCTTGACCAAATCATCAGCTTTATTAATAATGTAAGCTGCCAGCTGCTTTGCATCGCAGTATCCCTGCGCGCAATCGCTGCTCAGCACAGGGAAGCTCAGCTGTTTTGTTGTATCTGTTTCACATGCTTTAATGCTTATTTTCTGCGTTGCCTTGCCCTCTGTTGTTGCAATCAGTTCGCCTAATTTCAGTGTTGCATCCAGGTCGTTTGATTCAATTGTCTTGCCTTGCGCTACAAGCAGTCCAATTGCCCTGAGCTTGACTGCCCTGTCCATTTCCTGGCTGCCTATCAAGCGCAAGGCAAAATTGCTTTCCTGCCCTGGCGCAAGCGTTACATTCGCTGGGAAAAGCATGAATGCATTGCCGCCGATTTTGCCTGGCTTTACTGTTCCAATAATCCTGATTTGTTCGCCGCATTCATTTTTCAGCTTTATTTCTTTTTCCAGAATTGTTTCAGCTTTTTTGCTGGAGAAAAGCAGGCTTTGCCCGGCTGTTGCTTTCAGGCACTGCGTGCCTGTGTAATTTACTGAAACCATTGTTCTGCCCAAGTCAGGGTATTGGTGCCCCATTACAACTCCGGTGAAGTAAATGTATCCCTGCGCAGGCTCTTTCAATGCTTCTGCTTTGCTTGTTTCGGCGTAAACATAGCGCATTGGCGAGAGTGCCTGGTTTGCCTGCAGATTAATGCCTTGAATTGCATATGGCCTTATGTCTGCTGTTATGCCAAAGCGCCTGTATGATGTATCCTCAACAGCCGCCCTGAAAGCTGTTATTGGCGCAAAGCCATTGTTCATTATCTGCAATGGAGCTTGGGCGTAAGCCATTCCACCTGCCGGCTGCAATGGCATCTGCGAATAAGAGCTTTCTTCTGCAGCCTGCCTCGCAAGCCATAGTGCAAGCGTTGGCGGATAGCTTAAATTGAAGCTCGGGTTCCACAGTTCAACAGTAAGCTGGATGCTTTTTGCAAGCTGCGGCGATTCAAGTGCAATAGTGAAGTGCCTTCTTTCCTGCATTGAATACAGCCTGTCAATCCTGTTGCTTGCTGTTATTAGCATTTTTTCTGTTGCGTCTTTTTCAATCTGCAGGTTCTGCACTGTCACGCTTAAGTTCGGGTCAGCTTCCTGTTCCTTTACTTTCACGCTAAATGAAAGCCCTGTTTCACAGGTGTTTTCTATTTCCACTTCCTCGGAAGCGCTGCTGCCTGCTGTTCCGATTAATCTGATTAAAACCTCCTGTGTATTGAATTTCAGGCAGTCTGCATCAAGCTGCTTGTTGTAGTTAATTATCAGCTTTGCTTTTGTTTTGGTTGGATAGTTGCCTGCCGCCATTCCTTTTATAATCAAATCAGCCTCTCCGTAAAGGCTTTCACTGCTTTCTTCGCCCAATTCAAGATTCACGCTGATGCTTGCAACATCGTCCTTGCCTGCGCTGATTGTTGGTGGAATTTGAGCTGAAACAGCGAATTCCTCCGGGAAATCAGATTCTTTTTCCAGTTCGTAAGAGATTGCGTTAATTTCCTCTTTCGCTGTGTTCCTCAATGCAGCTGTAACGCTTTTGCTGCTTTCCCCCTTTGCAATATTAATCGTGATCGGGCTTTTGATTGAAAGCAGGCCGTCCCTTGCAATCACAATTTCCAGTTCAGCTGTTGCATATCCTGCTGCGCTTGCAACTGCTTTATATATTCCCGGATTAAAGCTGTTTTTGAAAAAGTACTCTCCCTGCAATCCTTTTCTCGTTGCACCGCTGCCAACAATTACAGCAGCGTCCTTTCCCTTGCTGTCCTGCAGGCGAATTACCGCATTCTGCACGTCCTCTCCATTATCTTTGTCTATTGCTGTTATAGTGAAATCCTGGCCAACGCTTACCTCTTCAGGTGAAACGCTTAGCAGCAGGAATTTTTGCTGCTCAATGTTGAAATTGAATTCCTCGTTCAGGACAACAGCCTCTGCAACAGCCTGGCTTTTGATGCTTGCCTTGCCTGCTGCAAACGGCCTGAAGTAAACCCTTATTTTTCTGCCCTGGCCTTCTGCAATGCTGACAGTGAACGTAATGCTTGTTTCAGTGCTGCCCTCTCCTGCTTTAAAGCCGAGAGGATTGCTGCTTGTTTGCGCTGTGGCATCTCCCGCAGCCCAATCAATATAGCCCTGCCCGCTCAAATCAGTCTGCGATGAAAGCGCTTCCACTGTTGTAGGCTGGTCCAAAAAGTTGTCAACCTCATATCCAGTGAAGTAAAGCAATGGATTTGCCTTGTCAGTGTCCAGTTTTATTGTTGCATCCAATGCCTTGCTTGCTTTCAGGTCAATCTCCAGGGCATACAATTCTTCCGTCATAGGCGTGAATTGCTGCCTTTCAACAAACAATCCGTTTGGCAGGACAAAGAAGTAGGAAGCGCACAATTCTTTCTCGCAGACGGCATCGCTGCTGAAAACATTTATTGTTTCATCCGTTGTTTCAGCATACAAAGCTGTTTTGTTGGATGAGAACAGCTCATTGCCCAATTCAGCATCAGCAGGCTGCCTGTAGAATTTTTCGCCTGCTTCGCTCCATGCCCTGAAATGCAATTCAACGCTGTCTGCTGTAATTGATTCCCTTGCCTTTATTTTCACCCTTACAACAGTCGTATTCTGTGGCTGGGTGAAATACAGTTCAACAAATTTATTGAATTGCCCTGCCGAGCCAGTGTTCTGCTTGTCAGCTGCCTCGTTTCCAGGCAAAGGCAATGGCTGGAAGCTTTTCCCGAAGAAATAGCTGCCTGTTGTTGCATCAAACCCAACAATGCCAACAGGCTGCGAATCAACAAAAGCGCTGTCATCGCTGCCAATCCTTGCGTGAAAGCCGCCTTTTGACAAGCCGCTTGGCCAATTGATTTCAAATTTCGCCCAATAAAAATTTGCTGGCGTAATGCCTTCAACAAGCTCATCATTCTCATTGAATATTCCCAAAAAATTCACTGTAGGCGCAAGCTCATCGTTCTGCTCTCCAAGAGTTACCTTCACTGTTTCCTTTCCCTCAATGTCGACCTGCTGGCTGAATGTCTGGCCATCATCTGTTGTAACTGTAAGATTTATTTCCTTGTTTCCCATTGCATCAAAGTAAACCCTTCCATCAGTTATGTTCCCGTCAAACAGCAGTTCTCCGCTGACTGTTTCAATCAAGGCAGTTCCGCTGACAGGCAGGCCGTCCTTGTCAACAATCTGCAGTTCAACAACAGTCAAAGGCTTGCTCAATTCAATAACCATCTGGTTTTCCTTGTTTGCTTCAATTAATTTTTCCCCGCTGCCTTCCTGCAAATCCTTTTTAGCGTGCACTACAACAGTTGAGCTGATTGCAGGCTTTATTGCGGCATAGCCTGTAATGTCTGTTTTCATTGGCGGTATGCCCAAAGGCAGTTCATTGCCTGCAACTTTTTCAAAAAAGAACAAGTCAGCGTTGTTTGCGGCAGCGCTGTATGAATCAAAAACCGAGATGCCGAGGTAAGCGCTGTTGTTCAAATCAGCTGTTCGCAAGCTGATTGTTGCTGTTTCTGTTTCAGCAATATTCACCTGGTCCCTTGCCGGCAAAAATCCGATCTTGTAAGCTGTTACAAAATATTGTTCAGGCTGCAAATTTGTGAATTCGGCTTCAGCAGCAAAATCAGTTATTGCGCTTTCAATAAGGTTGCTGTTCAAATCAAAAAGCTGGACTGTTGCATCGCTTAAAGGGAATTGCCCTGCAACCACAATTACGCTTAATTTATTGCCGCCTTTAAGCAGAATAACAGGCCACTCCTCTTCCAGCAACCGCAGTGTCCTGCTCTCGCCGCTCTGCAGGCTGTCATAGCGCAGAAAGCCGTCTTTCTGGACAATGAGCCTGACGCTCGTTCCATTTGTTACATCAAACAGGGTTTCGCTTTCGGCAATAGTTCTTTCCGCAATCACCGTGTCATTGCTTTTATCCATTATCGTTATTTTCGCTCCCTCAATCGGCGTGCCTTGCTCATCTTCAACTGAAACAATCAATTTTGTTATTCCTGCAAGTGCAGCGCTGTCAGCGCTCAATTCAATTGTTGCAAGCTCATTCTCCACAAAGCTTTTTGTTGTATTCACCTGTTCATAGCCGTCTGCCTGGACCTTTACTGTCACAGGCATATCTTCCGGAATGCCGGTGAAATGCGCTTTTCCTGCGGCATCAGTTGTGCCTGTTCTTGTAACGCCCTGCCATTCAAGCTGAATAGCTGCGCCCTTTACTGCATCTCCTGTTTCCTCGTCAACAGCCTGCAAATCAACGGCAATTTCCTTGATTTGTTTCGTCAACTGCATTGACAAAGGTATTTTTTCCTTGACAACCGTTACTTCCTCTTCGGCTGTATCATAGCCCTCTTTGCTTGCGCTCACCACAAGCTTTGAGCCTATTGCAATGCCCTGCAATTGAATGCTTTCACCAGAGGCAATTGTTTTCGTTGATGCAACAGCTTTTCCGGCTGCATCCTTAACGCTTACCTGCACTCCTGCAACCGTCTCGTTGAACTGGTCTTGGAAGCTGATGGTAACGCTCGGGTTTATCATGTTCCCGATGAAAAAAATCCCGTAAATCGCGGCAATGATTAAAACAATCAGGGCAATAGTTATCGGGAAAGCAGGCATTCCCTTTGATTCCAAAAAATCGTTGTATTTGTAAACAGGCACTCCCCTTGCGTCCAAAAAATCCAGCAAAGCGTAATAGCGCTCTTCCAAGCCAGTGTAAATCCTGCTCAGCTTTTCAGAAAACATGCTCTGTTCACTTTTTCCAATATTCTTTTTTTTGGTTCCAATTAATTTTCTTTAAATTTTTGCAGCCAAATTTTCCATTAACTTTATTACTATGCCTAATTAATATTTCTGTTTCAACTAATATATTAATGTTTATATAAATGAAAATTTAAAGCCCTTGCGAATGGAAAGAGGGCTTCAGTTTAAACAAAGGGTAAAGTGCTATTTAAACATTACCCAACCTGCTGTTGCCCGAATAGAAACCATTTTAAACCACTTTAGTCTTTTAATTTAGCAGTGAATGGTTGATATGCCTAAAAATGCAAAGAATGCGACGGTTGCCCAAAGGAATGCAAGGCCTTTTGCCAGCGATGTTGAAATAGATTTTGTTGAGAAGAGGCCAGTTGATTTGAATGGCTTTACTCTTGTGGAAGGGTTTCCGGGAATGGGCCTGGTTGGAACCATTGCGACAAAGTTTTTGAGCGAAAAGCTGCAGCTGCAGGAGGTCGGCTTTATTGATTCAAGCATTTTTGTTCCAATCGTGAGAGTGCACGAGGGCTTGCCTGTGCATCCAACGAGAATCTATATTGACAAAAAGAACAAGTTGGTTTTGCTTGTTTCAGAGCAGATTGTTCCCCAGGTATTTACCGACAGGCTTGGCAAGGCAATTGCTGACTGGATTCAGAGAAAGAAAATAAAGCGTGTTATTAGCCTGAGCGGCATAAGGGCAATGCCTGAAAAGGATGGAACTGAAAAAATTTACGGGATTGCCTCTGACAACGACAGCAAAAAGATTCTGAAAGATTATAACATTGAAATAATTAAGGAGGGCATTACCAGCGGGGTAACTGCTTTGATGATGCTTGAATTCAAGGACAGGGCAATCGAGGCATTCAGCCTGCTTGGAAACGTGCACATTGCCGCAGACTACCAGGCAGCTGCCGCTGTTATAGAGAAACTGAATGAAATGCTTGGCTTGAGCATTGACGTAAAGCCACTGCAGCAGGAAGCAAAGGAAACGGAAAAAGCGCTGGTTGAGCATTTGCAGAAGCTGAAGGAAGTCAGCAGCGAACCGCATCCCCTGGAAACACAGCCCGAAGCGCCGATGTACACTTGAATAAATTCTATTGAAAACAGCACCCCCAGACCCGTCGATGTAGATGTGAACACTATTTTTTCACTGATTCTTTTAATTCGAAAGGATTAAAAACAACGGAAAATACAATTATTCAATAAGCAATTAGTGCAACAATCCGGAGGTGTAAAAGGAATGCCAGGAAGAAGACCAATAGGAAGATTGGCAAAGAAAAAAAAGCCAGTGCCAGCTTTTAGCGTGCCAGGCCAAAGAGGCTGGGGTCATGTTAAGGGAAGCAAATGGGGAATTACAAGAGAAGCCGATACATTCACAATAAAAAGGCCGCCCAAAAAACCAAAAGTAATCTATAGATGAATTTTTTTCATTGATTTTTTTTGAGGTGTTCGAAAAATGGCTAGAGCACAAAGGCGCAATAGAATGCCCTTAATTGCAACAGTGCCAGGGCAAAGAGGCAGGATTGGCGTACAGGGCAGCAGATATGGTATTTTCAGGGAGCCTGACAGGTTCACAATCCACGAAGGTGGTGGAGCAGAGCACGTAACGGTTGAGGGCAGCGAGCACCACATTCATGTTCCTGCCGTGCCACCGCCAGCGCCTGGCCCAACAGGTCCATTGATTGATTTCAATCTTTTGGGCAGAGAAATTGATGCAAAGCTGCTGGAAGCCCGGAAATTCATGGGTGGGTTTCCTCAGCTTCCCAAGGTGGAAAGAACTTCAAAGCTGTGGCCTTTGGTTAGGCACCCAAATAAATCAAAATTGGTTTTCGGGGGCTATGAAGGCTGGCTTATTCTGCATCCTTTAAAATTATTGGGCAAAATTTTTAGAAAGCAAAAAGGGGAAGTACCAACTGGGCAAGGTGAAAGGGTTTTAAAGCAGCCTGGAATTTTTGCTTCCAGAAAAGAGGGAAGAAGAATGGCAGCGGCAGCTGCTTGGCGCAATGAAAGCGGTGTTGAAAGGCGAATGCAGGAAGCTCACCAACGCCTTGAAAACAGCATGCGGGCTGCTGCAGGCGAATTAAGGCAAAAGGTTGAAACAGGCGCTGTAAGGCCGGATAACAGGGGCGAGCATATTGCAATCTACAATGATGCAGTTAGCAAGGCATGGCTGCGGTTCCAAGGCGAAATCACAGGCATTCTGAAGCAGTTCAGGGAAGGATACAAGGAAGATGACCAGGTTGTGAAAGGGGCTATTGACAGGGGCATAATCAAAAGAAGACCTAAATGGGCAAAAGTAGAGGCGCCGTAGTTATTGCCGGCTTTCTTTGGGAAACACTTTATTGTGTAATTGTAACTTGCCGCCTTCCTTTAATTTGAATATTCTTCTCAGCTTTGGCTAATTTGTGATTGCTTGTTTCTTTTAGTTTTGATTTTTTTTAGGCTCAGGCTATTGCAAAATTGTCACCTTGCTGCCTTCCCTTAATCCGAATTTTTTCCGCAGATTTATTGGCGCAATCACTTCAATCTCGTTTTCAGGGTGCGTGCTTCTCTCAGGGAAAATTATTGCAGCCTGCTGCTTGCCTTCAACCATTGCCTTGAATGCCTTGATTGGGCCAAAGCTTCTTTCCCTTGTTTCAAAACCCTCTATTAAAATCGGCTGCATGCCAGCGAGGAAAGAATTTAGTTCTTCCCTGCCAACAATCAGATTCAGCGTTCCAAAGAAGGGGACAAAGCCAAGCAATTTCTTGAACTGTGCCAAATAAGGCTTTTTCGAAACATAATACTTTCCCTCGCCCAAGCCGATTTTAACTGTTCCAGCCAAAGCGCTTGCCTTCTTTTTTTCAAACAACTGCTGCAATTCAACAAAGCGATTTTTCAATAAGGCAATGCCCTGCTCTGTCAGCTGCACCCTGCTGCCTGCAGGAGTTGCGCTCAGCGAAATCAAATTGTCTGCTGCAAGCAAGCGCAGCTTTCTGCTGGCGCTCTGCTGCGAAATGCCGAAATGCTGGGCAATTTTGGCTGTGCTGATTCTGATGGCGGAATGCAGCCCTCCCTTCTCAGCTAGAAACAGGAGTATTTGGAAATTCTCTTCCTGCAATGAGTAGCCCCCCTAAGAAGAAATAAATAAAACAAAATTTATTTGCCAATCGAATTTTCTCCCAACAAAAATTTTTGCAATCGCGATTATAGTAACAAATTTCACTGCAGCGATTTAAATTTTCTTTCAATCTCGATTCTTGCAACCCCTATTACTGCAAGCAATGAAACAATAAACAACAGCAATGCAAGCGGCTGTTCCGGCAGCGAGGGCAGATTGAAGGGCATGCCTGTGTCTCCTGTGCCGAGCTGGACATTCATTGTGTTGCCTCCCCCTTGAGTGCTGGCGCTGCAGTCCTCCCTGTGCCTTGTGTCAAAGCCCTGCTTGAATGTATCATCCAATGGCAGCAGCTGCGCGTTCTCCGGATACCATTGCCCATTCTCAGTGTCATACCAGAAGCTGCCGTTTGGGCCTGTGGCGCTTAAAAGTGTTTCAGGCGGCATTCCGTCATAGCTGATTTTCGGAATGCCGTTCTCTGCGCTGAAGTCAAGAGTATGCTCTGTCTGCTTTCCATCTGGGCCAAGCGTGGTGAATTTTATTCCGGTAGGGGTTTTCTCAATGTCGCCAACCAGTGGCTCGTCAATAACCTCGCCTGTTTCCTTGTCGATTATTCTAACTCTGCTCTGGCAGCACCCCTCAGTATTCGGGTCGCAGCTTGGGCTTGTTTTCACGCTGTAAAAAATGAACCTGTGCTTTTCAGTGTCAAAAGTCTGGAATGGCCCCATTTTCTCAATAGAATCATTGAAGTTTTCAACCCTCTTTGTTATTGCGCTTTGGTCTCCCGCCTCCAAATTCGGCAGCGCTTCCAAATCGATTGCAGGCTCTGGGCATCCTGTTTCAGCGTTAATGACTTTTGAGGGGGTTGCTTTCAATCCAGTGACATCGCCCTGCCTTAAAATGCTCTGCTCGTTATGCCTCAGCCAAATAATTAATTCATTCGTTTCAGGCTTGTACAATATCACCCCGTTCTTGAACTGGATTGACTGGAACAATCCAACGTTAACATCAGTGCTGTTGGTCAAAACAGTTTTTCTGTTCACAAAAACAGTTGCCTTTGCGTTATCGCCGTAAACGATTTCTCTTGGGGAACCATTTGCAATTATTGCCTTCTCTACCTTATCCGCTGAAATTCTCGGATGCGAGGTTGTAACAATTGCTTCCACTGCGCCGAAAGCATCGGTTATTTTATCTGTTGAAAGAGGCACGCCTGTCTGCTGTTCAACGTTTTCCCTAATGCAATCCAATACCTCTGGATGAACAGCAAGGCTGCCCTGCCAGTCCATTTCAAACAGCATTTCATTTAACGCAGCGCCTTCAGTCGGCAAACCAATCTGGCCAATCCTCTGCGGAATCTCCAAAGAAGTATTTTCACTGCTTGGAGTGGCAAGCCTTGTATGGTCTTTGCCCTCGATGACTGTTTCAAACGGCTGAGCATCCTTGCTCACGGCAAGAATGCCTTTTTCATTGTCAATCAACACATCAATGTTGTTGTCCAAATCCCTGTAATAGCTTTTTGTTTTATTGTCATACACCGCAGGCTGTGCCGTTCCCTTGAACCAGTAGAAGAACAGCTGCTTGAAGGAAACTATCCCATAAGTCTTGCCGGATGTTTCAACGCTTGCCTGCAAAATAGTTGAAGCCTGCGCTTTATCGCTCAATTCCTTTGCAGTCAGGGCAACCTTATCCAATACCTGCTGCCAGGCGCTCTTGCTCTGCGCTTTCTCAGTGGTAGTTGCAGCATCTCCCTTGCTGCCTGTAACAAAGTCCGTCACATTCTTTATTATGTCGCCTGCTTTCTCGCTTGCCTTCTGGTTTGGCGGCTCGCTCTTTGCGGCTTTTGATGCAGGGGCAAACATGTGCAGATAGTAGCCCTCCTTGTCATCAACGCAGTCCTGCAATTCAGGCACAAGCAATGTCTGCTGCACCACGCTGCCGATTATTCCGCTCCAGAAGAAGACAGCATAAAGCGCTGTTTCGCCGAATGCAAGCACTGCAGCTGCCCTCTGCGGATCATCTCCCAAAAAGCCCAAACCCAATTTTTTAACCTTGTCAGCGCATGTTTCCTTGTTGTTCCGCGCTTCAACCAAATCAATTTTTCCGTTCTCAATTCCCTTTTCTCCGGCAGGGCTCTTGCCGCTTAAATCCGTATGGTGCCCATAAGCAATCAGGGTTGTGCCCTCTTCTTTTGCTTTGTCTGACAAAACATCCTCAAGCAGGTATGATTGCATTTTCTGGTTTGAGCTGAATTCAATCCTTGCCTCGCCTTTTCCTGTTGTCATTAGTTCAGATACTGACTGTTCTGTCGGCGTGTTTACAAACAAGCCAATGCTGCAATTGGCGCATTCTTCAGCGCTTGAGCTGATTAATGCAACGTTTTCAACCTCCCTTCTCCAGCCGCTGCTTGGATTTGTCAGTTTTTCGTAAGTGTCCTTTGCAGGCAAATAATTCTCCCAAATGTAATTGTACACCATTTTCCAGGGCAGCTTGTTCAGCACCTGGATAAATATGTCGCCTTCATCGCTGCCTTCGTTTGCAAAAAAGTCAATGAATGCATCATCAAACAGCGAGGCATCGCCTGTGTGCATTTCGACGTTATACCATGTGTCAGGCAGCTGGTAGGCGCTAATTCCCTCAAAGCCAAGGCCCTGCTTTCCGCCCCAGTAAGCCAATGGAAGAGCTGTCCATTTCAAGCCGCCTTTGACACTGAAATAGCTCTTTAAAATCTCATCTTCTTGGGCAAAAGCCTTGTCAAGCAGGCTGTAGTAGTGCCTGCTTTTTCCTGCAAAATTCTTTTCAACCAATGCATCGTATAATCTTTGCGTGTTGGAGGGGAAGTTGCCTGTAAGCCTGCCTTTTACCCTGCTGTGGGTCAGCCTTCCTGCAAACCTTTCTGGTGTTTCAGCTTCAATCGGCTTCCAGCTTGCCTTGAATACCTTTACCTTTCCTGTGCCCGGGGCTTCCTTTACAATGTAGTCAATGCTTGTCCCGTCAATTCTAATCAAGTCTCCTTTTTCAGTTAACGCTGCCTTGTCAACAAAGTGCGAGAAATTCTTCTGCAGGTCTTCAACTGCCACTTCGCTGATGAATTCCCCTGCCGGGTCAATTTTGTACAATTGCAGCAAGCCATCTTCTGTTGCTTCGTATGCCTTATTTCCCCATGTGTCAAAATTGCTCCAGTCGCCGTCCTGTACGAATTTGTCTATTGTTGCTCTGATATGGTGGCTGTCCCCGCTCAAAGGATGCACTGTTCCGCTCTGCAAATGCTTCACTCCAACATCATACAATCCTGCATAGTCGTCTCTGGCAAACCATTCTGGTGCATCCAAGCTGAAGGCATCATCCATCCACCCAAGAACTTTTCCGTTTGTTCTGGCGTATTCAATTAATGCACTTCTTGCCTCAGGGCTGCCAGGGCCGAATTTCTTTAAAGCACCCATATACGCTTCATCGGCATAGCCAATCATTGCTTTGTTTGTTTTAGCATAGCCGTTCATTTCCCTTACTAATTTAAAGAACTCGCCTTTCCTCACAGGGTCATCCAATTTGTCCAAAAAGCCGCCTGGTGCACTCATTTCGTTAATCATTTTTCTCATGCTGCCGCCTTTAATCCATTTATACCCCGAATCCCAGTCAGTGCATTCAACCATCGGAGTCCAGACTTCGCCAAAGCCATACTTGTCAACCCTTGTAATCATTCTCTGTGTTCTGGCTTTGCCTATGAGGCTGTCAGGGTTCATGAATTGTCTCCTGAACTTGTTCAGCAATTGATTGTCTGACATACTCCAAGGCCAGCCCCTTCTCCTCATCCAGCCAAGGTATCTTTTTGCCTGCCCGAACAAGGTTGGGCCAAAGCTGGTTACAACCATTTCAGCTGAAAACCAGCTGTTGAAGTATTTGTCAAAAAAGCTGTAGCTGCTCACCAGGCAGCTGTTTTGGTTGCAGTTTGTCGCCATCTCTGCTGTGAAATTATCTGTTTTGATGCTGTTTTCAATTGGATTAACTTCCCTTTTCACCTGCTTTGCCTGCAAGCCATTCAGGTCGTCTTCGCTTGCGAGGTTTGCCTGCAGCTGCGCCAGTTCCTCTGCAGTGTATTGCCCAGCGCCTTTTTCCTTTCCAAGCAAATCCTCGCTTATGAAATCCTTTACATCATTGTAAACGTTTTTGAAATCGCTTGTAATGCCTGCCCCGCTGTTTCTGTAAGACAACTGCTTGTCCAGGACAGGGCAGCCTATTTTCTCTGCCTCCAATTTCGGCAGGTTCCTGCACTGCCCAATTCTCAGGGTATCATCCAGCGAAACTCCGAAAGCGAAAGGCCCTGAGGAAAACCTGTTCAGCCATGGCGCCAATTCCCCAATGTCCATTTTTTTGTCCGGAATCTGGTTCAGGATTGCGGCGTTGTTGTCTGTTTTCTGCACAACAAGGTTGTTCACGCTTTCCTCTCTTTTTGGATTGCTGCCTTTGCCGCTGTCAATCTGGTCAATGCCGAAGCCGTTTGCATCCAACTGTGTTTTCCTTTTCAGTTCAGCCACTTCCTGCGGGGAAAGAACCTTTTCATCCGGGTTGCTTTCCGGCGTGTTGCAGGTAAATTCAATTCTTTTTGTGCTTGACTCTGTCTGCGGCTCTGTCCCAGTTAATGTTTCTTCATCAGCATTGTCTGCAAGCAGCGCGCTGTTTTGCAGTGTTTGTTCATCAATGTTCCAACTTGGCAGAGGATTCATTTCCACTGCATTTTCACCGCTATTGTCTGCCAGCAGGGCGCTGTTTTGTAATTCGTTTTCAGCATCTCCCTTCGGCAAATCTGTTTGGGCAAAAGCAGGGTAGAAGCTCAGGTTCAGCATCAGCGCAATCAGTGTAATGCAAAAAAATCTTTGCCGAAGGCTGTTTTTTCCACCTTGCAAAGCACTACTTTGCGAGGCATTGCAAAACTTGGGTTTTGCAATGAGGTTTTTTTGCTCTGCAAAAAAAGCTTTTGCAATCATTTTCGTTTTTCTCCTTTTATATTTGGCTCCAGAAAAGCAAATAAAGTATTCCGCTAAGCACCCAGGGGAAAACAAACAAAATAATCACCCAGGCAAGCAATGCTGTGCAGTAAACCGCAATAAAGGTGTTTGCCAGTGCAGGCAGCTTTTTCCTTTCCTCTATTTTTTCGCTTACAAAAGAGGCAAAGAAAAGCAATGGCAGCAATAGGATTGTTAGCACTACCGCGCTTATCAAATTCTTTACAATTGTTGCAAAGAATGCAACGCCATAGTCAACCACTGTCAGCTGCATTTCTGGAAGTGGGGTTTGCTTTGCCAAATCGCTTTCAACGAAACCCAGATATAACGGGAAAAGGTAGAGGAAGAAAACAACAATCAGCATTACACTATAGCTTGCTGCAAATGCTGCAACAATCCAACTGGTTTTCTTCTTTTTTCCCCTGATTTTTTTGAACAGCGCTTGCCCCAAGAGTGTTAGAACAAATGCCGGAATTGCCGCTATCAGCGCCATTCTGAGCAGGTCAATCAGGGCAAAGGCTGTTTCGCCGATTAATTCCAGAACCATATATGGAATATAGAAAGCAAAACTGGTATAAAAACGTTTGGAAAAGAAAGCCTGCGCAGAAATTTGTTCTTGTTTAAAAACAGGCTGTTTTTTTTGTTATTCTGTTTTCTGCTCTTTCAATTCCTGCCCAAAGCTGATGAGCTGTTTTTTGTTATTCTGGTTCGCCCTCTTTCAATTCCTGTCCAAAGCTGATAGTGCAGCTAATCTTGCGTTCGCCGTCCTCATACTCTGTTTTGCATTGGTAGTATACATCTGTTGAAACAAGTGACCTGATTTCAACGGCTGAACCGTTGTTGAGCAGCAAAAAGGCGCTGTTGTTGCTTGCCTGAATTAAAATGCTGTCTGGCTCAATGTTGGTTGCAGACTCGGCAAAAGCTGTTCTGCTGTAAACACTGCCCTCCCTTAAAACAAGGTCTTTTTCGAATATTACAGAGCCATCTGGGCTGTCAACTGCTTTGCTGAATCCTTCAAACAGCCTTTTCTCGCTTGCCTGCTGCGTTACTTCGTCCAGCTTGCTTATGACAGCAAAGATTATCACCAGAATAAAGACAACCATCACTGCTTCCACCAGCAGGCGAAAACCGCTGCTCTCCTGACCTTGCTCGTTCAAATCAAATCGCCTCTGAAAAAGCCTGCTTGAATCGCAATTCAATTCATCCCCCGAAGAAGCCGCCTGCAATGGTTCCTGAGGCCAGTACGCTTATGAGGAAAATCGCTACTGCAATAGGCAGGGCTTTTGCCAGGTTTATGCTGAACAAAAGCTTGTTGTCCTCTTCGATTTTTGTTGTAAAGAAAACCATTATTATAACCAATTCAATTACGTACATGGCAACAATCAACAGAAACTGCCATGGCTTGACTATTGAACCGAATTGCGTTGCGTCCATGGAAAAGCCTGTTGTCATGCCGCTTAAGCCCCCTGGCAGGTCGCTGTTTTTAAGCGCGTCCAGTGTCTGTTTCATGCTGCTGCTTTGGATTGTTGCAAGTGTCAGCATCACGATTTTCTGCAAAGCTGTTGTAACGCCCAAAACAACAGGGACAATGAATACTGCCATTGTCCGCATCATGCTTGTGGTGTCGCTTATCAGTGTTTTCAGTGTCTGGTTTACTTTTTCGTTGTTCGTCAATTGCAGCGAAAGGGAGATCAGGGTTCTTGCCGCAACATTGACGCCCAGGCCGACTGAATCAACCATTATCCGCATGCCTGTCTGGATTGTTTTGCTCGGCAGATTCTTTAAGCTGCCGTAGTTCGGGTCAAAAATCGCTGCCTCCAAAGGCATGCCAAGCAATTCAATGTTTTCAATTGTTCTGCCGAAAACCCTTTTGCTTATCTTGAAATCAGGCAGGAACCTACTTGTATGCTTTAACGCTTCCTCAACAGGCCTGTTTTCGCCCATTCTTGAGGCAAGAATGTACAGGCTGTCCTTGAATTCCGACTCCATTTGCATCACATTCAGCTGCATTTTCCTCTTGTAGATGTTTCTGTAGTAAATGAACAAAGCTATGCAACAGCTGCAGGTCAGCATCACGCCGAAAATAAGGGTATAAGGTGTAACATCGTTTTCAGCCGGAATAAAGAATGCTATCCTCTCTGCCTCGAACATGGCCCTGCCATCTTTTTCGCCGTGCATTGAAATCAATTCCCTGGCATGAGGCCCGTCGTCATCATACCAGTCTGCTGATGGCTTGCCAGCGTTTTTCAGCACCTCTGCAACTGATTTATCTCTTGGCAGCAATTGAATGCCTTCCTCGCCAACAAGCGAAACAGGCGGAATGCCCTGCGTTGAAATAAAATAGCTGGACGCAATTCCAGCTATAAGAACAAGCGCTATTAATGCCCTTAAATCAAGGCTGGTTTTCCCAATCCTCATGCTGTTCTTTTTGGGCAGACCCGGGAAATTATCGGGTATGATCGGCACATCCTGCGTTGGAGGCCTCCTGCTTATCACATCCCTTGCGAAAACAAAGGTTACTGCAGGGATGGCGATGTTGTAAATGATTATTAAAACAAGCGGGGTTGCAAGCGGCTGGCCGCTGAAAGCGCTGCCGACAGGCAGAATAATTATCAGAAGCAGGGGCAGCAGCACCCCCATATAGAACAGCAGAACGCTTGGCTGCGAAAGGTCTCGAGCGTATTGCTCCATTTTGTTTTTAATTGATTCCAGGATTGTTACCATTGTGCTGTCAAGTAGCTGGTATCTTTTTGATTCCGTTGTTTCCAGAACGCTTGCCCTGACTTTCATCAAGGCATGCTTGAATTCATCACTGAATTTTCCCCACCTGTAAGCCAGGTCATCCAATGCCTCGCTTACTGTATTGAATACGCCAAGCTGCACATCCCAGAGCAGCCTTTTGAAATCCTCAGCAATCTTTCCCCTGCCATGCTCTGCCGAGAACTCAATTGCTTTCTCCAGGTTCGGCACAAGCTTCATTGACATAATCATGTAGCCGACTATTTCAGGCACATAGGTCAGTGCCCTTGTCTTTTCAACATTGGCTGCACTCATCGGATAGTGCTGGACATAATTCGTTGCGGCAAGGGCAATTATTATGAAAGGCAGCATTGCGAAAAGCGGTGCCATTGCAGGGCCGACCGCGCCCCCGACAATGGTTTTTAATGGCGTGAACAAAACAAGCAAGGTTAGCGCAATGCCTGCAATGATTGTAAAAAAAAGGACAAACTTGCTTCCTGCAGCCAGCTCTTCTGGCAAAAGGTCCCATGCAAGAAAATCAACAGCCTGCTTGTTTTCCTTGCTGAACTTTGCTCCCTTTCCAAGGGAAGGAAAGCGCTTGTACATTCCCCTGCAGAATGAAACAAATCTTGGGACTTTTTTTTTAACCAAAGCGCTTTCCCCTGTTATCTCCATAGCGCTTAATTTAATGCCCTTGTACAAAGCGCCTGGCTCAGAGGATGCAGCCCCGATGTTTCGTTCTTTAATCGGCATACAAAAACCCAGTTTAATTATTTTTCCCAATGCTTTTTTCCGTGAGGAAAAAAGGCTTTTTAATTATTTTTCAGCGGCATGGCAAAAATTTAATTGTTTTCAGCCTCATTTGTTCCCTCTTTTCAACGCAGCGCCTCAGCTATTTCGTTTCGCCGATTATCCTCGGCAGAAGGCTGTTTTTCACCCAGAACTTCCACTTGCCGAGAACAGCATCATAGTCGACTTTCCCCTGCTCCCTGATCTGCTGCTCTTTCAGCAGCAGCAGCTTGCTCTTTGCCACAGCACAGTTCTCCGCTTCAAGCAGCATTGGCGCATTGTGCTTTCTTTTCAATTCAACCAAAAAACTCTTGCTGTCAGCCCGCATTGCAATGTCCTTCCACATTTCTTTCATTGAAAGCCCGCTTGTCCTGCTGATTTTTTCAAACAGCTCGCTGTCCTTCAAGTTGTCTTCCATTAACAAAAGCGAATCCTTTTTTGCATCGTAAAGCATCAAATCAAGGAAGCCGCCTTCCCTTTCAGGGTCCTCGGTCCAGTGCTTTTTCACTTCGGTTATCTGCACAAGCCTCCTGTTTCTCTTAAGCGAGCCGGCAAACCTGATCGGCCTTGCAACAACAACAATATCCGTTGCCTTAAAGCTGGTGTTCGGCACGCCCAAATCATTCACAACCCTGTCCCAAACGCTGTAAGTGCTTTCACCGTGCACTGTTCCCATTACAATGTTTCCTGCTGCGCCGATCCTCATTGCCTCATACAAAACCTTGGCTTCTCTTGAACGAATCTCTCCAATTATCAAAGCGCTGTCGCCCAAGCGCAGCGCTGTCCTCAGGCTTTCCTCTGGAGCCACTTCTGTCTCTGTTTTGCTCACGGTAATTGGCGAACGGGTCTTCAGCCTCTGGACATTGTAACCGATGTTTTTCATGTATGGAACAGGAATCTCCAATGTGTCCTCCTGCACAATTATCCTGATGTTTTGCGCTATCTCCAGAATGCACGCTCCCAACAGGCTTGTTTTTCCGCTGCCCCTGCTTCCTGTTATCATCATTGTTGCCTGGGCATCAATGAAAAAATCAATCATTCCTGCTGCAAGAGGGTCCATGAAATTGTTGTCAATGAACAAAGGCAATGTCCAAGGGGTTATTTTGTGCAGCCTGAAAGCGAAAGCCGTTCCGTCAGGCGCAAGCGGAGGCCCGATTACTGCTGCCCTTGTGTCCAAATCAGCCAAATTCAGGTCAAGCACTGGGTGCGCTTCATCAAAAGGCCTGCCTGACATTGCCCTCATTTTGCTTACCAATGCATTTGCTTCTCCCTGCGTGTACAAAACATTTGTCTGGCATTGCCCGTAATCACTATGCACTACATACAATGGCTTCTGTCCAATTGGGCTGTCCAAATAAACATCCGTGAGATTTCTGTCGCTTAGCAAAATTTCCAGAATCCCATAGCCAACAGTGTATCTTGCAACAATTGAGGCCAGGTCAGTTATTTCCTCTGGTTCTAATTTTACATTGTTTTCCCTTGCAACATCCTTTATCGTTGCCTCATAAACCCTTTCGAAATATGGCCTGCTTTTTGCAACAGTGCTCAGGCTGGTTTTTCCAGGCTGGTAGCCCGCAACTATTTCCTTGGTTTTGCTCATTACAAAATATCTGTCAGGGCCAAGAGTGTACTCAGGCGGGTTGATGAAATACAAATTCTCTGTTTTGTTCGGGTGGCTGAATATCTGCACTGTTGCTTTTTTTACGGTGTATTCATCAAGCAATTCAAGCGATTCCATTTCCTCAAACATCAGCCTGCTTCCAATGAAAGCAGGCTTTACCTCTGCCTCGAGGATCGTGTGATACAATTGGGCTGTTTCAGGGATTTCCCTCAGCTTTGCCAGAAAGTCCTTTGTTTTTTTGATTAAAGCTGTTTCTTCAAACAGCTGCCGCATGTATAAAAGTGTTTCAAGGTATGGTTCAGCGCAGGCTGCATAGCCTTTTCCCTCGCTTTCGCTTTTTGATGCCTCTTTCTTCGCTTCCCCAAGCAAAGTTAAATAAGCAAGAATGGGATCGAATGCAATAAGGTCATGGGCGATTTTTACAATTGTGTCATGCCTTTCGCTGAAGTATTGCTCGCATTCCTTCTCAGGCTTGCCCAAATGCTTGTAGCTCCAGACGCTTTCAACATTGAAGCGCTGCATCAAGCCGCCAATCCCTGCAAGCATTGCAGTCTGCTCTTCAGCATGAACCCTTTCATACACTTCGCTTAAAACAATCAGCTGCGCTTCCACTTCGCTTAAAACAGTTATTACGTGGAACCTGCAGTGCACGTCATCAGCAATGTTCGCGCTGTAAGGGCACTGGCTGCACTTGAAAATCAAATGCCGCTTGCCGCCCTCTTCCTTAACTACAAAGTCTCCGACCTTCAATCCGCCAATCTCCATACAGGACTACCCTAAAAATAATTTTTCTCTATTTATAAAAGAATTAACTTATATTTATTGATTGAGGGAAAAGAAAAAGTGAAGAAAACAGGGGTTATTTCTTTTTCCTTGCGCCGCCGCTTGTGGTTTTTTGCGGCAGCTTGATTTTTCTCTGCCTGACAAGCTTTTCCAAGGCATTCAAAATGCCTGTTTCATTCCTAAAGACAGTTACAGTGCCTGACCTGAGCAGCCATAGTGCAATGCTGTGCCTTGTCTGTGTCCCTATATTTGGGTCTATTGGAACAAATGGCCAGCCTGGCTTATAAGCTGCCATGATTTCTTTCATTGCCTGCTGCTGCCTTTCAGCGGCTTTTTTGTTGCTAGTTGCCAAGCCTTTGGCCAATGTTTCACGCATTCGCTTTATCCGTGCCTCGGAAAGCTGTCTGGGTTTTCTGCCTGTAACCCCTTCTACAGATGGCCTTACAGCATGTTTTGCCCCCATTGTCAATGAGTGACTTAGTGGCTTTACCATAACATTACCTTGGTGAAAAAACTATTTTTTCTTTTTGTGAGCGCCGCCGCTTGTGGTTTTTTGCGGCAGCTTGATTTTTCTCTGCCTGACAAGCTTTTCCAAGACCTTTAGAATATCTCCTTCGTGTGCGAAGGCAGTTACAAGCCCAGACCTGAGCAGCCATAATGCGATTCCGCTTCTGGTTCTTCTTTTTGTTCTCGGATCTACTGGGACAAAAGGCCAGTCTGGCTGATAAACAGCAAGAATTTCTCGCATTGCTGTCTGTACCCTTGCAGCCGTCCGTGCAGCATATTTTCCCCTGAACGCCTTTAGCCTGCCAGCAGAGTATCCTTTGCCTGTTTGTTTCTTTACCACTATTGACGATGGCCTTCGGCCCCTTCCACGAGATATTGCCATAACAGAAAATAAGGGGGTTAGCAGTATTTAATTTTTTCTCTTCATTATTAGTTCCACATGAGCACGCTTGGCAATCTTCTAAAGCCCTTGAATTTCCGCTTCGAAAAATCGGATGCGTCAAAGACAGGCAGGTTCCTGTTATTCTTTGTATTGGTTTACTTGGCTGCGTCCCTGCTGTTTGATTCCTTTTTTCCAATCATGGCGCACGAGGCATTCATTGCGAACAATGTCCTGGCTGCACTGCAGGCAACAGGCAGCAGCGGAACGGTTGCCTTGAATGAAACTGTTTTGATTGAATTGCAGAACGGGAAAAGCATTGAGATAAGCGAGCTTTGCACAGGCAGAATGGAGCTGCTGATAATAGTGAGCGCAATAATTGCATCTCTCGGAATTGACTGGAGAAAGCGCTTGCTTGGCGCTGCAATTGCAGCTGTTGCGGCAATTGCATTCAATTTCGCAAGAATTTTTGTTGCAGCAATTTTGATTTTGGGCAGCAGCGACATTGGCTTGATTGAATTCACCCACAACATCCTGTTCAGGGTATTCCTCTTCTTCACAATAGCCGTTTTGTACATTGCATGGTTCTACTGGGCGGTGCGAGGCGAAGCCGAGCATGTTCGATTGCGCAGCAATCGGACTCGCACCCGCCGGGCGTGACGGCGACTGGGCTGTCAGCAGCGAAGTGAAAGTAAAGGGAAAGAAAAAGAAAAAATGATTTTTTTTTTCAAAACGAGAACGCGTTTGCGGCAAAATACGCGAACAAGCTCAGTGGCAGCAGCAGGCTGGCGTACAATATCACTTTTTTTGGATTGTTTTCCTGCGATGCAATGAAAAATGATGCAATCAGGGCGTATTCTGCAATGTAAATCTTGTTTGCAAGAAGCGTTGCTGCAAGGATAGTCCTCCTTTCAGCTGCAGCCATTCCCAAATCAACCAGCTCGCTTCCGCTGAAATCAAAGCCTGCAATCAGTGAGGCAATCAATCCAAGGACAATGGGAACAATCAGGCCGCCTCCGAGCATCAGGGTGTATTTTTCAACAACCAGCGCAGCGTTGCTCTCCTGCAGTATTGCGTTTGTTTCAAGCAAATCAGCAGCTGTTTCATGGAAAATGCTGTGCATGTCAGCGCCGCTCTCATAGCCCTGCAGCAGCAGGTTCGCTGCCCTGTCGATTACAGCGCTTTTGTTCCTCCTGCTCAAATTGCGCAATGCCTTTTGAACGCTTGCACCCAAAGCAATTTCCTGCCTTGCTTTCCTGAATTCCAGGCTGAGCAAGCCAAAATCGGCTTTTGCAATTTGGTCAAGAATTGCAGCAAAGCCTGTTCCTTGCGGGAAAACGCTTGCGTGCAGCAGCAAATCCGGAACAGCTTCCTCTTTTTTCCTTTTGTTTCTCTCAAAAATGTATTCCTGCAGGAAAAAATTCAACAAAAGCGGAGCGCAGAATGCCGCAACAGAAAAAAGTGTTATGTAGACAAATTGCTGGTTGAGGTTGAACAGCAGCGCAATTGATGCAATGCTTGCTGCAAAGCCGAGCAGGATGGATTGCGAAAGGAAGCTCTGCATGCTGCTGTTGTTCATCTGCAGCTTTTCTTCAAAATCGCAAAAAGCGCGCTTTGGGAAGAACTGCCAGGCTGCTTTTTCAATATAGTTCCTCAATATTTGCCAATTCAATTCACTAAAAATGTTTTTTTGCATGCCGTTCATTCAAGCTCAGCTCTTTAATTTTTTTGAATTAATTTTTCAGTTTTTTTTCCAGCTTTTTTTTTTGAATTCATTTTTTTTGCTACTTTTTCAACAATTTTTTCAGCCTCTTAGGAAAATCGGTGTTTTGCTCTTTATATAAAACAAAACAAGCAAATCAAGCAGCGGGAAAAGCAAAACAATTATCAGGAAGACCTGCATTGCAGTGAACTGCGTTTTCAGTACCATGCTTCCGACAATTGTGAAGCTTTGGAATAATGCAGGGACAATTGCCGAGACTGCAATGAACAGCAGCGAGAGAACAACCAGTTTTCCTGCGAACAATTTGCTTTCAATTTTCTGCCTTGACAATATCTCTGCAGCGATTTTTTTTATGGGCTCGCCTGCTGCCTGCTTTGCCCCCTGCTCGAATGCGGCAACAAGCTGAACAATGCTCCTGTTCAGCATCCTGCTGTTTACTCTTGCAGCCATCTGCAGCATTGCATCCTGCACTGTTGCCCCCTGCCTTTCAATTGCAATTACCGCCTTTCTGAATTCGTTTGCTGCTTCGCCCCTTTGTTTTGCCGCGTGCTGCAGGCAGCGCAGAAAATCAATGCCCAGATTCAGTTCAATCGCGATGTTCAGCAGAACGAAAGGCAGCTGGGCTTCAACTCTTTTTGCGTAATTTTTCTTTTTAATTGCAGGATAGTAGAGCAGCAGGCCGAATGCTGCGCAAAAAGCAGCAAGCGCATAAAGCGCACCAAGCAGGATATTGCCCAGCAGCAGAGCTGCAACAAACCACGCAAAGATTGCTGTAAGCGCGGCTTCGGGTGCGCTTTTTTTGCTACCTTCGCTTGAAAGAATTCCCCCTATTTTACTCTTTTCAAACGCGGAAAATTTTGGTGCGCCCAATCTCAGTGTCTTAAAATTCGGCTTTGCGAAAAGTTTCGCCTTTTTTAACCCGTTTTTTTTCAGGTTTGCTTTGGCAAAAAATTTCGCGTAATTTATTTCCTTCATTCTTTTTCTCAGAGATGCCGCTTTTTCATTGGCTGAAAAGAAATTTGATGAATTTATTTCCTTCATTCTTTTTCTCAATTCGCTCTTTTGTTTTTCAAATGCCGCTGCCTTTTCCGCCAAAAGCAGGGCTGCCTTTTTTTTCAGAGCGGTTATCTGCTCATTCAATCTATTGATTCTTTTTTTTGCGTCTGCAGCCAATTCGTCAATTGCAGGGAAATTTCCCTTTTTGCCTGCTTTTTTTCTCTTTAATTCAATCTGCCATTGGCCGATTGCGAAAATTTTTTTATTTTCGCGGCTTTTTTTGCTTTTCAGTTCCATTTGCTGTTCACCAGCCGGAAGAATTCTTCAATTCCGATTTGCCTGCCAATACTTTTGCGCAGCAGCCCAGCCCTTCGCCCGATCTCTGCATCCAGCTGTTTCCTGTTCAATGCAAAGCAGTTCATTGCCTTCAATGCAACCCGCTTGCTTTCGCCAACAGGCAGCAGCTTGTCCTGGCTAAAATCGTATTGGAAAAGCGGATTGAACGAAGCAGCGCCATTTTCTTCCTGCAGTTCCGTTATTTCCATTATCCTCCGCATTTCAGCTGTTTTTCCGGTGGAGGGATCAACCCTGCTCCAGCGCCTCTGCACAATAATTAAATCAAGGGCTCCAATGTCTGTTTCATCAATGCCAAGCGCCTTCATCCTGTTTGCAGCCTCTTTTGCGCTCTGGCTGTGGAAGGTTGCATAGCTGCCCTTTCCCTGCCCTGCAAGCAATGTATCAATGAATGCCTTTGTTTCCTCGCTGCTTCTCACTTCGCCTACAACAATCCTGTCAGGCCGCATTCTCAGAGTGTCGACAATCAGGTTTTGCATTGCAATGTTCTGCTCTTTCACAACATTAAGTTTTACCAAATGCTGGTGAGGCAGCCTTATTTCAGGCGTTTCTTCAACAACCACAATCCTTTCGTTTGCAGGAACGAAGCTGAACAGTGCATTCAGGCTGCTTGTTTTCCCGCTTCCGGTGTTTCCGGCAATCAGGACAGCGCAATCGCACTGCATTGCAACCCAAAGAAAAGCCATTGCCTCTGGGCTGAATGTTTTATTCTCAATCAGCTGCAGCGGGGTGAATGGATTTTTCTTGAATTTCCTTATTGTAACGCTTGGTCCGGTGAATGAAACTGGGTTTATTGCTGCATTCAGCCTGCTTCCATCCGGAAGAGTTGCATTCAGTACTGGGCTGTTTAAGGTCAGCCTTCTTCCAATGCATGCAGCCATTTTGTTCACCGTGTCCCTGACCGAATTGCTGTCAGCGAAGAAGATGTTTGTAGGCAGCCAGCCATGCCTGCAGTGGAAAACCTGTACAGGCTTTTCCATTCCAGTGCCGATTATGGCGATTTCTTCAATTTCATCATCTGCTAGGACAAAGTCAAGAGGGCCAAAGCCAAAAACCATTTTCTGCAGCAGCAAAGTGCAGTATTGCACCTGTTCTTTGTCCAGTTCAATTAAATTCCTGATGCAGAAGTAGCGCAGAAATTTTTTAATGCCGCAGGTGCCAAGCTTTTTGCTGCTTTCCTGCAATTCGCCCAGTGCATCGTGCAGAAATCGCGCTTCTTCAATTGAAATGGTTGGGAAGGCATTAATGCAATATTTTCTTTCGCCGTTTTCTGCCTGTCCAATAAAAAAATTCCCGTTGCTTTCAATGATTCTGCCGCCATTTCCCTTAATTAAATTCCACCCAAGCAGCCCTGCCGCCTGCTCAACGCCATTGCCTGCCCCTGCCATAAAAAAGCGCTGCCAGGCAACTATTTTAAATACACAATAAAATTCGTCGATTGGCTAAGTGCCCGCTTTCCGATATATAAGAGATTAAAAAAAGAAGAAAAAGAATGGGAAAAAAGCCTCGCAAATTTTTTCATTACTTTCCTAATTTGCGCTTTTTCTTTCCCTTTGTATAATATATTGCTGCGCCTGCTATGACTATTATCACTATCACTGCAATGATTGCCATTGTCCAGTCAGGTGCTGCTGCCGGGCAGTCACTTGCGCAGTTCGCTGAATCCTCGCCTGCTTCGCATGTTCCGTTTCCGCAAACTGGTCCAACAGGCGGCTTCTCAACACATGAACCGCTCTTGCATTCCTTTGTTCCATCGCATACTGTGCCATCAGCCTTGTTGGTGTACTGGCACCTGCCTGTTAATGTATCGCATCTGCCAGTCTGGCAAGCCCTGTCTGGGCAGCTGACGCCCTCGCACAGTTCAGCTTCCTGCAAGTCAGCCGTTATAGGCTGCGTCCAAGAATTTGCACTACTTTTTGTAACCTGCTTGTTGATGGTGTAGCTCAGCTGTGTTTTGCTGTTTGGTCCTATTGAATCAATTGTGAACTGGATTATTGGGTCTGCTTTCAATATCTCGAATGCGTAGCTGCTTGTTATGTCCTCTTTCTTCAGTGTGTTGATAACTGATTTTGGAATCTGGTCAGTGACCTTTACCTTGACCATCTTTTTGCTCTTGTTCGGGTTCTCAACGCTGATTTTAATCGTTGTCTTGTAGCTCACTGCCCCTGTTGCATCAGTTGTTTTCTCAACTTTAATTGTTCTTGATACGCTTGTTTTGCCAACAGCAGCGCTTGCTTTTTCAATCGCTGTCTGGCTTGCGCCGGCCGCTGTCAAAATGCTTGTAATCTCTGCAGCAGTTGGCTTGTTTGAAATCGTCTGCTCTAGTATTGTTTCAGTGCCAGGCGTTACTTCACCGCCGCCTCCTCCGCCACCGCCCCCGTCATCGCCACCGTCTGCGGGTGGGTTTCCGCCGCTGGATGCCTGGAATGTAACAGTGTGTGTAACATTTATGTCGCTTGTGTTGCCGGCATAGTCTTTGCAGCCTCCGTAATATGTCTTTGTAATTGGCAATGTCGCGCTGCCAAGCGAGAAAGTGTATGTCGTTGTTGTGCCATTGTTAATCCAGCTGCCGCCGCTTTCCTCAAAGAAGTAATTTTGAATGTTTGATGCATTGTCATCGCAGCTTATGGTCATGCTGTACTCGCTTGCTGTTGTTGAGGTAGTTGAATCGCTGCTTGTTCTCGGCGCATTGTTGTCGTTTATAGCAAACTGGTATATGCTGCTGTTTATGTCCCATAACTCGTTTACATCAATCCTGTGCATTGTGTTATAGTCGCTGCTCCACCTCGGGCCAGCTGAGTTAACTCTCCACCTGGTTTTGTTGTTGAAAATCTTTGCAACCAGATAGAATCTTCCCTCTATTACACCATTTGTATCGTATTTTGCAATGCAATTATAGTCCCAGAATGGATAAGCTGCCGGCGGCGGAGTGCATTCTACATACAAGCCTAAATTGTTAGCGTCCACGCCAGTACTGTGACTTATCCATGTGCGCCCTGCAACTGGTCCAAGGCTAAAGTCGAACATTCTTCCCAGGCCGCCTGAGTTCAAGTCGCTTGCTTTTCCTGCTGCAGTTGCCCCCTGGACAGTGCTCAAATAGAAGTGGACATTGTAGTCAGCTAAAGTAAAGTTCAAGTCAGCGTTTATGTCAGGCAGGTAGATGTTGAAATCTATGTCATAGTTAACATCTGCCAAACAGCCGCTGTCTGGGCAGGCTCCAACTCCATTGTTCATTACAAAGTTGGGGCCTGTGTTCAGGTTTAAATCGGTTATTTCAATCAGCGGCGGGTTGAAGAAAACGTTTGCGTCGCTGTGGCCTATGACTGTTCTGCTTGTAAGGCCAGTGTCTCTGCCCCATGGGTCCATTACGTTGACATCAATCAAGAACTCCCCCACGATGTTTGCGTCGCTCCTGTTCAAGTCAAACACGCATGTCTTCCAATCGTAGGCAAGGTTCAAATCATTGCTGACAGTGCTTCCCCTATAACCGAACGTGCTCCATCCATTGCACCTGATTCCAATATTGTCAAACAGGTCTCCGTCATCTATTATTACCCCTGTTTTCGAGCCATTGTAATCAGAGTAATAAATTATTGCCTTCATTGGAAAGTTGGCGTCAGTTCTATAAAGTTTATCCAAATTGTTGTCCTGTGTGTTGTTGTCCTTGAATTGGAACTGGATTTGCCAAGCGTTTGCATCCATGCCATGCCTTGGCGTCCTGATTTTCTCTCCGCCGTTTGGCGTAAGCACTTCAACACTCAGGTTTCCTGCTTCGTAAGATGAGAATGTGCTGACTCTGAAAGCAATGTTTCCGTCGCCTGCATCCGGATTGTATGCCCAGGTTCTTACGCCTGGAACAACGCTGTCAACGTATGTTTGCGATAGAGCGCTTCCGTCCCTGTTTTTGCACATTGATGTTGGGCAAACAATGCCGTTTCTTGCAAGAACAGGCATTGCGCCGCTTGGAACCTTTACGTTGTATATTGTTATGTTGGCGTCCATGGCGAATTCCGGCATCTGGTCAGTGTCTATCTTTGCCCTGCCTGCCTGCGCGTTCATGTCTCTTCCATAGTTCCTTTGCGGCCCCCTTGACATATTCATGTCTGAGTTGAATGCTATCAGGACAAGTGTCGCTGCTCCAGCAGTCGAGCATGGCCTGTCGCACATCTGCACCTGGAATGCCTCAACCCTCTCCATGTTCAGAATCCAGTTGCTCCTCATTGCTTTTTCCACTGTTACCCTTTGGAAGGTTCCGCCAACAGCGCTGCAGTTGGCATCTGAATCATTCAATGTTAGGCCTCTGTAAGTGCATACTCCAACAGTAACGTTCTCGTCTCCTGCGCCCATTGTTATGCTTGGCGTTATTACAATCCAGGCGTTTGCATCCAGTGCAATGTTATTCCTAGCATTTATGTTGTTGTCCGGCGCTCCGGCTGGTCCTGCCATTGAATTGCTTGACACTGGCGGAATCATTATGTTGACATCAAAGTCTCCATTTGTGTCTGTTACAACATACCCGCCTGTATAAGGCGCTGGGCCCTTTGCAGTTCTGGTAACTGTATCCCCGTTGCTGTACACGCTGTCTGCTATGCGTGGGGAAGTTGTGATAAACCCGTGGTAAGGGTTTGTTTCGTTAACATCGCAGATATTCAGGTCTCCTGTTGATGTTCTGTTAGTATCGGACAACCTGAATGAAACATTTGTGTCCCTAGAAAAACCATATCCCAATATTGTCATGTTTGTGTCAATGGATCCAACTCCAGGCGCCCCTTCCTCTGGAACTGGTCTTAAAATGATTGCTGGCCCTACTATAAAGTTTGCGTCAGCTGCCTTTGCAATGCAGGTGGCTACTGTTGTCCCTGGTGTGTTTGTTAAACCCCAAAGCTCTACTAAAACCTCTTTTCCCACAAGGTTGTTTATTGTTCCAGTGGATGGAACTGTTACAGTTACATTGAATGTGTTTACATCATTAACTCTGCCATCGTGTAAAATTATAACGTTCACGTCTCCGGCTCCGTTGCACGGCCCGGGACCGTTTAAGGTCAAACTTTTGACGTTTGCGTCAATTCCGCCGGCAATGCCATTGTTGAAGCTTGCGGCCGCTTCTGTTCCGGCTAAAACTTTTACATTCAGATCAACATATCTGCCGCGGTAGCTTAATGCAACTACATAGTTGTAGTCGTTTGTTACAGCCCAACTTTGGGAGCTTGTAATCTTTACGTTGAAGTCTTCACCCCTGTTTGCGTGCCTGGCGCCGTTTGTATCCCATGCGTTCAGGTCGGTTAAAACAGCAGCGCTGGCTGTTGAAGCAACATACAAAAACAGTGTTGCCAATAATATAATCTTCAGTAAGCTATTCACAGAAACTACCTCCTAAATTTGTTGATTTGAATGCCCCAAAAAATTATGTAGGAAATCTTTATACTAAAACAATATTCTAATATAAAAACCTTTCTTCGTGGCTTTTTTTTGCTATTTTTGAAATATTGTTTTTTTTTTAAAAAGGTTTCTTTTAGGCATGTTTTTTGAAATTTTTTTTAGGCATATCTCTTTTTGAAAATTAAAAGCAATTGAGATAGCAGAGTGCAATTTTTTTGAAAAATGGCTTTTGGCTCTTTAACCAAAAACTTTAATTATAGCATTAAACTAATTGTTTGGCACAGGAGCGTTTTAAATGGACTGGCACAGCTTGCAGATTGCGGGGTTTTTTTGATGGACTGGCACAGCCTGGATGTTGAGGGTGTTTTTTCGCAGCTCAGGTCAAGCCCAGATGGCTTGAGTGAAAGCGAGGCGACTGTCAGGCAGGGCTATTATGGCTTGAATGAAATAAAATTGCAGAGAGGCATTTCTCCACTGCGAATATTTTTGTCGCAGTTCCGCTCTTTCCTTGTAATTATTTTGATTGCTGCCGCCGTTGTTTCAATTGCGATCGGGTTGCTGCCTGGGCAGGAATCGCATTATATTGAGGCAGCGCTTATTTTGGTGATTGTTTTTGCAAACTCCGTGTTCGGTTTCCTGCAGGAATTCAAGGCCGAGCACAGCCTGCAGGCGCTGCAGAGGATGAGCCCTGAAAAAGCAATTGTGCTCAGGAACGGGCAAAAATTCTCGGTTGATGCAATTAATCTGGTTCCGGGCGACGTCATCCTGCTTTCAGCAGGGGAAAAAATAGCTGCGGATGCCAGAGTTTTTGAATCAAGCAATTTGCATGTGGATGAATCACTGCTTACAGGCGAAAGCGTTCCGGTAAGCAAGAAAGCGGTTGTTCTGCCTAATGCCACTGCTTTGGCAGAAAGAACAAACATGGTTTTCAAAAACACTGTTGTGGCATCCGGAACAGGAAAAGCGGTTGTAACAGAAACAGGCTTGCAGACAGAGGTTGGAAAAATTGCGGAAAAGCTGCAAACAGCTCAGGAGCATGCAACCCCTTTCCAGGTTGAATTGCAGTCGCTTGCAAAAAGGCTCGGCTTGCTTGTGCTTGTTGTGATTACTTTTGTAGCATTGATCCAGTTTTTTTTCCACGCTGCTCCCCCCTTGGTTATTTTCATTGCAGCAGTGAGCCTGGCTGTTGCAGCGATTCCGGAGGGATTGCCCGCTGTTGTAACATTGAGCCTTGCTTTTGGAACAAGAAAGATGGCTAAAAAGCACGCTTTGGTTAGAAAGTTGGGCAGCATTGAAAGCCTTGGCAGCGTTGACGTAATCTGCGCTGACAAAACAGCGACAATCACCGAAAACAAAATGACGGTCACAAAAATTTACTGCAGCAAAAAAGCAATTGATGTAAGCGGCAGCGGTTATGAACTTGAAGGAAATTTTTTTCAAAACAGCCAGCAAACAGTAGCACAGGAATTTTCACTGCTGCTGCAATGCGGCGCCTTATGCAACGATGCGGCAATTTCGGTTAATGAGAAAAACGAATTGCAGTTTGTCGGAAACCCGACCGAAATAGCTTTGCTTGTAAGCGCAAGAAAAGCCGACTTGCATGAAAAAAATTTGAATGGGCAATTGCCCAGGATTGATGCTGTTCCATTCTCTTCCGAAAGGAAAATGATGCTCACTGTGCACAAAGCAGGCGATAAAGAAGCGATTGTTTTTGTGAAGGGCGCGCCAGAGGTAGTATTGCAGCATTGCAGCAAACTTTTTATTTCAGGAAAAGAGCAGAGGATGGGCCCTAAAGACAAAGCCGTGGTGGAGCAGCAGAACACTGTTTTTGCTTCAAGTGCTTTGAGGGTTCTTGCTTTTGCGTTTAAAAAAATCCCGCTCAAATACAGCGAACGTGATTTGGCGAATGAATTCGTTTTTCTCGGCTTGCAGGCAATGATCGATCCCCCGAGAAAAGAGGTCAGGGAAAGCATTGCTGTCTGCAGGCAGGCTGGCATCAGGGTGGTAATGCTGACAGGAGACAATGCATTGACAGCTAAAGCAATCGGGCAGCAGCTTGGCTTTGCCCCGCTCGCACTGGAAGGCAAGGACATTGAAGTAATGGGCGAACAGCAATTGATGCAGGAGATTGAGAGGGTTGATGTTTTTGCCAGGGTCAGCCCAGCCCACAAGCTCAGAATACTTAAAGCGCTGCAGGCAAATGGCCATACTGTTGCAATGACAGGCGATGGCGTAAATGACGCGCCTGCATTGCATGCCGCAGATGTCGGGGTTGCAATGGGTTGCAGGGGCACGGATGTTGCAAGGCAGGCATCTGATGTTATTTTGCTTGATGACAACTTCCAGACAATTGCGCAGGCTGTTGCTGAGGGGAGGACGGTTTTCTCAAACATCAGGAAATTTGTTTTGTATCTTCTTTTGTGCAATGTCGCGGAAGTGTTTGTGGTTTTCGTTGCCTCTTTGATGCGTTTAATTGCATTAAGCGCGCCCCAGATTCTGTGGATAAATCTGCTTACCGACGGAATGCCGGCGCTGGCACTGGGTGTTGAACCGCAGCCAAAGGATATAATGCATAGAAAGCCGAGAAAAAGCAGGATAATCAACAGAAAAGTTGTTGCATTGATTGCAGTAATTGGCTTAATTGACACATTGTTCCTGATTGCGATTTTCTTGTGGGGCTATGGCAAAAGCCTGATTGTAGCGCAGTCAATGCTGTTCACTGGCATAATTCTCTCTGAATTCGTGAGAATAGCTGTCGTAAGGCAGCAGGAAAAAACCAGCATTCTCGCAAACAAGTGGCTGGTTGCAGCAATAGCTGTATCGCTTGCAATGCAGCTTGCTGTTCTGTACACCCCGCTCGGCCTGCTGTTTGGCACGGTTCAGCTTTCAGCAGCAGGCGAGCTTGTGTTCCTTGTTGGTCCAAGCGAATGGCTGGCACTGCTCGGCTTTGTTGCAATTGGCGGCATTGCGGCACTTTGTGCAGCAAAGGCAATTGAAAAAAAGATGCCTGAAAATTAAAAAAAATAAAAAATTAGCCCCGCAGAGATTCGAACTCCGGTCTTCAGGTTCCTCCGCTTGGAAAGCGCCAGAGCCTGACATCCTTGGCCGCTAGACGACGGGGCTAATGGGCTAATATAATATATTAATTGATTTAGGAAAGAAAATATAAAAAGGGTGTGTACGGAATTTTTTCAAAGGCATTTTGCAGCCGCTTATTTCCCGAAATTCCTTTGCCTTTCCTCAAATGAGCCAATTGCCTCTCTCAAATCCTGCTGGCTGAATTCAGGCCAGTAGTGGTTGCAGAAATACAGTTCGCTGTAAGCGCTTTGGTATGGCAGGAAGCCGCTTAGCCTCATTGCGCCGCTTGTCCTGATTATTAAGTCCGGATCAGGAAACGCTGCATACAAGTATTTTTTGAAGCTGTTTTCATTCACTTCCTCAAGCCCGATTTTGTTTTCTTTCAGGTCTGCTGCAAGGCGTTTTGCTGCGTCAACTATTTCAGCCCTGCCGCTGTAGCCAAGCGCCAGGTTGATTGTTTTTTTCTTGAAGTCAGCTGTGAATTGCTCTGCTTCACTTATTTTTTCAACCAGTTTCTTCGGCAGCATTTCAATCTTTCCGAAAAAGCGCAGCCTTACCTGGTTTGCCTCAAAGTAACCGCTTTTCTTCACCTTCTCAAGCTCCCTGTCGAATATTTTGAACAGCACGCTTAATTCCGCTTTTCTCTTCTGCATGTTCTCAAGCGAAAGCATCCAAAAGGTTCCATCGTGCACTTTCGGGTATTCCTCAAGCCAGTGCATTACGTCCCAAGCTTTTTTTGTCCCAAGCTGGTACGCTTTCAGGAAATTTATTCCCGACTGCATGGCAAAGCGCCTGTTGCCATCAGGAATGAATGCAATAGAGCTGAGCATTTTATTTTTCACCTTCGGGAGAATGAAGCAATAAGCAATCTGCCCCACAAACTTCTATTAATTGAATTGCTTACTTGTTTAAAAAATTTCCTTTCAGCCGACAATTCGATGATTGTAACAATCGGCTTTTTTTGCAGGAAATAAGCAGAAATTTCCCCGGGTTTTTCCGGAAAATCCGGATTAAGCAAAAAAATTTTTTTTGGCAAACATGCAAAAATTTTTTAAAGGGCAAAAGCGTATTATTACTGCTCCCTGAAAACGCAATATAGTTGTGGATGCAGGGGCAAGAGGGCTGCTGAATGCCTGAAAAAAAATTGATCCCAGAGAAAAAAGAAAAAATGGGTGCGCTGGCTTCTGACCTGCGCCGGAAAATGCAGGAAATAGACGAGATGGGAAAAAAGATCAGGGAAAAAGGAGACATGCCCTCGCCCAGGGAAACAATGCAGCTGCTTGAAGAAATAAAAGTTCCATCGCTGCGTTTGTTAAAAGAAACAAAATAAGCAGCGAAGACGGCAAAACAGAATTTTAAAAAAATCCCGCTGTTTGAAGGAAAAAAATAAAAGCAACAAAAGAGCTGGTTAGGAATGCTTTTCAACAAAACAAAGCGAAGGAAAATAATGGAAAAAACAGTTCATGCAGGCACGGCCTGGCAGCGCCTGAAGGGCCTGATGTTTGAAAAGCCGGAGCGCTTTGATTACGCGCTTGTATTCACTTTCCCGAGAGAAAGCAAGGCAGCTGCAACAATCCACATGCTGTTCGTTTTCTTCCCGATCGACGCTGTTTTTTTGGACAAGCAAAAAAAAGTTGTTGACATTGCGAGAAAACTGCTCCCTTTCACGCCGAGCTACACCCCGAAAAAGCCAGCGCGCTTCTTGGTTGAATTGCCAGCCGGAAAAAGCAAGGGAATTGAAGCCGGCGATGTGCTGCAGTGGTAAAAAATTTAAGGATTGCCCTGCAAAGTGCGGGATGCAATTGGATGTGCCCTGCAATGGCGAACAAGCTTTTTTTCACTGTTTACTTATAGGCAGAGCTGATGTATCTTTCCTTGCATGTGTCTGAGCAGAAGCGCTGGTAGTAAAGGTGGCTTCCTTCGTTTTCAAGTGTTTTTCCGCATTCAAGGCAGCGCCTTTCAACAGGATAGGGATTAAAATCTGAATTGCTTTTCTTCTTGATAATACCCAAATCCATTAAAATTCACCCCAGCCAATCACAACAGGCAATAAGTTATTTCTTAAAAAAGATTTAAGAACCTTGTTTTTGGCTGGCTTTTTTTTCAAAATAGAAGAGTGGGAAGAAAAAAATGGTAATTTAATTTGCTTTGTTTTCCTTCAAAAGGAAAGAAAAAATTAAGCTGCTAACTGCTTTTTTGCTTTTCAAAAAATAAGAGAGGAAAGAAAAAATATTAGGTTATTTTTCTTTCCTCCTTTGCCTTTTTGCCTTCTTGTTACAGAATCCGGGGGTGATAAATTACCCGCATTTAATAGCGCCTACCTTTTATTTAAAATAAGCGGATTTGGAAAACAAACAATTGCATAGGGCAAAGGGTTTGGAAAGCAAAAAGGGTGATTTTTCAGATTTTTTAGTTTTTTTTTGAATTTAAAATTTTGGGTGATATCAAAAGACATTAATTCTGGTATTTTTTTTGAATGTCTTTTGATATATATCAAAGGACAATTTTATACAATTATTTTTGTCCTTTGATATGATTTGTTTGATTTCTTTCAGGATTTTTTTTTGAATGCCGGATTTTTGAATACTTTTTTTGCAAAAATAAGGGAATTGAAAAAAAATCATGGAAAAAAATTGTGCCGAAAGCTGGCGCTTCAAATCATTTTCATTGCAGCCGGCAGAAGGCTCCACATTTTTGGCTTGAACAGGATTTTTCTCAGGAAGGTGCTTGGCTTGTCCATGTCTCCGTAATCGCCCAGGAAGCGCTCAATGCCAGCGCTTTTTGCTTTTCTGAAAAGCGCATCCATCTGTTTTGGCTGCATTGATTGGATGAACGAATATATTTTCCAGTGGATTCCTAGCTCTTTGTTCAGTTCGCTCAGATTTTTTTCATACACTTTCAAGGTTTGCTGGTGCTTCAGCTTGTTTGCAATCGTAGCAGCGCAGATTTGCGCAGCCTGCAGGCCGAAAATCAGGCCGCCGCCTGTGCTGGCTTTTGTTTGGAATGCAGCATCGCCAACCAACAAAACATTTCCTGCAACCAGTTGCTTTGCTGGCGGAGCTACCGGAATCAGGCCTGCTGTTTCGCTTAATTTTTTCATCTGCAAATTTTTCTGCTGGATGAATTTTGCAAAGCATTCCTTTGGGTTTTCCCCCAGCCTAACGCCCAAACCGATTCTCGCAATGCTGCCTGATTCAGGAATCACCCAGGCGAAAAAGCCTGGCGCAAATTCGCCGAAATGCAGTTCAACGAAATTTTTGTCAAAGCTGCCTTCAGCCCTTATCTGATATCCTTGAACAAAGTTTTTTTCAAAACCCTGCCCGAAAGCGCTGTTCCTCACAATGCTGTTTGGGCCGTCTGCCCCCACAATTATCATGCTTTTCTGCATTTCGCCGTGGCCGCTGCTTTCGAGGAAAAGGTTGTTGCTGCGCAAATCAATCAGTTTGCTGCCCAGATGGATGTCGCAGCCTGCCTGCTTTGCTTTTTTGTAGAACAATTGGTCAAACTGGAACCTGTCAATTACCAAGGCTGTTGTTTCTTTCCTTTCAACTGCAATGCATTCAGCGCCAGGGGAAAAAATTTTTGCTCCCTTGATTTCATTTACAATGCAGTCGCTGAGCTTTAATCCAAGCGATTGCGCGCCGCTTTTTGAAATCAATCCGGCGCATTGAACCGGTTTTCCAACAACGGCGTGCTCTTCAAAAACACTGACATCAAAGCCCTCTTCCCGCATCAATGCAGCACAGTGCAATCCAACAGGCCCTGCGCCAATAACGCTTATTACGCTCAATGCCTATCCCACTAAAATAAGCAGCAATCCTGTTAATATTTTTTCGCTTTTTGGCGGCATTCGCTTGCTTTGCAGTGTAGGCAATAATCTTGTTAGCATGATTTACAAGCAAGACAAGGCAGTGTCAAGTCAATTGGTTTTTAATTGATTTTTCAAAGGAAATCGAAAAGAAAAAATTTAACAATTGGCTCAAATAAGTTGGCGCAATCCAGGACAAATAGCTTTTTATTCTAGAAATGTGTATTAGGGATATCAAAAAAAAGAGTGATTGGGCATGGATTTGAACAAAATAATGGAGAATCTGCTTTTGGATAAGGGTGAAGAAATTGTTGGAAACTTGCCTTGCATAGCATTCTGGAAAACTGTCATGCAAGGTTCGCAAAAAGTTTTAACAGCATACCCTGACAAGGGGGTTTTAGTCTTAACAGACAAAAAACTTATTTTCTTGAAAGAAGCTGGGGTTTTTTCAAAAGAAATAAAAACTTTATTCACAATCCCATTGAAAGAAATAATTAATGTTTCAACTGGTGGAATGATAACCAAGCATTTGAATGTGGATACTGAAAAAGAGGGAAACATCCAGCCGTTCAGGTTTCAAAGCAAAGAAGCCGAAGCATTCATGAAAAAAATAATTGAGCAAAAAAGCAATTTAAAAGAAAAAGAAGTGGTTACCGCAAAAAAAATCATTATAGAAGAAAAACCCGAAGAAAAACCAATGGAAGTATTGCAAAGAAAACTTGCAAAAGGGGAAATAACATTGGAAGAATTCCACAAAAGAGTTCAAAGAATGTAATAAACATGAAAACAAAAATATTGCTGATTGGATTAATTCTTCTAGCTGTTTTGTTCAGCGGATGCACTGAACCGGATAACGATGGTACAATAAATACGGCCCAATGCCCAACCAGCCTACAGCAATGCGGAGCAGGATGCATTCCTCAAAACGCAATCTGTTGCGATGATGGAACAGTCAACAGTTATTGCTTGCAACCCACAACCGGCTGCGGCGATGGAACCTGCTACGAGTGCCCTGAGGGGGGCGTATTCTGCGGAATGTTCTGCATTGAACAAGGGGCACAATGCTGTCTTGGAGGAAGCTGCTCGGGCAATGGCACTACCCCGCCAACCCCGCCAACCGAGCCAAACATAACAATTGCCTCAGAACCAAAAATTATTTGCACATTCATAAAAACAGAGGTCTTATGGAGCCCGGAAATGCCCTGGGACGGGAGCTATCTGTGCAAGGGAACAATAACATTCGACTTCCACGGGTTAACATTCTCAACAGATAAAACCCTTAAACTATACGCTGAAAACAGCCAAACCGGCTCAACAGGCGATGACTTTGACGAATACTATGCACCAGCAAACACGCCAATAAATGAGGTAACCTTCACCTACACTGCAATCGGGGGAGACTACTTCCAAAGAAACAAACCAGATTGCCCGGCACAAGAACTAAATGGCTTAAGATTAGTGGAAAGAATACCAGACGTAGAAGAGCCGTTCCCAACACAGGAATTTGACATTACAATACCAGCAGAATGCCAGTAAAAAAAAAGCGTGCAAACCGCCAGGGCTTTTTAAGCGTTTTCTTTGATTTTTTAGCGTGTGAGCGGGAAACCTATACGCTTTAGCGTGTGGATGAAAGCGAACCGCAATCTATTTCTGTGAAGAAAGAGTTATCTCCTATGTCGAGCGCCGTAGACGAAGCGCTCGACAGGAGCGTGTCATTTTATGAAAGTTGAATCTGTTTTAAATAGTATCGCCCATGCAAAAGGGCAATGGGTTTACCATATTGAATGGTGCCCAAAGTATAGATACAACTTGTTCGGGAAAGAGTCCAACAAGCAGGACATGAGAGATATACTGCAACACATCGCGGTTGAGTACGGCATGAAAGTGTTGGAGCTAGCAGTAATGCCAGATCATATCCACACGGTTGTCGAGGTTCCCCCCGCCATGAGCCTCGGAAAAGCAGCAAACCTGTTGAAAGGCAGGTCATCATACGAGTTCTTCAAGCTGCATCCATTCATGAGGCTAAGATATCCAAAAGGACACCTCTGGAGCAAGGGAAAGTTCTACAGAACAACAGGTGATATCAACCTGGAAAAAACAAGATGGTACGTAAGACACCAATCAGATATTCACCAGAAAACATTGAAAGACTACGCATCTTAAAGGGAACCCGCACCCTTCAGGGTGCGGAGGATGTCAGGTTTCTCACTGGTTTTGGCTTGACCACAAAAGCTACAAAAGAAGGTTCAAGTATTAACCAAACAGAAAAATTTTGGCAGTTGTTGCCCTGCAAGAGCTCAAGTGGAATCAAAAACAGTTTTTTATCCCTTGAATTCCCAGCGCGGCCTCTGCTCTTTTTCTTTGGCTCTTCCAAATCCAGCCAATCTGCCGCCAAGCCTTTTGCCTAAGCCTTCCTGCATGCCGAAGTTGTGGAAGCCCTCGCTTGCTCCAAAGTTTCCGCTGCCGCCGCTTCCCCTGTAATAAGCAAACAATGCGATTGCAATGGCAGCCACTATTACTAAAATCAAAGCGAGAGTGCCAATGCTGCCCAAATCAGGCAAAGCAAAGAAGCCGGCTGCTACAGCAGGCGCTGGCGTGAAGTCAGCTGCCGCAACTGCTGTATCATTGCCAAGCACAATCGGCGGCGCAACAAACAACTGCATTGGTTCCTTTGCAATCAAAGCATCCATTGCTTCTTTTGAAAGGTTTTCATTCAAAAAATAAATAATTTCTT
>CAYHBD010000034.1:0-8861 GCA_964354805.1 uncultured archaeon | reverse complement strand
TGTATCCTTGTGCCTGAAACAAAACAGAATAGCGCATAGGGCTAAAATAAGCACTGGCAATTCATAGCTGAGCAGCAGGTCAAGGTAGTAGGGGAAAGGCTTGCAATGCACTCCCTTAAAGGCCACGAGGTCAATGTAATGGGGAAGTGAGGAAGAGAAAGACCTTGTTATTCCGTCAATGTCAGTAAAAAAGGATGAAAAGAGAGTGAAATAAATCAGCAGGAAAAATAGCACAGAGGCCAAAACACGTTTTGTTTCAATGCCGTGTTTTTTTGCTTTTCCTTTTTTGTGGTTATGGAAGAAAAAAATTGCGAGAAAAGACGCGAAAACAAACAGCGTAAAGTATCCTGTTTCCTTTGTTGAAAGAAGCAAAGCTGAGCTGATTGCAGTGCAGTACAAGAAAAAGGGCTTTTTCTCCCTAGTGTATAAATAAAAAGAGACAAAGGTTGAGCACGTGAAAAAGACAAACAGCATTTCGTGGATTGCATACCTTGAATAGTAAACCATAGCTGGAGAGAATGCAAGGAATGCGCTGCCTGCAAGCAGAAACACGTTCCCAAAATATTTTCTAAGGGGATAAAGGAGCAGGAGAAGCCCTGCTCCGAATACAGCCGGAATAAACCTCAGGCTGAAGTTGGAAAGGCCAAAAAGAAAGAAGGGAATCAAGTTTAGGTAATACAAGGATGGGCCGTGGTAGTTGAAGGGATCGTAGTGATAGCCGTATCCTTTAAACAATTGCATTGAAAAAAATCCAATGACCCCCTCATCATGGTGCAGAACGTAGCTGTCAATTGCATAAAGCCTTACAAAAAAGGCTGCAAGAACGAGCAAAGCATACGCTATTAGAACAGCTTTTCCCCTGCGCATTATTTGGTAATATGAGCCGAATATTTAATATTGTTTTATTTACGCCACCATAGCTCAGAACGCACTCGCTTTCAACAGCCTTTTTGCAAAGCAAAAAGCCTGGGGAAAATTGCTTCGCAAGAGGGTGATGAATGAGCGTGAAAATGGTGCCTATGGTCTCCATTGTCTTCGTGTTTATCCAGCTCAAGGCGCAGCCTCATAGAAGCAGAAAAAAGCCCGGTTCGTGTCAGTGTCAAAGCCGGCTGTTGTGTAATACTCTTTTTCCCGCAGCTCGTTTGCTTTAACCAGCTGATAGCCTGAAAGCTGACCGCATTTTTCAGGCGAAACCAGAACAGCCTGCGCTGACTGCTTCAGGTTCAAGGCATTAATCGAAACACTCATGCCCCTTTGCTCTACCGCAATCATCATTGTCCAGCCGACCAAAAGAATAATCAGCAATCCGAGGATTAAATCGCTTACCTGCATAAACAGCTACAATTAAGGCGATTCAGATATTTAAACTTTTAGTGCAAATATTGCGAGCGTTGCTCAAGCTTGCGTCTTCTTATTTTTTCTAATTCTTCCGCTAAAGAATTTCTTTTTGATTCAAGGGATGCTAAAATTGGTTCTGTTTTGTTTATTTCTATAGCAAGATTATTCATTTTTTCAATTAACGAGCGAGGTTGCACGTTTTCCCTCACCATAATGACCCGCAGGTTTTCCTCTAACCTTGCATGTTTTTTATTTAGTCTAACAAAGTGTTGAGTCTGTTCAGCAATTTCTCTTAGCACGTTTCGCAAGCTGATACTAATCCTTAGTGTTTTGCCACCTATCCTCGCTCTTTCAGCCCGCTGCGTAGTGGTAAGTTTAGCCCAAGCTGCTTTGACTACCCTGCGTATTATTGCACTTTTCTCTGCGGGAGTAAGTTTAGCAAATCTTAGCTTAGCTTTCTCGCTTATTTTCATTGCCCTCAGTTTTTTTTTCACAGGGGAAAGATTTACCATTCCTCGCCTAATATTTATTCGTCTTTTCACTCTTTCCTGTGGGGTACGCTTGGTCCAGCTTTTCTTGGTTATTTCACTTCTTTTCCTTGATATTTCTGCTCTCTGTTCGGTGGTAAGCTGGCTCCATTTTTGCCTAACCATCTCGGCCATTGCTTTTCTTTTCTCTGGAGAAATCTTAGCCTGCCTTTTTTTCCATTCCTCGCTTCTCTGCTGTGGAGTAAGCTTAGCCCACCGTTTTCTCGCTCTTTCGCTTCTTTGCTCATGAGTAAGTTTTGCAAGCGTTTGTCTTGCTCTCTCGCCTATTTTTCTTGACATTTCCGTTCTTTGCTCGGTAGTAAGCTTTGCTAATGTTTGCTCACGTTTTTTGACTATTCTTCTCGCTCTTTCGCTTCTCTGTTGAGGGGTAAGCTTAGCCCACCCTTTTTTTGTTCTTTCGCTCAGTTGTTTAGGGGTAAGCTTGGCCATTGCTTTTTTTGTTCTTTCGCTTCTTTGCTCTGGAGTAAGCTTGGCCATTGATTTTTTCGCTCTTTCGCTCAGTTCCCTCGAAAGTTCTGCTCTTTGTTCAGGAGTAAGCTGGCTCAATCGTTGCTTTTGTGCCATGCTTATTTTTTTCCTTCTCTCTATTTCGGCTGGAGTCAATGCTGGCTTTTGTCCTTGTGGCAGCTTTGGTCTTTTAGTGTTCATAAAAAACTATTGGCATCTGCAGTATTTAAACCTTTTTTATTGCTTTTGCTGCCCAATTGCTGCATGCAAAAGGCATTGATGGAATTGTTTGAATCCCTGCAGAAATACAAGCGGCAGTGCCCCTGGGGGCAGCAGCAAAGCTTTGAAGCGCAGTTGGCTGAACTGCAAAGCGAAGTAGAGGAACTAAAGGAAGCTCTCGAGCGAAAGGATAACGCCGAACTCATGGGCGAATTCGGAGATGTCTTGGGCGATGTGCTGCTTCTCGGTGTGATTGCAGAGGATAAGGGGCTTTTCTCAATAAAAGAGGCAATTGAAAAAATGCACGCAAAATTGCGAAGGAGAGCACCCTGGGTTTTCGGCAAAGAAAAAATAGCAACAAGGGAACAGGCAATCAAAAGATGGAACGAGATAAAGCAGCTGGAGAAAGCGGAAAAGAAAAAATAGCTGCCCCTAATGCAAAAAAAGAAGGTTTAAATCCTAAAAAGTAGTTATTTGTTTGAATGATTGAGAAGCCATATGCGGCGGATTTAGGCAGCCTTTTTCAGCAGCTTGATTCAGCCCAAAATGGCCTCAGCGATGCAGAAGCAAAGCAGAGGCTGCAGCGCTTTGGCCCGAATGAAATTCCTGCAAAAGACAGGAGAACAGCTATTTCAATCATTTTGTCGCAGTTCAAAAGCCCGCTTATACTGATTCTGATTGCTGCAAGCATTCTTGCAGGCGTTTTCCTGGGGGATCCAACCGAAGCCGAAATAATTGTTGCAATAGTATTGGTCAGCACCATACTGGGGTTCTATCAGGAATATAAAAGCGAAAAAGCTTTGGCTGAATTGAGAAGATACATTTCCTTCAAGGCAAAAGTTTTGAGGGATGGCAAAAAAACCGCCATTGATGTAAAGCAGCTTGTGCCAGGCGACATTGTCTTCCTGAATATCGGCGATCTTGTGCCTGCTGACCTGCGCTTGATTGAAGCGCAGGAGCTTACCATAAATGAGGCAGTGGTTACAGGAGAATCTTTTCCGACGCATAAAATTGCAGGGGATATTAAGCAGCAAAGCGCGCAGGAAGTGCAGCAAAAAAACATTGCGCTGATGGGAACCACTGTTGTAAACGGCGAAGGCAAGGGAATAGTGGTAGCAACAGGAAAAAACACGATGTTCGGGAAAACAGCAACAATTTTGAGCGCAAAAGAGCCGCCGACAGATTTCCAAAAAAACATAAAAAAATTCGGAAACTTTTTGATTAGGATAATAATCTTCCTCACGACTTTTGCTTTTGTAACAAACTTCCTGCTTGGAAGAAGCGACTCGCTGCTTTTCGCTTTGGCGCTTGCAGTAGGCGTAACCCCCGAGCTTTTGCCGATAATAATCACAATTGGCCTGTCAAGGGGCGCGCTGCATTTGGCGAAAAAGAAAGTGGTTGTAAAAAAGCTCATTGCAATAGAAGACCTGGGAAACATTGATGTGCTATGCATGGACAAAACAGGCACTCTTACGGAGAACAAGGTTTCGCTCGCGGATTTTTTTGATGCGGATGGAAACAGGCAGGATGAACTGCTGCTGTTTGCGGCACTATGCAATAATGCGGCAATGGAAAACGGCAAAGCAGTCGGAAATCCCATTGACGCAGCAATACTTGACTATGCTTCGCAAAAAAACATTGCAATGAATGAGTGGAATGAGGTAGAAGAGATTGGCTTTGATTATGAAAGAAGAAGAATGAGCGCAATAGTGGAAAAAAACGGCAAAACCCTGATGATTTGCAAGGGCGCGCCTGAAGCAGTGCTGCAAAAATGCGTTTCCGCAAAAATAAAGGGGAAAGCTGTTTCAATAAAAAAAATGGAGAAACTACTGCGCCTGAAATTTGAAGAATTGAGCAGGGAAGGCTACAGGCTGGTTGCGGTTTCATACAGAAAAATCGGCAAGAAAGACAATTACACAGCCGAAGATGAAAAGGAACTTGTTTTTCTCGGAACGCTTGTCTTTTCCGACCCTCCAAAAAGAAGCGCAGCTGAGGCAATAAAAAGAATTCAAACCCTCGAAGTTGAGCTGAAGGTATTAACAGGAGACAACGAGCTGTTAACCCAGCAGGTGTGCAGCCAGCTCGGGTTTGAAATAAAAAACAGGGTAATTTCAGGGGCAGAGCTTGAAAAAATGGGCAAACAGGAATTCAAAAAAACCATTGCAGAAAACAACGTGTTTGCAAGGATATCACCCGAACAAAAATTCAGGATAGTGAAGGTTTTAAGCGAGCAGGGCCACATAGTGGGGTTTTTGGGGGACGGCGTAAACGACACGCCATCAATTAAAGCCGCAGACGTTGGCATAACAGTTGATTCAGCTGTTGACGTGGCAAAAGACAGCGCAGACATGATACTGCTGGAAAAAGACCTTTCAGTCCTTGTGGACGGAATAATCGAAGGCAGAAAAACTTTCGGAAACATAATAAAATACATTTTGAACACCATCAGCGCAAACTTTGGAAACATGTTTTCGCTGGCAATATCGCCTTTGTTTTTGTCGTTCATTCCGCTAAAGGCCTCGCAAATCCTTTTGGCAAACCTTATTTCAGACGGGCCACTAATGACAATAAGCACAGACGATGTTGACAAAGAAAATCTGCGCAAGCCAAAGAGGTGGAACCTGAAAGCAATATCAAAATTCATGATTTTCTTCGGGGCAATAAGCTCTATTTTTGACCTGATAACAATGGCAACACTGCTCGTAATCATAAATGCAGACCAAATGCTTTTCTGGACAGCCTGGTTCCTTGAATCAGTCCTGTCGGAAATAATCGTAACATTCAGCATAAGAACAAAAAGACCGCTCTGGAGGAGCAAGCCAAGCAGAATGCTGCTGTTAACATCAATTGCAGCAATTGCGCTGACAATCGGCATAATTTATTCGCCATTCGCTTTCCTCTTCGAATTCAAGCAGCTCAGCATTCCACTGCTTGGGGCAATCGCTGTAATACTGCTCGCATACCTTGTGCTGGTTGAAATAGCAAAAAAAATATTCTACAAAACACACGAAATATAAAGCAAGCAAAAAAAGCATTGCCGTCAAAAACAAAAGACGCAAAATATAAGCAGGCAAAGCAAAAAGCATTGCCGCCAAAAACGAAAAACAGGAAATATAAAGCCGGTGCCATCAGGCAGCAAGAAACATAATTAAAAAAACAGTTCTAAGCCAATTCTATCAAATGCAATTAGAGCAGGCAAAAAAACAGATAGCTGAAGCCATTTCGCGCAAGGATATGCTGATGGTCATCGGGGAATGCTATGTCCAATACTGGGGCAGGGCTGCAAGCAAGCTGCCGAAAGGAAAGCGCTTATTGCTGATAAAGGGAGACAGCAGCTTTGCAATACACCAGAACAGGCTGTTGAGACCGACCAATTACATGATGGGCGCAAGGATTGCCTGCGAGCTGAAGGACGGGGCCTTGCTGCTGAGTGCAACAAAACAAAAGCCAAAGGAAACAATTGACGTAACCCTTTATTCAGTTGAAGGCATTCACAGTTATCCAATGCAGGAAAGCGCTGACCTGTGCTTGTTTGGTTCGGAAAGGGAATTGAGTAATGAATTAATGCAGGACCTTTCTTTTTTGGAAGCAGGATTGAAGCCATTGAACCAGGAGGAAGTATTGCGAAAGGGCATGGTTGACATTCTTGCGCAGGATGCCCGCGGCAGGCTTGTTGTAATAGAGCTGAAGCGCAGGCAGGCTGATTACAATGCAGTGCAGCAATTGAAGCGCTATATGGACCAGGTGAAAAACCTTAAGGGAATTGAAACAAGGGGCATTTTGATTGCGCCTGCAATCGGCAAAAACGCGCACGAACTGCTTGAACGCTATGGCCTGGAATTCTTCCACATTGACTTTGAAATAGGCAACCCAAAAAGCAAAATAAAGGGCCTGCAAAAAAAGCAGGCAACGCTTTTTGAGGTTTGAAATTTCAGACCCTGAGTATTCGCATCGCCTTTTCCGCGTCCTTTTCTTCTATCACAAAAAGCGTGTCTGTCCAGCTTGACATTGTTTCAAGAATGTTGATGTTGTTCTCTCCGAACAGGCTGTACAGATAGCCGGTAATGCCTGGCACTTGCTCTATTTCTTTAGGCATTTTGACCATTATTTCAACCAAATTCTTCTTTTCTTCAATCATCCTGTGCTTGAATCGCTGCATTATTTTTTGATAGAATTTTTGCTCGCTGATGATTGTGAACGTTTCGCTTCCCTCAATCAAATGAAACAGGCCCCTTTCCTTAGTTATTTCGCCTGCCAATTCAATGATTGAACTAAATGGAACAGCATTGCTGATTATCACAACACAGATGCTGCTTCGCATTTCAAAACTGCTTTTGTGCAGCAGGGCAATGATGTGCTTCTCCTGCCCGGCAGGCAGCTTTGCTTTTTCCGCATATCTCCTGCATGCAACCAAAACAGCCTCAAAGTTGCGCTTCTCAAGATTGCTGTCCTTGATTATCTCCCTGCTCAAAGCGCTGTAATTAATCGTTCCTTTCTTCAGGCAGCTCTTCACGTTCGGATGGCTATCAATGAATCCGGCAACGCTCTTTGCAACATTCATACCATAACATTTGCTGCAACGGTTTTTAAATGTTCTATTTCGGACACTTTTTGTCCAATTTGTTTCATTTGGGGCAAAACGCTTTTAAATTCGGCCCGCAGCTATTCAGTAATACGGTTTTTTCCTTTTTGAGCGATGTCGAAATGGCTGGACTTGGTGCAGGACACAAGGTTAAATGCTTTCATGCAATTGATCCGGCAACTGAAAGCATGACAAGGGCTGTAATCGAGGATGCTTTTGACAGAAAGCTGAGGCATGATTATTTCTCGGAGCAGCCGGTTAAATTATTTGCAACAGAGGAATGGAACGGCGTTGCAATAGTGAAAAAATTCAACGGATTGTACTGCCTTGACAAGCTGGCTGTGAAAAAAGAATGGCAGCACAACAGCGTTGCGAAAGTCCTGCTGCGCGCTGTTTTTAAGGAATTCCCATCCATTTTCTGGAGGGCTGCTCCCAAGAACCCGATTAATTTCTGGTATTTCAAGGAGTGCGGCGGATGCATCAAGGACAGGCAGTGGAATGTTTTCTGGAAAGGGGTGCGTGGAAAAGAAATCGACGCTGTTGTGCATTTTGCCCTGCAGCATGAAAGCGATTTTGTTTAACTAAAGTGGATGTTTGAAAATGGATTTGCTTGATTTGAGCTGGGATAAGAAGCAGATAATACGAGTGATTGATTTAGCCTCTGCCGTAAAGAAGCAGCCTGAGAAATACTGCAAAGCGCTTGAAGGAAAAACGCTTGCAATGCTGTTCCAGAAAACAAGCACCAGGACAAGAGTGAGCTTTGAGGCAGGCATGACACAGCTTGGAGGGCATGCAATTTTTCTGGATTGGAGGGCAACAAATTTCACTCTTGGATCACTTGCTGATGAAGTAAAATGCCTTGAGAGATACTGTGACATAATAATGGCAAGAGTTTTCAAGCACCAGGACATTGAAGCAATTGCTGATGCAAGTGAAAAGCCTGTCATAAACGGATTGTGCGATTTGTGGCATCCCTGCCAGATTCTTGGCGATTTGCTTTCAATAAAGGAAAAGAAAGGAAAGCTGGATGGCTTGCGGTTGGCTTTTGTAGGGGATGGAAACAATGTATGCAACAGCTTAATTGTTGCAGGCAGCAAGGTTGGAATGCAGGTGAGTGTTGCAGCTCCGGCTGCTTATAAGCCTTACAAGGAGGCTGTTGCCGTTGGCGAAAGCTTGGGCAAATACAGCTGGAATGAAAATCCGGCTGAAGCAGTACAGGGCGCTGATGTTGTTTACACTGACACCTGGGTCAGCATGGGCAGTGAAGCAGAGGAAAAGCAGAGGCTTGCTGTTTTCCCGCCTTATCAAGTAAATGAGCGGCTGATGCAGGAAGCAAAACGAGACGCGATTTTCATGCACTGCCTGCCTGCTCATAGAGGCAAGGAAGTCAGCGATGCTGTTCTGGATGGAAAGCAGTCAATTGTTTTCGACCAGGCAGAGAACAGGCTGCATATCCAAAAGGCGATAATGCTTGTTTTGCTGGAAAAATTCTAGGGCAATTGATAATCAGTTCAAAGCATGTGTTTTTAATTATTTTTCAGTTTTGTTATAAAATTTGTGAGGTGAGGTTTTTGGGAGAAAAAGTTGTTTTGGCTTTTTCAGGCGGCCTGGATACATCCTTCGCGGTTCTGCATTTTAGAGAGAAGGGATACGATGTCGTAACTTTAACTGTGGACACAGGCGGCTTTGACGAAGAGGAAATTAAAAGAATTGAAGACAGAAGCAAA
>CAYHBD010000033.1:0-29166 GCA_964354805.1 uncultured archaeon | reverse complement strand
TTGCGGAAGCAAAAAGGCTTTTGCAATTGCGAAGCAATTGCTTTTTTTCCCAAGGCTTTTTGCGGAAGCAAAAAGGCTTTTTAAATGGGTTATTTATTCTCTTATATTATCAATTAATTGCCTTTATTGCTTGGTGAGCGTATTATGGTCAAGCTGCATCGCCTTGTTTTGCGAAACTTCAAGAGCTTTAAGAAAGCGGACATTCCCCTGAGCAATGGCTTTACCTGCATTGTCGGCGGCAACGGGAGCGGCAAGAGCAATATTCTGGATGCGCTGCTTTTCGCAATGGGCATTACTAGCTTGAAGGCTTTGAGGGCAGGCAGATTAAGCGAATTGGTGAACAACAGCGCTGTTGAGAACTATGCAAAGGTAGAGCTGGCGTTAAAGCACGACCACAAGGATTATGTTATTGAAAGGCTTATTGACAAGCAGGGAAAATGTGTTTACAGGCTGGATGGGCAGAGGAAAACACTGGGGGAAATAAGCTCGCTTCTGCTTGAATTGGGGGTGAAGCCTGATGGGCACAACATTGTTGTGCAAGGCGATGTAACAAGGATTGTTGAAATGAATGCATTGGAGAGAAGGCAGATTGTTGACGAGCTTGCCGGATTGCAGGAGTTTGATTTGAAGAAAGAAGAGGCGCTGAAAAATCTGGAGAAGGTTGACATAAAGCTCAGGGATGCAGGCATTGTCATGCAGGAAAGGGAGAACTACCTGCAGGAACTGCAGCATGAAAGGGAAGCGGCTGTTTTGTTCAAGCAACTTGAGCTGGAAAGGAAGCAGGCAAAGGCAACATTGCTGGCGCATGAGATTGATGAAATAAACAAGGGCATGCTTGAAACAAATCAAGGGCTTGCATTGCTTGAAAAGCAGCAGAACGAAGAGCAGCAGCAGCTCGACCAGGCAAATGCTGAAACTGAAAAATTAAGGCAGGAGGCAAAGCGCCTCGGAGATGAGCTGCTGAGCGCGAGCGAAAAGATTTATTCAACAATTGGCTCAAAGCTCGAGGAAGCTAAAAGCGAGAAAAGCCAGCTGGTTGAAAGGATTGAGGGAAACAAAGGCCTGATTGCAAGGAACAACAGGAGGGTTGAAGAGGCAGAGGCTGAAGCAAACGCTATTGCAAAGGAAACTGACAGTGAAAAAAGCAGGGTAAAGCAGATAATGGAGGAATTGCCCCCTTTACAGCAGCAGGTTGCCGATTTGCAGCAGAGGAAGGCAAAATTGCAGTCGAGCCAGCAGGGGAAAGCTGCCGAGCTGCAGGAAATTCATTCAAAGGAGCAGCAATTGAATGCTGCAATGCGCGAACTGAACGAGAAAAGAGTGAAGGCAGTAAGCGAATTGCGGGTAATGCAGCACGGGATTGCATTGCAGGGAAAGCAATTGCAGGAACTGGCTGCAATGCAGAAAAGAATTGAGGAAAAGCTTGCGGAAAAGCAGAACGCCAGCGAACTGCTGCAGGTGCTGCAGAGAAAATTCGGAAAGCTGGCTGAAAAGATTGCTGTTGCAGAGCAGCAGCATGAGCGGCTGCTGCATGAGATAAAGGCAGTTGAACTAGGGAAAAAGAACCTGAATGAAACAATCGGCTTATTGAACAAAAGCAGCGCTCTGTGCCCTGTTTGCGAAAGCGAGCTGAGGAAAGAAAAAAGGCTGCAGCTGATTAAAAGCAAGGAAGCAGAATTGAAGAAGATGCTTGAAAGGGAAAGTGCAGCAGCTGAAAAGAAGGCTGATGCATTGAAAAAAGAGCGGGAGCTGAGGGAAGCTGCTGAAAAGGAAAGGGAATTGCTGTATCAGTTAAGGGATTTTGATGAATTGAAGGCGCAGTTAAAAGAGAGCATGGAAAAAATCTCGGCTGCAAAGGCAGGCGTGCAGGGTGCAGGTGTTGAGAAGAAAACAGCTGAGATTGTGCTGCTTGAATCAGAGGCAAATGCAAAGCAGGCAGAACTGAACCAGATTGCAGCCCAGAGGCGCAGGTTGAGCGATGCTGCTGCAGTGAATGAATTGCAGGAAATCAGCGAGAAAGAGATTGAATTGCACGGGAAGCTGAATGCACTGCAGCAGGAGAAGGCTGCAATTGAAGGAAAAACAATCGTACAATTGTCAAGGCAGAGGAATGGTTTGATGCAGCTGCAGCAGGCAGTGCAGAAAGAGAACAGGGAAATAATCGCCGGAATAGAGGAAACGAAGAAAAGGCTGCAGCACGCTGACGCGAAAATCAATGAATTGGAGGATGAACTGAACAAGGTTGAGAAAGGGAACAAAAAAGCAGCAGCCGAAAGGGATGCGATGGAAGAGAGAATCGAGGAATTGCTGCTCAGGGCGAAAAAACAGGAGCGGAAGCTGAGGCAGGCCCAGATGGATGAAAACAACCTGCAGATTGAGAAAAGCAAAATGCAGGTTAGGCTGGCTGATTTGCAGGAGGAGGCAAAGCAGTTTACTGATGTGCTCAAGCTGGCTAAAGCAGACTGGCACGCGCTGCAGCCCAGGATTAATGAAATTGACAAAAAAATCAGCGAAATGGGCGCAATTAACCTGAAAGCCATTGAATCTTTCGAGCAGCTGGCTGCAGAGGTCAAGGATGTTAGGGAGAAGGTTGCCCTGCTGGACAAAGAAAGGCTTGCCGTATTGGAAATGATTGAAAAGATTGATGTGAAAAGGAAGAACATTTTCATGCAGTGCTTTGATGCATTGAACAGGAATTTCGGCGAGATGTTCAGGAACCTGTTTGCAGGGGAAGGCAGATTGAGCCTGAGCAAGCCAGAGGAACCGCTTGAAGCAGGCTTGTTAATTGAGGCAAAGCACAAGGGAGAGAACATCAAAAACATTGATTCAATGTCTGGCGGTGAGAAAACCCTTACAGCGCTTGCTTTCCTTTTCGCAATCCAATTGTACGAGCCTGCGCCATTCTATATTTTTGACGAGGCTGATGCAGCATTGGACAAGGAGAATTCAATGAAGCTGGTTAAAATAATCAAGGAAGTCAGCAAGCAAAGCCAGTTCATTGCAATAACCCACAACGATCCACTGATCCAGGGAGCAGACCAGATAATCGGCGTGGCAGTGAGCAAGGACAAAAGCAGCGTCATTGGATTAAAGCTGAGGGAAAAAATCGAGAAAGGCGAGGCAACAGTAAAACAGCTTGAAGTCAGCTGAACTGCTGCCGACTTTAGCCAAGGGCAACGGTAAAACAGCTTGAAGTCAGCTAAAAAAAGGCGGCTTGTTTTTTTGCTCTAGGGTCATTGCCTTTCTGTCCAAATAATTATCAAAAACCCTGCCTATCATTAAAATAATCAAAGTAATAATTGTTGCAACAACGGCAACGCTGTAATAGCCCAAGCCAATGCTCAGGCCGATTGCAGCAATAACCCAAAGGTCTGCTGCAGTTGTCAGGCCCCTGACTCTTTCCTTTTCCCTGAAAATGCTGCCTGCAGCCAAAAAGCCGATTCCTGTTACAACACCTGCAGCAACCCTACTGACATCAACTGCTGATCCGTCCGAGTTGGAAAAAGACAATGAGAGAAGAGTGAAAAGGGTTGCGCCCATGCAAACAAGCACATGGGTTCTCAAGCCAGCGGGCTTTTCGTGCATCTGCCTTTCAACGCCAATCAGGCCGCCCATAACAGCACTGATCAGCAGCCTTTCAATCATCAGCCATTCAGCAATCATTTAAACCAAGAAATAGATTGTTTAACCTGATTAATAAAGTTTTCTAATATGGCTGGAAGATGCCCTCCTTCTGCCCGACAGCCAATTTGTGCTTATTCTTTTATTTTTCCTTTCCGTATTCCGCTGTTTTCCTTTTCCGTAACAGCAACGCTTTTTTTGATTGCTTTTTTTTCCAGCTGCAGGCGCTGTATTTCTGCGCTTATCTCTTTCGTAAGTGCGTTGATTCTCTTCTCGCAGAATTGCATTGTTGCAGTGAAATCTTTCTTTGTTATTTCGCCTTTCCTGGACTGCTGCTTGAGCCTTTTCACCGTTCTCTCAAAAGCAAACAATTTGCTTTTGCTCAAATCCAGTTCGACAAAGGTGCTGCTCAACTGCTCGCTTTCATCAAGCAATTCCCGCAGGCGCTTCTGGTAAAGCGAATCAAGTTTCTTGCACCGCTCCCCGCTTATTTGCCCTGCTGAAAGCATTCTATGCAGCCTTTTCTGCTCGAACCTGATTCTGCTTATTTCACCTTTGAGCGAGGCATGCCTAAGCCGGCTTACCCTGGTGCTTAAAACAGCGAACAGCAGAATCAAGGCAACCACTGCGCCCAAAACAATGAAAAGTGCAATGAAAGGGTAAAGCTTTGATGCATCAAAAGGCTCAATGAACGGCCCTGGCAAAAAGGCTGATTCTGGCAGCGTAGCGAAATATTGCCCTGCCTGCTCAGCAGAATCAAAAGCGCTTTCAGCCATGAAAGCCAGGGCAATGCCACTGCCTGCGCTTTCAACTGCCCTGCTGCTCTGGCCGTTCTGCAAATAGAAGTCAGCGCTCTGCAAAAAAAAGCGTGCATGGTCAAGGTAAAGCGAAGCCCAGACAAATTTCTGATTGCTTTCATGCATCTTCACTTCCAATTCGCTGATTTTCTGCTCCAGTTCTGCCCTTAATTCATCCAGGCTCTTGCCTTTGATTAAAAGCTGGGCATCTGTTAAACCCAGGGCGGAAGCCGAATCAAACAAGGCCGCCTCAAACCAGCCCTGCTCTTTTTCAAGCTTTGACGCATCCAAGCGCCTGACAATATCCTCTGTGTCAGCAACAGGCAATTCTGCCAGGTTTTTTTCCGCTGCAGCAATATTGCTCTCAACAGCATCGGCAAAATGCCTGTCAGCCTGAATTCTTTTTGTACTGCTTTTTGTTATATCAAAGAAATCCTCTGCTGCATTATACCATGCAACAGCAAACTGGTAATCCAGCAAATCGCTCAAGCGCTGCTCATCAATTGCACTGCCGTCAATTGTTATAATGATTTCATCCTTTGCAAGCAGCTTGTCAATATTCAGCTTTGCCCAGCTTAAGCGCTGCTTTGCTGCAACATGCCACTCGAATTGGTCAATGGCAATGAACCTGTTCAAATCAAAAGCAAGGCTGTTAATTTGCCTGCTTAATTCGCCTGCCTTTGAATCAAGCGATGTCGATGTTGGGTTAATCAATTGCGGCTCATCGGCAATATCGCGCACAAAAGCACTGTAAACAATTGAAAGGAAAGCATCATTGCCTGCGCTGTACAAATAGTTCTGGTCAGCCAGAATTTTTGCCTCGGCAAGCATTTTTTCGCTGCTGCTCAGCTGCTGCAGCAAAACATCAACAACTGCAGGATCGTTCAGCAAAGTTCCGCTTAAAGCGCTTCTAGCGCCGTTTATTCCTTCATCAGCTTCAGCAATAAATTTCCTTACAATTGAATCCATTGGCTGCAACTGCCGGTTAAAGGAAATTGCATTCGGAACAAAATCAGGCAAAACAGTTTCCTCAGCATTCACGTCAATTGATTCAAGGTCGGCAAAAGCAAAGTGAAGCACATCATCAATGTCTTTTACTTCCACAACCAGCAGGCTCCACTGCTCTTTTGCATAGGAACTCAGATTTATGGACTTAACTCCTTCCGGTAATTTCACTGTCTGCTTTGCTTCGCCGGCAGGAATCATAAAAAGCTTCATCCCGATCTTTGCCGCCTCCTTGCTTTTCTCAAAAACCCCGCCAACGCTGCCAACACTCCCATCCGGCGTAATGGTTCCTGTCAGGCCGACATAATCCGGAACTTTCCTGTCCTGCAGCATGCTTATTGTAAGCAGAGTCATTGCTGCGCCTGCGCTCGGCCCCTCAACCAGCGAGGCATCGCTTTTAATGCCAAAAAAATAATCAAAGCTGCCAACTTCCTTGCTGTAATTTTTCGCAATCTGGACAGCAAGCTTCTCTGTTGTCTGGGTTGATGTGCCGACCAATGGCTCGACACTGCTCCAAACATTTCCGCTGCCTGGCTTTATTTCCAGGGTCAAATCAGCGCTTAGTGCATTGCCCTGTTCTGTTACTGCAAAAATCTTAAGCGAATCCTTCTCTATTACTGCTGCAACGCTTGCAGAAAAAAGCAACAAGAGGAACAGGCAAACAAGCTTGCGCATGGCAGTTATTAATTAGTAAAAGGTTGTATAAATAACTTGCGCAAGCCCTGAAAGGCGTGCAAAAAAAAAGGAAAAAAGTGGTTTAATCAACCGAAGGCTTTTTTCCCAAGGCTTTTTGCCGAAGGCAAAAAGGCTTAGCCGAAAAGGCTGCTTAAACCTTCTGCTGCTTCTTCCTCTGTTTTGCCTTCTGGCGCTTTCTCTTCTTTCTTTGCGCTGGGCTTCTCTTCTGCTTTTGCTGCAGCCACTGGCTGGACAGCTGCTTTCTTTATTGCCTCTTCAATGTTCACGTCTTTCAGAGAAGCAATCAGGGCTTTCACCCTAGCGCTGTCTGGCTTTGCTCCGGCTGCCTCCATTACCTTTGTTACAGCCGGCTCTTCAACTTTGTGCCCTGCGCTGTGCAAAAGCAATGCAGCGTACACGTATTGCATTTTGTTTCCCTCCTTTCAGTTTTTTTCCTTGCTTTTTAAAATTTTGAAATTTTTTTGCTTATTGCTTTCCATTTCAATTTTTTAAAAAATATTTATTTTTTGGCTTCAGGTTCCGCAACAGCTGGCTGTTCCCCCACAAGCCCCTTCGCTGCTGCCTTCCCTGAAATTTCTTCCCTCGTTGCATCTGTCACAATATTTGCTTCCAAAGCAACTGCTTTCGCGCTGTTGAATGCCTTTGACAAAAGCAGTTCAATTGTTGCGCCAGTGCAGTAGCCTATTTCAACCGCCAGATTAAGCGCTGCAGTGTGGGCAGCAATGAATTGCGCTTCCACTTTTTCGCTGTCAAAGTCTAAAATCGCGGCAGTGAAAACCTCGCCTTTTTCCAGGCATGCAACAATGTTCAATCCGACCTTAATAGGCTTAATGTCCAATTTTCCCAAAGCGCTGGCAACAGCCTTGCTTATTGCTTCGCCCTTTTTTGCAACAACGCTGTCTTCAGCAATTGAAATAGTTGGGCCCTTTACAGCTGTTTTCAGACCGGCCTGCTTCAAATCGCTTAAGGCAGGGCCTGGAGGCAGACCGGTGTCTCCTGCAGGCACAATGATGTCTGCAGGCGCAGCCATGCCTGCTTTTGCAGGCATGCTTACCTTGTTTTTTTTCAAAAAAGCAAACAATTCAAAAGCATTCAAATTTGAGAAAATGATTGCAATGCTTTCATTTGCATGCTGCAGCAAGCCACCACTGTCTGCTTTTGACTGCTGCAACGCCTTTTTCACAACCCTTGTCTTGCATACCTTGATCACTGCCTTTCCCTGCAGCTGCTTCCTCAGCAGCTGTGAGAGTGGCGCTGGCAGATTGCGCAGGGATGCGATTGCAATAACAGGGTACTGTTTTGCCAGCTCGCTCAATTGATGCAGCTGCTGTTCCTTCCATTTCTTTGTGTGCCTTGTCATTACTTTCACCTTTTTTTATTCAGCTTATGCTTCCCTCAGTTCACGCCCCTTTTTCACAACCCTTGCCTTGTTTTCCCTTTTGCTTAACGCCCAGCATTATCCCCTTATTTTGCTTTTGCCTCGCCTGATTTTAATGCAGCCTTCACAGGAGGCCCCATTGTTTCCTTCACATAAATTGATTTAATGTTAGCATACATCTGCGGCAGCTTTGGCAGGATTGCTTCAACTACAGCCATGCTGTTTGCCGCAAGCTGCTCATCGGTCATCTGCTCGTTCCCTATTACAAGCTGCACAACAGGCATGAATTTTCCCTTTCTGTTGCTTACCCTTGTGAATGAACCGCTTTGCTGAATCATTGCTGTTACAGCTTCAACGTTTGGCTGAACTGGCTTTGGCATTTTTCCTTTTGGAGCGAGCTGCTGGCCCAAATACTTTCCAACCGGAATCATCACCGGGCCTTCAGCAACCAATACATCGAATTCGTTTACAATCTGCGAAATAGCCTTTTTGTCCAGGGCAGCTATCTCTTCCTCTTTAATGATTCGGTCAACCTTGCCCTGCATTTCTGCAATGAAGTTTTTGTCCCTTGCAAACAAAAGGCTTTTTGCGCCGCCCTTTTTTCCGGTTGCGTGCGGCAGGTTAACCTTTACATCAATCTGGTTCTCCTGCTTCTTGAAGTCAATGCCCTTGAAATTCACGATTAGCTCAATGCTTTGGACAAAGCGCCTCTGCTTGCTCTGCTTCCTCATTTCCTGCAGTGCCTGCTCAACATCCCTTTTGTTCATGCCTTAAAACCTCCCACACCGCAATTAAAGCGAGAGTGGTTCAACCGGAGCCAGAAAAAGCTCTCCGAAATCAATATAAAAAAGATTAAGCGAAAACCTTTAAAAAAGCAATTCTTTGGCCGGATTCAGTCCTTGAGCATTGAGTCGAATTTCCCTTCGGCAATCTCTTTCTGAATTTCCCTTGCTTTTTTTCCTTCAACTGTTATGCCCATGCTGTCGCACACGCCTACAACCTCTCTTACACTGCTCTTCATTTTGTAGGATGAAAGCTGCTCGCTTTTCATTGCCACGATTTTCATTACCTGCTGCATTGAAATATTTCCCTTTACCTCTTTTGCAGGGTTGGCTGCTCCCTTATCCAGCTTCAGTTCCTGCTTGATCAGGGCACTTGTTGGCGGACTACCAACGCTTATCTCAAAGCTTTTTGTTGCAGCATCCACAGCCACTTTAACCGGAACCCGCATTCCTGCAAAAGGCTTGGTTTTCTCATTAATCTGGGCAACAACAGCGCCGATGTTTACTCCAAGCGGACCAAGCGCCGGGCCTATCGGCGCGCCGGCTGTTGCTTTTCCTGCTTCAACCAAAACACTTATTTCAGGCATTCAATTCACTCTGTGATTATTCTGATGTGCTCTGCTTTGATTGTTATCGGGATTTTTACCGCTGCCTCAAGCAATTCAACTGTTACTTCCTCTTTTGTGGGGTTAACCCTCAGCACTTTTGCCCTTTCCCTCTTGAACGGCCCTGCAATGACTTCAACCTTCGCGCCTTCTTTTATTGACTGCATCAATGGCTTTGATTCAAGCAGGCCGCTTAATTCATCAATGTTCACCGCGCCCTTCACAATGCCCTGGCCCTTCACATGCGGAGTGTTGGTTATGCCGTGCCTTACAGTAAGTTCGTCCTGTGCCTCAATCATAACATAGCCCTTCAGGCCTGGGATAACGCTGATGCTGTAAATCGACAGTGTTTCGTTCCCAATCCTGTTGTTGAGAATGTCCACTACCAATGACTCCTGGCCAACTGTTGTCCTAATCAAAAAAATCGGCATTCTTTTTTTCACCTTGAGTTTTTCCTGATTGTTTTTTTCAGGTTCGCCCAATTTCCAATAAAAACAAAAAAATTAAAAAAACAGAAAATTAGGCGGTTTAGCAAAAATAATTGAATTGTGTAAGAATTAAAAGCCTATGGAATAGGCTGCAATCCAGCCCAAGCCCGAATTTTGCCCAAAGCAAAAAACCAAAAAAATAATGCAGGACCCTAAGCGCCGCCGATTCCGCTAAACGCGAAAATCAGGTAAATAACGTAGGCGATTACCCCGATTATTATTACCCCTATTCCAGTGACCTTTGCCATTACCTGGAATTCCTCCCAAGTTGGCTTCTTTGCAATAATCAAGACACGCTTGCTCGAATCAACAAAGCTGCGCAACGTTGAACTAATGTTTAATTGCATTCAAACCACCTGAATCATGTAAAGAATTATTAAAAAGAATAAAGAAAAAGTTTTAAGTGGGTTTTGCTTTAGCCAATTTTCACTATTTCATCCAGTAAACTCTATTCCCCAGATCAATCGGCTTCCCTTTGGCAGCCCTTTACCCAGTAAATTCTATTCCCAAATCGATTGGCTCTGCCAAATTGACTTTGTCAGTGTCTTCCAAGTAAGGGAACTTTCCGCCTGCTATTACAACCATTGCCTGAATCTGGTTCTTCGACATGTTCTCGTCAATCATTGCTCCCCAGATTATGTGGGCGTTGTCGCTTATCTTGCTGCTGACTGTTTCAACAATCATTTCGGCTTCCCTCAGGGTCATGTCTGCACCGCCGATTACATTTATCAGGGCCCTGTTTGCACAGCTTATGTCAACATCCAAAAGCGGCGATGTCAAAGCGTTTTCAACTGCTTCCAACGCCCTAGCTTCTCCTTGCTCAGTGCTGTGGCTTTCTCCAAGGCCAATCATTGCTGCACCGCCCCTGCTTAAAATTGTCCGCAAATCAGCGTAATCCAAGTTAATTAATCCGGGCTTTGTAACCATTTCGGTAATTCCCTTTACTGCATTTGTCAGGACTTCGTCAGCAACCTTGAATGCTGCATTCACAGGCAAATCAGGGGCAATCTCCAGAATCTTGTCGTTTGGAATGACAATAACAGTGTCAGTGTTTTTGCGCAAATTCCCCAGGCCGCCCAAAGCGTTCTCCATTCTCTTTCTCCCTTCAACAGTGAAGGGAATTGTGACAACCCCTATTGTAAGCGCTTTCATGTGCTTTCCGATTTCGGCAATAACAGGCGCAGCACCTGTTCCAGTGCCGCCGCCCAAGCCGCATGTGATGAAAAGCAAATCGCTGTCTTCCAAAACACTTTCAAGCTCTTCCTGGCTTTCCTTTGCAGCGCCTTCCCCAACGCTAGGGTCTGAGCCACTGCCAAGCCCTCTTGTTAAGTTTCTGCCGATTAAAACCTTTTTGTCGGCAACAGTGTTAAGCAAATCCTGGGCATCGGTGTTGACTGCAAATGTTTCCGCTCCCGTTATTCCGATTTCGGTCATTCTCTCAATGGTGTTGCAGCCTCCGCCTCCCACTCCAACAACCCTGATTTTTGCCTTGGCTGTTTCAAGCAACTTAATTAGCTCTTCGTTATCCTGAGTTGCCTTTATCGGCTTTCTTTTCACTGCAGGCAAAGCCTTTGCCCGCTTAACTGCTCTTTGAACTACTTGCTGCACTAACAGCACCCCCGGATTTTTTTTTTCCTTAAACGATAAAAATTATCCCTATTGAAAACAAATTTAAAGCAATCGCACCCGAATTAAACATAATCAAAAAAGCAGTTATACATAATTGGCTGCAGGGTCCAGTCAGCGAGAAACATGGCCCAATGCGCTAATTTTAAATAAACTATCCAATTAAATCATTTGGGGTTTTTGGTGGGCTTTTCTTTAACTGATGTTGTTTCAATAAGCGATTTCTCAAGGGAGGACATTGAGGCTGTTCTCAAAAAAGCAGCCGAAATGGAGAAAACATCGCCCGAAAAAAAGAAGAACGTTCTTGAAAACAAAACAGTAGGCGTCCTGTTTTTTGAACCAAGTACCAGGACAAGGCTAAGCTTTGAGAGCGCAGCGCAAAACCTCGGCGGAAAAGTAATTGGTTTTGCTGACGCTGCGGTTAGCAGCACGGCAAAAGGGGAAAGCCTCTCGCACACTATAAGGGCTGTAAGCGGATACGCTGACATAATTGTAATGAGGCACAGCATTGAGGGAGCAGCAAGGAGAGCAGCAGAGGTAAGCGAAAAGCCGGTAATAAATGCAGGAGATGGAGCAAACCAGCACCCAACCCAGACACTGCTTGACCTTTATACTATTCAAAAGGAATTCAAGAAAATTGACGGAATCAGCATTGGATTGTTAGGCGATTTGAAATACGGGAGAACAGTGCACAGCCTGATGTATGCACTGGCAAATTTTAAGGGAGTAAAGGTCTACTGCATTGCCCCAGAAAGCCTGAGGATGCCTGCTTCAATAATTGATGACACTGCTGATAAACTGCAGGTTAAAGAAACAAGCAAATTGCAGGATTTTCTCCCAAAGCTGGATGTGCTTTACGCAACCAGAATTCAAAAGGAAAGGTTTGTTGACGAATTCGAATACGAGCAGATAAAAAACGTGTTCGTTTTGGGAAAAGAGATTCTGCGCAATGCAAAAAAAGGCTTCAGATTAATGCATCCATTGCCCATAGTGAATGAAATAAAGCCGGAACTGGATGACAGTGAAGCAGCATTGTATTTCCAGCAGGCAAAAAATGGAATTCCTGTAAGAGAGGCATTGCTTGCAATGCTCCGAGATGTGAAAAAGAAATAAATCAAAGTGACTTGAATGAAAAAAAATGACGTAAGATTGATGCCTATTTCGAATGGTACTGTTTTGGACCATTTGCCTGTTGGGGCTGCATTGAAAATAATTGAAATCCTCGGCCTTGACAGGCCGCGTGACACTGTTACTGTTGCAATAAACACTGAAAGCAGGAGAATGGGCAGAAAAGACCTGGTTTTCATTGAGGGAAAGGCATTGAGCAAAGAAGAGATTGAAAAAATTGCTTTGATTGCAGCAGGCGGCACAATCAACATAATAAAAGGCAAAGGCATAAAGAAAAAAGAGAAAATAATGCTGCCAAAGCAGGCAAGCGGCCTGATAAAGTGCATGAACCCAAAATGCATTTCAAATGTGGAAAGCCTGCCAACAAAATTCTCGCTGACGCAAAACCCGCTGAAAGCAAAATGCTATTACTGCGAAAAAACAATCTCAGCCGAGGAAATAATGCAGGCAATCAAATAAAGCCAATTTCTTGAAAGATGCCCAAAAATATAATTTCACTTGATTGAAAGCATTTGCTTCAAACTTTTTACATTCTGCAACGGATTGCCAGAGCCGAAAATTGAGTTTCCAATAACCAAAACATCAGCGCCTGCCTCAATCAATCTTTTTCCATTCTGCGCATTGACACCGCCGTCAACAGAAACAAGCGCATGCACTTTCTCTTGTATTATTTTTCCCTTAACAGCGGAAACCTTCTCAAAATTCTTTTCAATGAATTGCTGCGCCCCAAAGCCTGCCTGCACGCCCATAACCAGCACAAGGTCAAGTTTGCTGAGGAAAGGAAAAACGCTTTCAACATCAACGCCATTGTTTACAGCCATTCCAACCTTGCAGCCCAAATCAGTTACTTCTTTAATTGCCTTTGCAGGCTCTTTTACCGTTTCACCATGAAAGCAAATCAAATTTGCTCCGCTTTCAGCAAACCGAGCAAAATATTTTTCCGGATTTGCAATCATCAGGTGCGTGTCAAGAAACATCTTTGTTTTATTGCGCAGGCTCTTGATCACAGGGAATCCAAAAGTGATGTTTGGAACAAAATTGCCGTCCATTACATCAATGTGCAGCCAATCTGTTTCTTTGCACAGTTCAGGCAAATGCTTGGCCAAATCGCACACATCGGATGAAAGAATTGAGGCAGAAATTATCGGCATGCAAAAAGCTGAAAGGGCGCTATCTTTAAATAAATAATCAAACTCAATTCTTAGCGGGTTTTGTTGCAATTGCAGACAAATTTTGCAGGAATTAGGTTGAGCAACCCAACTGTTCTGGCTTCAGGCATTCTTGGAACAACAGCTGAACTGATGCTGCGCGTTGTAAAGGAAGGCGGAGCAGGCGCAGTAACAACAAAAAGCATTGGTCCTTGCGAAAAAGACGGCTATGCAAACCCGACAGTAATTGAATGGGAGCACGGCCTGATAAACGCCGTTGGGCTGCCTTCCCCAGGCTACAAAAATCTGGGGGAAGAGCTTTCAGCCCTTGCAAAATGCAATATTCCTGTTATTGCATCAGTTTACGCAAACAGCGTTGAGGAATATGCAGCCATTGCTGAATTTGTTGCCCAGCACAAGCCTGCAATGATTGAATTAAACATGTCTTGCCCGCACAGCAAAGGCCAAGGGCAGCCATTCGGGGTTGACTGTGCTGTTGCTGGAGAGGTTGTAAGCGCAGTGAAAAAAGTTTCTGCAGGCATTCCAATAATGCCAAAGCTTACACCGCAGGCATTGGACATTGCCGCTATTGCAAGCGCTTGCGAGAAAGCAGGCGCTGATGCAATCTGCGCAATAAACACTCTCGGTCCAGGAATGCTGATTGATACGCAAGCAAGAAAGCCATTGCTTGCAAACAAATTCGGAGGAATATCAGGACCGGCAATAAAGCCCATTGCACTGAGATGCGTTTACCAAATATACGAGGCAGTGAAGATTCCAGTCCTTGGGATGGGCGGAATTAATTCAGGATTGGATGCAATTGAATTCATTGAAGCAGGGGCAACAGCTGTTGGAATTGGCAGCGGCGTTTATTACCATGGAATTGGCGTTTTCAAAAAAGTCTGCAGGGAAATGGAAGAGTGGATGAAAAAGAACGGAGTGAAAAGCTTGGATGAGATAAGGGGTGCAACGCATGGCTAAAAGGCAAATGTCTGGTGGGCAAAGCAGGGGCCGCGGAAGAAAGTCAATAAAAAGAGGCATAATTAAATTTAAAAGCGACAAAGGCGCTCTGGCGCATGGCATTGGAGAAATGATGAGAAAAATGCGCCTGCATGATTTGGCTGATGAAATAATACAGCAGCACAAATTGGCTGAAAGCCCGGGCGGCAGAGCAATTTTGAGGCTTGGTTTGCAGAAAGCCTTTTTGCAGGGGCTCTGGAAAACAGGCAAAAGGGGAGACATTGCAACACAGGGTGAGAAAGCAATGTTTCAATTGATTGCGGATGCTGAAACAATCAGAATAGCGGTATGGAGGGCTTTTACCGAGCACACCTCGATAGAAAAAACAGAAAACGTTTTTTCAGCTGCTGTGCAAATAATACAAAAAGCGCGGAGCGAATTCAGGGAAAGCAAACCAGAAATTCAGAAATATTTAGAAACAATAGAAGAGAACGCAAGAGCAAACCTTGCAATCATAAGGAGAGAAGCTACATTTGGAGGACCAGGCCATGCAGAATCCCTGAACGAAACCCAATTGCTTAGGACAGCAATGATCGGCGAAACAATGATTAAAAAGCTTGCAGAAAAATTGCCAGCTGACTCAAAAAAAGGCATTGAGTTAATTGAAAACATTGTAAAAACAGCGCTGGGTGAAAAAAGAAATGACTGAAAAGCCAGCAATTGCAGCAATAAAAAAAATTGTGCAGGAAACGCCGAGCATAAAGACTTTTTACCTGGATTACGCAATGCAAGCAGCGCCAGGCCAGTTCGCAATGGTTTGGCTGCCTGGCATTGATGAAAAGCCATTCACGCTCACGGCAGCAGGGAAGGAATGCGCTGTAACAGTTCAGCAAAAAGGTAAATTCACGGAAAAATTGTTTGAATTAAAAGAGGGCGATAAGTTAGGAATAAGGGGCCCATATGGAAAAGGATTTGATATTAAGGGAGCAAAGAAAGCCTGCATTGTTGCAGGCGGCTGCGGAGCAGCCCCAATTCTATTGCTTGCTGAAGAATTGCAAAAAAAGAAAATAAAAACAACAATAATAAACGGAGCAAAAACAGGAAAAGAATGCCTTTTCAACAAAAGGCTTGGCAAACTATCAGCCAACTTCTACATAACCACTGATGATGGCAGCCTTGGTGAAAAAGGGTTTGTTACTGCCCCCTTGCAAAGGCTGCTTGCAAAAGAGAAATTTGACATGGTTTTTGGCTGCGGACCAGAAGTGATGCTGAAAAAAGTGTTTGAGCTGTGCGAGAAGCACAAAGTGCAGTGCCAGCTGAATTTAGAACGATTCATGCGGTGCGGCGGCATGGGCCTGTGCGGAAGCTGCGCAATCGGAAAATTCCTCGTATGCAAGGACGGCCCTGTTTTCAACAGCGCACAACTGCGGCAGATGCCTGAGTTCGGCGCAAGCGCGCTGCTGAAGTGCGGTAAACCTGTTTCAATCAAAGAGTTTGCTGAATGGAGACAGACTTAAATGAAGGGAAGAATTGCAAAAATTGCTGAGCGCTTTGGCTTAACAGCGGGGCAGAGGGCCAAAAAGAAAGCGGTGAAGAGGGCAAGAGGTAAAGCCAGATTGTGGGGACAACGCGGGCCTTCAGCAAACTTGGTTAGCATGGTTTGTAGAAGAATAATTTGGGATGAGGCACAGGCATTGTTGAAAGAAACTGGCAAGAAAACCTTTTCACAGAATGATGCCGGGGTTGTAATTAAAAGGGCTCGGCCAAAAATGAGTGAAGCAATGAATGACATTAGCGCTAAAGCCGCTTTGAACAGGATGGGGATAATTAACACAGAAAAAGACCAGGACAAAGTAAAAAGAATTCAGGGAATTGTGCAAGAAGTATTTAAAAAAACAGCCCAGTTAATGGATTGGGACAAACCAAGGGAAGAGTTCCTGCGCCACCCCTCTTTGTTGGGCTTACAGCAAAAGCTTGTAGAAGAGCTTGGCAGCAAAAGAAAGATGAAGCAGTTTCTCAGGTTTTTTCTCGAAACCAGAAAAGAAGTGAAAAAAATTAGAATAGATTTTGGCATAAAAAATAATTGAAAAATATGAATTTGTGCAATGGAGGCAGTAATGATGGACTTTGTTCTTGAAAACGCTTTGGTTTTCGTTGCGGGAAAACTGCAGCCGAAAAGCGTTCTTGTGCGAAATGGGAAGATTGCTGCAATCGAACAGACAGCGAATGCGCCAAAGAGGATTGATTGCAGGGGAAAGATTCTGCTGCCCGGGCTGATTGATGCCCATGTGCACTTTAGGGTTCCGGGAGCGGAATACAAAGAGGATTGGAAAACAGGGAGCAGCGCGGCTGTTGCAGGCGGCGTTACAACAGTAATTGACATGCCGAACAACAACCCAAGCTGCACAACAAGGGAAGCGCTGCTACAAAAGAACGAGATTGCAAAAGCTGACAGCAAATGCAATTTCTCTTTTCACTTTGGCGCAAGCAATGATAACATGCAGGAACTGCAGGCTGCTGAAGGAATTGCTTCCATCAAGGTTTTTTTGGGCGCAAGCACTGGCAACCTGCTTGTTACTGACGAAAACATTTTGAGAAAGATTTTTTCAATTGCAAAACAAAGGGGCATTATTGTAACAGTGCATGCAGAGGACGAAGAAATAATAAAAGCGAACACCGCGATTGCAAAAGAGAAAGGGTGGAATCACGCGCGCTACCATTCAAAAATCAGGACCTGCGAAGCAGAGGCAAAGGCAATAGAAAAAGCATTGAGGCTGCAGGAAGAGATTGGAAACAGGCTGCACATTCTGCACGTAAGCAGCGCGCAAGGACTTGAATTGATTAAAGAGGCAAAGGAATCAAGGGATGGCATTACCTGCGAAACAGCGCCGCACTACCTGTTTTTGACAGAGGAAGCAACAGAGAAGCTGGGGAATTTTGCTAAAATGAATCCAAGCTTGAAGGGCAAAGAGGATGTTAATGCGCTATGGAAGGGAATCAGGCAGGGCGTTATTGATTTGATTGCAACAGACCATGCCCCGCACACAAAAGAGGAAAAGGAAAAGAGTTACTGGGAGGCGCCAAGCGGCATTCCCGGTATTGAAACAATGCTGCCCTTGCTTTTGGATTCAGTGAACAAGGAAAAAATTGAGTTGCGCAAAGTGGTTGAACTTTGCTGCAGCAATCCGGCAAAGCTTTACGGCTTTGAAAGCAAGGGAGAAATTAAAACAGGAAATGATGCTGACCTCACTCTGATTGATTTGCAGAAGAAGCAGACAATAAAGAACGGCAGGCTTAAGACCAAGTGCAACTGGAGCCCGTTCGCAACCTGGGAATTGCAGGGCTCGCCAGTGCAGACAATTGTTGCAGGAAAAGTTGCAATGCAAAATGGAAATGTTGTTTAATTAATTTGCATAAAAAAAAGTTTTATTAAATGAAGGCTGAATTAATTTGAAAGAGTTCAAGGGGGTAATTGAATGAAATTTAGATTAAGGATTCGGAATTGGTGGACTGCGCGGAGATCTAAAAAGCGGGTCCAACAACAGCTGACAAGTGGCTTTGATGCAGAAACGCAAAGAGTTGCAAACCAAGCCAGCAAGGTTACAAGCCCTTTAGCAAAAAAAATGATTCAAGATGAAGTTAAGCAAAGGAAAAAGATTGCAAAAGGCGAAACAGATGGAACAAGAACCGGAATTTAAGTTAACAAAATAGTCAGAATTATTAGGGAGTTGTTGAATGAATCCAAAGGAAAGGTGGGGATAACAATGTCTATAAGGTTTCGTGGACCAACTGGAAACAAGAGGGCGCGAGAGGCCGAACAAAAAAGGAAGACAACTCTAAGGCTTCTTAAGGGGGGGTAGAATCACTGGAGCAGGAATAATCCGTTCTTCCGGATTACAGAGAAAGGTTGTAAAGAGGCAGGATGAGCAATGAGTTCAAAGGAAAAGCTTTTGTTTCAGGGAAGCTTAATTGATTAAGGGGCAATTAAAAATGGGGAGAGGCAAACACAGGGGATATTCGGGGGAATCTATCGCAAAGAAGATGAGAACGGCGAAAAAAAGAGAGCGGCAACTGAGAAAGCTAACGAGACAAGGAAGGTTAAGTGGAGAAAATAAAAAAGCACTTGAAAATAGAATACCCGCATTGCACATGGTTGTTGAATTAAGAACAATTGGCAGTGGCTGGTTTCCAAAAATTACACAAGCGGTTTGGGCTAAACTGCAAATGCATGAAAGTACCAGCGTTGGGCAATACACTTATATCGTAGACAGGGTTAGTTCAAATGAGCGCTATGTTTATTTTAAGGTGTGCACAGGGGAGGACCTGACCAGCAAGGAAAGAAGAGATCTTGGGACATTTTTAATTGATACTGAGGAAAAAACAATTAGAAATGCAGAAAAAAGAATCATATAAGAATCTAGATGACTTAAAAGGGGGATTATTAATGAACAGTAAAGAAAAATTGTGCAGCGAGTTGTTCGAAATCGGCGCGGTCAAATTCGGCTTGTTCACTTTGAAGAGCGGATTGCTGAGCCCGATTTACATTGATTTGAGGGTGCTTGTATCTTATCCAAATGTTTTGCGCAATGTTGCAGGCGAGCTGATTAAAATTACAAAGCCACTGCATTTTGACAGGATTGCCGGAATTCCCTATGCAGCAATCCCAATTGCAACAGCTGTGAGCCTGCAGGGAAACTATTCAATGATTTACCCGAGAAAAGAGCAGAAGGATTATGGAACAAAAAGGGAGATTGAAGGTGAATTCAAGGCAGGGGAAACAATTCTTGTGTACGATGACCTGATTACAACTGGGGCAAGCAAGTTTGAGGCAATCTCTCCGTTGGAGGGAGCTGGCTTGAAAGTAAAGGACATTGTTGTATTGGTTGACAGGGAGCAGGGCGGCAAAAAGGAACTGCTGGAAAAAGGCTACCAGCTGCACACCGTTTTCACGGTAAGCGAAATGCTGCAGATTCTGCTTAAAAACAAAAAAATCAGCAAAGAGCAATTTGATTCAATAAAGGAATACTTCGCAGCGCCACAGCAATGGAGTGAAAAGCACGCTGGTGAAAAAGGGCATGATTAAGAAAATTGGAAGAATAAGACGAGCCAATACTGCTTTGAGGCATGCTTTGCTGAAAAGTATCAAAAGGAAAATGCTTGAAATACAGATACCTCGTCTGCAAGAAGAAATTGATGAATTAAAAGCAAAGCAAAAAAATCTTCTGAAGGGAGAAAAGGAATGGCAGGGCAAGGGTTTGGCTGCTTCTATGTTCGCAGACCGACTCGGTGCGGGTGCCCTTAAGAGAGAAGCAGAACAAGAAATGCTTAAAATAACACTTGAGCGGAAGGTAAAGCAATTAATTACGCTGCTGAGGAAGAAATAAAAGAAGAAGATGAGGACAAAGGGAAAAAATTAATTAAAGCAATAAAATTGAGCAAAAAGCAGGAGTCAGAAAAGGTGATGCAGAAATGAAGAAAATAATTGAAGCAGACAGAAGCATTATCCCAGCATGCGATATTGCTGACTTGAAAAAATTCGAGCATCTGGTAAAAGAAACAGCTGATGTAAAAGGGATTGGCGCTTACAAAATCGGCTTTCAGCTTGCGCTGCGCTATGGTTTGCCAAAATTGGTGAAAACTGCAAGAAAATTCATTGAAGCACCGCTTATTTACGACCACCAGAAGGCAGCGACAGACATTCCGGATGTCGCGGAAAAGTTTGCGGTAGTCTGCAAAAATGCGGGCGTTGATGCAGTGATTTTTTTCCCATTATCAGGGCCTGAAACAGAAAAAGCATTCATTCAAGCTGCCCAAAAAGCAGGCTTAGGCGTAATCGTCGGCGGTGAAATGACTCATGCTGCTTTCCTGCAGAACGACAATGGATTCATTTTAAGTGAGGCGCCAAAAAGAATGTATGAAATTGCAGCGCAGTTAGGCGTGCAGGATTTCGTTGTTCCGGGAAACAAGCCGGAGAAGATCGCTTTCTACAAGCAATTCCTTGAATCAAAGGGAGCAAAGCCAGTGCTGTACAGCCCTGGCCTGGTTGCTCAAGGCGGTGAAATAAGTGAAAGCGCGAAAGCAGCAGGCAGCAGCTGGCACGCAATTGTGGGCAGGGCACTGTATGAAGCGCCTGACATGAAAAAGGCAGCAAAAGAATTGTGCAAAAAACTGGAATGAAACTGTTTTTTATGAAGCTAAGAATCGGCGTAATGGGCAGCGCTTTGGGAAAGCATTCAGAAGAGCTGCTTGAAAAAGCAAAACAGCTGGGGGCTGCAATCGCAGAGCATGATTGCATTTTCTTTTACGGCGCAACAATTGGATTGCCTTTGGCTGCTGCAAAGGGAGCGAAGGAAAATGGGGCGCTTGTTGTTGGAGTGAGCCCAGCTGCGAATGAGGAAGAGCACAGGGAGAAATATAAGTATCCGACTGATGCTTGCGATGCTGTTGTTTTCACTGGCTTTGGTTTCCCAGGGAGAAACGTTGTCCTTGTAAGAAGCTGTGATGCAATAATTGTAATCGGCGGCAAAATTGGCACAATGTGCGAGTTCAGTGTTGCTTACGTTGAAGAAAGGCCAATTGGTGTTCTGCTTGGAAGCGGCGGCTTTGCTGACAAGATAAAAGAATACGAGCAGGATGTCCTAAAGCGCGAAATAAAAACGCCAATCGTGTATGACAGTGACCCAAAGCGCTTGGTTGAAAAAGTGCTGCAGGCACTTGAAAAAGTCAGAAAGGATTAAACAAAAAAAATAAATGAAATATAATTAAATTCAAAAAAGTGCAGCAGCTGTGGAAAAAAAGAATTAAAAGATTAAATACTGCTTTCGAATTAAATTCAAAAACAGTTGAAGATTTGCAAGAAAGAATTAAATACTGTTTTTCCCTTTTTATTGCTGGTTTTATGCCGAATGACAGCAGCGAATACAGCCAGGTTATGAAAGCCAGGGTTTTTGACATTGAGGCAAAGTGCATGGTTTGCCTGCTGAATCATATTGATGCTGTTGAGCTTGGCGTTTTTCCCCTTGACAGGGTTGAATTGACCAACCTGCAGAACAGGAAGAAAATTGTCACTGTTGTTGATGTAACCAAAACAATGCTGCAGCAGGATGAGCTTGGCGTATTCAAAGAGGTTGCGGAAAAGCTGCTGCTGAGGAATGGCAAAAAGATAAGGGTTCGGCCTGTTGAAAAACCGGAGAGCCTGCGCTTCATTAAAAAGAAAATGGATGGCGAAACCCTGACCAGTGAGGAAATAAGGGCAATTGTTCATGACATTGGTGGAAACAAGCTGAGCGAGCTGGAGGTTTCAGCCTTTGTTACAGCTGTTTTCATCCATGGATATGATTTGAACGAAACAGTTGCAATGACCAAAGCGCTTACAGAGGACGGATTGCAGCTGCGTTTGGAGAAAGGCCCTGTTCTGGACAAGCACTGCATTGGCGGAACAAACGGCAGGGCAACAATGATAATTGTTCCGATTATTGCAGCAGCAGGCTATTATATTCCGAAAACAAGCAGCAGGAGCATTACCTCTGCTGCAGGAACAGCTGACTCAATGGAAGTGCTTGCAGACGTCTGCCTTCCATTGAATAAAATAAAGCAGATTACCGAGAGGGTTGGCGGCGTAATTACCTGGGGCGGGGCGATTGACCTGGCTCCTGCCGATGACCAAATAATCAGGGTAGAGCACCCTTTCAGCTTGGACCCAGTAGGGCAGATTATTGCATCCGTTATGGCAAAGAAAGCAAGCGTTGGAAGCAAGTTTGTTGTGGTTGATTTGCCTGTCGGCCCAGATGTGAAGATCCATTCAAGGGAGAAGGCAGAGGACATGGCCAAAAAAATCATTGCCGTTGGAAAAAAGCTGGGCATCAAAGTGGAAGCTGTTCTTACTGACGGCAGCGGGCCATGCGGCAATGCTTTTGGGCCGGCGCTTGAGGCAAAGCAGGTAATGCAGATTCTGGAGGGAAAATATTTTGATGAACTGGCGCAAAAAAGCTGCGAGCTTGCAGGCGTGCTGTTTGAGCTGGTTGGAAAAACAAAGAAGGGAAAAGGCTATGCAATTGCGAAAGAGATTCTGCAGAGCGGCAAAGCCCTGAGGAAAATGCATGAAATAATCAAGGCTCAAGGGGCAAGGTGCTTGACCAGCAAGGAAATAGGCGAAGCAAAATTCAAAAAAACGGTCAGCGGCAGCGCTGACGGCGAGATCAGCAAAATAAACGTGAGGAAATGCACTTCAATCGCGAGAATTGCAGGCGCGCCCGGAGACAAAAAGGCCGGCTTGTTACTGCATGTTGAAGTTGGCCAAAAGCTCAAAAAAGGGCAGCCTGTTTTTACGATATTCGCTGAAAACAAGAGAAAGCTCAACCTGGCAGTGCAGCACGCGAAAAAATCGAACGCCATTGAATTGCAGAAAATGATTCTGGAAAAAATACAGTGAACTGCCCATTGAATATAAAAATAAGGATTTCTCTCTTTAATTGTTGTATGGAATTTGATTATTGAGAAGATTATGGCAAGAAAAATAAAAAAGAAACAAAGAAAAAATTGTTTTCACAATCAATTGAACGAAATAATAAAATAATGGTTGGTGGATAAAAATAAGATAAATGAGCAGGGCAATTTTTCTGGTTGGACTGTTGGTTTCAGCTATTTATTTGAGTGGCTGTATCGTACCGCCAACCTTGTGCGGAAATGGCGTGTGCGAAAGAGGCGAAACACACGATAATTGTCCACACGACTGCCCACTGTTAGGATATGATTTAGCAGTCATTGACATGAACATTTCCCCAGAAAAACCGAAAGTTGGTGACATATTAGAGATTCAAGTAACCATTAAAAACCTGGGAGTGCCCACTTCGTTTTCAGGCCAAGTGGATATTGTATATTCTAATGGAATTGGACAAATAAGCCAAGCAATACCAGGAAGCCCTGATGACCAATTAGCTACAAACGAAATTAGGGTAATAACTTTTACAAGCGGAAGACTTGGCATCGAAGGAGACACCACAATTACAGCAACCTTTCGACCATTTGGGGAGGATGTAAATTGGGCAAATAATCAAAAAACAAAAATAGTTTACGTGGCACCTGCTCTTGTTGAAAATCGGCCGCCAGTAATAGAATCAAGCTTTCCCTTAGACAAAATTGTAACTCTTTCTGAAAGAGAAACCCAATTGTTTTCAATAACTGCATCTGACCCTGATGGCGACGAATTAATAATTACTTGGTTTTTGAATGGAAACAATGTTGGCGATGGAAACCAGTTTATTCTAAATTCAAACGGATTAAAAAGTGGTGAACACGACTTAAACGTAATCGCGTCGGATGGAAAACTAAGTGCAGACCACTACTGGTTGGTAATAATTGAAAATGTATGTACAGGCGTAGATGATAATACCTACATCAGTGATGCAAATTGTTGGTGTCAAAATGGCATTTGTGTTAACAACTGTATTGACTGCGATGACAGAAACCAATGCACATTAGACGACTGCACCTATGGATTGTGCCAACACGTAAGTTGGCGAGAGGGTCAGCAATGCGGTCCTAATAGCGTCTGCCAAAATGGGGTTTGCATAAACTTATGTGCAGACATGAATTGTGACGACAGGAACCCATGCACAATTGATTCATGCAATTTTGGTGAATGCCAATACTCTAATCAACTGGATGGCACAAATTGCGGAATGGGTTTATGGTGTCAGAATGGCGCATGTCTTTCCTGCGATGACTTGAATTGGGACGATAACAACCCTTGTACAATTGATTCTTGCGACGAAAATACAGGCATCATTCACACAAACGTTGCTGATGGAACCAGTTGTGGAACCGACAAGTCCTGCTGGGATGGAATCTGTTATCCCACTGGGAATTATTTCCCAGTTGATGGCACATTTGAAGATGGGTTCGTATGGATGAAATCAGCTGGGGTTGGCACTTGCCAGATAGATAACAACAATGCATTTGAAGGAAACTATGCAATGAATTGTACTGGTGGAGACTATGAACTAAAAAATATCGAGAACACAGTTCTTGGACCTTGGGGACATTACTATTACTATGGCTTACTCGTTAAACCAAACACCACTTATGAATTTGAAACCAAATTTAAAGTAATAAATCAGGCAGTCTCGAGGTGCACATATGTTAGAATTGGTTTTATCATGTACACTTCTGATTGGGAGTATGTTGTTGGTCATTTCACTCCTGATCACTACGCGAGCTCAGATTGGCAAACTCTTTCAACAACGTTTACAACCCAACCCAATGTGACAATTTCACGATTTCATATCACAATTGGTCATATCTACACCTGCTCTTCCGGAGAAATAATATTTGACAACATGTCTTTGCGAGGGTAATTTAAATCTTTCAAGAAATTTATTATTTCACCAATTCATTGAATATTTGCACGAACTCTTTCACTGAAATCAGGTTCACTTTGACATCATGCATTTGCAAAGCGGCAATTTTTTCATTGAATTTTGCTTCGTTCAAGCGCATTTCTTTTTTTATGAAAGGAAAGCTGTGAACCAGAGCATTCCGAAGGTTCTTGTTCTGGTACCTGAAAAGACTCTTGATGAATACAGTAAAAGCGGCTTCGTCCACTACTTTGCCATGCTTTTCTGTTTTAACCATTTTCACAATGCAGCTGTCTCCCTCTGGCTTCGGGAAAAAAGCGCTTGCCTGAACCCTCTGCTGCATTTTCACATCAAAGCGATACTGTGCCAAAACACTCAGGGCATTGTATTCAACAAATCCAGGCAATGCCAGCAGCTTTTCAGCGAACTCCCTCTGGAAAACAAGGACAGCCAATTCAAAAGGGCATTGGAACAGCCTGAACATTATTGCGCTGCTTTTTGAATAAGGCGGCAGAGAAACAACCTTGTTGAAAGAAGGCAGTTCAACAGCAAGAAAATCGCCCTTAACCAATTGCAGATTCTCTTTAGGCAATTCGTTTTCAAGCAGCATGCAAAGCCTTTCATCCAGTTCAACTGCAACAACACTGCAGTGCTTTTGCAATTCCCTCGTGAGAAAGCCTGTTCCGGCACCGATCTCCAAAACAGTGTCGCCTGCTTTCAGCTCCGCTGCTTCAACCATTTGGGCAAGCACGCTTTCTTTTACAATGAAGTGCTGGCCAAGCTTCCTGTTAGGCCTGAACCTGTATTGAATCATCAGGCTCTGCAATTCGTTTAAAATTGACATAAAGAGAATACCCATCTTCTGCCGAATTTGTTTCCATTAACAGGGCTTAATAACATCCAATGCTTTGCCCAATCAAAAAAAATTCATCTTCTGCCAATTACGCCATTTACTGCAGCTTTGCCCAAAAGTCCCTGCATTCATCTTCTGCCGAATTGTTGTTCCTTTGCAGGAGGCCTAGCAAAAAGGTAATGGTTCAGGTCTTCGTCCTGCAGTTCCATTTCAATCCTCTTGACAACTGCCTTGATCGGATCTGGCAGCAGCTTGACCCTTGCAATAAGGTCATCAAATGACTCAAAAGGCTTTTTCTGCCTTTCATTCAAAAGGTCGTGCATGTGCTTTTTCCCAAACCCAGGCAATAATTCAAGCTGGTGCCTTCTGAGAGAAATTGGCCCGGCTGAATTAAAGAACTGCAAAAAGCGCTGCTTGTCCTGCAAAACAATTTTCTCAATCGCTTTCTCCAGCTCGGCAGAAGCAGTGCTTGTCAATTCACCGCTGCTGATCCTTCTCTTGATGTGGTCAATCTTATCCCTCTGCTCCTTGCCAACATAAACGCTCTCCAAAACCTTTAATTCGCCCTTTGGAATGGCCTCAAGCAGAGTAAAGAACTGCTCCCCGAGCAGCTGCACCAAGGGCTCGCTCTTAAAGCTTTCTGACTTTCCCTGATGCAGATAGTCCAATACCAAGGCTCTCTCTTCATTCAGCATAACCAACCCTCTAAAAAAAATTCCCAAAACTACCCAAACAAAAAAAACTATTTCCAAAAGGAACCCAAAAACTATTTCCTGAACTTTTTGCACAAAAAACTGGTTTTCTGCACTGCCCCAACAAACTATTTCCTGAACTTTTTGCACAAGGCAAGAATTTTCTGTACTGCCTCATCGCTTACCTTTGCTTCCTTTGGGACCAGCAACTGCAGTGTTTCCATCCGCTCTGGCAGCAAATCAGAGATCTTCGCAGCCAAAACATCGTTCAATTCAGGGATTTTGCCGAGCTCGTTCTGCAGCTTTTCAGCCTCGCCTGGGCTCAGCTTGCAGAAACGCTTGGCATATTTCGAAGTCAAATCCTGCTCGTATGTTAAATCCTTTTCCTTCTTCCTCTCACTCAGCAATTCCTTTACATCACTCAAAGAAACCGCTTTCTGGCTCAACAGCTTTTCTCCAATCATAAGCAACCTTCCTCCAAAAAATTCAAGCCTTTGCCTGCTGCAAATGCCCAGCGTGCACCAAAACCCTTTTCTTGGCAGCGCCCTGCTTTACATCAACAACAAACGCCTTGCCCTGCTCTCCAACAACAACGCCACTACAGCCGTGAAAATTCTTGAATGGCATCCCACTGTGCAAAGAAGAATCAATGACCACCTGGACACAACTGCCTTTCTCAAATCTCCTAAGCAGCTTGTTGACAGTTAACTTTCCGCCTTTGCAACAAATCTTTGACCTTGTCTTTGCTCTCTTTCCCCTTGCTTTCTTACATGACATTTTCTCACCTGCATAGCTCTGGCTAAACAAATTAAAAGTATTAAACATAATTGAATCGGAAATGTTTAAATAACATAGAGAAAAAGGCAAAGCTGCTTGTTTCAAAGAATCTTTTGCAAACAGATTTTATGCGCAACCCTTGCCTTTTATGCGCAGCTTTTAGTTTATGTGCAATTCCCGAGCCCCGTGGTTGGCAAAAAATGGCTTTTTAAATCTTCCGAAACCCTTTTTATTATGGTTTTTAAAGGGTAGTTTAAATGCCTTTTTTGTCAACGGGGGTTGATGCCTTGTGAAATATCAGATTGTTAACTTGGTTGCTTCTTCTAACCTGAATGCCACCTTGGATTTGTATAATCTGGCCATAACCATTCCGAACATTGAGTATGAGCCAGAGCAGTTCCCAGGCGCGATTTTGAAACTGAAAGAGCCTAAAGTGAGCATGCTTTTGTTCAAGAACGGAAAAGTTATTTGCAGCGGCGCGAGCAGCGAGAAAGAAATAAGCCTTGCGATCAGGAAAGCAAGCAAATTGATTCACGACGTGCAGCGCAAAGTAAAAGTGCAGAAAAGGGTGACATACAACGTCGTTAATTTGGTTGCGACAGCAAACCTTAACCAGACACTTGACCTGTTCCAGATTGCCACAAAGCTGGACAATGTGGAGTATGAGCCAGAGCAGTTCCCAGGAGCAATCCTGAGGATCAGCGAGCCAAAGCTGACTTTGCTTTTGTTCAAGAACGGCAAAATGATCTGCGCAGGGGCAAAAAGGGAAGCTCTACTGAGAAAAGGCCTGAAGATTGCGGCTGAACTGATCGGCGGAAGGAAAAGGAAAAAGAAAAAAGCGCAAAAGTAAAAGCGCTGGAAAAAGTTCGCAAAAAGCTATTTTTGCGCTGCTGGCCTCATCGCAGTTGACAGCAAGCCATTCTGTTAAAATGCTCTTTGTAACAGAGATTTGCCTAATTTACGTTTTGCCCTTTCAATTTTCCAGTAGAAAAAGCTGTCTGCCTCTTTTGGTGTAACATAAGCCCTGCCTTGAACCATTATTTTGCGCAGGTATGGTGACTTAAGCAAGGCTCCCTTGCTCATGTCAAGGGCATCTGCAAGTTTTGCAATCGGAATCAGCTTTTCTTTCTTTACAAGCAACTTAACTCTTTTTCTAATCCTTGCCCTCCTGAGAATTCTTTCAGCAAGCTCTGCTGGAATAATGTAAGGGCGCTTTGGATGCGAAAGGTCTCTTGCAAGGCCTGGTGCTGGCGGCTCTTCTCCAGCCTCAATTCTGGCAATGGTTTGCCTGATGGTAGTTGAATACAGTTTCAGGTTCTGGCTTAAAGCAAGCTTTTGCAAGCCGTATTCTGTAACACTTCCTTCTGGAACAACTGCCCTTTTTGGTGCTGCTTCAATAACTGCATCCAGCTTTGCCGTAGAAAACATTATGCCCCTTCGCATTCCGGGGATTGGCATAGCAAAAGGTATGTCGCCAGCATGCGCTTTCCTTGAAAGCTTTGCTGGGTCAATTACAAAACCCAGTTTTCTTGCTCTTTTAGCAACCTGCACTGGCGTGAGATAGCCCCTTCTTGCCCTAATCGGTTTGCCCATTCCATAATTATAATGGAATTTGAGGAATTTAACACTTTCGAATGCTTTTGGTATAGCAAAAACTTAATCTGCCCTTTTTCAAATCAAATTCGGCTGCAAACCCAAAAGTAAAACTATTTAAACTTTGCCGGCACCAATATTTGTTGATTAGCGGCCATGCCGCAGGGGAAACACCTGGACTCATCTCGAACCCAGAAGTTAAGACCTGCAGGGAAAAGGTTCGCACTGAGCTGCTGCTTGGAGCGGCCTGGACGCTGCTAATCACTTTGTTTCTTTTTCCAGCAGAGTTTTTCGAATTCTTCGAAGCAAAAGGTTTTTTAAGTATATAGCTATTTCATTATACTTGTGAAGTCTTAATGACTACATTGAAAATTGTTAAGACGACCCATTACAAGCGCTTCCACGAAAGGTTTGTTCCTTGGAGCCTGGTTGTCGAAACAATCTTCACTGGACGACAGAAAAGGAAGGGGAAAGATTTCATTGAATTTAAAGGGCGGAAAATTTATGTTTTTTGCAGAAGGGACAAGGAAAGAAACATGTTGAGAGTAATTAATGCCAAAAGGGGGAATTGAAATGAAATGCAAAAAATGCGGCGGAAGCCTTGAAAGATTCACTGTTGATGTCGAAGACAGCGATTTGCCCAGCGAAGGCTTTGAATGCAA
>CAYHBD010000032.1:0-17114 GCA_964354805.1 uncultured archaeon | reverse complement strand
ATAATTTTCTTGTTTCATGCAAATTTTTTAAATTTTTGAGCTGCCGACTTGCCGGGGTTTAACTAATTTTACATTTAATTTTTCCTTTGAATTAAATTTATTTCTCTTTTAATTTTTCTATTTTCTTAGAATATCTTTATTCCCTGTAAATTATCTCTACTGATTTCACGTCTTTTATTTTCTTTATTTTATCCATTGTTTTCCTTAATTTTTCAGCGCTTGGGAATTCCAGGTTGAAGTGGCATTCTGATTTTGCGTTTGGCATTGTTCCAACCGACGCTGCCCTGATGTCGATTCCATTGCTGCTAAGTGCCCTGCTGATTGCAGCAAGCACGCCGACAACATCGTTTACTTCAACATTTAAATCAATCGATGGCATTTGTTTCCATAAAGCGCGCTGCGAGCGCAAAAAGGCCTTGATTGCTTTTTTTGCCGCAAAGCTTTTCACAGAATGCAGCCATGATTCCTTTACCTGCACTTCGCTTGAGGAAATTGTTTCAACAATGTCACCGCTTTCAAGCTTTCTTGAAAGGGAAACAAATTTTCCATTAACCTTCACCTCCCAAAGCCTCAAAGCGCTCTTTTTATCAAAGTGAAACGCGAAATCAATAGGAGTAGCGCCAGCTGGCAACTCAATCGCTTCACCGTCTGCTGAAAAAACAGTTATTGTTTTTGCCAGAAAATCCGATTTCAGGGCATCGACAAAATCCTCGTTTCCGGCAGCAGCGCTTTTGCTCATTAACTTTGCAAGCAGCGCAATGTTTTTGTGCAGCAGCTTGTCTGTTCCCTTGCTTTGCAGCTGCCAGAAAGCAATGATTCCTTTTTTTGTTATTTCCTGCATCTCTTTTGTGGCAATCCGAATCTTCATAGGGGTTCCTTTTGGGCCAAGAACAGTTGAATGCAGCGCCTGGTACAGGTTAGGCTGGGGCAAAGCAATGTAGTCCTTTATTTTTCCAGGCAGGGGTGTGAAAAGGCTGTGCAGTGTTCCAAGAAGGCAATAGCAGTCAGCAACTGTTGGCGCAATGATTTTCAAAACAAGTGTGTCAGGCACCTCATCCAAGCTTTTCTCCTTTGTCTGCATTTTTGAATAAATAGCGAAAAACGTTTTCTCATCAATGCTGAACAAAAAGCTCTTGCCAACTTTCTTCTTGATTATGCCAATCATTGCATTGATTTCAGGCCGCTTTGCTTTCTCTTTTTTTATAACGCTTCTTTTCAAACTGCTGTAAATCTCTGGCTTCAAATATTTGAAAGCCAAACCACTCATTTCATTATACAAAGCATGAATGCCCAACTTTAAAGCAATTGGAGCATACACAGCCAATGCCTCAGCAGCAATCCTGTGCCTGTCCTCGCTTGGCAGAAAGCGCAGTGTTCTCAGGTTATGCAGCTTGTCAGCAAGCTTTATTACAATAACCCTGGGTTCTTTTGTTGTCGCAAGCAGCAAATGCTGCAGGTTCGCTGCTGCCCTTGCACTCTGCTTTTGCTCTGCAAGCTTACTCAATTTGGTAACGCCCTGAACAAGCCTTAAAACATCGGCGCCAAACAGGGAACGAAGTTGTTTTGGGCTTGTCTTGGTGTCCTCCAGAACATCATGCAGCAAAGCAGCCGCAACTGTTTTGCTATCAGCCCCTAGCTCAGCCAAAATGAATGCTGTTGCAACAGGATGAATAAAAAAAGGCTGTTTGGACTCTCTTCTTTGATACCTGTGGGCCTTTTTTGCAAACAAAAAAGCGTTCTGAATTAGTGCAGAATCACAGTCAGGGTAATTCTTTTTGACAATCGCAAGCAATTTTTTCAATTCATTATCAGAACGCTTCTCCATGCAATTCTCCTGAAAAAAATTATAACACACTGCAATTCTTTATTTCAAAAAACCAAATCCCAAACCAACCCAAAAAAAATTACAGCACATACAATTCTTTCTTTAAAAAAAACCAAATAAAATTACAAGCGCCCTGCAATTCTTTCCTTCAAACAACCAAATTTCAAATCAAATTACAAGCGCAGAACAGCATTCATCTTTTTTTCAAACGCATTCTTTTCCTTCTGCACTTTCCGCTTCTGCTCTGCAATCAGGCCCCTTAATTTACGCAATCCAAGGTTTCCTGTCGCACCCAAATGCTTTTTCCTCTTGATGTTCTCAACCGCATCGACAACAAAATCAAATTTGCTTTCGGAAATAACCCTGTAAGCATCCCTGAAAGGCAGGCCCCTTTGGGCTAACTCAAGCGCCTTGTCAGCAGCAAACAATTCACGAGAACAGCCTCTAATAGCAGCGCTTTTATTCACCTGCAGCTTTTCTATGATAAGCGAGAAAATGTCAATGCATTCCCTTGCAAGATGCAATCCATTCATCAAAGGCTCTTTTGTCAGCTGCAAATCCCTGTGGTAGCCGCTGTACATGCTCTTGATTGTATCAATTGTCTGGATGAAGTAGCCCAGCATTGCAGCTGTTTTTGCCCTAATTAACTCAAGGACATCAGGGTTTTTCTTCTGGGGCATAATGCTGCTCCCAGTGCAAAACTGTTCAGGCAATGAAACGAAATTGAATTCAGGCGAACTGAACAAAATCAAATCACTAGCAAGCCTTCCCAAATCAACGCTTACCTGCAGCAAAGCTCCCAGAATAACTGACTCGATCTTTCCCCTGCTGGTCTGCACATACAAAACATTGTTCTGCAATCTGTCGAAGCCAAGCAGCTTGGTTGTCAAAGCCCTGTCAATAGGCAGGCCAACGCCATAGCCTGCAGCGCTACCCAAAGGGTTCTGGTCATTCAAATCAAAAGCACACCAAAGCAGCTGCAGGTCATCCAAAAGGGATTCAACAAAGCTGGCAATCCACAAGCCAACCGAAGAAGGCATTGCAGGCCTTGTATGAGTGTAGCCTGGCATTGCAACAAATTCATTCCTTTCAGCCAGCTTGAGCAGATTGGAACACAATTGCGCCAAATCTCTTATTATCAAGAGCAGCTGCCTTTTGCTGTACAAACGCAAATCAACCAAAACCTGGTCGTTTCTGCTTCTGCAGGTATGAATCTTTTTGCCCAAATCGCCCAATTTTTCTGTTAAAAAATTCTCAATCTTTGTGTGAACATCCTCGTCTTCCTGCTGCAGCTCAAATCTGTCCTTTTTATCCAATTCAATTATTGCAGCAAGCTGCTTTCGCAATCTCTTGAATTCAGCTCCGCTCAAAATCCCGGTCTTTTGCAGCATTTTTGCATGCGCCATTGAGGCAATGCAGTCAAACTGAACCAAATGCTGGTCAAGCTTAGTGTCCCTGCCGACATTAAATCGCTCAATCCTCTTGTCCAAAGAAACAGTTCCCTTCTGCCAAAGCTTCACACAAAACACCCAAAAAACGATTTTATAATTAATATTAAGAAGCCTTTAAATTTTAAATTGCTTGTTTTATTTAACTGCTCTTTCAACCTTCTTTTTGGCGAATCAAAGAGTCTATTTGAATGGACCTTAAAAGTAAGTTTTTTACAGACTTGCCTTTGGCAAGTTAATTGACGGAATATGCGCGAGGAAACAAATCTTGTTCGATTTTTTGGAGACAACCCGTTTATTAGAATTCTTGACACATTCATTGACAATATTGGCGGGGAATACAGCAAAAAGGAAGTGCAGCAGCTTGCAGGCGTGAGCAAGGGCGCCCTATTCAAGCACTGGCACAAGCTGCAGGAACTTGACTTAATCAGGGTCACAAGGACTTTTGGAAACACAAAACTGTTTACATTAAACACTAAAAGCCCGATGGTAAAAGACATCCTGCGGTTCGAAGCAAGAATGATTGAAGAAACAGCGCCAAAGAAAGTTGAGGCAATTGCAAGAGCCAGATGAACAGGCAAGGGTTTTTAAAACAAATACGCCCATAAATCTTATTGACAGCTATGATAAGTGAGTTACTTCACATTCAATGAAACTTTTTCTTTTGATTTAAGTAGCTGCCAGAACAGAAACAAATTTAATTACTTTAAAATTAATTCTAAAGCAGCCGAGAGGCTTTTTTTCCCATCCTGCAAAAGCTTTGCTTTTGCGGGACCTCGCAAAACCGAAGGTTTTGCAAGGAGGCTTTTTTGCGAAAGCAAAAAAGGCTTTGCCGAAGGGCTGCGAATGCGAGCCGAAAGGCGAGCTCGTCGGATTGCCGTAAGGCAATCGGACCCGAACCCGCCGGGCGTGTCGGCGAATGGCTGGTATGGTGTAGTGGCTAGCATTGAGGCCTGTGGGAGCTTTTTAGAAAAAAGCTCGCAAAAGCTACAGCGAGCCTTAGGCCCGGGTTCGACTCCCGGTACCGGCCCTCAAACTAATTCTATAAGTGGTTTACTTCATCATCACTGATTCTGGAGGTGAATCAAGATGAATTCAAACATAGACATAAGTGTAAAAGGTGAGCGACTTCACCAAAAGAGAAATAAAGAAAGTCATTCCTTGCTTGGACTGCAATCTGAGCAATGGAAAGATTGAATTGGTGAAGGGAAAGAAATTCAGGAATGTGGAAAAGGTCGGAGATCCAGTGCAACAAGTGCTAAAATACTGCGCACAGGAGGCAGATGAAATAGTCGTATTGGACATCAATGCAACAGTGGAACGAAGAAAAACAAGGATTGCGGCAGTGAAAAGAATAGCTGCTGCATGCACTGTTCCACTAACAATCGGTGGAGGAATCAGAAGCGTTGCAGAAGCCAAGGGATTGATTCAAGCAGGGGCAGCAAAAATAGGCGTAAACAGCGCAGCAGTGAAGAAACCGGGGTTACTGCAGCAGCTTTCGCAAAAACTCGGCAAAAGCGCCGTTGTTTCAGCAATTGACGCGCAGAAGGTTGGAAACAAATGGAATGTCTTCATAAACGCAGGGAGCAAAAATACTGGCTTGGATGCAATTGAGTGGGCGCAAACTGTTGAGAAACTTGGCGCAGGCAGCATTCTGCTCACTTCAATAGACAAGGATGGAACCCAGCAGGGGTTTGACATTGCTTTAACCAAAGCAATAAGCCAGGCTGTTGCAATTCCAGTGATTGCATCAGGCGGTGCAGGCAGCCTTGAAGACATGTATACGGTTCTGTCTGAAGGGAAAGCAAGCGCTGTTTTGGGAGCAAGCGTTTTCCACTATGGAAAATTCACTGTTAAGCAGGTGAAAGAATATTTGAAAAGCAAAGGATTGGAGGTGTTACAATGATAATAGCAAGCATTGATTTGATGAATGGAAAAATTGTGCAGCTAAGGCAGGGAAAGGAGAAACAGCTGCAGCTGGAAGAAGAGCCAGTGCGTTTTGCTCAGACCTTGTCTTCGTTGCCTGCCGTCCAAGTGATTGACTTAGACGCCGCCATGGGCAAGGGCGATAACAGCGAAGCAATCAAAGAAATCTGCGCTGTTGTAAATGCAAGGGTTGGCGGAGGCATAAGAAGCATAAAGAAGGCAGGGCAAGTGCTTGGATGGGGTGCAAAAAAAATAATAATCGGCACAAAAGCTGACAAAGGGTTCCTTCAAAGCCTGAGCAAAGAATTTGGGAGGGATTGCCTTCATCGCTGCAGTTGATTCTTGGGAGGGAGAAGTAATGGCAAAAGGCTGGACAGAAAATACAGGGAGAAATGCACTTGACTTGGTGAAAGAATTGGAGCCATATTGCTCGGAATTCCTTTTCACCTGCATTGAAAAGGAGGGCATGCTGAGCGGGACAAACACGGCTTTTGCAAAGGAATTAAGCGGGTTAACAAGCAACAGGAAAAGCTTTGCAGGAGGCATAAGCAGCATGCGGGAAATCATTGCACTGGAGAATTTAGGGTTTGACAGCGTGCTTGGAATGGCTTTTTACAGCGGAAAAATTTCCTTGCAAGAAATAATGGAATTCAATTCAGTGGATTTTGCAAAAGGAAAAGGCCTAGTTCCAGCGATTGCACAGGATGAAAGCAGTGGCAGAGTGCTGATGCTTGCTTTCATGAACAGGGAATCATTGGAAAGAACAATTGAAACAGGCAAGGCAACATACTGGAGCAGAAGCAGGCAATGCATTTGGCAAAAAGGGGCAACATCTGGAAATTGCCAGAAGGTAAAAGAGATTTTGCTTGACTGCGACAGGGACGCGGTTTTGCTAAAGGTTGAACAAAGGGGGAATGCGTGCCATACTGGCACGTATAGTTGCTTTTTCAACAAAAAGGAGGCTGTGAAATGAAGCTTGTGTTTGGGATACCGAAAGGAAGCCTTGAAGAGAAGACACTGGACCTGTTCAAAAAGGCAGGGTTTGAGATAAACATTAATGGCAGAAGCTATTTCCCTTCAATAGACGATAACAGCATTCAACTGATGATGGCCAGGGCCCAAGAAATGCCGCGCTTTGTTGAGGACGGCGTGATAGATGCCAGCATAACAGGCAGGGACTGGTGCATTGAAACAAAAGCAAGGGTAAAGGAAATTGCAGAGCTGCGGTATGCAAAGAAAACAAACAGGAATGTAAGATGGGTGCTGGCAGTGAACAGGGATTCAAAGATTCGTTCAGTTAAAGGTCTTGAGGGAAAAAGGATTGCAACAGAGCTTGTCCAGGTAACGAAAAGCTACCTGCGCAAGAACAGGGTAAACGCAAAAGTCGAGTTCAGCTGGGGTGCAACTGAAACAAAGTGCCCTTTGCTTGTTGATGCAATCGTTGAATTGACTGAAACAGGGGCTTCGCTTAAGGCAAACAAGCTGAGAATAATTGGCGAGCTGCTGCGCTCAAGCACTGTGCTGATTGCAAACAAGCAGGCATGGGAAAACAACTGGAAAAGAGAAAAAATAAAAGAAATAAATGCCCTGCTGCAGGGCGTGCTTTTGGCTGAGCAGAAGGTTTTGCTTGAAATGAATGTTTCAAAGGAAAACTTTGAAAGGCTGATAAAAGTGCTTCCCTGCATGAAAAGCCCGACAGTGAGCGAGCTTTATGGAGAAAGCGGGTATGCAATAAAGGTTGCAGTGGACAAAAAGAGGGTAAGGGAAATTATACCAAAAATCAAAAAGGCTGGCGCGGAAGACATTCTTGAATACAGCCTGCAGAAAGTAATTGTTTAAATAAAACTTTGAATCAAGAATTAGGTGATTAACATGGAAAAATTCCAGACAGTTCGTGGAATGCAGGATTTTCTGCCTGAGAGGGCGGAGAAAAAGCAGCGGATAGAGGACACCTGCAGGCGGGTTTTTGAGAGCTATGGCTTTCAGCCATTGGAAACCCCGATTGTGGAAGACTTTGCCCTGCTTGCGGCAAAGGGCTCAGGCGGAGAAGCAATAAAAGAAGAGATTTACTATTTCAAGGACAAGAGCGAAAGAGAGCTCGGGCTGCGCTTTGATTTGACTGTTCCACTTGCCAGGGTTGTTGCATCAAACCCGCAATTGCCAAAGCCATTCAAGAGATACCAAATCGGCACTGTTTACAGGTATGACAGGCCAGGGGAAAGGCGTTACAGGGAGTTCACCCAGGCGGACTGGGACATTGTAGGCAGCGCCAGCATGCTTTCAGATTTTGAAACAATCGCTGTTGCAATAGCAGTGATGCAGGCGCTTGGATTCAAGAAAGGCGAGTTTGCTGTGAAAATCAACAACAGGAAGCTACTGGAAGAGATTGCATTAAGCTGCGGCGTGGAGAAAGAGAAAGTTGTTGATTGCTTCAGGAGCATTGACAAATTGGAAAAGATTGGAAAGCAGGGCGTAGAAAAAGAGCTGCAGCAAAAAGGAATTGACACACAAATTCTTGGACAACTGGAAAGCGGCAAGCTGGAAAAGCTGAAATTGCAAAACACCGTTCCCCTGCAGGAAATGCAAGCGCTGCTTAAATTGCTTAAAGAAAATGGCTTGGAAAAATTTGTTTCCCTTGATTTGCGCCTTGCAAGGGGCTTGGAGTATTACACTGGTATGGTTTTTGAGGTGTGCGTTAAAGGCAGCCCGAGTGTTGGCGGCGGCGGCAGATATGATAAACTGGTTGAATTGTATGGCGGAGCGCCAACGCCTGCTGTTGGAGGGAGCTTCGGAGTTGAAAGATTGCTTGAAGCATTGGAGAAAAAAATTCTGGTTGAAAGCAAAACAAAATTGTTCATTGCGCCTGTTGGGGAAAAGTGCGTTGAAAAATGCCTGCAGATTGCGGCAAAAATCAGGCAGTCCGGCGTGAGCTGCGAAATGGATTTGATGAACAGGGGCATTGGCAAAAACATCCAGTACGCTGACAAGAAAGGCATAGCATTCGTTGCAATAATCGGCGAAGACGAACTGAAAGAAAAAAGCATTACTGTGAAGAATTTGAAGAGCGGAAAGCAGAGGAAAATAAAATTAAGCGAATTAGGCAAATTTACAAAAATTTTAGAAAAATAAAACAGATTAAAATAGTTTTCCGCACCTAATTTGTTTTACTGCCTCCGTGGCTCAGTGGTAGAGTACGTCCTTGGTAAGGACGGGGTCGCGGGTTCAATTCCCGCCGGAGGCTTATAGCTTTAATTCAATTCATTGGTTCAAATTCCTGCCTGGGCTTATTTTGCATTTTTCTGTCTTTTTAAGGGTTTATTTTCAAAAATGGAAAGGTTTTTATTGCTGAATTGCGTTTATTGTAAGCAATGAATAAAGCTATTCTGCCTTTGATGGTTTTTCTATTGCTTGCCCTAGTTTTCAGCGGCTGCCTTTTGCCTACAACAGAGATTGTGGCAAAAGTAAAGCAGTCGCCCAGTGTTGCCAGCTTTTTGGCGGCACACCCCAATGCCCAGCTTACATTTGTCCCCCTAAGCAGGCAGCAGAGCCAAGCCAGGGCTGATGAATTTATTGCAAAATGCGGCCCAACTTTTTCCGCAAATGATTACTATTATATTATGTTCAGCGAGGGTGCTGATTCAGTTGAAGTGCTGGTTGGCCAGAAAACAAATGCAATTGTCTGCATTCATAGAAGCGACGATTTATGCGTTTCAGATGAAGCATGCGATGACCTACAGGCTTGCACGATTGATAGCTGCATGGGTGCTCCAAAGGAGTGCAAGTACCAGCAAATAACCCAGTGCATTGCCGGCGACAACTGCTGCCCAACGCAATGCAGTTATAAATCCGATTCAGATTGCGAGGTTCCGCCTCCGCAGGAGTGCATTACAGATTCTGATTGCGACGATTGGGATCGAGCGACAAAAGATAAGTGCGTTATAGGAACGAAAAACAAGTGCACCCATGAATTGATTACCGAATGCAGCAGCGGCGATGCTTACTGCCCAAGCGGATGCAATTACGATAATGATTCTGATTGTGAAAGGACTGATGAATGCACAACGGATGCAAATTGCAATGACAATGATTTGTCAACCGTTGATAAGTGCGCTGGCGCTCCAGCCGTTTGCACGCATGAGAAAATAATCCAATGCATTTCGGGCGACGGCTATTGCCCTGTTGCGTGCGATAACAGTACAGATTGGGACTGCCTGGCTGCTCCAGGCGGCAGGGAGAGGATAACAATTAAATGCGGTGCGAATTCCGGAACCATTGAAAGCACGTTATTTGACGCAGGCAACGGCGTGCTGCGGGCAGATGTTGATGGCAGTGTAACTAATGCAAATAACAAAACGCTGAAATCATATGCAAATAAAGGTTACACGTACAACGGTGTTAGTACTGCCAACGTAAATATGGGTGAAAGGTTTTCCCTTGCTGCCACGATTTTTTACGATAAGGAAACAAACAAAAGCAAATTGTACATAGAGCCGGGAAGACTGTCTTACACGATTGACTTGGGCGAAGGGATTCCGGCAACGCAATCATTAACCAATGATGCGCCTTTTGCCGCAGGCAATGATGATAAAATAATAATTCCGTTATTTACAACGGACAGCTTGGTTGCCTCGGTTGACAAAGCCAATGGAAAAATCGAATTGGTTTCAAACCAAACATGGCTGGATGCAAAAGGCACTGATATACTAACAAATATAGAGGGCAAGGACGGCGAAAAATATACCCTGACTGTCTCAAGATGTGACACTGACAAAGCAGTCTTCAATTTGAATAAAAGCGGCGTGCTTGTGGGAGGCCAGACAGTAAGCGTTGGCGATATTTTGTTCCCTGATAAATTAAAGAAAACAATTAGAATAAATTATTACCATAAGGAAAGCGCAACAAATGCATGCGATTACCGTTATTCGGTTGGCAGCTATTTGGAAAAAATTTATGACGCGCAAGAATTCCCGGCAGGTTCGGACAGTGAGTGGGAGGCCAAACTTGAGTTCAGCGGAAAAAGACTGCTGAAAATCGTAATAAAGAACAAAACGAGTAAATGGTTTGATACGCCGCTTACTGATTCCGAAACAATATCAATAATTGATGCAGAGAACACACTCGCCAAACAATTCTGCACATTGATATTCAATGGCCTAGAACGGTAAAAAAGCCTGTTTCTCCCCATACAAAAAAATTAAATAACCGAAAGCAATTACTATTAAGCATATGGTGCTGAGGGAAGAGACAATTGAAGCCCTTGTTGCAAAATACATCAAGGACAACATGGTGCTTGCTTTCGGGACAAGCGCTGCCACAAAGCAATTTATTAAAAAGCTCGCATTCAAAATAGAGGAAGAAAGCATTAACGTAAAGGTTGTTGCAACATCAAGGGATATTGCAGCACAGCTTGCATCGCTCGGCATCCCGCTTGCTTCAATAAACGAAGACGAAATCGATGTGGCTGTTGAATTCGTTGACCAGGTGGACAAGGCATTCAATTACATTAAGAGGGGCAGCAGCAGCTTTGTCAGGGACAAAATGGTTGCACAAAGCGCGGACGATTTGATTGTCATAACAGAAGAGAAAAACTATGTGAACAGGCTGCATGGCTGGATTCCTTTTGAAATATGCATTTTCGGCTGGAAAAGAACAATGCTGCAATTGCAAAAGCTTGGCGAAGCAAAATTGAGAATGGGTGCAGGAAAGCCGTTCAGAACCGAAACAAACCATTTTGTGATAGATGTAAACGTTGACGAAATATACAGCCTGGAGGAACTGGAGTTCCAGGCAAAAGATGTTCCAGGCGTTCTTGAAACAGGATTATTCATTGGATACGCGGACAGGATTCTGTTGCACAACGGAAAACTGGTTATGAAAAGCAGGCTTGACTACAGCAAACAGGACAAGATAGACCTGAGCGAAACAGCAAAAGCAATCAGCCTCTGAATTGCTTAGCCGAAAACCGTTTTTATCCAAAAATTTAATATTTTGCAAAAACCCCTTTAAATTTAAAATTGCTTGTTTTCTATATTTTATTGAATGCCGGTGTAGCTCAGCCTGGTTAGAGCGCTCGACTCATAATCGAGAGGTCCGTGGGTTCAATTCCCACCACCGGCATTGCCTTTTTTTCGACAATTCAAACATCTTTGCCGTGGCAATTAAGTTTAAAAAAAGAAAACATCTTATTGGATTGGTGCAAAATGAAGGTATTAAAGTACGCTTTAAGCATTTTATTCTGCAATGCCTACAGGCTGCTGCGATTCATTCCAAACAATGATCCAATAATGGGATGCATGCTGCCATTCGCAAAACAGAACCGCTGGTGGCAGGCATCATTATTCGCTTTTCTCACAATGGTTTCCTTTGATTTGATAACAAGCGGCATAGGCCGTTGGACCTGGGTGACGGCAGGCACTTACGCTGCTTTGGGCATATTATTCCACTTCACGTATAAGAGAATGAAAAAAGTGCAACTAAAACACTATTTGGGAAGCGGTGTTATCGGCGTTCTAATATTTGATTTTGTAACAGGCGTTTTATTCGGTCCAGCAATGTTCGGAATGAGCTACATGCAAGCCTTCATCGGGCAGATTCCCTTCACAATACTGCACCTGCTCACTGTAAGCGGATTCGTTTTGATTCTCACGCCATTGCTTGACAGGGCAATAGTCAGCAATCCGGCTCTTGAGGATTCAGCTGTTTTAAGCAAATTCAGGTTTTTTGCGAGGGCATAGAAATGGATGAAACACAGCCGGCAGCAAAGCCCAAAAAGGAAACAAAAATCGAGAAGAAGCTATTCCTGTGGCTTGCAATATTAGTTGTAATCTGGCTGGTATTCAGCATTGCAGCGCAAAACCTCGCAGGCCCTTCAACTGCACAGCCTGGAAAAGAAACGGTTTCAGTAAGCTTTAAGGCATTGGCAGGCGACCAAGTTGTCTTGGACAAAACAATAACCGTTGAAAAGGGGGCAAACGCATTCGACGAAATGAACAAGATTGCGGAAGTGGAAACCAAGATGTCCATGTATGGCGCTTTTGTGACAAGCATAAACAGTGTTGCCTCAACAGAAAAACAATATTGGGCATTGTACGTTGACGGGAAGATGAGCGAAATAGGGATAAGCGCAATCACCCTTGAAAAAGACACTGCAATTGAATGGCGCCTGGAAGGAAGCTAATAGCGGTTTTCCCTGCAAAGCATTTTATCAAAACAATTCTTTTTTTCCAAAATAACCCTATTTTATTGAGATAATTATTTTCTTCCCGACAACGGGCAGCAAGCGCTTTAATTCCACTTCCATGCTTTTCTCTATCTTGAACAAGTCTATCGGTAGCTCAACCAGCTTTCCATTAACCTCATAAACATAGTAGCCCTTTTTCCCATCCACCGCTGTAATTAAAGCCCCGTCTTTTTGCTTTTCAATCTGCAAGCCAGACATAGTGCCCAATGCATCCAACATTGTTGCCCCTTTCTTAACCGAAACCACAAGGGGTTTTTCAAACAAGTCCCACAAATGTTTTATCCGCTGCAATGCCTCCTGCTTTACCTGCAAAACATGGGTATTCCCAAACCTTGTCCTTTCAATAAACCCAGCCTCTTCCAAAATTTTGGTATGCTTTAATGCAACAGGAACAGCAATATTCAGCTCTTTTGCCAATGCACTAATATGCATTCTCCTTTGCAGCAAAATTTTGAGCATGTTCCTCCTGTTCTCGTTTCCCAAAGCCCTAAAAATATCCATCAAACCAACCCCAGCACAAATTCAATCTGTTCTCGTTTCCCAAAGCCCTAAAAACATCCATAAAGCCCACTATTCAGGTATTACCCTTTTTGATAACGATTATTATCATTTAAAGAAACTATTTAAAAACATTGGCAGACGATGTTTTCATGCCCAAGTTGAAAAAATGTTTTCTTTTACTCATTTTGTTTTCCTTCCTGGCAGCGCATGCGACAGCAAAAAACGTTACGGTAATCTACAATTTCCCAGCTGGCACATTCACTGACATAGAGGAATCAACCAATGTAGCAGACGACGCAAATGCATTCAATGCATTCATGCAGGTTGCTGCAGCACACAATCTGCAGATGGATATGACATACTACCCCTCCTTCGACAGCTGGTTCATCAACGGAATAAACGGAATAAACAATTCAGCAGGGCAATACTGGCATTTTTGGGTGAATGCGGAATTCGCACCGGTTGGAGTAAGTGCCTATGTTCCAGTAAACGGTGACACAATCGAATTGGGCTTTGCTGATGTGCCGAGCAAAACAAGGCAGACTGTAATTAACGATGCAATAACCTGGCTTGCAGCACACCAAGACAGCAATGGGCAAATCGGCTCGCATGCTGTCTGGGGAAATGCTTTTGCATTAATGGCATTAAACCTTTCAGCAGGCAATGATTCGGTTAAACAAAATGCCCAGGGCTATCTGCTTGCAAACCAAGCGCAAGATGCTGGCTTCGCTTACCCGGGTTTTGAACGCGATGCACTGCACACAGGCGTTTCAATAATGGCACTGATTGCAAACGGCCTCTCGGTTGAAGATTTTAACAAAGGAAACAATACTGCAATTGACTTTCTGCTCTCAAAACAAGAAAACGACGCTGGTTTCAGTGGCTGGGGCAGCAGCGATGTTGACACAACAGCCTGGGCAATACTTGCTTTCGCTGCAGCAAGCACGCCTATGCCAACAAAAAACAGCAAAACACCAATTGACTACCTCTTTTCAGCCCAAAATGCAGATGGCGGCTTTGGATACAAAGCAGGGCAAAACAGTTCAGAAGATTACAGTGCTGAAGCGCTGGTAGCTTTTGCAGCAGCAGGGCAGGAAAAAAACCAAGCAATAAATGCAGCAATTGCATGGCTTAAAGGAAAACAGCAACCAAGCGGCTGCCTCTCTAATGCTTACACAACCGCTTTGGGGGCAATGGCTTTAATCGCCTACAACCGCGATGCAAATAGCGCATTGCAATGCCTTAAGGGAATGCAGCTCCCGGACAAAGGCTTTGGGAGAGATGCGCTAAATTCAAATGCCCCTGATACAGCCATTGCTGCAATTGCATTAAGCGGAAAAATCTTTCCAACAAAAAAGGCAGCTGCCCCTTCAAACCCAAACCTTGTACCCCTTAACAGCGTTGTAAAATTCACTGTAACAATAACAAACAACGGCAAGATTGCGGCAAAAAATCTGCGCATTTCATTGAACGGCCTGTCCAATGATTGGATTCAAACAGAGACAAGCACGCTGAGCATTCCAGAAATAAAGCCGAATGAAACAAAGCAGGCAGACATTTATGTTAACATGCTTGCTGTTGGGGAAAGAACTGTTTTCGCCTCCGTAACAGCAGATAGTATTCTTGGCAGCGTTAACTCAAACTCGCTTTCATTTGAAATTGCTGCAGCAAACCTTAGCGTTAGCCTTTCAATGCAGGTCTGAATAATGAACAGAAACAAGCTGTTTTTATTGGGAGCAATGTTGATCGCGATTGCATTGCTTTTCTTCTATTTTTATGACAAAAATTTAACCGGCTTATTCGGATTGGGCGCTGCAAGACAGCAGCCACAACAAAAAAACGCAGAAAACGAATCAGGCATGCAGGCAGGACTCTCTTTCACTGTTTTGCAGCCAACAACACTTGAAGCCAGCGTAAGCAATGGGGCAAAACTGCTGCAATGCCCCCAGGAAACAGCTATTGAAATAACAGTAAAAAACAGAGGCAGTAGCGTAGCAGAAAAAGTATTCCTCAAATTCGGGTCAGGAATAAAAGTTATTGCATGCAACAACTGCAGAACAGATGCCCTGCAGCCAAAGCAAGAAGTTTTGGCAAGCGCCCTGCTGTGCATTGAATCAGCACAGCCAAACAGCCTTGTTGTCGGTAGCGCGAACAGCAACAGAATTGAAATGCCGTTGGAATCGTAAAGCCAGCACAGCAAAGGAATTTTTAAATTAATTCATTTAAAAAGAATATTTAACCCTCTTTTCTTAAAATGCCCCGGTAGTGTAACGGCTAAGCACTCGGCCCTCTCAAGGCCGCGATCCGGGTTCGAATCCCGGCTGGGGCAAATTGCTTTTTTTCCTTCACGCCTGCGGCGCGTAGTAGATTTTCTCTGTTTTGAAAATTGTTATCCAGCTGAATTCCTTGATTATTTCAGGAAAAAGGGCTATATCAGCACGCCTTTGAATGTCTGGCAGAATTTGCGCTTTGCAATGCGCAGGGTTTCCCTGCCCTGCTCTGTCAGCGTGTATGTTACGGTTTTGCCGCTTTTTTTTTCCTTGACCAAGCCAAGCAGCCGCAGGCCCTTCAGCGCGGGATAGATTGTCCCTGGACTCGGCCAGCTGCCTTTCCTCTCGGCGATTTCCTCAGCAATTTGCTGGCCGTTCATATTCTTCTTGGAAAGCAGGAAGAGAATCAGAAAAGACAACATGCCCCTCATGTCACAGCAACATTGCTCTTTCCCGGGCAGCATATTATATCGGACAACCGATATATTTAAAAAATAAACCCAAGCAATCATATCGTATATACGATACACCAGGAGGTGATTGGATGGATTACGGCGATTGCGGCTGCGGCTATCATGGCGGAAGAAGCTTCCTTACAAAAGAAGAGAAAATCGAGATGCTTGAGGAATACAAAAAATACTTGGAGAAGGAAGCAAAAGGCGTTGGGGAAAGAATAAGGGAATTGCAAAAAAACAATTAACCTCTAAGGGAATTGCAGAAAAAACAATTAACCTTCCCCTTCCCTTTTTTCTTTTAGTTATTTAACCTTTTCTGCCCCAGTTTTTATTATCGTATGGCGAAAATTACCGGTAAGATAAAGGATGCTGTCGCTAGCCTGGTTGACAGGACAGCGCACCTGGATGTTGCAATGGCAACTGAGGCTATTGCGAAAAGGCTTGGGTTGAAGGAGAGGCTGATTAACTATACCCACATTGAAATCAGAAACAGGCTGAATGAATACGGTTTCAAAGCAACTCCATTTAGCGAAAGGATTCTTTTTTTGCCGCACTGCATGCGGAACAGCAAGAAATGCAAGGCAAAATACAATGAGGAAGGGTTGCAGTGCAGGCAGTGCGGTGCATGCGATTTGAGCGCGTTAATTAACGAAGCGAAAAAATTGGGCTACAGAGATGTTTTCATTACCCCTGGCGGGAGCATGGTTCAAAAGCTGATACGCAAATACAAGCCGAAAGCAGTCATGGGCGTCTGCTGCTTTGAGGAAGCGAACATGGCTTTTGACAGGCTGAGGGGAACAGGCATCCACGCCCAGGCCAGCATGCTGTTGTATGACGGTTGCAAGGACACGAAAGTAAACCTGGTTGACGCAAGGGAAAAAATGGAAGCGATTGACAAAGCGCTGCTGGAAAAGAAGTAAGAAAGGCAAAGTGATTAGATGCATCACTACAAAGAACCGCCAATTCTAAAGGGCTTTGACTTCAGTCAAGAGGAAATTGAGGACGCAATTAAAAACAAAAAGCTGCTGCAAATCGGGATTGGCACAACAGGGCTTTGCAACTACAACTGCTTGTATTGCTTCGCAGATGCAGGCAAAGCCGAGAAACAGGAATTAAGCAATGATGAAATCAAAAGAGTGCTGAAAGATGCTGCAAAACTTGGGGCAAAAACTTGGTATATTGCAGAAAGCGGCGAACCTTTAATGCACGAAGGCATTGAGGGCCTTGTAGACTATGCAAATGGCTTGGGAATGTGGGTCGTGGCATCAACAAATAGCTCGTTGATTACAGATGAAATCGCAAAGAGTTGGCTGAAGAAGAAAGTTTCATTCCAAGTTAAGGTGCACTCTCTCAATCAAAACATGTATGTTCAATTGGCAGGAATTTCAGAAGATGAGTTCGCTGACTACGAAGGCATTTCTTTGCCCAGGGGCCTTGCACTGCTGCTCA
>CAYHBD010000031.1:0-10447 GCA_964354805.1 uncultured archaeon | reverse complement strand
GCTGCGGCGCTATAATGTTGCATTTGAGGAGTATGATGTAATAGAGGACAAGGGAAGGGCAAAAGAAATGGTTGAAAAGAGGAGAAGCGTTCGGCCGGAGGGAAGCAAAGAGGTAGTGCTGCCCTTAACTGACATTGACGGAATAATCATCGAGGGCTTTGAAAGGCAGAAAATAGAGCAGGCGCTGAAAGAAAAAGGGCTGCTGAAGTAATTTTTTTCTGATTTTTGAAAAGCAAAATAGGAATCTAAAGGATTAAGCAAGAACCGCCCTAAAATTCAAACAATAAATTTTTATTAAACAAAGCGCTTTAATCTATTGATTGAAATTGAAACCAAGAGCCGTACTTATTGCAATTACTCTTGCGGTAATGTTCTTATTTGCAGCAGCCCCCGCCATGGCTCTTGGCAGCTTTCAAGAGATGGTTTCGAGGGGGAAAATAGCAGCAGCAGACTTTACCAGCCAGAATTTAAATTCATCCACTAGCGATTTAGAGGCAATAGACATACTCAAAGAACACGGAATAAATACTCTTGTTATTTCTACTGATAATCACAGGCTGGCCCAGCTCGATTTCTCAGACGGAGTAAAGTATCCCGATCACTTGCCTCAGGCAATTGTAGATTATTCCGAAAAAGCATACGAAAAAAATATGCTGAATTTTGTATCAGTTTGGTTTACAAACTACTTTGAGAGATGGTACCAGGGCAGCAGCAAATTTCAATTACCCTGTGATGCTGATTATGATGGTGATGATGCTTATTATGGTGATTATGTATCAGCGGTAGCTGAACATAGAGCAGTTTTTAGCAATGGCATAGAGGGCTGCATGGTAAGCCCCTGGGATGAAAAATACTGGCGACATTTGACAGATGTTGCTGTTGCTTTGGCTAAATTAGACCAGACAGAGAGGCATAGAGTAGATGGAGTCCTCTTTGATTTTGAACTTTATCTTATCGGGAATTTTAAATACTCCGATAGTTTTACCCAACCCCATTACCTAACCGAAGAATTCGGCTTTGAAGACTTCATTTTTAACAAATACCTTAGCGCTGGAAGATGTTCACAAGGGCAAGCGCCTAAACCAACCGGCCCCAGTTTTGAAGAAAGAGCAAGAAGAGTGGTCTGGCTAAGTGAAAATGGCTGCTTAGATGATTATTATAGTTTTCTTGCAGACGATATTAAAGGGCTTGCAACAAACTTGAAAACTGAAGTTAAGAAGGTTAACCGTGATTTTTTGATTGGTTTTTATCCATCCCCAAAACAAAACCCGCCGGAAGGAGATGAACAGTATAGAAACAAATATTATGACAACATTCTTGCTGGTTTTTCTGACTCCGAGAACCCAGCAGTTTTATTTGGAACAGAAGGCTGGATAGAGGGTTCACGCTATTTTCAGGAAGTGAATTTCGTAAATCGCAAAGTGTCTGGAAAAAATTATTACAACCTCACCGGCCTTAAAATGCCTGCACTACACGGCGGAAGCTATAACGATGAAATCTATGCTTACTATGTAGGCAGGACCCATATTTGGTATTGGGAGCCAGCCGGGTGGGATGGGGTTCTTATTGCTCTGGCAAAAAACACCAATGGATATGAAATGGGGCCTTCAAAGGGATTAACAGACGACTATGAATTTTTAACAAACCCGCCTAGTTTTACAAGAATACTTTGCGGCTCTGATCCTACTCGAACCACCCCTTACCCCAGAGGCCAGTATGAGCGAAGAGAGTGCAATTCAAAAGAAGAGTACAATGCGCAAAGAGAAGCCTATTTAGATGCAATGATGAATGTAAAACATGAGCTTTTTTGCGGCGACAGAATATGCGATGAGCAAATCGTGGAAAACTGCTCCAATTGCCCAGAGGACTGCGGAGCTTGCCATGTACCAGAATGCGGCGATGGCATTATACAAGGAAACGAGGAATGCGATTCAACAAACGTGCCAACAACCTGCACTGCACTTGGATTCGCAGGCGGAACGCTTGGATGCACAGCACAATGCACGCTTGACAAAAGCGGTTGCACTCAAACACAAGAATGCGTTGACACGCCAACATTAATAAACGAATATATTCCCCAGTGGAAAAGAGGCGAAAGGACAATGCTGGCACTAATGCAGAAAATGAAGCTATGGAACAGGGCAGGATGCCCGCCATAAGGCAGAAAGGCAGCGCATAGAGCAAGCTCTGCGCGAAAAAGGGCTGCTGAAGTAACCGGCTAGCATTGATTTTAATCAAACTGCTTTAAGTGGGCTTCTGTTCGGTTCAAACTCTTATGCTTTTTTTCGAGCGAACTGGCAAATACTTCCCTGTTGGTGCGGCTTGTTTTTGGATGCAAATCATCCAGTTTGCCTGCTCTTTCCAAAGCAGCCACCCTATCTTGCAAGGCGCCTATTTCGTGCAGTAAACTAGTTCTTCTGTCTAAAAGTTTTTTTCTCTGGCTTAGAAACATTTCACCGTGGGCTTGGCGCTTTCGCGAAACCCAGCCACTTGACTTTCTCTTTTGAAAAGGCTGAGCCATGTATCAATATAGTTTCCCAAAATTTTTAAGGCTTACTAATTCTTTGCCCAACAATTGGCTTTAAGGATTTTTGCTATTCTTCTATTTGTTCATTATGCCAAACAAAACGCCTTTTTTTGCATTGCACCAAGCGCTTGGCGCAGCACTGACCGATTTTCACGGCTGGATGCTGCCATTGCACTATGGCTCGCCAATTGCAGAGCACAATGCCGTAAGGCAGCAATGCGACCTGTTTGATGTTTCGCACATGGGGGAAATAGAGGTGCTGGGGAAAGATGCGGAAAAGCTGCTGCAATCGCTGCTTGTAAGGGATATTTCCGGAATGAAAAAAGGGCAAATGAAACTCGCTGCAATGTGCAATGAAGCAGGCTGCATTTTAGATGATTTGACCGTGTACAAATTCAACAAGGAAAAATTCTGGCTTGTTGTGAACGCAGTCCCATATGAAAGCGATTTGCTTTGGGTGCAGAAAAATGCAAAAGGGATTGATGCGAAAGCAGAGGGTTTGAGGCAAACCATGGCAAAGCTTGATTTGCAGGGTCCAAAAGCGGAAAAAGTTTTGCAGAAATTGGCTGAAGAAAATTTAAACAAAATAAAATACTATAATTTTAAAGAAATTAAATTGAACACCGTTGATTGCCTTGTGAGCAGGAGCGGCTACACTGGCGAGGATGGCTTTGAATTGTATTTTGATGCTGGCAATGCGGAGAAAGTGTGGAATGCGCTGATGCAGGCTGGAAAGGAATTTGGCTTGCTGCCCTGCGGGCTTGCTGCAAGGGACACTCTGCGATTGGAGGCTGGCATGCTTCTGCATGGGCAGGATATTGATGCGGAACACAGCATTCTGCTCTGCCCTTATGAGAAAATCGTTTCCTGGAACAAGGGGTTTGTTGGAAAAAGGGCGCTGGTAAAGCAAAAGAGGCTTGGTGTCAAAGAAAAATTGATTGGATTTGAGTTGATTGAAAAAGGCATTGCAAGGCATGGCTGCGAAATTTTTGCAAATTCAGGGAAAGTGGGGATTGCAACAAGCGCCGGCTTTTCGCCAACATTAAAAAAGAGTATTGGGTTAGGATATATAGCAAAAGAATTTAGTGCTGTTGGGCAAGAAATTGAAATTAATATTAGGGGAAAAAGGGTTAAGGCAAAGGTTGTTGAGCTGCCCTTTTATAGGAGATGATTTTTATGGCAAGCCCTGCTGATAGGAAATACACAAAGGAGCACGAATGGTGCAAGTTAGCCGGCAATATTGCAACAGTTGGAATAACTGATTATGCCCAGCACAGCCTTACTGACATAGTTTTTGTTGAATTGCCCAAGCTTGGCGCAAAAGTAGAGCAGAACAAGCCAATGTGCAGCGTTGAAAGCGTGAAAAGCGTGAGCGATGTTTTCGCTCCAGTGAGCGGCACTGTTGCAGAAGTGAATCCTGCCGCAGAGAAAAACCCTGAGCTTTTGAATAAGGACCCTTATGGCACCTGGATTGCCAAAATAAAAATCGGCAATGAAAAAGAATTGCAAGACCTGCTGGACAGCAGGCAATATGACGCTTTTGTGCTGGAAGAGAAGAAGAAAAAATAAAGGGAAAAGAATTTCAGAACCTTAATTATTTTTTATTTCTGTAGGGGGCTTTGGGTGCGATTTATACCTAACAGTGAGAAAGAAAAGCGCGAAATGCTGAAAGAAATCGGAGTCAATAATGTAAAAGAATTATTCGCCGATGTGCCGAAAAAAGTCCTGATTGAACGGGAAATGAATCTGCAGCCTGCCTTGAATGAACGAGAACTTAGAAAGGAAATTGAATCAATTGCTGCATTGAACAAGACGGCAAAGCAGTTGCAGCTTTTTATTGGGGCAGGCTGCTATAACCATTTCATTCCTGCAACAGTAGCTGCAATAACCAGCAGAAGCGAGTTCTACACTGCTTATACGCCATACCAACCTGAAATAAGCCAGGGCATTCTGCAGGCAATCTTTGAATGGCAGACATACATCTGCCTGCTCACTGGAATGGATGTTGCAAACGCAAGCATGTATGATGGCGCATCAGCAACAGCAGAAGCAATGGTTATGGCAAAAAATTTCACAGGCAGAAAAGAAGTTCTGGTTGCAAAAAGCCTTAACCCTGAATACAAGGCTGTTGTTGAAACCTATGCAAACGCAGGCGGCCTGCAATTACGGGAAATTGAAACAAAAGATTTGGTTGATGCGATTGATGAAGAAACAGCCTGCTTTATTGTGCAGCAGCCCAATTTTTTTGGGTGCATTGAAAAGCTTTCAGAAATTGGAAAAGCAGTGCATGCAAAAGAGGCTCTTTTGGTTGTTGCAATTGCAGAAGCAATGTCATTGCCTTTTATCGGCGAGCCAGCTGAAAGCGGCGCTGATATTGTTGCAGCAGATGTGCAGAGCTTTGGCAATGCAATGAATTTCGGAGGCCCTGCTGCAGGCGTTATTGCATGCAGGCAGCAGTTTCTGCGGCAAATTCCAGGGAGATTGGTCGGGAAAACAGCGGATGCCGATGGAAAAGAGGGCTTCATTCTTACTTTGCAGGCAAGGGAGCAGCATATCAGGCGGGAAAAGGCGGGCAGCAATATCTGCACCAACCAGTCATTGGGCGCGCTTGCTGCAACCGTTTTCCTTGCAACCATTGGGAAAAAAGGATTGAAAGAGGTTGCAGGGGAAAACCATGCAAATGCACTGTACCTTGCTGAAAAACTGCAGACGATTGGCTTTGAATTTCCTTTTGGAAAGAATTTCTTCAACGAATTTGTTGCAAAGAAAAAGGATATTAAAAAAATTCGGGAAAAACTGCTGCAGAAAAACATTGTTTTCGGTCTTCTGCTTGAGGAAAATTTTCCTGAATTGCGCGACTGCGTTCTTTTGGCTGCAACTGAAATGAACAGCAAATGGGAAATAGATAAACTAGCGGCTGAACTGGAGGCCCTGCAATGAAAATGGTTTTTGAAAAAGGAAATTTGAATTTGGCAAGGGATTTTTATGAAATTAATCTTTGAAAAGGGCATGAATTTGAGCGAGCCAGAAGTAATAAGGCACTTCACTGCCTTGAGCAGGATGAATTTCGGTGTTGACAATGGCTTTTATCCGCTCGGAAGCTGCACAATGAAATACAACCCGAAAATCTGCGAGGAAATTGCAAAGCTGGATGGATTTTCACGGCTGCACCCGCTGCAGCCGCTTGCTACAGTTCAGGGAGCATTGCAATTAATGTTTGAATTGCAAAAAATGCTTTGCGAAATAACAAGCTTCAAGCAATGCAGCCTGCAGCCTGCCGCAGGCGCGCAAGGCGAACTGACTGGAATGATAATGATCCAGGCATACTTCAGGAAGAAAGGCGAGCAGAGGGCAAAGGTTTTGGTGCCAGATTCGGCGCATGGGACAAACCCTGCAAGCGTTTCAATGTGCGGGTTTGAAGCAGTGGAAGTGAAAAGCGATGCGCAAGGCAATATTGATTTGAACGACCTGAAGCAGAAACTTGATAACAGCGTTGCGGCAATAATGATAACAAACCCAAACACGCTCGGCCTGTTTGACCGGAACATTGTTGAAGTATGCAGGGCAGTTCATGAAAAAGGCGCTTTTGTTTACGGTGATGGGGCAAACCTGAATGCATTGCTCGGCGTTTGCAGGCCTGCTGATTTGGGAATTGATTTAATGCATTTGAATTTGCATAAAACATTTTCCACACCGCACGGCGCTGGAGGCCCTGGAGCAGGGCCAATTGCAGTGATTGAAAAACTGGTTCCATTCCTTCCAAGGCCTTTGATTGAAAAAAAAGGCAATATGTATGAGCTGGATTACAGCGGCAAAGACAGCATTGGAAAGGTGCGTAGTTTTTACGGAAACTTTGGCGTGATGGTGAAAGCATACACTTACTTGAGGGCAATCGGCGCAGGCGGATTGAAAGAGGTTTCGGAAAACGCTGTTTTGAATGCAAACTATCTGATGGAAAGGCTGCGAAAGCATTATCACTTGCAATTCAACAGGAAATGCATGCATGAATTCGTTATCTCTGACAAGGATATGCCAAATGGCGTAACAACAAATGACATTGCAAAAAGATTGCTTGACTATGGATTTCATCCCCCAACAATTTATTTTCCTCTGATTGTAAAAGGCGCAATGATGATTGAGCCAACTGAAACAGAAAGCAGGGAAACGCTTGACAGCTTTGCTGATGCAATGATTAAAATAAAGGAAGAAGCGGAAAAAAATCCGGAACTGGTTAAAAGCGCTCCGCACAGCATGCCAGTGAAACGGTTGGACGCTGTGAAAGCCGCAAGGGAGCCTGTTTTGAGATGGAGTGAGCGGAATGCCAAAACCTGAATGGCTGAAAGTTAAGATTGCCGGCGGAGAGGAATTCAATCAAATTAGAAACACATTGCACTCTTCCGGATTGCATACTGTCTGCGAGGAAGCAAGATGCCCTAACATTGCTGAATGCTGGAAAAGCAAAACAGCAACTTTCCTGATTTTGGGCAGCACTTGCACAAGGCACTGCGCTTTCTGCGCTGTGCAGAGCGCAAAAAAAGGCACAGCACTCGATGCCCTGGAGCCCAAAAAAATTGCTGATGCAATCAAAAAATTCGGGCTGCGCTATGCTGTTTTAACTTCCGTTGACCGAGATGATTTGCCTGATTTTGGCGCTTTGCATTTTGCCGAATGCATCAAAGCAGCGAATGCAGCCGGCGCAAAGGTTGAAGCGCTGATTCCGGATTTTCAGGGCAATTGTGATTGCCTGCAAAAGGTTGTTGAAGCGAAACCAGCTGTAATCGGGCACAATATTGAGGTTGTTGAAAGACTGCAGCATGTTGCAAGGGATGCAAGGGCAGGCTATGAACAATCATTGAATGTTTTGCTGAATGCAAAGAAATTGAATAAAAAAATTTTCACAAAGAGCAGCATAATGCTTGGCCTGGGCGAAACAAGGGAAGAGGTGCTAAGGGCAATGGATGACTTGATTGCAGCATGGGTTGATTTCTTAACAATTGGGCAATACCTGCAGCCGAACAAAGAGAGCCTGCCTGTTGCTGAATTTATTGAACCAATGAAATTCAGTGAATTGAAAGAAATTGCATTGCAAAAAGGATTCAGGCGCGTTATTGCAGGACCTCTGGTTAGAAGCAGCTACAAGGCGGCTGAGCTTTTCTGAGATTGATATGCCTGCTGACAAGATGCAGTTAAAAAGCCGCTGAACTTCTTTAAGGTTTCAGCAATATTGCGGGCAGTTATAATGCAGCACTGCTTTTTTGGCCAGCCTGCTTTTGGCTTTGCTGCAGCAGGGCTGCGTTAAGGGTGTTTTCCATTAAATATGCGACTGTCATTGGGCCTACTCCGCCTGGAACTGGTGTTATGAAAGAGGCAACCTTGCTCACGCCCTCAAAATCAACATCGCCAACTGTTTTATCCCCTGCCTTGGCAATGCCTGCATCAATCACAACAGCGCCTTGCTTGACCATGTCTGCCTTAATCAAACCAGGCTTGCCGACAGCAGTTATCAGAATGTCTGCCTGCTTTGTGTGCAATGCAAGGTCTTTGGTGAATTTGTGGCAGACTGTTACTGTTGCATTCCTGTGCAGCAGCATTAATGCCAGGGGCTTTCCCACAACAATGCTGTGGTTTATAACGCAGACATTTGCGCCCTCAATTTTTGTGCCGCTGCTTTCAATCAGCTTGATTATGGCTTTTGCAGTGCATGCAGCAAGGCTGCTTTCGCCATAGAAAAGCAATCCAAGGTTCAGGGCGCTGAAGCCGTCAACATCCTTTAATGGAGAAATGCAGCCCAGGATTGCTTCCTGCCTTAAATTTTCAGGCAGTGGCAGCTGGACAAGTATGCCGTGGACATTCAGGCTGTAATTTAATTCATTTATTATTCCCTTTAATTCCTGCTCGCTGATTTTTTCATCTAATGCACGCAATTCAAAGCCAAGGCCAAGCTGCTCGCACATCTGCTGCTTTTTCTCAACATACAATTTGCTTGCTGCATTCTCGCCAACCAGGACAACGGCAAGGGTTGGCTTTACGTTAATTGCCTCCAAAAGCGCTAACTCCCTCCGCACTTTTGCAATAACGTGCTGCGCAACTGCGTTTCCATTGATTATCTTTGCCGGCATAAAAAATAACTATAAAGGAAATTAATTTAATTACAACAACTTTGCGCAATTTTCAGTTAATTGCCACAATCATTTATAGAAAGGAAACTGCTTGCAGAACAGGGCAACATCTTTTTTAATTGCAGCAAGCTTTGTTTCATTGCCATTATTATCCAATGCTTTTACAATGAATTTTGCAACCTCTTTCATTTCACTCTCTTTCATCCCCCTTGTTGTAAGAACAGGCGTGCCAATCCTTATTCCGCTCGGGTCCCAGGGAGTTCTTGTATCAAAGGGAATAGTGTTCTTGTTGCAGTAAATAGCAGCCAGCTCCAAAGCGTGCTCTGCCTGCTTTCCAGTAAGCCCCTTGCTCTTAAAAACATCAACAAGCATAAGGTGATTGTCTGTCCCATTGCTTACCAGGCGCAATCCAAGCATCATCAGCTCTTCAGCCAAAGCAGCTGCGTTTTTTACAATCTGCTTTGCATACTGTGCGAATTGTGGTTTCAGCGCTTCACCAAATGCAACAGCCTTTGCTGCAATTATGTGTTCATGCGGGCCGCCCTGCAGCCCTGGGAAAACGGCTTTGTCAATCTTTTCAGCAAACTCTTCCCTGCACATTATTACAGCGCCCCTTGGGCCCCTCAGTGTTTTGTGGGTTGTTGTTGTAACAGCATCAAAAAACGGAACAGGGTTTTCATGGACCCCTGCAGCGCACAAGCCAGCAATGTGCGCAATGTCCGCCATGCAGAATGCTCCGGCTTTGTCGCAGATTTCCCTGAAGCGCTTGAAATCTATTGTTCTTGGGTAAGCTGTATAGCCGCTTAAAATAAGCTTTGGCTTTGCTTCCATTGCCTGTTTTTCAACTGCATCATAGTCAAGCATTTCAGTTTCCCTGCTCACGCCGTATTGAACGCACTTGTAAAGCTTTCCAGAAAAATTCACAGGATGGCCATGAGTTAAATGCCCTCCCTCTGTCAGCTTCATTCCCATAAAGGTGTCGCCAACATTCATTGTTGCGAAATAAACAGCCATGTTTGCAGGGCTGCCGCTTAAAGGTTGCACATTCACGTGCTCTGCCTTGAACAGTTTTTTGCATCTCTCTATTGCAAGGTTCTCTATTACATCAATGAACTCATTGCCGCCATAGTATCTTTTCCCAGGATAGCCTTCGCTGTACTTGTTTGTTGCAACACTGCCCATTGCCTCAAGCACTGCCTGGCTAACAAGGTTCTCGCTTGGAATCAATTCAATGCCCTGCATCTGCCTATTCTTTTCAGCAATTATTGCCTCAAAAACAGGCTTGTCCGCCTTGCGCAAAAAATCCAGATGCATTGCGTATTTTGCCTTCATATAATAACCCAAAGCCACCAAAAAAGACAATAAAAATGAGGGCTTAAGCAATTAAAAAATTATGCCTATTACAAGCAAAAAGAATGCCATTTTTCACTTGCCTAATAACTTTTGTTTCGTTTGAATGGTAGAAAGTTCTTCAGTTAGGCGCCCTAAATCTCGCTTCAACTTATTTGCCCAACCCGGGGTGATTGGGGTTTTAAGCGCTGCATTGATAGAATTTATTTCTCTTCGCAATGCAGCAGTTCTTAGATTCCATCTGGCAAGCTTCTGCCTAGTTGAAGCACTTACAGTGGAAACCTTTGCTCTGTTGAGCTTCTGCCTAGTTGAAGCACTTGCAGTTGAACCCCTTTTCCCAGTAATTCGCTTTAGCTTTCGCATTTTACACCTATACTATTTATATCAAGCCTTTTTTATTGCTTTTGTCAAAAAGAGATTGAAATAGTTTTTTTATTTAATTTTTCCATTA
>CAYHBD010000030.1:0-82336 GCA_964354805.1 uncultured archaeon | reverse complement strand
AGCCCTTTGCAACTTGGTTGCTGTACATTTCTTCTTGGCGAAGGTATCTGCATTCAGCATGTGTTTGCAATTCAGCGCATGGGTCCTGAGTTTCAAGTTCGCTCCCTGCAAGCACTAAAACCCTTGCAGCAACATCAAATTGGCTATTAAAATCGGCGATAAGTTTTGGAATAGCTGTTTTTAATTCAGTTATTTCATTTTCAAGCGAAGCACTCCCATCAATTACAAAGTACAGCCGCAGCTTCAAAATCAGCGGTGCGATTTCCAAATAGTAATTTTTTTTCCCATACAACTTGTCAAAAGTTAATTGCACGAGCTTGTCTACTTTGAGCAGGTTGTGGTCCAAGGCATTGGCAGTGCCTGGTTCCAAGTTATTGTAGTATTGCCCTATTTCTTCGTTTATTTCCAGCCCTGGCTGGGCATTGTAATCAAAATAGCTTTTCCTGTAGTAAACCGCGTCCGCAAGCAAGCCAGCATAGTTGTTTCCTGAAACTGGCTCTGTTGTGTTCAGGACAGCGTCCAAATCATTCTGGTATTTCTCCGTATTGTACTCTTTCACGCTGGTATCAACAACATCCGTAAAAAAGTTAACGTTCAAGCCGGTGATTATCACAAATGCTGCAAGCAGCAGCCCCATTAAGACAACCATTGCAATGATGTTTTCAACAACACTCATTTTTTCATCGCCATGCAGATAGTCATTTTGCCCAAACAATTTTTATAATTCTCTCCAACGTTTACAAAGAAAACAAATTCATGCGAGCAATTGTTGAAATCGCCCCCTGATTTTTTTAGCGAATTGCAATCCAAGTGCTGCATTCTCTCAACAGAAAAGCCGGCAACCTGGCCCTGGCTCAATTCGCTTATTTTATTGCTGCACTCTGTAAGGTTAAGGTCTGCGGCAGGGCCAAGCTTTTCCGATGTTATTTTTCCGCCAAAGCAATCAGCGTGCTCAATTATTTTGTTCTTCACATCGGATGCGAGCTCGAATGGCTTTATGCCCTGGAAAATAGTGCTCTCATGCGATACAACAATCAAGTTTATGTAAACAAGTGTCAAGACAACGAATACGAGAATTACCGCCAAAAAGAAACTACTCAGCATGCTGTAAATTCCTTTCCGGTTCATCTAACTCAATCTCCACTCACTATTTGCACTATCTCGCTGTTTCTTTCCTTTAAAACATTCAAGTCACCTATCCCAGAAAGGTTTAGTGCGCCTGCAGCCAGCTTATCGCATAAGACAGGCCTGCATTTGTTCAGGTCAGGTGTCCTGATGCAGATGTCCGAGCTGTTTGAATCAAGGCGGCCTTCCTCCGTGAAGGGATTGTATTCCGCGTTATAATAAAATGCATCGCATGCATCGTCAACCATTTTCCTGATGTTCTTCAAATCATTCTCAACCCGTTCAAGAACATTTTTTCCGACAAAAAAATTCGAAAAAAACCAGTAGCCGATTATAAGCGCAACAAGGACAAGGCCAAGCCAGCTGATTAAAGGAAACACATCGCCTCTTGCATTAAGGGCAGAAGACTCAGAGTATTGGGCGTCAGCCTTTGCATTCAACGGCGACACCTTCCTCGATTCTTTCCATAAAGCAGGTGTAATTATGCATTTCAAACAACTGCCTTGCTTCGCTCAAATCCAATTCAAACTGCTTGGTTGTATCGGTTTTGTCCAAAAGACTACAATCGCATTCCCTGCAATAGCTTTTGGCAGCATAATCAGCGCAGATTGCTTTTTGCAAACCGTACAATCGCATTCCTGCAACAAGAGTTACATCAACGCTGAACATTGTTTCTGTGTCAGCAGCGCAAACAAGGTTGCAGTTCTGTTCAAGCTTCCTAATGGTGTTTTCAACTGCCTGCTGGTTGCTTGTCTCCCTGCCGCTCATTACAATTGAGGCGACAAAGCCCAAGCCAATCAATGCAGCAATTATTCCAACGTATAGCCAAACAGCCTGCTCCAATGCCGAATCACCTTTTCAGACAATGCTAAGCTGCCGGCGAGACGCCGCAGTCCAGTACATATTTGTTGTACACCCACCACCAGTGGTCCAGGAATTTCGGGTCGTCTTGTGTTACGCAAGTTGGCTCTGGGAAGAACTTTGCCATCAATGCCGGAACTCTCTCCGGGTCTTTCTTGCCCCAGAACTGGCAGATGTATTTGAAGCAGCTTTCCATGTCGAAAACGCTTTCACCGCACTTGCATGCTGCAAGCTGGCTGCAGTAAATCCTGTCCTCGCACAAGCCGTACAGGCCTCCTGTTTCAGGCGGTTCAGCAAAGCCTGTTGTAAAGCCGTCGCCATCAAGGTCAAGCGCGCCTTCGTCCGATTTTCCGGCTCTCAGCAGTGTCAGGCAGTAGCCGACTTTTTCGCCCTCAGTATCGCACTTGCATGCCGCCTGGCAGTCTGACTTGATTTTCTTAAGCTCCTGCTGCCTTAGCTCTTCGCCGATTATTTTAATCTGCTGCTCTGACTGCTCTGTCACAAGCCTTAGGACAAGCATTGCAACAGCAAGCAATACAAACAGGACAATGAATATCTCTATTGCCATGCTCATTCCTTTTCTGTTCACCATCATTTTGTTCACCTGCTTTTTTTAGTTTAATAAAATAATTTCTTTCTGGTATAAAAACCTGCTGGATTCTGATTTTTTTGGAAAAATGCCCCTAATTTAAAATCAAATTTTTTGTTTTTGTTCCCTTAAGATTCAACCGCGATTCTCTGGTTTAACTCATCGAATCGAATGTAAATTGTTCTGCCGGTATCATCCATTCCTTCAAAGGAAATTTTTTCCTCAACAGCTGCAGGATCTTCCGCAATCAACGTGTAGAATTGTTCTGACGCGGCTGCTGCTTCCTCCAATGTAATTGGCTCAGTATTCAACTGGTGCAGTATGTAGCAGATTTTGTCGCCGCCGTATTTGCCCAGATTGTCTTTATAGCACTGGCTTGCCAGTGTTGCAACCGTGCTTCCTGTTACAGCATATGTTTCAACAAAGAAATCGGCTTTCTCGGAACCAATAGTGAATTTGCGCAGCTCTGTCTGCCCCATTCCGATCAGCTGCCCGGCGAAGTTTATCACAATCAATGCAACTGCGATTGAAACAAAGAAAACAACCATTACGGCAATGGGCAGCTCCATTCCTTTTGCGTTCATTTTTTCACCAACCATTGTCAACAGCCAATTTTTGTTTAAATTGCATTCTTTTTCATTAACTATTTTTTCACCGCCAATATTCCGGCTTCGCATTCAAGCCTCACTACAGCTGGCAGCATAATTGGCTCTTCTTCCACGCTGACAACGCAGTCAGTACAGTAATTGAATTTTCTGAAAATATACTGCAGTGAATTGCTGTCCAGATTTTTTTCCGCGGGGTCCTGCAATCCCTCTGTTGTAATATAGAATGCTCCGCACTTTAAATTCTTTGCCCCAAAGGCACATTCCCGCCAGCAGGCTCCCATTTTGCCTGCAAAGCCTGTTTTTGTTACTGTCAGCATTGCATTCACATCAAGGGGCTGGGGAAAAACAAGCCTTTCAACCGTTGCGTAAAGCTGCCCCGGATCAATGCCGCCGATAAATAAAAGAATCAGGCCACCGATTACAATGCTGGCAATCATGAAAACAACCATTTCAATAGCCTGCATTTCATTCACCCTTGCGATTCAATTGCCTGATTGCAATTTCCGTTTCAATAACCTGCATAACTTAACCGACCTTCAGCGTTGTTATAACATACATTAAAATTGCTGCAAGGAAAGCCAGGCCGACCAACACCTCTACCGCCATCCAGATTGATCTGCTCATTCAATGTTCCCCCGCAAAAATATTGTTGAAACAATTTTTGTTTGACCAGCAGATTTTTCTGCTCAATTAAATTCCTCCATTAAAATACTCTTTGAACAATTTGCTGTTCAATCAAAGGTTGTTTTACCCAATTAATTTTCCTCCATCAAAATAATCCCAAAACAATTTGCTGTCCGGTTGGCAGATTGTTCTACCCGATTAGGGCTCCTCCTTTTAATATTCCTTCGAAAACCAATTCCCTGAAAACAAAGTACCCTACAAGCAGGATAACTGTGTAGAGGGCGAATGCAGTAAGCATGTTTTTGTTGATTGTTTCCGCGATTTTAAATTTGTCCGTTCCGTACTTTATGTTTGAGAGGAAGAGTGAAAGAATCAGGACCATTTCCAGGAAGTATATCCCGATAACGAATTCAAGGATTGTTGGCGGAATTATTTTCTCCAGCTTCACCAGGGTCAGGTCAAATGATCCGCCGAATAATTCAAAGATTGCCTTCAGCTTGTCCTGGATGAATGTAAGGCTCATTACTATTGCCATTGCCATTACAACGGCCGCGCCGCTCAAAAGCGGTGCCATGAAGGTAACAGCCGCATACACCATGCTCAGAGTGTCCGCAAGCAGTGTCCTGATGTAGTCATCCAATCTGAATATCGACAGCTGCTGTTCCCTGATCATTCTGCTGCTTTTCGCTGCGCTCAACTGGTCAATGTCGGTGAAGCCGATCACTCTTTCAAAAATGGAAGTAACCCTCTTGCTCGGGTTCAGCTTTGGCAGTACTGTTTTTACTATTTCAAAAATCGTTTTCTTTGTCCTGAGCAATTGCTCCCGCATTTCAGTGAAAACCTTTGTTACAGGGTGCTGCTTGAAGCCGTGCTTTTCATAATCATCAATCACATCTGAAAGTATGCTTTCAACGCTCCTGTTCAGGCTCAGGTATGTTGTGAAAACCTGCAGCAAGTGCGGAACGTCCTGCTCCACTTCGTATATTTTCTCCCAAAGCTTTTTGTATTTCCTTACAAAAACCCCTGTGATTATTTCAACAGCCAAAAAGATGCCGAAAGCACTTGTCCAGATGGTTGCAACTGACTCAAAGCTGTATTCATTTTTCACATCCATTCCATAGCCCAGGCCGTACAAATGCATTGCTGTCGGGAATGAAAAAACAACCAGGATTATTAACGGAATGAAAAAGAATTTCACCGGCAATATCTCAAATTCCGGGCTTTCCTCCATTCTGATTGTGTTCACTTGAACCCTGTTTGCCGCAAACTGCATTGCAAGCATTAAAAGAACGGTTGGAAAAAACAAATTGAATCCGAAAATAAGCATTGGCAGGTTTATTGTATCAGGCAGGAAAACGCTGACCATTGGAATCATCATAAGCATCATCATCGGGAACAAAACACCGATTGCAATCAGGCTCTGGGTTTGCGAGGAAAGCTCTTCAGTAAAGCGCTTTCCCTGCTCGTAATAGCTTTGGATAATGCTTTCAATCACTTCATTTATTATTCTATCCCTGTCCTGCGGCAGGCTGATTGCGGCTGTCTGCAGCAGGCTGAGCGCTTTAACGAAATCAGGGCTGACCTCCAGCCACCTTGGAATGAACTCACTAAAGCCGTCTCCAATTGTTTTGAATTTCTTCCTTTTCAGCTTTTCCATTATTATATCGAACTGGTCCCTCAGAACTCCGTGCAAATCCCTGTTTGTCTGGACTATTGCGTACTCAATGCTTACATCCAGTGAGATATAGTTGCTGATTTCAAGCAAAGCAATCAGCATTTCCTCCTTGTAGTCAATCATTCTCTGAGTGTAATTTATTCCGCTTGCGTAAATGTATGCCGCGAAAGCCACCACAAAAGTGTAGAAAAGAACGCTCCATCCAATCAGCGGCAGTGTGGGCAGCAGGAAAAAAAGTGCTGCCCCTATTGAGCCGAATATGCCCAGGCAGATTGCAACCCCGCTTAAAACATCAGCGCTGTTGTACGGAAACTGCACCCTGTCAAATTTTTTGTCCAATGAGGCAATTTTCGGAATTATAGGATGGCTTTTTCCCAAATCGTAAATGTATTTAAACCACATTGAACCACATCGTTTTCTTTAAAGCAGCTGCTAGCCTGTTCCCTTTATTTTCTCCTGAAGCATTTTCTCGAATTCATCCTTGAATTTTTTTTCATTCTCGGCGCTGTCCAAAGGATTCCATTTTTCGAAGAGCTGGACATACCTGAAATTAAATTCGCCTGTTGTGGGGGCTTCAAGCAATTTTTTGTCAGCGCTGAAAACGGCAACTGCCCTCTCTTTTGCCCATGCCCTCAGTTTCATGTCATCCAGCATACTTGCATAAGTGGCATACCCTTTTGTTGTTTCAAGGATGTTGTTGATGAAAGCGCTTTTGCCCTTAAGCAGAGCATCTGTCGGAACCAATTCGTCTTTTTTCGGGTCGTAAACCAAAAGGTCCTGGAATTTTGGCGTGTCCTCCCAGTCCTTCAAAACCTCTGTTACGCTTGTAACCCTTCTTACCCTTTTCAGCGCAGTCGGGCTCTTTATCTGCCTGACCATTATTATCAGGTCAGTTACCTTAAAGCTGCCTTTTGGAACGCCCAAATCATTCACAACCCTGTCATATACACCATAAGGATTGTCGGCGTGGACTGTTCCTGCAACAACATTGCTCATTGCGCCAATCCTCATTGCCTCGTACAATACAACCGCTTCTTTTGACCTAATCTCACCGATTATCAGTACACTGTCTCCAAGCCTGAGCGATGTCCTCAGGCCTTTTACGAAGGGAATCTCCAGTCCGTGTGTCATCAGCGAGCTTCTCACTTTCAATGCAAGCAAATCATAGCCCATGCCTTTGTAAGCGTCAACAGGCAGTTCCTGCGTGTCCTCTATTGTAATCATCCTGTATTTTTTCAGAATCTCCAGAATCAGGGCGCCGAGCAGGCTTGTTTTTCCGCTTCCCCTTGGCCCTGCAACCATAAAAGTTCTTCCATGCGTTATTGCCAAACTCATCAGGCCTGCGAACCAGCCATTAACCGCTTTGTTATCCATAAACAATGGAATGGTCCATGGCCTTTCCCTGTGCACCCTGATGCTGTAGCCAGTTCCATGAATTGAGAAAGGGTTTGCAACAACAGCAATCCTTGCTTTCCTTTTCTCAACCATCAGCTCGCCGTCCAGCTGCGGCTGTGCCTTGTTCAATGGCCTGCCTGTTGTTATTTTCATAAAGGTTGCGAGGAAATTCAAAAAGTCCAGGGTTGGATAAATGTTTGTTAAGCATTCGTCAAATTCCTCGTGCACTATCCTGACTGCGGTAGTGAATTCCGGGGGATTGATATTTATCTCCTGGATTGCAGGGTCACTAAGCAGGTAATCGAGTATTCCCTTTTCTTTTATCCAGATCTGCAGAAGCGGGCTGCTTATGTCTTTTGCTTCGTATTTTGAATAAATGTCCCACAGTTCAGCAAAGCTCTTGTCCAGATTCGGGATCCTGATTGTATAAGTTGGCTGAACATCGTCTTTTCCCTTAATAATACGCACTTCAGCATCCTTGATGTTGTATTTTGCAATCGATTTCCCTGAAACAGGCGCAAGCAGGATGTCCACAAAAAAAGGCATTACAACGAATTCGTTTTCCTTAGTATACCAAAGCTTTGTGAATGTGTCGTTTTTGAATACAACCAAGCCGACCTCTTCATCCAAAGGCATTAGCTTTGGCTCGCTAGGGCATTCAACAGTCCTGCATTTTATGTAAGCCGGATCTGAAACTCCGTCACAGCCAACACAGTTTATTACCTTACTCTGCACAGCACAAACAACCCCCTTAATTGGATATTCGGCTATTTCCTGCCGAGGATTCTTTTAAAGAACCCTGATATCTTTCCGCTGATTCCTTGACCTGCTGCAACCCGTTTTTCCATGCCTGGCATTGCAGCTGCTTTCTCTTGCATCTGCTCCTCTGTTTCAGGCAATGGTTGTTCCACTGCTTCCTTTTCCACTTTCTCCAGCTCTTTCTTGAACAGCAAGCCAACGTTTTTGTGCGCGATCTCCTCGATTGACCCCATCCTGGTTTCCAGATTCTTCAGGATGTCCACAATGTTCAGGAAGATGTCCTTTGTTTTGGTGCTGCTCAGTTCCCCATAGATGTTCTCCAGGAACTTGATTCTCTGTGAAATGATTTGAAGCTGGTTGATGCCTGCTTTTGTGTCAAGCGACTGCAGCAGCTTTGCGTAGTCATCCTTCAGCCCTTTGAGCACGTTTGCGAACATTTCAACCTTTGAGTCAACTACTTTCACTCCTTTTTCTATTTTGTCCAGCCTTTCGATTGTTTCCTCTGCTTCGCCCAAAGGCATTCCAACGCTGAAGATCCGCTCCAAGCGCTGCAATTTGCTCTGCAGCAAATGCAGTTGTGCCTGCAGGTACCTGTCTTTCTCCAATTCCATTTTGTCCTGCTTTGTTTTTCCAAAAATGCTTAAAGCCATTTTAATCAGTATAGTAAAAGAATTATCTAATATAAAAACATTCCCCCATCCGCTTTCAGCAATTTTTAAATGGCATAAAACGCTTTTAATTTGAAAAAAACAAGATTTTATTTTTAAAATTCACTTTTCCCTGCAAGCCCTCAGCTTTCAGCAATTCTTATATACCAAGCAGGCCGGCACTTTGATGCTGTTGAAACCCAAGTTTTGCTTTCAGCAATTCTTATATACCAAAATGCCCTTTACAATAATACATGTCAGAGTTTTTTGATGAAAGGGAATTGGAAAAAAAAGTCAAGCTGCCGCCGCATGACTACAGCAAAGGCATTGAAAAACTTGATGAAAAAATCAGGAAGACCCAATTCAAGTACATTGACGCTGTTCTTGGGCAGGTGCGGAAAGTAAGGAGAAGGGCAATTGCATTGATAATAGCCGGGCTTGCTGTAGCAATTGTGACACTGCTTACGGCAAACTTTTTCCCGGCATATGATGCAGACGCATACATTTTTCTCAACAGCTTTATTCCAATCGGATACAATCCAATCATCAGCGTTTTAAGCATCATGATTCCGGCTGTTATAGTATTCGCATTCCTCGTGTGGCTGTACAACAGGGAAACAAGCGCATACCTTTACCTGGCAAAAAAAACAAGCGAAGCGGAAAAGAAAAGAGGTTTTTTGGTAATGCTTGCAAAGCCTTTCCTGATTCTTATAACAGCGATTGCGGCAGTAGCAATCCTGCTCACGCTATTTTCTTTCCTGGGATGCCAGCACTTTGTTTGCCACTTCTTTGACAACGCAGACAGGTTCAGCAGCAATCTGCTGTTCAATTTGCTGTCACTCGCATTCTATTTAATCATTCTCGGTGCCCTGCAATTAAAGCGATACATTGAATTGGTAAAAATGGGGATAAAGGACTTCTACAAAGACATTGAATTATAGTGCAAAAAATAAAATAGGATGAAATGCCTGCTGCCACTGCCTCTCTTTCAAGAATTCCAGCTTGCCACAAATCTGTTGCCTGCACTCTCTTTTTATGAATTCCAACCTGCCTCAAGCAAGCTGCATTTTTCTACTTTGCGAATTCTTCCCAGTCGCCCTCATCCGCCGACTCTTCTTCTTTCTCTGCTGCCTGCGCTTTCTTTTCCTCAGTTATTCTATCCAGTTCGCGCTGCAATTCGCTCCAGCCTTTTTCCGTTGTTTCTCCGCTTGAGGGCTGCTGTTTTTTTTCAGGAGGCGTTTCTTTCTGGGATGTTTGTTTCCATTCAACTTGTTCTTTTTTTTGTCCAAGTTTTTCTTTCTTCCACTGCCTGAACCACAATGCTGTCAGCACTGTTGTCTGGATTGCTATTGTTGCCAATGCTATCTCCATATTTTGTAAATAGTATCTTACTGCAAATGGCAAAGCTGTGTAGCTGGTTGCCATGAAAACCCTGAACCATAGCGGTTTCAGCCTGGTTATTGCCATTAACAGGCCGCTTATTACTATTATTGCCAGCAGCCAAATTATCAAGTAGGTTATGTCTTTTGTTTCAGGCGGTATTGGTGGCGGCAGAGGCGCTTTTGCTTCAAAGCTGAATGGAACTTCATGGCCAGCTGTTTGCGCTGTTCCATTGAATGTTCCGGCTGCCCCAATTGGAATTGCCACAATCCCGTTAATTGCTGTGAATTTTGCTGTTGTTTTGTCCGGGAATGTTATTAAAACGTTGAAGTCTGCTATTGGCGTTCCATCCTCTGTTGTTAGTGTTATTGTCTGCGTTTTCCCTACTTCAATGATTTGCTGAAAAATAACAACAGGCGGTTTTATTACTATTGGTTCGTGCGTGCACTGGGCTGTGCAAGTGTTGGCATTATTGCATTTGTCTGTTGTGCTGTCATCATTGTCATTGCATCCGCTGTCATCAATGCACCCAGGCGTAACGCAGTTAGGATTGCAGCATATCTGCCCAGTTGGGCACTGGCTGTCCGCTGTGCACCCTGTTATAGAACAAGAGGCATTGCACTCGTTAGGGTTAATGCACACTTGCCCTGCAGGGCAATCGCCGTCTGCTGAACACGCTGGTGTAACACACACGTTGCTGCAGCAGAACTGGTTGCTCTGGCAATCATTGTCTATTGTGCATACTGCTGCAACCGTAACCCTGGTTTGCCCGCTTATTGGAGTTTCGATTTCCATTCCCTCAAACATGAATATTCCGCTGAAATCTGCTGTGCCGGATTGGCTTGGCGCTGTCACGACATATGTGTAAGGAGTATCTGCCGCGTCTGTTACATTTGCATCAACCCATTTCAGGTGCCCGGCATGCTCTGCTGAGCCGGTATCTTCATAACTCTTTACTGTCCAGCCGCTTGGAAGCACCTCATCTATTGCGTAGTATGTTTCTGCCGCTGTTATGTCGACTGTCAGTGTTACTGTTAAATCAGCGCCTGGCTGGACTGTTGTTGCGCTGAAGCTTCTTGTTACCGTTGAAGCAAAGGTGAAACCGAAAAGCAGAATGAAAATTGCCGGCAGCAAAAGATTTTTTTTGCTCATTCTTGTCCCTTTTTTTGTTAAATTATCTTTATATTTATTGTTTTTCCAAGAATTTAATTTTTTCTGTAAGCAAATTGTTGGCTTTAGGTAGGTGGGCAAATGGCAAAATTTTTAGCCAGCCCCTTGAGCAGCCCTATTTCTTTCTTTTAACTGCTATTGCAACTATTGCAATTATCACTACCAATGCAACTAACGGTGCCAGCAAATCCGTTGAGCCTGCTGTTGCGCCAACGCTTACTTGGGTTTGCCCAGCCATCTGGGCTTCGTTTGGCATTCCTTCAAACATGTAGGTTCCTGCAAAGGTTGCTGTGCCTGGTTCGCTTTGCGCGGTCACGGTATAAGTAAGGGTGGTATTTTTTGCTCCCTGTATTTCAACCCACTTAACGTGCCCAGTGTGCTCTGCGCTGCCAGTGCCAGAATCTTTCACTGTCCAGCCGCTTGGAACCAGCTCATCGATTGCGTAGAATGTTTCGCTTCCTGTTATGTCGACTGTCAGGGTTACTGTTAAGTCAGCACCAGGCTGGACTGTTGTTGCGCTGAAGCTTCTTGCCACTGTTGAAGCACATGCGTTGCCCGCAACCAGAATGCAAATTGCAAATAGCAGAATCGCTTTCTTGTTCATTTTATTACCTCTAACTCTATTACGATAAACTCCTTTATAATTATTTTCCTTGCAACTTCTGGCTTATCCTTATTCGCTGGTACCTTTTTTTCTTGCGATTTTTACGCTGTCGCCCCACCTGATGTATTCCACTTCGACACCGCTTGCCAATCCTTCTATTTCAGGCGGCTTTTTCAGATCGAATGTTTCATAGCTCTGCAGGTCCATTATCTGTACAATGTCTCCCATTACTGCAACAACCTGGGCGCTGCTCCTGGCAATTATCGGCACTTCTGCCTCTGACCCAGTGGGCTTAAGCAATCCTTTTTTTGAGCCGGTGAAAATATTGAATGCGACAATTCTCGCTTTTGCAGCGCCGTGCTTTCCAGGCTTGCTTTTCTCAAAGCTCTTGACCTGGCATGCTTCTCCGTCTATTAAAAGAAAACTGCCTGGTTTTATGCTGCCTACTGAAACAAACCGCTTTTCCCCTTCAGGCATAAAAAATCAACCTGAATTAATTAGGTGAATTGGGTTTAAATAACTTTTTGGTTGAATTGCCTGGCTTTGGTTGAATAAATTGTTTCCAATAAGCTATTTTCCGTTTTGTTGCTCCAAAATTGGGTTTAAATATCCTTTTGTGTTAATCCATTTTATCCTCTGATTGTAGCTGGCAGCAGGTGTTTGTTTTGGTTTTTGATAGGGTAAAGAAAAGGCTTGGGGTTGCGATTAAGAAAAAAAAGGAGAAAAACATAGCTGTTTTTGTCGACGGCCCGAACATTTTGCGGAAGGAACTGGATATCGGCTTGCGGGACATTAAGGGTGCGTTGGAAAAATACGGCAATCTGAAGGTTGCAAAGGTTTTTTTGAACCAGTTTGCTACAAGCAAGTTGGTGGAAGCGGTTGTAAACGAGGGCTTTGAGTCTGTCATCACTGTTGGGGACATTGATGTTGCAATGGCTGTTGATGCGGCTGAAGCAATCTTCAACAAAACAATTCACACAATTGCTTTTGTTACAAGGGACTGCGATTTCCTGCCGGCAGTAATAAAAGCAAAGAGGTATGGAAAGGAAACAATCGTTGTCCTGGCTGAAGAGGCAAGCGCTGCTGCGTTGAAGAATACCGCAGACGTTGTAATCGTTTTGGGAACTTAATGGAAAAAATTGTTGAGCAATTATTAAATTAGTGGATTGGGTTATTTAATTATTTTTTTAAAAAAACGGAAAAAAATTTCAAATAATTGAACAAATTAAACAAGGTGTTTTTTTAACATGAATCTTCCTGTCGGAGAAGCGGTTGCCCAGATGGTTTCGTTCGATGAAAGCAGGGCGGATGAGAGAATTGCCCAGCTGCTGAACGCTGGCTTTAGCGGCTATGTTGTTGCAACAGCCGAGGGCGCTGCTGGAATTGAGGAAGCCGTTTTGCTTATCAGGGGCAATGCAGTAATTGGCGCAATTTTTGAAGCAGTTAAGTTCGACGCTGTTTTTTTTGGATTGGACGCCTTAAGGCTTTCATTGAACCTGCTGAAAGCAAAAAAAGGCGTGTTTGATGTAAACGCATTGTCAAGCCAGCAGCTTGATTTAATTATCGCATTCAATGAAAAAGTACAGCTGCTGCAGCCAGTTGACATGCAGACATTCGGCAGGCTGCTGCCTGCTGAATACAGACCCCAATTGGTGCGCGACGTGCTGCATGGCAGTGCAGGCCCGGCAGAGGATAAGGAAAAAGTTTTAAAACGATTCGGGCTTGGTTCAATTTAAGGAGCAATGTAGAAATGAACGCAGATGTAATTATGGCAAGCAATGCAGTTAGGCAAATGTTCAATTCAAGGCGATGCTAAATGAATCCACTATCATACCTTGCAACGCGATTTGCCGCAAAAATAATTGCGGTTGACGACACAGCTGTTCCAAGGGAGCAGCTGCGGCTGCTGTACGACATGCTGCAGAGCGAAAAAATTGAATTGACGGGAAAAGACGCAAAAAAACTGCTTGAATGCCTGAAGAGAAAGCACGCAGTGAACAGCATAACAGTTGTGCGGCTGAACAACAGGCTTGTCTGCAGCAGCGAAGGCAACGGTGCAGTAGATGCAGGGAGGGCAGTGGATTTATTCAAATTCATAAGCAGCGATTCCTCAAAACCGGACGCAATCGCGGTAAAAAGAAACAACCAATGGCACATGCTTTTTCCCTCAAACGGAAAATTGTTAATAATTAAGGCAAACAACAGCCTTTCAACACTGGAGCTGAGGGTGATTGCAAAGGACATTGAAAAGGTGCTGCAAAAACAGTTTAATTGAAGCATGAAACCCGGCAGGTGCAAAAATCAGCCAATGCTTTGAAAGGTTTTAAATAAAAAACATTTGGACATCTTTAACTAAACAAAGGGTTTGAAATGGCCAGAATAATTACGATTGCAAGCGGAAAAGGCGGAGTGGGCAAAACAACGCTCACAGCAAACCTTGGCATTGCATTAAGCCAGCTGGGCAAAAGGGTTCTGCTTGTTGATGCCGACATTGCAATGGCGAACTTGAGCCTGCTGCTTGGAATGCAAAGCAGCCCGATAACGCTGCATGATGTATTGCTTGGGGAGAGCGCAATAGAGGACGCCATTTATGACGGGCCTGCCGGCTCAAACTTTATTCCAAGCGGGCTGAGCCTGGAGAGCTACAGGAGGGTTGACAGCGAAAGGCTGGAATCGGTTGTAAGGAGCGTTGCGGAAAAATACGATTTCATTTTATTGGATGCGCCTGCCGGAATCGAAAAAAACGTTATGGCGGCGCTTGCGGCAGCGGATGAAATCCTGCTGCTGACTGTTGCCGACAGCCCGAGCATTGCCGATGTTCTGAAAATAAAGCTGACAGCACAGCGCTTGGGCAGCAACCCGATTGCTGTAGTGCTAAATTTAAGCACAGGCGAAAAGGGCGAAATAGGCAGCGACGACATAATGAAAATGCTGGAGCTGCCGGTTTATGGGGTGATTCCGTTCGATCCCGAGGTCAGGAGAAGCTTCATGCAGGAAAAAGTCCAGCCGGTGATTTTGAGGAAGCCAAATTCGCCTGCTTCGATTGCAATAAGGAAAATTGCCGCAAAAATCGCGGGAGTGAAAATAGAGAGCTTCTATGTCCAGGAAAAGAGGAAAGGCTTTTTAAGCAGATTGGCGGGCTTATTTAAAAGAGGCAAGAAGACGCCAAAAGCAGCCGAAATAAAAAAAGAAACAGAAGCGCAAAAACGGGCTGCAAAAAAATAACTTGAAAAAATAACAAAAAAAAGGTAAGTTTAATATGGCAAACAGACCATTTGACATGCTGAGCGAATCAATCGGAAAAGAAGTCCTCGTTGTGCTGAAGGGAGACGCGAAAGTCAGGGGAACGCTGAAAGCATTCGATGTGCACCTGAACCTTGTTCTGGAGAACGCAGAAGAGCTTGAGAAAGGCGAGCTCAAAACAAAATACGGCAAGCTGATGGTAAGAGGAGACAACGTAATACTCATAAGCGGCTGAACCGCTGACCTTGCCCTTAATCACAACTTTTTTTATTAGTTACTCAACACTTTGAACTAAGAAATAAAAAAACATTGTTTCATTGTTCAAAGTGTTGCAACACTTTCATTACACAGTGGGCCCTTAGTCGAGTGGTAAGACGCCACATTGGCATTGTGGAGACCTCGGGTTCGATTCCCGAAGGGTCCAATTTTATTTTTTCTCTTTAATTGGAAAACTAAAGATCCTTACCTTTCCGTTCTTTGGGTCAATTGCTTCAATTCTGTAAAATTCGGATAAGTTGTCTTTTTTCTGGAATTTGCCGGTTTTCTTCATTTTGAAAAGGGGGTTTACCTCATACTTGCGTCGAACCGTGCCTCTATATTTATACCCAAGTTTTGTGAATATTCTTTGAAATTTTGGAAGCATTTCGAAAGAGTGTTTTCCTTTGTGCAGTGCCCTCTGATGCCTTTCAGCCCTTGAAGCGCCCTTTACGCCAAGCCCACGGCCTATTAAGTTCGACCTGCGAAGATCCATGTGGCCTAAATCCGAGAGTTTTGAAAAAAAACCAGCATATGTCGGGTTTTCAACAAGGCCTTTCTTGATGTGTTCTAATTGGTAAACCCACAAGTGTGTGAGTCCAGCCCTTAATGTAAAAATTCCGTTTGAGGGCACTTTGTAGACGCCAGCCAATCTCTGCACATCATCAAAACCCCCCGCCCTACGAGTTGTAAGCAGCCTGCAAGTTACGAGCGGCAATTCAATCCTCTTTGCCCCGTCATAGAAAACCATTTTCCCTTGCTTCAAAGCAGCCTGCCTTTCCTGCACTGGCGCAATTATAAGCGGTTCAACCAAGGGCAGTTTCCTCTGCCTAATTCTTTTTCCCGGTCTCTTCGCTCTTTTAATCTCCCACTTCGTTCGCTTTCCAGCAAACTTTGGCTTCCTGCCAGGCAAAAACAAATTACTGCCCTTCCTGCCACGCATAAAAACAATTATTGCATGTTTTAGCTTTTAATTGTTTTACCTGCCTTGGCTTTTCCCAATTTTCCCATTGCGGATAGCTTTTTATTCACTTTAAATATATTCAGTACCGCAATGCCAGCGAAAAAAGAGATACTGCTTGATAGCATTAAAAAGCTGCTTTCAATGAATGTAAGCGAGGAAGAAATAGTTGAAAACCTTGCTGTTGTCGGCGTGAGCAAGCCGGAAGCGCTTACTTTGATAAAGGAAGCGAAAAGCCCTGCACCGGAGCAGCCACACAAGCAGCCCCTGTTCGGTTTTTTTAAAAGAAAAGAGGAAAAGAAACAACCTGAAAAGGCTGTTGAAGGGAAAGCAATGCCTGCTGTCGGGCAGCCAAGCCCAGTTGCAACTGAAAAAGAAAAGGCGACAGAGCAACTGGCTGACCAGATAATTGAACGCGTTAAGGAAGAGAAACAGGAAACAGGCGAAATCATACGCGGGCTTGGATACGAAGAGGAAGAGAAAGAAGTGCCTGCTGAAAAAGATTGGGGCGCGAAAGAAAAAATGCAAGCTGACTGGGAGAAAGAGGAAACGCCTGCTGGAGAAGCAGAATGGGAAGAAGCTGAAGAGGTGCCTGCAGTGAAAGCGAAAGAATTGGTTCAAAAAAAGCCTGCTGCAAAAGAGGAAAAGCGCAGGGCGCCAATTTTTGCAAAACCAAAAGCAGCCGGCCAAGAACAGGATTTGAGCAAGCTGTGGGAACGAGGCATTCTTGCAACAGTCAGCAGCAAACTGCAGGAAATGCGGCAGTTGCGCAAGGAGCTGGACAGTATTTTGGATGCGAAGATTGCTGCGGCCACAAAGCGGGAATTGGACAAGATCAAGGTTTTGTTTGACAGCCAGAGGGCATTGCTGGTAAGCAAGGTTGACACAGAGCTGCAGCAAAAGGCAAACGCTTTTGCCCAGATGATTGAATTGAAGCTGCGGGACATGAGGTCAACGGCAAAAGAGATTGAAAGCGATATTGAAAAAATTCGTTCGGAAAAGCAGCAGAGGAAAGAGCAGGAAAGTGCTTTAACGGAAAAGCTGCGCGACTTGGAGCAAACAAAGCAGCGCATTACAGCTGAAATGGGTGCGGAGCTGATTAAAGCAAAGAGCGAACTGCAGCGCGTTTTGGATGAGGCAAACAAGAGATTGCGCACTATGGATGACAGGGTGAACAAGACCCTGCAGCTGCAGTCGGAGATTGCGGAAGGCCTGGCAAAAGACGCTGCCGCAAAAATTGAGGAAAGACTGCAGGGCAGCGCAGCCGGCTTGGGCAGGGAAGCTGCAGGGCAATTGGATGAGTTGCGCGCAAGCAGGGTTGCATTGGAGACGCAGATTAGGGCGAAGCTTGCATTGGTTGACAGGAAAATGGCTGAACTGGATTCTTTTGAAAAAAACTTCGCAAAAGAAATGGGGATCGCACTGGATGAACTGAGAAAGAAAAAGAAATAATCTGGCGGAATTCTTTTTTTTGCCGAAGGAAACATCCAATTCAGATACCTTAAAAAATATGATGCCCCACTTTTAAATTTTAAGGGCTCGTGGTCTAGCGGTTATGACGCCACCTCGACAAAGCCTTTTTTCCTGCGGAAAAAAGCCTTGGGAAAAAGGTCTTCAACATGGTGGAGGTCGCCGGTTCGATCCCGGTCGGGCCCAAATTTCCTAATTTTTAATTATTTTGTCAATCTGCTGGCATGCCCTGCAAATTTTTCCGCTGGTTGGTTCACTGCACTTAATGCATGCATTCAATTTCAATTCCCTTGCTTTTCCCAATCCTTTTGCAACCAGCGGCTTTGTCTGCTCAAAGAAGCGCATTATTGAAAACATTGTTCCAGGGTATTTTTCTTCAAAGCGATTCACCATTGCCCTGAAATCGTTTCTCTTCGCCTGCCAGTGGAAAGGGCAGCATTTTACCCCGCAGTACCCAATTCCCTGCATTTGGGCAAAAGAAATAACCTCCTTTTCAGGGCACAAATACAATGGTTTTATCCTCGGCACAAAACCGCGGAGTTTCAGTGCGCCGATCATTGGCCCGAGCCTTGCATACCTGGCCAAATCAGCGTCAAAAACATTCATCAGAATGCTCTGCACTTCGTCATTCAAGTTATGGCCTGTAACAAGCTTTCCAGCGTGCATTTCCTTCGCGTATTTGTTCATCAAGCGCCTCCTCAGCACTCCGCAGAAAGAGCAGCTGCTGCCAATCAGCTTTTCCGCGCCTGTTTTGCGCATTACGTCCATCATTGTGAAGCCGAATTCTTCCTTGAACGAAACCCTTTTGAACTGCACATTCCATTCATTGCAGTTCCTTTCAGCTGTTGCAAGCGCCTTGTCCCTGTAGCCTGCTATTCCCTCGTCAATCAAAAGCGCTTCCACAGGATTGCTTTTTGAAAAAATCTTGTTAACCAAAAAAAGTGCTGTCGAGCTGTCCTTGCCACCGCTGCATGCAACAACCAGCTTCTCTCTGCCCTGCACCAGCCTGTTCTCCCTGATTGTGCGCCTAACCCTCTTCTCAAAAAAGTGCAGAAAATGCTGTTTGCAGAAACGATGCGGACCATAGGGCAAAGAGATGACTGCCTTTTTTCCGCATTCAACGCATTTCTGCTGCATGGCAAGATTCTTTTCCAGCAATTTGATTTAAAACATATTTTTAACGCAAATCAATCATTGCTATTTATATATCACTTCTGCTGATATTTTGTAGGTGATTTTATGGCCAGAGGCGTATGCCATGGCAGGGGCTCGCGACCACCTTGTGGTGGACTTATAGTAGCAGGCGGATTCCCGCGGTCTAAGAGAACTATAACTCGTATAAAGCGATCTAGAAAAAGCAAAAAAAGGAAATAATGGAATTAATTAACTCAGAGTGCAGTGAAAAAAACAAACAAGGCAATTGATTAGATTAGAATCCTGCTGCCTTTATTTCACTATTTTTTCATGCAGTTCATCGCAGAGCAAATGGCTCGCCAAATGAATTTGCCCGGCCAGTTTTTTCAAGGAATCAAGCCCTGCCTTGCCGTTTTCCGGTTTTTCAAGCTTTTCCTTCAATTTAACGAATTCGGCTTTTGCCTTAAAACCCTCTTCAGCCTCATCCAGCATTTTCAATACAGCATCAATTCTGCCTCCAAGCCCTGCAGCAAAAAATTCTACTTGTTCAGCGCTGACTTTGCCTGCATTAAGCGCCCTCTCAATTTCATGGCATACAGCGCACAGCTTCTGGTCCTGCAGCAAAAGCATGCCTGCAAAAGCGTTCCCTTTTGCAAGAATTTCCGCCCACTGGTTTTCCTCAACCCTAATGTGCTCGTTTGCTGCCTTGCTTTTGAATCCTGTTTTCATAATCAAATTGATTTGTATTACTAACCTTTAAAAAGGCTTGCAATTAATTAATTTTTATTAAAAATCAAGCCATTAAATGCTTCTTTTTTCAATGATTTTTTAAGTGATTGAAATGGGCGCAGCAAAATTCATTCAGCAGACATTCCAGCGCGAGTTCGCTGGCAAAAAAGACGAGTCATACGACTACAAAAAAATCCAGAGGGAAAGGCTGATTGGATTCAGGAAAGAGAAAAAAGCCATTGTTCGATTGGAAAAGCCGACGAACATTGCAAGGGCCCATACCCTTGGCTACAAGGCAAAAAAGGGTTTTGTTGTCACAAGAGTAAGAATAAGAAAAGGCAGCGGCATGCATACTCGGCCGACAAGCGGAAGAAGGCCCAAGCGAATGGGGGTAAGCAAGCTTACAAGGAACATCAACATTCAGGCAATCGCAGAGCAGAGGTGCACAAGAAGGTATCCAAACTGCGAGGTTCTGAATTCTTATTACATCGGCGACGATGGCGTAAACCACTACTACGAAATAATTCTGGTTGACGTCAACGCGCCTGAAATAAAATCAGACAGGGAAATAAACTGGATTTGCAGCAGAAAGCACAAGGGAAGGGCATTAAGGGGCCTTACCTCAAGGGGCAAAAAATCGAGGGGATTGAGAAGGAAAGGAAAGGGCGCGGAGAAAGTAAGGTAAACGCAGTATTCCAACAATATGCAGACAAGGCAAATTATTTTTTTTCTGAATTTTTTAGGTTGTTTTTTAATCCTTTTTAACTATTTTTTTCTTGAGCAAGAATGAGCAATGTGTATTTCGTAAAAGACCATTTCCTGGAAAAAATGGCAACAGCACTGCGCAAATTTCCCTTAGGCAACTGGAGGGGAAAAAGCGTTGCAGTAAAGCTGCACATGGGCGAACGTGGAAACCTGAATTACATCAGACCCCCGATTGCAGGAAAAATTGTTGACGTTTTGAAAGAAGCAGGCGCAAAGCCGTTCCTTTACGATTCAACAACAAAATACAAAGTGAAACGCCACACTGTTGAGGATTATTACGATACCGCGAGGAGAAATGGCTTTACTGCTGAAACAATGGGCTGCCCAATTGTTATCTCAAACAATTCAGTGCAAAAGCAGGGAAAGCTCTTTCCTGTGGGCGTAAGCAAAGAGATTGCGGAAGCGGATGCAATGGTTGTTTTAACCCACTGCAAAGGGCATGCATTCACAGCCTTGGGCGGGGCAATAAAGAACCTTGGAATGGGCTGCGTTGACACCAAAACAAAAAAAGCATGCCATGACAAGGCAAACATGGTTGTTGACTTAAAAAAATGCATTGGATGCGGCACGTGCATCAAAGTCTGCCCAGTGAACGCAATTGCGCTAAAAAACAAAAAAGCAGTGATTAATTATGAAAAATGCTGGGGCTGTGCAAAGTGCTTCAAAGCATGCAAGCAGGGAGCAATGAGCCCAAAAGAATTAATGCCTGACATTGCATTGGCAAGCTGTACGCTTCCTGTTCTCGAGTGCTTTGAGAAAAAAGATTTGCTTTATGTGAACGCTTTAATGAGCATTGGAGCAATGTGCGACTGCCACGGCGATGCAACGCTTGCGGAAATGCCTGACATCGGCATTCTTGTGAGCGACAACATTCTTGCAATTGACGCAGCATCAATTGACTTGGTCAATAAAAAATTTGGAAAAGACTTTTTTGATTGGTGTGGTTTCAGGAGCCCTACGCAGCAGATTGAATGGCTTGAACAGCATGGCTACGGGAAAAGGGAATACAAATTGGCGGATGTTTGAATGACTCTTCCTTCAAGGGAGCAATGCCTGCAATTGCTGCACAAACACAAAGTGCCGGAAAATATTGTAAGGCACAGCTTGCAGGTTGAAAGGGTTGCAGTATTTCTTGCACGCAAAATGAAGCAGGCTGGAGAAAAAGTTGATGTGGAGCTTGTTGACAGGGCTGCGCTGCTGCATGACCTTGACAAAACCAAAACCCTAGAACAGGGATTTAGGCACCTGCACGGCAAAATGAGCAGGGCGATTCTTGAAAAAGAGGGCTTTCCAAAAATCGGGGCAATTACTGAAAAGCACCACTTATATTACATCCTTAGGAAAAAACCTTTCGCCAATTGGGAGGAAAAAATTGTTTACTATGCGGACAAGCGGGTTAATCACAACCAGATTGTTTCACTGGAAGACAGGCTCAAATATCTGGTTGCAAGCTATGGAAAAACAAAGGAAAAGCGCGAGAAGATTGCTTCATGCGGAACTCTTGCCCAAGAGCTTGAAAAAGAAATATTTAACAAGCTCTGCACAGACAGTTCTTTGAGTGAATTGAAATGACCGAAAAAAAGCAGCCTGTGCGAAAGCTTCCCAAAAAAAGCAAGAGGCCAAAGCGCAGATACATTCTTTTCCGGCTAAAGCCTGGCAGCTGCAGCAGCGCGAGGCAGGCTTTTGATTTGGTCATGGGGCAGTTCTCTTTGGAGCAAAGGAAAAGGCTTGGCTTGTGGTTTATTGGATTTGAGCCTGAAACAGGAAAAGGGATTATAAGGTGCATTCTTGGTGCAGAGCGGGAAGCCAGGAAGGGAATTGAAGCCATGGCAAAGCAATTCGAGCCGAAAACAGTGAAAACAAGCGGGACTTTGAGGGGTTTAAGAAGCTTTTTATAGCTTACGTTCTTCAAAATATAAAAGTAGGGGAAAGAGAGAATTTTGTTTGAGGGGCTGGTTTTGAATGTATCCAATGAACAGGAGGAGCAGCGCTTACGACAGGGTTTCAACCATGTTCAGCCCTGATGGAAGGCTTTACCAGGTTGAGTACGCGAGCAAGATTGTTGAGCAGGGAACAATGGGCGCGGCAATTGTTTATGATAAGGGCATTTTGTTTGGCGCTGACAAGAAGATTGTTTCAAGGCTGATTTTGGCTGACAGCATTGAAAAAGTATTCAAGGTTGATGACCACATTGGCGCAATAAGCAGCGGCTTGGTTGGGGATGCCAGGAGACTGGTGCAGATTGCGAGGAAAGAAGCGCAGGAGAACAAAATGTATTACGAGGAGAAGATTGAAGTGGAGACATTGGTGAAAAGACTGTGCGCTGTTAAGCAGCTGTTTACGCAGTACGCTGGCATGAGACCGTTCGGCGTTTCTTTTATCATTGGCGGAGTTGATGATTCTGGAAAGAGGCTGTTTGAGACAGAGCCAAGCGGTGCATTGGCTGAATACACCGCGATCGCGATCGGAAGAGAGAAGAAGGAAGCAATGAAATTCTTTGAGAAAGACTATAAGGAGAACATGCCTTTGGAGGAAGGGATTGAGTTGATTTCGAGGGCTCTGCAGAAAGGCCTGGATGAAAAGGAGAAACTTGATGTTAATAGAATTGATTTTGCTTTGATTGAGGAAGGGAAAAAGTTTGAAAAAGTGCCAAAGCAAAAGCTCAAGTCTATTTTAGGGAAAAAGTAAAGAAATTTTTTGAATGGATTTAATGCAATTTTCTTTGGATAAGCCTTTTTTCCTGCGGGAAAAAAGCCTTGGCATAATGCCAAGCAATGGAACAAAAACAAATAATTCTTTAGCTTGGCATTATGGGGGAAAGGGCAATTGCTTTGCAAGCATTGATTTTTTCAAAGAAAAAAAACGTAAAAACATTTTTTTTATCAAAAGGAGTTTTTGAGGTAGCATGGTTAACTTGGAGAATGCTGTTACTGCAAGGCTGGAATCATTCGGAGAAAAATTTGAAATATTGGTTGACCCAGACCTTGCAATGCAGTTAAAAAAAGGGAAACAAGTGGGCTTAAGCGATTTGCTTGCAGTGGACACAGTATTCAAGGACGCGAGCAAGGGCGAAGCGCAAAGCCCAGCTGCATTGAACAAGGTCTTTGGTTCAACAGATGTTGCGGTAATCGCAAAAAAAATAATTTTGCAGGGCATACTGCATTTAACAACAGAGCAAAGGAAAGCAATGAAGGAAGCAAGGGAAAGGGAAGTGGTTGAATTCATTGCAAGGAACGCGATCAATCCCCAGACAGCAGCACCGCATCCGCCCAAAAGGATTGAAAATGCATTGATTGAAGCGAAAATCAGGGTTGATGAAAACAAATCGGTTGAAGAGCAGCTGCCGGAGATTTTAAAGGAGCTCAAGAGGATTCTGCCGATTTCAATGCAGCATTTGCAGATTGCAGTGAAAATCGGCGCAGAACACAGCGGCAGGGGCGCTGCAACAGTGCACAGGTTCAAGGTGGTAAAAGAGCAATGGCAGAACGACGGCAGCCTGGTTGCGGTTGTTGAATTGCCAGGCGGAATGAAACAGGATTTTCTGAATGAATTGAACGCAGTATGCCACGGGGCATGCGAAACAAAAATCGTGCAGGAAGGCGAAAGGTAAAGCAGGGGCAAAGATAGTAGGAAGGAGAAATAAAAAAAAACGGAAAAACTGAAGGACGTGTGGTAAAGAATGGAAGAGGAAGCAGTTGAAGTTGAAAAGAAGCAGAAGAAAATAGTTATTCCCGGCGATTTGGTTACTGAGGAAAGGAAAAGCATTGGGCAGCATGTTTTTGTTGAGAACGGAAAGGTTTATTCCGACGCTTTGGGAATAACCTACCCTGATTCAGGCGCTGCTTATGTTGTGCCATTGCACGGAAGGTATCTCCCTGTGAGGGATGATTTGATTGTCGGAATAATTTCAGGGGAAACATTCAACAGCTACATTGTTGACATAAACAGCATTTACCGCAGCTTTGTTTCAAAGGACGATGTAAGGTATGAATTAAAGAGGGGCGGCGTAATCAGCGCAATCATCAGGGATGTGAATGAAATAAACGAGGCCGGATTGGAGGACATAAGGGTTTTCTACGGTGGCGAGGTCATTGAAGTCAGCCCTGCGAAAGTGCCTCGCATTATTGGAAAGAACGGTTCAATGCTGAACGTGCTCAAGGATGGAAGTGAAAGCAACCCAATTGTAGGGAGAAACGGTTGGGTTTGGGTAAAGGGTGGCAATGTGCCATTGTTCATTGAAGCAGTTGAACTGATTGAAAGGGAATCCCACCTAAGCAATCTCACCAACAAGGTTGCTGCTTTCCTGAAAGAGAAAAAAGGAGCCAAAATCGAACAAAAGCCCCAAAGCGAACAGAAGCAATAAATGTCAATAAAAATGGAATTGATTTGAGGGAAAAGAAAAAAGCAAATCAAATGAAAAAAGCAATTGGTTGGAATTGAATTAAGAAAAAAAGAGGAATAAAAAATAATAAAATAAATTGAAGTGGGCAATTAGCTGGATTGAATTGAGGAAAAAGAGAAGAGATGGAAAAAATAAGTGAGAATTGAAAAAAAAGCAGTTGATTTTTAAAAAAAGAGAAGGTGTTGATTGAGAATGAAGAAAAAAGAAGAAAAAATCGAATACGTCAAAAACGGAAAAAGGTTGGACGGAAGAAAATTGGATGAATTGAGACCGATAAAGATTGAGACCGGGGTTTTGAGCAGGGCAGACGGCTCGGCTTACATTGAATGGGGACAGAACAAAATAGTTGCAGGGGTTTACGGCCCAAGAGAAGCGCTGCCAAAGCACATTCAAAACCCTTACAAGGCATTGGTGGACTACCAGTACAGGATGGCGAGTTTCAGTGTTCCGGACAGAAAGATGCCAAAGCCAGGGCGAAGGGAAATTGAGATAAGCAAGGTTTCAGGCGAAGCCCTGCAAAAAGCGATTTTTTTGGAGCGCTTTCCAAACACGACAATAGATGTCTTCGTTGAGGTCTTGGACAGCAATGCAGGCACAAGAGTTGCCGCATTGACAGCAGCTTCAGTTGCATTGGCTGATGCGGGTGTTCCAATGCGAGACCTGGTTACAGCTGTGGGAGTAGGCAAAGCAGGCGGTGAAGTAATACTTGACTTGGATAAGGATGAAGAGGACGCGCCGGATGCAGTAGATATGCCTGTTGCAATAATGCCGAGAACAGAGGAGATTGTTTTAATGCAAATGGACGGGTTGCTTTCAAAAGAGGAATGGCACAAGTCAATGCAGCTGGCAATGAAGGGGTGCAAGCAGATTTACGAAATTCAGCGGGAAGCGCTGCGGAAAAGGTTCCTTGCTGCGGAGAAACAGGAAAGCAGCGAAAAAGGTGATGCGTAATGGAAGAAGCGATTTGGGCTCTGAAGAGCGACAAAGTAATAGAGGCAATAAAAGAAGGGAAAAGGCTGGATGCCAGAAAAGTTGACGAATACAGGGAAGTGAAAATCCAGCACAACATAAGCGAGAACGCAAACGGTTCAGCAAGGGTTTTGCTCGGAGAAACGGACGTGATCGCAGGCATTAAAATGGAGCCTGCTACGCCATTCCCAGATATGCCTGACGAAGGCAGTATAAGCGTTGGAGCAGAATTCCTGCCGCTGGCTTCGCCTAGCTTTGAGTCAGGGCCTCCAAGAGAGGAGGCGACAGAGCTGGCAAGGGTTGTTGACAGGGGCATTAGGGAAAGCAAAACAATTGATTTCAAGAAGCTGTGCATTGTTGAAAAGGAAAAAGTCTGGATGGTGTACATTGACCTGTACATGATGAACGACGACGGAAACCTGTTTGACGCAAGCAGCATTGCGGCAATGTCCGCACTGCTTGAAACAAAGTACCCAAAGCTGGAGGAAGACAAGATAGTTAAAGGGGAATTTGCGGGCAAGCTGCACCTGAGCAGAAAACCGCTGCTTTCAACCTTTGCAAAAATCGGGGGCAAAGTTGTTTTGGACCCGGCTCTTGTAGAGGAAAAGGCAATGGAGGCAAGGTTCAGCTGCGCAACAACAGAGGACAATTTGTTCTGCGCTTTCCAAAAAGGCTTGGGCGGAGCATTCACATCAGCCGAGATAGAAAACTGCCTTGACGTTGCAATGCGCAAAGGGAAAGAGATAAGGAAACTGCTGTAAGCGAACAGGGGGCAGCTAGAGGAAAAAGAGTGCATGAAACTGCTGTAAGGATTTTCAAAAGCAGGAGTTCTGTAATATATGGGCAACACTTTAAAAGTTAAAACCGCTGGGCGCTATGGGGCAAGATACGGCGTTGGCATAAGAAAAAGCCTGCTTAAAATTGAAAGCAAGCAGCACAAATACTACCCATGCCCGTTCTGCGGAGCCGAGAGAGTGAGGAGAAAAGCGCCAGGCATCTATAGCTGCAGGAAATGCGATAACACATTCGCAGGAGGCGCGTATTTGCCCACCACTTTGCCTGGCTCGATTGTGCAAAAAATGGTTGCCCAGAGAAGCTTTTTGCCTTCAATGAAAGAACTGCTAAGCACAAAAGAAGACTGGGCAGAAGAAGAGGCAGGCGATGAAAGCGGGGCAGAGGGAAAAAGGGAATGGGGCGGAAGAGCAAGCAGGGAAATCTACAGGGAAAGAAGGGAATGGAGAGAGCGAGGAAAAGGAAGAAGGGACTTTTTCGGACAAGGAAAAGAAACAATAGAATGGAAAGAGCGCAAGCCAGAAGAAAAACAAATCGGCAGTGAGGAAAAGCAATTAGGGGAACACGAAGAAAAAGAAATCGGCAAAGAAAGAAAAGAAAAAATTGCGCCAAGAGAACGAAAAGAAAAGAGAATTGAAAAGGAAACAAAAGGAAAAGAGAAAGCAAAAGAAAAGAAAGAAGAGCGAAAGAAAAAATAATTTTTTTTGGGAGGTAATGAGAATGCCTTACAAATGCGCTAAATGCGGTGAAGTAATCAACGCCCTGCCTGAAGGAATCCTGCGCTGCCCAGTCTGCGCTTACAAAATAATGTACAAAGTCAGGGAACCGATTGCAAAAAACATCAAAGCGAGGTAATCGCGCTTGCAGCATTCACCGGAATATGTTTTGCGTAAGCAAAACCCTTTTCCCAAGGGTTTTTTGCAGGCGAAGCAAATTTCCCAAGGGTTTTGCGAAGCAAAAGGCTTAAGCAAAAAAGGCTTTGATTTGAGCATCAGCATTGCTGTGCCGAAAAAAGAAGCAGGCATTTTTTTGAAAGCAATTGGTCCAGAATTAAATGCAGTGCATGCTAAGAGAAGCGCAACACATGTTAAAATTAAAAACAATGCAGTGCAAATAGGTATTAATGCATCAGATGCAACCGCACTGAGGGCAAGCGTTAACAGCATAGTTAATTCGATTATTTTGTCAAAAAGCATTTTGGAGGAATAGCAAATGGTTGAAGGAATTGAATTGAAAGCCAGGGAATTCGAGAGAAGCAGGTCACAGCTGTTCACTGTTTCAGGGCAAAAACAGCAGCTGCAGATGCAGAGTTCGGCATTGCAGCAGGCACTGGACGAGCTGGCAAAAACAAAGGAAAAGCGCGTCTACAAAGCTGTCGGAAACATATTAATCCAGACAGACACCCCAGTTGTGAAAAAGGAATTAGAGGAAAAAAAGGAATCAACTGATTTAAGGGTAAAAACACTGCAAAAGCAGGAAGACAGCCTTGTGAACAAGCTGAACAAGCTGAAATCAGAGATTGAATCAAAGCAAGGGGCAGCAACAGACATAGTAAAAGAAACAGAAAAAGAAGAAAAGAAAAAATAAGCCAGCGCCAGACGCCGCAGAAGCGGCAGAAAAAGAAAAAATAGGCTTGTGCTTTAACTCTGCAGTAATTTAATAGTAACCCCTTGGGCAGGAAAGTGGTTTTGCTTTGCAGCTTAGCAGCATTAAAGGAAAAAAAATCCTAATTGTAACGCACGCAGGCTGCGATGTTGACGCAATTGCTGCAGCAGCGGGGTTGTCTTTCGCATTAAGCAAAAAAAACAAAGTGGAAATCGCTGTTCCGCAACACATTGCAAAGCCAGCAAAAGCTTTTGCGGAAAAACAAAAAATCCCGTACCACTTAAACGGATTCGATGACATTTCAAGCTTTGGCTGCCTTTTCCTTGTGGATTTCAACAGTCTTTCAATGGCCGGCAGCGCAGCAGACGCAATAAAGCGCTTTAACGGTCCAATCTATTTAATCGACCACCACGAAAAAACAGGCGAAAAAATCGGCAAGAGGGTAAATGCCCTGATAAACCCAGAAGCTGTCGCAAGCTGCGAAATAGTATTCGACTTGCTGCAAAAAAACCGCATTCCGATTGATGAACGAATTGCAACATGCATTGCAGCAGGCATTGTAACTGACAGCGCCCACTTTCAGACAGCAAACAGCAAAACATTTGCAATAATGGCGGCAGTAATGCAAAAGAACAAAAAAAACCTGAGCTGGCTGCTTAGCCTTTTCTCAGCTCCATTAACATTCGACCAAAAGATTGCTGCATTGAAAGCAGCGAAAAGAAGCAGGATATTCAGGATTAACGATTTCATTGCGGCAACAGCAGACATCGGGGCGTTTGAAGCTGATGCTGCATCAACACTGGTGAAAATCGGCGCAGACATCGCATTTGCCGGCGACAGCGATGACGGAAAGCTTCGCATCAGCGGCAGGGCAGCACAGCACGTTTTGAAAAAAACAGGGTTTGATTTGGCAAAAGACGTTTTCCAAAAAATGCCTGCATTCTATCCAGGGAGCGGCGGAGGCCATGCAGGCGCAGCAGGCTTCAACGGAGAAGGAGAAGACATAAAAGCTGCGTTAATGAAATGCATAGAGCTGGCAAGGGAATTTTTTCAAAAAAACAAAGGTTTCATGTTTAAGGAGTACACTTGAGCAAACAACTTCTGTTATGTATACGTCTTTACTATTTTTGCCAAATCGCTTATGTCGTTTAAAACAAATTCCGCTTTTGCTTTTCCTTTCATCAATTGCCCATAGCGCGCCAGGGCTGTCCTCATTCCAACGCTTTTCGCTCCCTTTATATCTCTTTGCGGGTTGTCTCCGACGAAAAGAATTTCTTTTGGCTTAATGCGCAGTTTTTTTATCGCCTGCCTGAAAGGCAGCTTGCTCGGCTTTTTTTGCCCTGTGTCCTCCAATGCAATCACCAAATCAAAGAATTCGGTTAAATTCATTTCAGCCAGCCTGAGCCATGCCTGCATTCTCGGGGCATCGCTCACTATTCCGAGCGCAATGCCATTTTCTTTCAGCTTAATCAGTGTTTCCCTGACATGGGGGTAAGGGACCAGGTAGCCTGCCTTTACTCTCCTGTAAGCGGCAATACCCTGTGCCAGAATCCTGTAGTCAACAGCGCCAATCGCTTTTCGCAAAAATTTCTCAAAAATTTTCTGGTCTTCAATCCCGTGCTTCTCATACAATTTGAACAGCAAGCGCAATGCCTTGCCATGCTGCATTTGCAAGCCGGCATCCCTCATTGCGTGAATCGCAGCCTCGCTGCACAGCTGCTTCATCCGCATGAAGTCAACCAAAGTGTTATCCAAATCAAACAAAACAGCCTTTATTGCCATAAGAACCAAAATAAAAACCCTGAATTATCCTTTTAAAACAATTCCCAAGCCGAGCAATATTTCGCTGAATCCCCTCCTGCCAAATTATCCTTTTAAACAATTGCCCCCCATAAATCATTTGACCTCAAATGCGCTGCCCGAAATGCGGAACAGAAATGAGAGCCGTTGATTTCGCTGAATTGGCCGGCGACAGGGTTCTTATGACTCTTGAATGCCCAGGCTGCCATTACAGGATGCAGCAAGAGCAAAGAAGGCCAAACTGGTAATTTCTTTTCTTTTACCTTGAGGCTAACAACAGCTCGGCAAAAACAAAAAATGCTTTTGCAGACGCGTTACGAAATGCAACAGAGGATAAATATGCAAAATTTATCTGCTGAAAAAATAAACCAGAATTTTGCTGCAATCAAGAAAAACATTGCAGCTGCCTGCGCAAAGGCAGGCAGAGATGCAGATGAAATTTCAATCCTTGCAGCGGTTAAAGCCCAGCCAATTGAAAAAATCAATGCAGCGATTGCTGCAGGCATTCGAATCTGCGGAGAAAACTATGTGCAGGAAGCAGAGCAAAAAATAAAAGAAATCGGCGGCAGAGTTGAATGGCATTTCATCGGGCACCTGCAGAGCAACAAAGTCCTGCAAGCTGTTGAATTGTTTTCGTGCGTTCAGAGCGTTGATTCGTTAAAGCTCGCCCGGAAAATAAATGATGCAGCGGAAAAGCAATTCCCAGTTTTTATTGAAGTGAATATTGCCGCTGAGAAAAGCAAATTCGGCGTGCTGCCGGAGAATGTTCCCTCTTTTTATAATGAAATAAAAAAACTGCCCAATTTGCAGGTGAAAGGCTTGTTCTGCATGGCTCCCCTTTTGCCTGCGGAGCAGACAAGGCAGTATTTTAAGAAAATGAGGCAGCTTGCCCAGCAGCTTGGTTTGCGCGAACTGAGCATGGGAATGAGCAATGATTACCAAATTGCAATCGAGGAAGGGAGCACGATGTTGCGCTTGGGCACTGCTTTGTTTGGAGAAAGGGAATAACCAGTTATTTCAGCTGATGCAGCCTTATGAAGCAGTTTTCGCAGACGAATTTTTCATTGAACATGATTCCAAGATCGCTTTTTAAATCGCATAAAGCGCATGCCCTTCCTTTTCCGATTGGCGTTACATTGTCAGCCCATGCTCTAAGCAGTTCCCAAGAAAGCCATTTTGGCAAAAAAAGTTCCTGCATTACTTTTTTGTCATTTCTCCTGATTTTTTCAAACTGCGAGGGCATTACTTTTTTGTGCAGGTTTTTCAAAAAGCGCACCTTTTCAACTGCACCCTTTCTGGTCAAATCAAGCACCATCTGCTTAAAAAATTCGTTAGGCATTTTTCTCCCTCACTTTAGATAGACTATGTTTTTTCCGTTTTTAATCTTTGTCCTCTGGGCATATCTCTGCAAATAATGCACAGTGCTTTTTGGAATCCCTGTAACTCTTTCAATTTCGCGCAGGGTCTGGTAGTCTTTCCTCATTTCAAGCGCGTGCAGCATCTTCTGCAATGGCAAGCCAATCGGCCTGCCTGGCCTGTTTTGCTCAACCAACGCAATTCCCTTTTCCAGCAGCAATTGCCTGCTTTGTGCAGGCATCCTGCGCAGGCAGCTTTTGCTCAAAGTAACTTTTTCAAGCGCACTGCATTTTCGCAGAATCCCTGAAAGCAATTCGCTTTTCACTGGTCTTACCAAATGCAGTTCAGCTGCATCAGCAGGCACATCACCAAGCTTTGAATCAGGCGAAACAGCAGCAATCAAATGAAATCACTTCCAGCCCAAAATGCAGTTTTTTTTGCATCAATCACAATCAATTCAAATCACTTTCTCCGCAGCCTCAGCTTTTTTACAACCGCCCTCTTTGTTGCATACCGCAAGCCCGACAAAAACTGTTTCTTGCGCAGCTGCTGCATTGCAATGCCGTAATTTCCAGCCTTTGTTTTTTTAACAAAGGGCCCGACAAACTCAATGTTCTTTTTCTGCTGCATCGCACCCAAAATGTTTTTTTCACTCAGCCTTCCGGAAATTTTTATTTTCATCACGCCTGCGCCAATCATCTCGTGGCTGTGGGCATCGCTGCCAGCAGTGAAAAAACTTGCGTGCTGCGCCAGCTCAAGCGGCTTGACGCATCTCTCAATGATTTCCCTGCCTTTTTTGTCAAGCTTTTCCCTGGCTTTTCTGCCGAGCCTGCTCAGCCTTGTTTTCCTTCCAATCCTGCTTTTCTCCAAAAAATCGAAAAAATTCAATGGCTTCCTGACCCAGCTTGTGCCGTAAAAAAAGTATCCGATCTGCCCGAACATGCCGTTGAATGCCTCAACCCCAATTTCGCCTTCTGTAACCAGCTTGTGCAATCGCTTTTCCCCCATCAAATATGCAGCGCTGTCATAGCTCAATCCCCAGGGGTGTGCAATGCTCAAAAGCAAATCGTTTTTTTGCGCAACCTGAATTGCTTTTTTTATAGGCAGCTTTTTCTCGAACAGTTTTTCAATTGAAAAAATTTCATCGCTTTTGCCAAAAGCAAGAACGTGCCCAATGCTTGTCTGCAGCTCCATTCCAGGGAGCAATAAAGCAGCTTTGGGCTTTTTTTCCAAAAGCATTTGGTATGCCTTTTCCGGCTTGCAATCAAAATGCTCTGTTATTGCAACAGCATCCAGCTTTTTTGCCTTCACCGCCCTCCAATAGCGCTCAGGCTTCTCCCGCTTCTCAATCAGGTGCGTATGCAGGTCAACTGTGATTGTTTTCATCTAAATCAATAAAATAGGAAAACTATTTAAATAAAAGAGCGATTATTATTCTGCCCAAAGCGGAAAAATTCGGAAGGTGCCAATAATGCTCAACAATTTTTTGGACAGGTTCATTTTCACCAATGCATTGCAGTACAGGCAAAACCAGTTTTTCCTGATGAACGTGCCCTTTCTCATTTGCCCTGTTGATGTCCTGAGCGCGCTGCTTTCCACTGGAGACTGCGATTTTGAAAAACAGCTGTATGCAAGCGTGCGAAAAAACGTCAAAGAAAACCTGGTTTCCCAGTTTGGATTTGGTTTCGGGCTTGAATCAGCGCAAATGGTTGATTTCCTGAACAAGTTTTTTACTGCCTCTGGCTGGGGAATGCTGCAAAGCATTGACCTTGATTTCAAAACAAAAAAAGCAATAGTCAAGGTGGCAAACAACCCCTTTGCATCAAGGCTGCACAAAAAGCCCTCGATGCCAGCCGACCACCTTTTGAGAGGGGTGATTGCGGGCATTTTCAGCTCTGCCTTTGCTTCAGATGTTGACTGCGTTGAAACCCACTGCACTGCATTGGGAGAAGCCGACTGCGAATTCATTGTAAAACAACAGCACCTTTTCGATTTCTCGGACAAAAGAGTCCAGCAGCAATTGCAGCTGGAAATTTAAAACAGGGCAGTTTGCGCACAGGAATGTGCTGCATTAATTGTTGGAGAACATTAATTCATGACAACACAACAGCCTTATATCAGTGAAAGATTTAAATATCAGTGAACGGTTATATTATTGATGGCTAGAACGAAAACCGGGATCCGGGGCTTGGATAAGGCGCTGACAGGCGGAATTCCTGAGGGGAACATTGTTTTGCTGAGCGGCGGAGCCGGCACTGGAAAGAGCACTTTTTGCCTGCAGTTTCTTGTTAATGGCGCAAAGATGTTTGGGGAAAAAGGCCTGTATATCAGCACTGAGCAGGATGACATTGAACTGCAGCGGCACGCTGAAGGATTTCGCTGGGATTTGATGGATCTGCAGAAAAAGAACCTGCTCAAAATTGTTTACTTTGACATTACTCAGGGCGATGACATTCTTGCAAAAGCGCTTGAAGCAATCAAGATCTTTAAGCCCAAGAGGATTGCAATTGACAGCTTGACAACAATGACAGATGCGCTGATAATTGGAGGCTTGAGCCAGAAAGGCAGTTTCAGCCTTGTGCAGGTTGCTGAAAACATTTCGCCTATTCCGAGGACAGAGCAGATTGTTTCAAAGAGCATTTTGTACAAGCTGGTTGCGGAATTGAAGCGCTACAATACAACAACCCTGCTTACAAGCGAACTGCCTGAAGATGCAAGAGCCTTGAGTAGTGACGGAGTAAGCGAATTCATTACGGACGGGGTAATAATATTGCGCTATTTTGAGATCGGGATTGCGGACTACAGAAGCATGTTTGTGAGAAAAATGAGGTACAGCGCTTACGAGAAAGACATACTGCCGTACAACATCACAGAGGAAGGCATAACAATTACAGAAGGCGACAAATTCAAGGCATAGCCTGCCGGTTTTCATTAAAGTAGGGTCCTATTATTTTTGGGAAAATTTAAGTTATAGTTTTTTCCAGGCTTTTGTTTTATAACAGCAGGTGGTTGTTGTTTGTTTAATTTTGTAAAGCAATTGCTTTTGGCAAACCAGATCAGTTTCGAGGAAGGCGAAATAAAGCTGCTTGGCCAGAACATGGCAATGAGCCCGGTAAGCTTTTACAGCACCCTTTTGACAGAACTGCGCAAAGCCCAGCCGGAAAAATACAGTGACATAATTTACGCTGTTGCAAAAGAATCAAGCAGCAGGCACAGCAAGGCGGTAAAGGAAAAATTCAAAATGGATGCAAGAAAGCAAACCGAATTCGACCTTAACACCTTGGCATTGGCTGGCCTGGGCAAAGGCGAACTGATTGAATTTGATGCTCTGAACAAAAAAGCGCTTGTCAAAGTGACTGATTCCCATATTGCAAAAGCACTGCACCCTTCAGATGCTGCAGTTGATTTTCTTATTGCCGGATTCCTTGCAGGCAGCGCAGCCAGCGCTTTTGCAGCAGAGAACATTGAATGCAGGGAAATAAAGTGCAGGGCAAAAGGCGACCCATTCTGCTTGTTCCGCATTTTTGTGAAAGAATAGCGGACAGCACCTACTACATAATTCCTTTTTTGCTCTTTGCCCCTTTTTCACGTGTATACATAAATGCAAATGTATAAAAGGAAGGGGTGATGGGTATTATATAACATGGCCTGTGAAAGGTCGGGGGTGGGCGATGCTGTTAATTGCTTCGCCTTCTGGCTTTGAAGGTGAAGGAAAGGTTAAGGATGCTGTTGTTGCAATTCTCAGCTGCCGCTGGCCTTTGAGTTTAAAATCTATTTATTCCGCTGTCACCCGCCAGTATGCTTTGCATGTTTCATACCAGGCTGTCCACAAGGCATTGAACCAGCTGGCTGCGAAAGGCGTTATATTGAAGGAAAACAATGAATACTGCCTGAATTTGGAGTGGATTGAAAAAATAAAATGCTTCACAGCCTCTTTGGAAAAGGCTTATGCAAAAGAGCAGCAGCCAGTGCTGCAGACAACGTTTGCAGGAAACGAGTTCCTGCGGAAGCAATAGAAATGACGTTTAATCTTCTTCAACTTTCACTATTGCGCCGGCAATGTGCTTTTGGCATTCGCATTTGCTGTAAGAAAAATGTCATCACCTCCAATATTGGAATTTTTTCTTAGGACTCGAATTTTCTCGGCTTAAATCTTTCCACGCTTAAATTCTGTTTCTCGGTGGAAAGAATTTAATGCCTCCAAAATTCGCAAGACGTCCACGAAAAAATTCATAATACATTGGAGGTGATGCTATGAGTTTTTCGATTACAGAAGAAAAAAGAAGTCCTTTTGGAGATGGATTCTCATTTGATGAACTTCTAAAGAACATGAAAGGAGATGGTTTCCTATGACCACCGGAACCCCGCTCTTTCAAAGGGCTTTAATAATAAAAAGTGAATACTGTTGTAAGGGGTTCTGTTTGAAATCCAAAAATCTAAAAGAAATAGAGGTTCCGCAGACTTATGAAGAGCTTTTGGATGAAGCGGAGATAGTTGGCATAATGTTGGGTGATGGTCACCTAAGGAATGACAGGGGCTATATTAGATTGCGTGTTAAGGAATTAGACTTTTGCCTTCATTTTGCAGCTTTGATTAAGAAGACTTATGGTATAGATGCGCCGGTAGATGATAAATACTATTACAATTGCTATGCTTATAGCACTCTCCTGGCAAAACGATTGGCTAAGCTTACAAAAAACAACGCGCAAATTCCAGAGTTTGTTCTTAAGGGAGATAAAAACATAAAAGCGCGATTTATTCGTGGATTTTCTGATTCAGAAGGAAGTGTGGATGTTATCTATAATCGAAGACAAATTGTAATAACCCAAGCAGACACTGCCTTATTGGAGAAAATTAAACGGCTGCTTTGGGACATTGGCATCCAAAGTAAAGTGCTGAGAAAAAAATTCGGTTCAGACAAGCTGATAATCTCTCTTCTGGAAAATCTTGAAAAATATCAAGAGCTTGTTGGTTTTTCAATTGGCTACAAAAGTAAAAAGTTGGCAGAGGCAGTGGAATATCTCAAGAAATGCAAGTCATACGATAAACAGCAGTATTTGGGCGCTTTAAGATATAATTTAAATTGCCGAAAAAGCCTGAGAGCGGCTGCTAGAGATTTGAATATTGTCTGGGAAACTTATCGTTCTTGGATTTACGGAAGAAAAATGCCCATGCAGATAAAGAGAAATATCGAGTTTGGGCTGGTGCCAGAAGATTACGAAGACCTGCGGGAGCAATACAGTTTCCTTCCCATCGTAAGCCACAATGCCATCTAAGTTTATTTTATTTTTGGTATTGTTTTGATAAGAAGAGCCTTAACATTATCTGCGTTTTTGTGGAATGTTCTGAGGAGTTCTTCCCATTCTACAGGGGCCTCCTCCTCAGCCCAACTATCATAGTCTGTAGACATCGCAACAGCCGCATACTGAAGGCCTGCCTCGTTTGCCAAAATGCATTCTGGGGCAATTGACATGTTTATCACGTCTGCACCCCAAATCCTAAACATTTTTGATTCGGCCCTAGTAGAAAACCTTGGCCCTTCGATAGTAATCACTGTTCCTCTTGGATGAAACTTAAACTTCAGTTCTTTGCAAGTTTCAATTAGTAGTTGTCTTAATGCTTCCGAGAATGGATCGGGCATTGACGTATGTTTTGCGTTTTCCCCCCCAGGTGGAAACTCTTCATAATAGGTTACTTTTCTGTGCCTTGTAAAGTCAATAAATTGGTCAAGAATAATAATGTCACCTCTTTCAATCTCTTTTCTAAGGCTTCCGCAAGCGGTTGTCGCGAGTATGTGTGTAACTCCTTGGTCTTTTAGCGCCTGAATATTTGCCCTAAAATTGACTTGAGTTGGTGGGATAGTATGCTTTTCTCCGTGCCTTGAAATTATTGCAACATCAATGCCGCTGATTTTTCCAAGAATAAGCTTTGAACTAGGCTTTCCGTAAGGCGTGGTAACCTCAACCTCTTTCGCGTCCTTCAAAATCTTCGGGCCCTCAAGGCCACTACCGCCGATTATTCCAATCATTCCAACCATACATAACTGGCTTTGCAAGATTTTTATTCCTTTTGCTTGAGGCGATAGGGCAAGGGGCAAGTTGGAAAAAGGGGGTAAATTGAGGTTGCTTAGTTCCCTAAGATAATTTGCATTACTTTTTTGTTTTCCGGTTTCCTGAAAAGGCAGCCTTCTTTTTCAACCAGTTGCGTTGCGGTAAAATCACGCATTATTTTTTTCAGTTCGCCGTTGTGGATTGCCGTTGATGTTTCTATTTCATCCAGGGTTAAATAGCTTTGTTTTTCCCTGAGCAATGCAAGCATTGCCTTCAGGTGCATGGGGCTTGCGTCCGGAAGCCTGGCTCTCAAAATCTTTATGAAGGCAAGCTCCAAAACAGTAATCCCCTGCAAAATTCACAACCCCTTTTTTGGCAGGCTTTCCAAACAATTGGTGGGCAAGCCAAAAGAGATTGCTGCCTGGGGACTTAATATGACTGCGGTTGATTTTTCTCAACCAAGCGGTTGATTTTTGCTTTCAATTATTTTCTTGAGCATGGCGTTTAATTCAGCCAGTTTTATTTTAATTTGGGCTTTTTCATTGCTGCTTATTCTTTCTTTTTTGCCGAGCGAAAGCAGCTTCAGCATATTCAGCCTTGTTTCAATCATTTCCTTTTGCAGGAATCTGCCTTCTTCAATTAATTGCAGCAATTCTGTTTTGTTTACCTCTTTCGGGAAAAGGTGCTGGAACATTTCATCTGTTGTTTTTACTATTTTCTCAACGCTTTTTTTCCTCTCCTTCAGCTCTTGCATCCCCTTTGCAGTCAGCTCGTATACTTTCCTTTCCCTGCCTTTTTTTGTTGTTTCCTTTATTGAAATTAGGCCATTGCCTAGCATCTGCTCCAGTGCGGGGTACACGCTTCCAGTTGTAGGCTTCCAGATATCGCCGGTGATTAACTCAATTCTTTTTATTATGGCATATCCATGCAAAGGCTTTTTTTGCAGGGCCCTCAAAATCATGTAGCAAAGGTGGCCCTTGAAAATTCCAGGCATGGCTTCATTTATTTTATTCATATCTCAGCGCCTCCACTGGGTCTATGCTTGCCGCCCTTTTTGCCGGGTAAACGCCTGCAATCATCCCGATTGCCATGCTGAATGCAAGCGCCCCGATAACCAGTGTGGGTGTTACTGCTGTTGCAAGGGGCAGGCCTGCAGCGTCAGCTACTAATGAAACAACGGCTGCAATTCCAGCGCCGACCAGCAATCCGATTATTCCGCCGGCCAGGCCAATCATTCCTGCTTCTACAACAAAGATTGCAATGATCCTGTTTGTTGTTGCGCCAATCGCTTTCATCACTCCAACTTCCCTTGTCCTTTCCATTACTGACATCAGCATTGTGTTCATTATTCCAATGCCTCCTACAAGCAGCGAGATTGCCGCAATTCCAATCAACACAAGGCTAATCAATCCAATAACGCTCCCTGCAATGTCGGCAATCTGCTGCATTGCCATAACCTGGAAATCCTTTTTCCCGTGCTTTTTCTCCAGCCTGTCTGCTATGCGCTGCTTTACTTCTTCCACATCCTCGCCCGGCAAAACATTCACGATTATCCTGAATGGGGTTATTTCTTCAGTGCTCAATTTTTTTAATTCCTCGCTGTTCATTGCAATGGCGGTGTTGAACATTGCTGCAAGGCTCTGCTTTGCGCCTTTCAGTATTCCGACAACCTTCAGCTTTGTGCTGTCCATTTCAAGGCTCTCTTTCAGGCGCAGGTCCTGTTTGAGGATTTTTTCGCCGAAGTTTTCTCCGACGATTATGGCAGTGGTGTCATTTTTTGAAAGCTGCCTTCCTGAACCGATTTCAACCATTCCAATCATGCCGAGTTCGTCTATTTTTTCCGGGTCAATGCCGATTATCACAGCACTCTTTTTTTCCCCCTTGAAAACCACCTGCCTTGATACAATGTACAGCTCTGTTGCAAAATCAACCCCTTTCACTTTTTCAATTGTGTCAACGTCTTCGGTCTGCAGTTTCGCCAAAGTGCTTTCGGCAAGGCCGCCGCCTGGCGTAACAGTCAAAGTCCTTGTGCCGAGCTGCTCGAACTGCTTGGTTACAGATTGGTTCAGGCTCTCGCCTATGGAAATAAGCGCAACAATTGCCGCAATCCCGATAACTACCCCAAGAATAGTGAGAAAGCTGCGCAACCGCCTGCTCCTCAGGTTTTTGAACGCAACCTGAAACAATTCAAAATCAACCAAAGCCAATTTTTCAACCCCTTTTGTTTTTTTTAATTTGATGCAATTTTAATCCATTTTTTTCAACCTTTTTTTTATTTTAATGCAATGCAAGAAATTTTTGGAAAAAGTTTCATCAAAAAAAGTGGCAATACATAAACTTTATATGCCACAAAAAATTCAAATTTAATCAAAGCCAATTTTTCACCTTCGTTTTTTTTATTCGGCGTACCTCAGTGCTGCAACAGGTTCGAGCAATGCCGCTCGCCTTGCGGGATAGTACCCTGAAATCATTCCGACAGCCATTGCAAAGGCAATTGCCACAACAAATGCAAGCGGATTAACGACAACAGGCAGGGGAAAGCCGGTTGCTGTTGCAACAACCGAAACGCCTGCTGCAATCATAATGCCGAAGACAGAGCCAACCAGGCCGCCTGTGAATCCGAGCAGTGCTGCCTCAGCCAGAAATATTGACAAAACCCTGCTGTTTGTTGCGCCGATTGCCTTCATTGTGCCAATCTCTGTTGTCCTTTCCATTACTGACATCAGCATTGTGTTCATTATTCCAATGCCTCCAACAAGCAGTGAGATTGCCGCAAGGCCGACAAGCACAAGCTGAATTAATCCCAGCACAACGCCCGCGCTTTCCATTATGTTCTCCATTGTCATGACATAAAAATCTTCTTCCCCATGCGCCCGCAGCAGCTTTGTCTTTATTTTTTCCGCAACCTCGTCAGCCATTGACTTGTCTGTTAACTCTACAATCAATTCTGTCGGATTGCTTCCGGAAAAAAAGTCCTGCACTGTTTTCTTTGGCATGAAGAGGAAATTTGACATTATGCCTCCGCCCATGAAGCCGCCCATGTCTTTTGTTATGCCGACGATTTTGAATTTCTGGCCGTTTATTTCAAGGCTGTCTTTTACCCTCAATGTTTCGTCGACAAAGCCGTTTGCCGCAAAGCCCTCTGTCAGCATGACAGCATATTTGTCGCTTGGCTGCAATTTTCTCCCTTTAGTTAACTCGCTGTAACCCATTTTTTCGAGGTAAGGCATTTTTTTGGGGTCAAAGCCGATTATGAATACGCTGCTTTTCCCGTTCTTGAATTCGGCAACAGCTGCTGTTTCATAAAATCCGACTACTGCCTCAACGCCTGCAATGCCCTCAATCAGCCTTTCGTCATCTTCCTTTAAGGTTCTTGCAACGGCCGTTGAAACAAAGCTGCCGCTGCCTGGCTCTACAACAAGGGTGTTCAGGCCGAGCTGCTCGAACTGCTGGGTTACTGCCTGGTTCAGTCCTTCGCCCAATGAAACAAGCGCTACAATTGCTGCAATCCCGATAACTATGCCAAGCAGGGTGAGATAGCTGCGCAGCTTTCGCGCTTTGAGGTTTTTGAATGCCACATCCAGCAGTTCTGAATCAATCAACCAACCACCTTTAAGAAAGGAAAGCATATGGGGATAATTTGCTGTTTCTATTTCATTTTTTTCCCTTGAATTGAAAAAAATTCAAAAGGAAATTAATTGCAGGTTTTTATTTCCCCTTCTTTCCCCTGAACTGCTTGAATTTCCTGTAGCCGAACCGTGCTACAACGTACAATCCAATCAGCTGGACTGCCAGGGAGAACAGCCCTATAATTATTGCGGCTGGCCCAATGCCTGCTGTTGCCTGCATCTCCGCTGCAGTGAGCACTTTCAGTGAAAGCTGTTTTGGCTTGACCTGCGTTTGCTGTTCAGGGTCCTTGTAAATTATTTTCAGCGTGATCGGCAATTGCTGCCCCGGCTGCACTGCCTGGCTGAATTTAGCGCTTGTTTTGAATGAATCAAAGTCGTCAGCTTCCAGCGTTCCAATGAATTGCTTTGGCTCGGCTATTTCAACACCTTCCCCGCTCAATTCAACTGTTACATATTTTGCGTCAGCCGAACCTATGTTGAACAAGTCAATTGTAAGTTCCGCTGTTGTGCCAGGGAAAGCGTATGGCGTTACGCTGCTGATTACAGCATCAACCTCTGGTGCTGCTGTTACTTTCAAGCCAAGGTAGCCCGTGTCTGTTTTTGCGGTTCCATTTATGTCATAGTATTCCATTGTTATTGGAACCGAGTAATTTTTCAGTTCAGCACCTTCGTTCACTGCAAGCTGCATCTGCACTGTAGTCTGCTGGTCAGGGTCAAGGAATTCAACATATTTCGTTGTTGCCCCAAGTGAAACAATTTCCCTTTCAACCACAACGCCTGTTGAAGTGACTGTCCTGTCCTCAGTTGTTTTCACAACAATGTTTTTTGCGATGCTGCCGCCGATGTTTTTAATTGAAAGGTTGACTGTTGCAACCTGGCCAGGCTCAAGCTGTGTAACATCGCTTTCGATTATCTCCAGCTTCGGCGTCCTGCTTAGTACGCTTACAAGCTCGGTTTTGCTCTTGAAGAAACCACCCTCGCCAAAAAGAAACTTTATGCTGTATCTTCCATCTATTGCTTTCGGATCCACCAGAATCTTGAATTCAACTGCTTTTGTTTTGAAAAGATCTATGTCGCCCAACCCTATTTCAGCCTCTTGCCCTGGCTGCAGCGACAGTGGATAGCTTAATTCCACTTTAAGTTTGGCGTCCTCTGACAAGTAGGATGAATCATTCTTTATGTATACCCACACGCTCAAGGTGCCGCCTGGCGCTGCAGGCGCTGGCTCATAGCTGAATGAGCTCGCAATCAGGTCCCCTGCTGCCGCGTTGCCTGCGAAAAAAATCAGCAGCGCCAAAAACAAAACGTTTTTCCAATTCATTTTTTCAACCACCTCTCCTTTTTTTGGTTATTTCTTCCTTTTTAACAATCATGCCATCCCGCAAATGCAGGATTTTTTCAGCCTTCTCCGCAACGTATCTTTCATGCGTTACCATCAGAACTGTTTTCCCTTTTTTCTCGTGCAATTCCTTTATTATGTTCAGGATTTGCTCGCCGCTTGCGCTGTCAAGGTTTCCGGTAGGCTCATCGGCAACAATCACATCAGGGTTTACTGCAAGCGCCCTTGCGATCGCAACCTTCTGCCTCTGGCCTCCGCTCAGCTCGTTCGGCCTGTGCTGCATCCTTTCAGCCATGCCAACATCTGTCAAAATTTTCTCTGCAGCAGCTTTTCTTTCCTCCGGGCTTTTTCCCAGGAACCACAAAGGCAGCATGACATTTTCCAAAGCAGTCATTCTCGCTATCAGATTGAATGTCTGGAAAACAAATCCGATTGTTCTGCCCCTTACAACAGCGAGCTGGTTGTCGTCCATCTCGCTTATCGGCCTGCCATTGATGAACACTTCACCGCTGCTTGGCCTCAGCAAAGCGCTCAAAACATCAAGCAAAGTTGTCTTCCCGCTGCCGCTTGGCCCCATTATTGCAATGAATTCGCCTTTTTTAATGCCCAGGCTGACATTGTCCAGTGCCTTTACCTGAATAGTGCCCATCTGGTAAGCTTTTGAAACATTCTCAGCCCTAATCACGGCCTCAGCTGGCAATCGGAATCACCCAAAAAGTTGCTAATATGTTGGCAACAACATATTTAAAAGAGTAATTGTCTTTTTTAGGCGCCGTTGGCGGCGGTATTGCCTCTTTTTATTTTTCCAAGTGGTATTATTATGCTTTTTTATTAATTTCTCTTATCCCTTTTTGCTATGAACCACAGTTTAAGTATTGGATTCAGCTTCGGCGTGACAAGCGGAATAATAACAACTCTTGGCTTAATGGTCGGGCTGCACTCAGGGACACACAGCCAGCCGGTTGTAATCGGCGGCATTCTGACGATTGCAATTGCTGATGCATTCAGCGACGCGCTTGGCATTCATGTAAGCGAGGAATCGGAGAAAAAGCACTCAAGCAAAGAGATTTGGCAGTCAACGGCAGCAACTTTTGTCGCCAAATTCTTTGTTGCCCTTTCATTTGTTTTGCCAGTGCTTTTATTGCCGCTTTCAACAGCAATGATTGTAGGTGTGGCATGGGGCTTGCTGCTGCTGGCTGTGCTCAGCTTTTTCATTGCAAAAGGCGAGGGGCAAAAACCCAGCTACGCGGTTGCAGAGCATTTGCTGATTGCAATATGCGTTATTGTTTTAACCCACTTTGCAGGAGATGCAATCGGGCGGCTGTTCGGCTGATATGAAAAATGGCTCTTTTATTAATCAAAACCCACCCTTTATTTATTCCTTTTTATAATTAATAATTTTGGAATGCGATACTATAACGCAATAAGCAAAGGCTATGATGCCCTGCATGCCCAAGAGCAGCTGGCAAAAGCAGCCCTGATTAAAAAGCACGCTGCGCTGCATGGATTGCTGCTTGACATTGGCGCAGGCACTGGCATAACAACAAGGGAATTCCGGCAGCAAGCGCAGTGCATTGCGCTTGACCCTTGCAGGGAAATGCTGCAGCATTTCAATGGAGTTAAAGTTGTCGGCAGGGCAGAGCAGCTGCCTTTCAAGCGCAGCAGCTTTGATTCAGTGATAAGCATTACTGCACTGCACCACGCGGATTTGGTTAAGGCAAAAGAGGAAATTGCGAGGGTTGCAAAGCAGCAGGCTGCAATCGCAGTCAGTTTTTTCAAGAGGGCAGGGAATTTCAGTCAGGCTGCGGAAATTTTCCGCACTTTCAGGCGGATTGATTCGGAAAAAGACGTGATTTTCGTTAAATAATGATTTTTTCTTACAATAAAAGAAGCTTTTTAATTGTTTTGCTGGTTGAATTTTAGCATGAGCAAGAAAGAAGGCGCTGCGGCTGAAGAAAAAGCTGAACAGTCTGAAGCAAAAGCAGAGCATGAGGCTAAAAAGCAGAAACAAGGCATTGCTTTTTTCTGCTGCAAGAATTTATTGCTTACAGTGATTGTTGTCCTGATTGTCGGATTGATTGTTGGTGCGTTAATTGACAGGGTTGCTATGCCCAATACAGCCGGCTTGGCTCCTTCCCCTGCTGTCGGTCCTGATGTGAATGCATTGCAGCTGAAGCTGCAGACTTATTTAACAGGATTAATGCAAGGCCAGGATGCCAATGCAACCGTTGTTTCGCTTACTTCATTGAACAGCGATTTGTATTCCGCAGATATTCTGATGGAAAGCAGCGGGCAGAAGGGCAACATAACGGTTTATGTTACAAAAGAGGGCACAACAATGTTTACCGGTCAGGAATTCTCCAATATTTTCTTTTTGGACAAGTCATTGCCTGAGCCACAACCTGAGGCAGAGCCAACGCCGACTTTTTCCTACAAAGATATAGAGCCGCAGGAAAGCGCCCTGCTTGAAGCATTCATTGTTTCAAACTGCCCATATGGTCTGCAGATGCAGCGCATTCTTGCACCAGTGGCAACAGGTCTTGGGGCAAACATAAAAGTTCGTTATATTGGCTCTATTGAGGGCGGAAAAATAACCTCGATGCACGGCGATGTGGAAGCGCAGGAGAACCTGCGCCAGATTTGCATCAGGGAAGAGCAGGGCGGCAAATATTGGCCTTATGTTTCCGAATACATGAAAAAAGGCGACAGCGAGGCAGCGCTCACTGCTGCAGGCATTGACAAGGCAAAGCTGAACACATGCATGACAGACACTTCAAAGGGCATTGCATATGCTCAGGCAGACTTTGATCTAGCAAACCAGAATGGCGTTGGAAGTTCGCCAACCCTGTTCCTTAACGGCATGCAAGTCGACGAATTCGAATTCGGTGCTGACAACAATGCGACCGGAAGCGAGAGGTCAGCTGAAAACGTAAAAAACCTCTTGTGCTATGGTTTCACAACCAAGCCAGCAGCATGCTCAACTGTGCTGTCAAAGGAACTCGCTTCATCAGGCATTTCAGAGCAATATAGCGGCGGAACCGTTAGCGGCGGAAGCTGTTAGTATTGTAAATAAAAAATTGAATTAAAAAGATTGCACTATTTCTTTCCTTCATCTTCTTTCAGCAAAGCTTAGCCTGATAAGAAAAAGCTTTCTTGCTTTTGCCTATCCGCTTAGAAAAAGTTTTTTTTACTTTTGTTCTTCCATCTCTTTCAGCAGTGCTTCAATTACTGCAGTAAATTCCGCTTTCTCAGCAGCCAAATCTTTTTGCGTTTCGTAGCCGTTTCCAATCCTGTAATATTTTCCTCCGAAAACAAATGCAGGTATGCTTGTGCCAGGGCTGAATTTGGCGAATACGTCCTGCTCTTCTTTTGGAACACTGCCTTCAACAGCGGCTGTAAGCGTATCATCCTGAATGTCAAGCTCCCAGTGCCTTGCAACAATTTTTCCGGAATCAACATAAGGCTTTACGGTAGCGTCAAATGTTTCCTTTATCCACTGGCAGTGCGGGCACCAGGTTGTTGAAAAAAGCCTTATCACAGGCTTTCCGTCAATTGTTTCAATTTGGTCGTTTGTCTTTGAAAAAGTTTTTATCCCTGCAACAGCGGCGTTGCTGTCTGTGTTATTGGATAACACTGTAAGCCCTGTTTGGCTTGGTTGCCTGAATAAAAAAACAAGAGTTGCCGCTGCAATAATAATTGCCAAAACAGCAATTACCGCAATCAAAGGCGTTGTTGGTCTTCTGCCATTATTTGCCTTTTGCACAGCATCTTGCTCTGCTTTTCGGCTTGCTTCCCACACTGCAGCGTTTTCCGCTCCTTCAATTTCGTTTTCTTCGCTTTCGCTTGATTCAGGCATATTAAGTATTTTTGGCAGGGGTTTCTTTAAAAGGTTTTTCTTTTTTTGAAAGCGTGTTGAAAAAATAAATAATTTGCCTAAATTATGCCTCTAAAAGACTGAGGTATTCAACACGCTTTGAACCCTGTTGCCTTAAAAATATTTTTTCTTTTTAAATTATCTTATATGCAGCCAGTAATTGTTTATTCTACGCCAACCTGCCCTTTTTGCGACATGGTGAAAGAATTCCTGAGCGAACACAATGTCAATTTCCAGGATTTTGATGTAGCCAGCAATCCGCAAAAGCTGAGGGAAATGATCAGCAAGACAGGGCAGACTGCTGTCCCTGTCATTGACATTGGCGGAAAAATAATCATTGGCTTTGACGAGGCAGCGCTGCTGAGAGCGCTCGGCATTTGAAGAAATGGGTGATTTTTTTGGATTCAATAGAAAAAAAGATTCTGGCTGAAAGCACTGCTTACGCTGAGAGGGAAGGCCTTGTTTTAAATCCGGATGAAAAAATAGTGAATTTAGTAATAAGCGCTTTGGCAAAGAATCTCAATTCAAAGGGCGCAAAATACTGCCCCTGCAGGGCGCTGACCGGAAAAAAAGCTGAGGACGATACAAAGATTTGCCCCTGCGCATTCCACAAGAGCGAAATAAGGGAGCAGGGCCACTGCCTGTGCAGGCTGTTTTTCAAAAAACAATAATTAAAAGCGCTTTGAATGAACAAATTCTTATGCAATTTTTTGAATTGATTGAGGCAAGGCACAGCGTGCGGCGCTTTCAGGAAAAAAAGGTTGAGACCAACAAGCTGCAGCAGATACTGCGCGCTGCAAATAGTGCGCCAAGCGCAGGCAACCTGCAGGCATTCAAAATTGTTGTTGTGAAAAGCGAAGCAAAAAGGCAGCAGTTGGCTGCTGCTTCTTTGGGTCAGGGCTTTGTAGGGCAAGTTCCCTTATTGCTTGTGTTTGTAGCTGATTTGAAAAGAAGCGCAGGCAGGTACAGCAATAGAGGAAGAGAATTGTATGCATTGCAGGATGCAACAATCGCTTGCGCTTACGCGCAGCTTGCAGCGCAGGAACTCGGCCTAAGCAGTGTTTGGGTCGGTGCATTTGATGCTGCTACTGTTTCAGATGCGATAAATGCCGGAAAGGATATGCTGCCTGTCGCGATTCTGCCAATCGGCTATGCAGCAGAGCAGCCATTCGTTACAGGCAGGAGAAAAGAAAGCGAAATTATTGTTGAAGATGAATTTTAAGCTACAAAAAAATTTTGGTTGAAATAACTAAATTTTTTTAAGGCTATAAAAACCTTACTGTGCCAAAAATCCATAGGAAACTTTTATAAATATGTTTCGCATTATTTTTTCCGTTGCCTTGTATTGACAGAATTTTTTTTAAATAATTTTTTAGTGTTACCGGGTTGGTTTAATGGTTCAGCGTTTTTTGGAAAGCGTGAGAAAAAGGGACGGCAGCACTGCCCCCTTTGACAGAAAGAAGATTGAGGACGCTATTTTTGCTGCCGCAAAATCCGTCGGCGGAACAAACAGGCAGATTGCAGTTGACCTGACCGACAGAATAGTGCACGCCCTGAAGAAAAAATTCGGGACAAAGACTCCGGGCGTTGAAGAGATTCAGGACACTGTTGAAAAGGAACTGATTGAGGCAGGGCACGCAAAAACAGCAAAGGCATACATCATTTACAGGCAGAAAAGAGCAGAGCTGAGGGATGCAGCCGCTTTCCTGAACAAAATCAATAAAATCGTTGACGATTACGTAATGCTGACTGACTGGAGGGTTGCGGAAAACAGCAACGCCTCCTACAGCCTTTCAGGATTGCAGGCACACATAAGCGGTGCAGTCATTGCAGAGTATGCTCTGAGAAACATTTATCCGGAAGAGATATCAAACGCGCACAGGAGCGCCGACTTCCACATCCATGATTTGGGAAACGGCACATTCTCAGGATACTGCGCAGGCTGGAGCCTGCAGCAGCTGCTTGAAATCGGCTTCGGTGGAGTGCCAGGCAGGATTGCTGCAAAGCCTGCAAAGCACTTCAATGCAGCACTTGGCCAGATTGTCAACTTCATGGGAACCTTGCAGAACGAGTGGGCTGGAGCCCAGGCATTCAACAGCTTTGACACTTACCTGGCGCCATTGGTTGCAAAAGACAATCTGGATTACAAGAAGGTAAAGCAGTCATTGCAGGAATTCATTTTTGCAACAAACGCAACATCACGCTGGGGAAACCAAGTGCCATTCACAAACATTACCCTAGATTGGACTGTTCCATCTGACATGAGGGACATGCCAGTGATTTACGGCGGTCAAATGCTTGCCGATGAAACATATGCTGATTTCCAGGATGAAATGGATATGATTAACAAGGCATTCATTGAGGTAATGACCGAAGGGGACGCAAACGGCAGGGTTTTCACCTTTCCAATTCCGACATACAATATTACGAAAGAATTTGATTGGGAAAGCGAGAACGCGCAGGCTCTCTTCAACATGACTGCAAAGTACGGCATTCCATACTTCCAGAACTTCATCAACAGCTCGCTCAAGCCAAGCGATGTTCGCTCAATGTGCTGCAGGCTTCAATTGGATTTGCGCGACCTGAAGCAAAAAACAGGCGGCCTGTTTGGTTCTGGTGAAAAAACAGGCAGCATTGGAGTTGTGACAATCAATATGTCAAAGCTTGGTTTTCTTGCAAAAGACGAGGATGATTTCTTCGAGAGGCTGGATACACTGCTTTATCTTGCGAAGGAAAGCCTTGAGATCAAAAGAAAGGAAGTGAACAAAAACATGCAGCAGGGCTTGCTGCCATGGAGCAAGCATTATTTGGGCACATTGGATTACCATTTTTCAACAATAGGTCTGATTGGAATGAATGAATGCTGCGAAAATTTCCTGAAAACAAGCATTGCAGGCAAGGAAGGAAGGCAGCTTGCATTAAAATCACTTGACTTCTTCAGGGAAAGGCTGACTGAATTCCAGAAAGAGACAGGCCACATATTCAACTTGGAGGCAACTCCCGGAGAGGGCGCCTCCTACAGGCTTGCGAGAATAGACAAAAGAAACTACCCGGAAATAAAAACAGCAGGCAAGGATGCACCATATTATACAAACAGCACACAGCTGCCTGTTGACTTCACTGACGACATTTTTGATTCATTAAAGCACCAGGATGAACTGCAGTGCAAATACACTGGCGGAACAGTATTGCACGGTTTCCTTGGAGAGGCAATGGAATCGGGAGAGGCATGCGGCAGGCTGGTTAAAAAAATAGCTTACGGCTTCAAGATGCCGTATTACACTATTACGCCAACCTTCAGTGTTTGCCCTGTTCACGGCTATGTCAAGGGCAAGCACTTCAACTGCCCTGTTGAAGTGAGCGAAAAAAAAGAAGAGGCAGCAAAGCAAACAGTGCGGCAAATGCAGTGATTTTATTTGAGATTGGCAAAAAATTAAAATTAAAAAACGGAGGTCGATGAAAATGCCAAAATGCAACGCGCCATGCGAGGTCTACAGCAGGGTTGTAGGATACCTGAGGCCAGTCCAGAACTGGAATCTGGGCAAACAGGAAGAATTCAAGGAAAGGCAGACATTCTCAGAGAAAAAAGCAATGGGCAAAGTATAACCAGTTGCAGCCGAATTTATTTATTTTTTAACTATTTCAGGTGTATGGTTTGCTTATCTTTAAAGGAGTGCAAAAGACAACTTTGATTGATTTTCCGGGCAAGGTTGCTGCAACGCTTTTTCTGCCAAAATGCAATTTCAGGTGCCCCTTTTGCTACAACGCCCAGCTTGTTCTGGACAAGGAAACAGGCGTAAAAATAACGGAAAAAGAAGCGCTGCGTTTCCTTCGCGACAGAAGAAAGTTTCTGGATGGCGTATGCATTTCAGGCGGAGAGCCGCTGCTGCATGCAGGGCTGCCTGCTTTCTGCAAAAAGGCCAAGCGCTTGGGCTTGCTGGTTAAAATTGACACAAATGGTTCAAAACCGGAAATGCTGCAAAAGCTGATTGCCGCCAAAGCAGTGGACTACATTGCAATGGACATAAAGGCTGCGAAAGAAAAATACAGCAAAGCAGCCGGCGCCAGGGTTGATTTGCAAAAAATCCAGCGCAGCATTGACTTGATTAAAGAAAGCGGCGTTGAATACGAGTTCAGGATAACCATTGTGCCTGCATTGCACAGCAAAGCCGATTTGGTTGCAATCGGCGAATGGCTGCAGGGCGCCGAGCAATTCTTTTTGCAGCAGTTTGATTCAAGCGTTCCGCTTTTGGATAAAAAAATGCAGGGCAGCAGGGCATACAGCAGGGAGGAACTGCTGCAGTTTGCCGCTGCGTTAAAGCCTTTCTTTGGGCACGTTGCCGTTAGGGGCATTTAAAAAACTTTTCTGTGATTGCTTTGAGCACGTTGCTGTCAGGGGGCATTTAAAAAACTTTTCTGTGATTGATTTCCTTATGGTTAAAAAAATTGAGAGAAATACGACTCTTGGCGAAGTGGTCAGCGTGTTTCCTGATGCCGTGCCTGTAATGCTTGGCAGGGGGTTGCATTGCGTTGGCTGCCATGTTGCCGTTTTTGAAACAGTCGAGCAGGGCGCAAAAGCGCATGGCATGGATGAAAAGGAAATTGATTCTTTGCTCAAGGAAATGAATGAGGCAATTAAAAAAGAGGCAAAGGGAAAGAAAAAGTGATTTTAAACAGAGATAAAGAAAGAGGTAAATGAAAGGAAAAAATAATTTTTAACCAGAGGTGATGGCAAAATGGCTGAAAGGCCTTATGTTGACAAAAACAAGTGCACTGGCTGCGGCACCTGCGTTTCGGTTTGCCCTGTCAATGTTTTCGAAATGCAGAAAGGGAAAGCCGTTGTAAAAAACCCGAATGACTGCATTCAGTGCAGGGCCTGCGAGGCAAGCTGCCCGGCGAAAGCGATTGTGGTTAAATAAAATTCTGGCGGGAAATAATTAAAAAATTTTAAAAAAATTGGCTTGATTCAAAATGCGGCCTGTTTCTTTCACTGCGTTAGGCGGATGCAACGAGGTCGGCAGAAGCAGTTTCCTTGTTGACAGCGGGGAAAAGTTTCTGCTTGAAAGGGGAGTAAAGCTGCTCCCGCAGGGAACATTCGATCCGCTGCCTATCCAGACAAACCTAGATGCAGTAATAATAAGCCATGCGCACTTGGACCACAGCGGAAGCCTGCCCTCGCTTTTTGTTGAAAGCAAGTTCCTTACATACATGACCCCGCCGACTCTGCAATTGTGCAAAATTTTGTGGTTTGACAGCCTGCATATTGCGGGAATGGAAAGCGAGAATGTCCCTTTTTCAAAAGAGGATATAGCGAAAGCGGAACGTTTCACTTTCCCTGCTGTTTACAAAAGAAAATTAGATATAACCAAGCATTGCTCAATGACCCTTTTTGATGCAGGGCACATTCTCGGAAGCGCGATGGTGAAATTGGCAATGGGGGAAAAGACCCTTCTCTATACTGGAGATTTCAAGCCAGAGGAAACTCGCTTGTTCAAGGGAGCGGACTTGAATACTGGAAAGGTCGATTACCTTGCGATTGAGTCAACTTACGGCGACAGGAATCATCCAAAAAGGAAAGAGTGCGAAAAACTTTTTATAGAGGAAGTGCAGAACACGATTGAAAAAGGGGGCTTTGCCTTGGTGCCTGCTTTTGCTGTCGGGAGAAGCCAGGAAATAATTGATATATTGTTCGAGCACAAGGTGAATGCGCCAATTTATTTGGATGGAATGGGTCAGAGGGTTGCTCTTGCAACAATGCGCTTCCCTGAATATTTAAAGGACCCGAAACAGCTGCAAAAGGCATTAAAGCACGCCAGCTGGGTTAAGAACAAGGGCGCAAGGAATAAGGTATTGAAAAAGCCTGGCGTAATTGTTACGACATCAGGCATGCTTACAGGCGGCCCGATATTTGATTACATCAAGAGATTGCACAATGACGAGAAAAGCGGCATTTTCCTTACGGGCTTCCAGGTTGAAGGAACGCCAGGCAGAATGCTTATGGAAACAAATAAAATAGAGATTGACGGTCAATTATATGACGTAAAAGCAAAGGTTGCAAAATTTGATTTTAGTGCGCATGCCTCGCAGCAGGAAATGCTGCATGCAATAAAGAAATGGCAGCCTGAGAAAGTTTTGCTTGTGCACGGAGACAAGGAAGTGATTGATGTTTTCAGGCAGAAAATAAAAGAAGAAACAGGCATTGAGGCAATTGTCCCGCAGCTTGGGAAAAAAATTGCATTAAACGAGTAAAAACGGAATAAAATTGTTTAAGTGAGCATTGATGAGCTTTTACAGAATCATGGTTGACAGCTTTCTTCTGCTGCGAATGTGCCCCAAACTGTTCATTCCGAAGATTCTGGTTGCATTCTTTCAGTTGCCTGCATTTATTCTGCTTACCTATTACGGGCTTCAATTGGATACGTCCCTTTTGAATCCATATAATTTGAGCAGCAGTGAATTAAGTAGGGCGTTGGATATAATCGGTTCTATGCTTATTATTGCCTTATACAGTCTGGCAGTTGATTCGATTGATTTTTTTCTTATAAATCCGATGTATCCCCCAATGGTCCAAGATTATTATAAAAAGAGAAAAATATCTTTTAAGAATGCATTGCAAAATGTTTTGCATCACTTCGGAAAAATTTTTATGCCCTTATTTGCCGCTTTGGTGGCAATCCTTATTGTTTGGTTGCCACTTACTTGGTTTGCTTACACATCCTATTTATCAGGGGATTTATTTTTGTCTGCAATCTTGGTTTTTGCGGCTTTATTGGCAATGTTCTTTTGGTTTATATTCATATATTTTTTGATTTACCCCATTGGCTCTTTAGAGAACTTAAATTTTTCCAAAACACTTAAGCAAACAGTATCAGTTTCGTTTAAACACAACACAAATATTATAAAAGCATTCATTTTTTTTCTTTTAACGATGGGCATCAGTATTTTCTTAAGCGTTGATGTATGGTTAATAGGGCCACAGAATTTGCTTCAGCAATTGGCTGTTTTTTCCTTATTGATAGTGGTAAGGTTTCTGCTGGCAGTTTTTGCCACATACTACTACGTGTTAAGTACTGTTTTCTACTTTGGCTTTGAAAAAAAGCAATTCCTCAAGGTGGGTTAATGGGATGCGAAGCAACTTTTCCCAAGGCTTTTTGCCAAAAGGCAAAAAGGCTTTGGGCAGATTATTTTGCCCGAGCTGCGGTGCAACAGACAGCCTTTTTGTAAGGGGCAGCTGCCTCCAGTGCTTCCTGAAAGAGCACACGCTTCTGCAGTTGCCTGAAAAAATCGAGTTGCAGCGCTGCAAGCAATGCGGAAAAATTTTGCTTTCAGGGAAAATGCACGCTTTTGACTTGGAACTATTGAAGCAGTTCGTCAAAAAAAAATGCAAGGTTAAGGAGCTGACAGATGCTGCCCTGTCAGTTGAATTGCAGCGGTTGAGTGAAAAGGAAATGCAGGCAATCGTAACGGCAAAGGGCGTAATTGAAAACACGCCTGTTCTGGTTGAAAGGAAAACAACAATCTCTTTTCCCGCAATGCAGTGCGATGCTTGCATGAAGCTGAAAAGCAATTACTTTGAGGCAATAGTGCAGCTTAGGGGGGAAAAAGCAGCTGCTGCTTTCAACAGGCTGAGGCAATTGCTCGCATCCCTGCAAAAAAGAGACGGTCTGGCCGCAATTGTTTCCGCAACACAGAAAAAAAACTCAATCGATGCAATAGTCGGATCAAAAAAAGCAGCTGCCTTGGCTGTAAAGCAGCTGGAAAAAGAATTCAAAACAGATGCAACGAAAACATTCAAGCTGATTGGAGTTGACAGGACAGGGAAACAGAAAAAGAGGGAAACATTCGCGCTCAGGATTTAGCTCTCGGATTTTTTTAATTTGAATTTGCTTTATTTTTTCAGCTCTCAAATTTTTTCAGTTCAGCCATTATTTCCTCAATGCTTTTCTGCGTTACGAGCAGCGGGATTTTTTCGCTTTCAGCAATCTTTATTGCAATTGGGTCAACTGTTTCGGCAGTGATTTTTCCGTGCAGCACAACGATTGCTGGCCTCATGTCAGTGCTGAACCTGCCGATCTTCACTGCAATCAGCGGGCTTCTTCCGTTCTCTACAAACCTGAAAATCAGCGCCCTGTCAGGCGTTTTCCCGTACAAAAGCATGTATTCGTGAACAGGCACTTCCAAGATGACCTTCATGCTGTCGATTACAGTGAAGCCGTAAATCTGAACGTCCTTCAATCTGCTTTGGTTTGCAACGCATGTTGCGTCAATCTTTTTCGCAAAATCAGGGCCCTTCATTGCTGCGCTGAACTCGTGCGAATCAAAAGCCTCTTCCTTCGGCTTGAAATCCTTCTCCAATTGCTTTACAACCTTGCCGCCCCTGCCATTGTCCATTTCAATCAACGAATTAACAAGCCTGCTTATGACCGCAATTCCAGGGCTTTTTCTCCTTCCGCCCTCATAATCGGAAATAGTGCTGTTAGTAACCTTCAAGTGTAGTGCCAGCTCTGTCTGCGTTACGCCAAAAATCTCCCGCCACTTTTTCATGCTGCCGCCCGGGTCCTTGCTCAGGCAGATTTCCCCGGCAATTGTTGTAGTCAGCTTCTCAGCCACTCAAAACACCCAAAAAATTAACCCACTTAAAAGTAAATTAACCAAAACAGCTTTTAAAGGGTTTCGTCAATTGCCATTAACCTGTGAAAAAATTTGGGGTTTTGACGAACAGGGTTATACATCAACCAAAATTAGGTCCAATTTGCCGTTTCTTACGCCAACCATTAATTGGTCTGGACCAAGGTCAAGATTCAATTCATCTTTGTGTTCCCTTAGGATTTTGTGCAATTCCTCTTCCGCTTCAGTGCACATGTTCAGCAGTTTTTCGAAAGATATTCTCTTTTCCCGCAGAAGTTTTCTCATTCGCCTGTGCATTCTACCGTGGAAAACATCTTCCATTGAAGGCAAATCATAGTACTGCTCCCAGCGCTTTGCGCCAATTTTGTAAGGGTATCTCTTTGATAGCCTGAAATAAAAAGTGTCACATTCTTTTGGCACAATTTTTGGCAGAATCTTTCTTGCCTCAATTTCCCTTGGCTCTGCTGGGCTTTTCCAAATGATTCTTCTCCCATGCGATTTCGTTTTCCAAATAACCCTTGGAACTCCTAAAGCTGTTGGGTCTCTCAGCAGAGGCCTTGACCTGAGCACAACAACTGCTTTCTTGGCTTTGTGCTTCAAACGCTTTAACCAAGCCATACGGACCCAGTGGGAATCGAACCCACGACCTACTGCTAGCCCCGTTTTTTGCAGAGCGAAAAATTTCTTTTCGCAAGCCTTTTCTTTTCTAAAGAAAAGGCTTTAGGAGGCTTGCAAAAGAGAGAATTGAAAAACTCACCTCTTTAGTTGCCCTATCCACTAGGCTATGGGTCCATGGATAATAATATGGGGTGAGGGAAAATTTATAATAAATTGCTGCAGGGCTATAGGAAGCATCAAATTAAAATCGCCAGCACCACACCAGCCGCAATGGGAATTGTGAAGTTGTCGTCAAACGGCAGCAGCTCTGCTGCCATTCCAACGGCTGCTGTAATGAGGGCAATGTGCAGTGGGAAAAGCAGCTGCAGGAAGATGAATGCAAACAGCATTCCGCCAAGCGTTCCCTCCCAGGTTCTTTTTCCAAGGATTTTGTGCTTTCCTATTGCAATGCCAATCACTGTTGAGGTGCTGTCCCCGTAAACAACAGCGCACAGTGCGCCAAGCACAATTTTTTCGTTTTGCAAGAATAACGCCATTACAATTATTGCGCTTAAAACAAGCAGCAGTGCTCCCTTGCCAGGCAGGTGCTGTTCGTAGTCCCTTTCAACCTTTTTAACAACGTGCCAGATCAACGGGACATTTATTCCTTTTTTGAGAAGGAAAGAGAAAAGCAGCCCTATTAGGAAAACGGCGCTCAAAAAAAGCAGTGTTTGCTGCACCCCGAATATTAAAATCAATATAATGAAGATTGAGCCGAAGAAGAAGTGAATGAACTGCCGCCTTATTTCTTTTCGCATAGCACCATCACATGGTCTTTTTCAAATGGCTTGAGGTTGATTACCTGCTTTATATTGAATTGCTCTTTTAATTTGCTTATTTCATTTTCAAACACTTCGTTCACAGGCTTTTGCTGGCTGATGCTTTTTGCCTTTATTGCAAGCAGGCCATGCGCTCCCTTGCGCAGAAAGCACCCGCTGTTTTTCAGGAAAATCTCAGCCTGGTTTTTCTGGCTCACATCCTGGTACAATACATCGATTTTTTTTCCTTCAATGTATTCCTCATATGTTTTTGGATTGCCGGCATCAGCCAAAATCGGGACAATGTTCTTGCGCTGCTCGCAAATCAAAATGAACTTTCTCATTACCCTTTCGCTTACATCAACTCCAAAGGCAATGCCTTTCTCCCCAATAATGTCAGCAACATGGCTTACTGTTGTTCCCTCAGCAGCGCCAAGGTAAAGGACATTGCTGTCTGGCTTTACCGGCATTTCACTCAATCCGTTTTTTATTGCAGCAGCAAGCTTGCTCCTGAAAGCATCCCACTGCCTGAATTCAACCCCACTTTCTTTCACCAAACGCTCGCCGTAAACCCTGGTGCCTGGCACTGCGTTTGCAGTAAACAATCTTGTTGCGTCACTGAAAACACCCGGAAACAATTCCTGCAACAAGATCCACCTAATGCAATTTTTTTATTTTCTCTTTCAGTTCAAGCAGCATTTTTTCGGCGATTTTTTCCTTTGAGCCAAAAAAATCAACTTTTGCTGAAATCGCAAGCTTTGCTGCAACGCTTCTCGCAACCTTTCCCTTGTGCTTTGGCTGTACACTCCTCACCAGAGCGTGCTGGTACAGGAAACCGTACTTCGGGCCCTTGATTTTCGGGTTCCTCAAATGCAGGAACAATGCCTTCTCCGCCCCAAGCAGTTGAATCGTGCTTGCAGGCATTAATGCAAGCTGCCGCAGTCCGCCTGCTGCCGCAAGCAGCCTTGCAGCAAGAACAGGCCCAGCAAGCAGGGCAGTGTTCGGGGCATATGCGCTCATTTCTTTTTCAATCATTTTCTCCAATGCCACCCTTTCTTTTTTCAGGTTCAATGAGTTTTCTGCAAGCTCTTTCAATGCGCTCAAAACATCAGGTTTTACATCGCTGCCCATGCTTTTTCCCGCGGCAGCCATAATGCCGTTGACCTTTTCCTTTTCCTTGACTATTTCCACAAGCTTTTTTTCGCTGAAATTTTTTCTCTCTCCGAGTGAGCAAATCAGCTGCAGGCACAATTCGTTGTTGCGCAGCTGCTGCTGCAATTCTGGGAAATGTGCGCCGTACCACTCAATGCAGTTCTCCGCAAGCAGGTTGAAAGAAGCATCCAAATCCTGCAAAGCGCTTACTGCCCTGATTATGTGCACATCGCTTTCAGCATACTTGATTTGAACCTGCTTTTTGGCTTTTTGAATAAGCTTTTGCCTCAATTGCTGCAATCTGTCCTGCATAGTTATAACATTAGACAATCAATAATTTAAAAGATTAATCAAGAAGCGGAAATTGCGAAAATCAGCCTTAATGGCAAAAACAGCAATTTATTAAAACACTTAATCCATTATTTTAGTTAATTATGCCAAAGGATGAATTGGTTAATCTGGCTCTGCGGAGGGGCTTGTTTTTCCCGGCTGCCGAAATATACAGCAGCGCTGCCTCAGGCTTTTTTGATTTCGCTTTGGAAGGGGAAACAATCAGGAGAAAAATTATTGATTTGTGGAGAAAGCAGCTGGTTGAAAAGGAAGGAATGGTTGAAATATTCGGTTCGCAGATTCTGCCTGAAGAAGTGTTCAAAGCAAGCGGGCACATTGAAAACTTTAACGATCCAATTGTGCAGTGCAGGAAATGCAATTCACTGCACAGGGCTGACAAGCTGATTGCGGAAAAAGTTGAGGGAATTGTTCCGGAAAGCCTTGCAACAAGCGAACTGGACAAGCTGATTGAAAAGCACGCTGTAAAGTGCCCGAAGTGCGGGGGCAAGGATTTTAGTGAAGTGAAAAAATTCAACATGATGATGAAAGTGGACATAGGCGCAACAGGAAAGCAGGCTGCTTACCTTAGGCCTGAAACCTGCCAGAGCATTTTTTGCGATTTCCAAAGGCTGTACAAAACAGCTAGGCAGACTCTGCCCTTGGCGATTGCGCAGGCAGGCGCCAGCTTTCGGAACGAGATTGCCCCGAGAAACACTTTGCTCAGGGAGAGGGAAATAGGGCAAATGGAGATTGAAGTGTTCTTTAACCCTGAAAAGATAAATGAAGTGGAAAATTTTAAGGAAGTGGAGAACTATAAATTGAATTTGCTTTTGTTTGGAAAGGAAAAGGTTAATGCTGTTTCCTGCAAGGATGCTGTTGGAAAAAAAATTGTTTCAGGCAAGCTGGTTGCGTACTATTTGACCAGGCTGCAGCAGTTGTACGAGGCTTTTGGGATTGCTGTTGGAAAAATGCGTTTCAGGCAGCTTGGCAAGGATGAAAGGGCCTTTTATGCAAGGGAAACATGGGATTTTGAAGTGGAAACAGACTTGGGCTGGATTGAGCTGGTTGCATGCAATTACAGGACTGATTTTGATTTGGCAGGGCACCAAAAGCAGAGCAAGCAGAAACTGGCGGTAAAAGAGGACGGCAAAGAATTCATCCCGCATGTTTTTGAGCTGTCGGCTGGAATTGACAGGGCTTTTTACGTTGTTTTGGACAATGCTTTCAGGAAAGAGAAAAGAGGCCCTGAAGAAAGGATTTACCTTAGGCTGCCCCCTGCCATTGCGCCTCATCTTTGCGCTGTTTTTCCATTGGTGAGCAAAGATGGATTGGATGCGAAAGCAAAGCAAATTTTTAATGAACTGAATTCTTTCAGCTTGGATGTTTTCTTTGATGAGAAAGGAAGCATTGGAAAAAGGTATGCAAGGGTTGACGAGGTTGGCGTTCCGTTCGCTGTTACGGTTGATTATGATTCAATGAAAGATGATGCTGTTACGCTCAGGGAGCGCGATTCAATGCAACAGAAGAGGGTTAAAATAGGGGAATTGCCATTACTGTTATGGAAACTTGAGGCGGGAAAGGAAAAATTTTAAATCGGGAAAAAAAGAAGCATTTTTTGGGTTGGAAAAGAATTTTAGCAAAGCAGGTTGTTTTTTTATGGCTGAGGAAATTCCGAGAAGGATGAAGCGCTTTTACAGGCAGGGTGCTGAACAAAAGGGTGGTTTGGCAGCCGAAAAGGAAGTTGGCGGCGTTGCCGACTATTTGTTTGAACAGATGCCAAAAGATCAGCCTAAACAGGCGGCTGATAAGGATGTGACAATGCATTTGACTTTGCAGGAAGTGAGGAAATTCAGGGAAGAGCACAAAAGATACCCTGAAAAAGCCGAGTACGACCAGATTGCAGAAAACATTTTCCAGCAATTAAAGGACAAAGATGTAAGGGAGCAGGCCAGCAAACAGATTGAAAGGAGAAGAGGCAGGGAATCCGTGGAAGGGAAAAAGGAGACAGCGGAGGGCGATGAAAAGGAATGGTCTGAATTTGAAGAAGCGGATAAGCAAATTGCCGGGCAATCGCAGGGTGATAAAGCTAAAGAACTCGCTTCTTTGAGTGTTGAGGATATTTTTGCAGAGGAAAAGAAGGGAGCGCAGAGTGTAGTGCAGAAGGAAGAAGGTGAAGAATTCAGTTTGGGCGATCTTGGTGAAGCGGAACAGCAGTGCCCGAAATGCGCAAAGCCTGCAAGCAAAGTGGTTTTCTGCCCTGAGTGCGGAACAGCTTTTTGTTATTCTTGCGCGAAGAAGGTTGAAAGGATTGGCAGCATTGAAACAGTAGTCTGTCCTGATTGCGGGAAAAAATTCAGCCAGTGAATTTAGTGCAGTTTAGGTCGCTTTCATCAACTGGCGTTGGAATCCAAGTGATTAAAGTGATTAGGGCATCGTATCTGTCAGGAGCCGGCTCTTTTGATTCAAGCAGCTGAATTCTGCTGTTGCTGACAGACATCCTGCCAACCGTAAGCAGGAATTCTTCCACTGCCTGCTTGCTTGGCGGCACGCAGGAAAAAACAATTTTGTTGCCGGTTAAGCTCCAGCCGTCATCGTTTTTTGCTTCGCTTGCGTACAAAAAAGTGACAACAAATTTATTTTTTTGAGCAATATATATGTAGAAAAGGTAGTTGCTGTTTGTTGCAAGCGGCTGCATTACGGCATTTATGTTCTGGAAAAGAATTGCTTTTGTTTCATCCAGTTCAGTGTCATCAGCGTAGTCCTCTTTTATTGCCGCAAGCAGGTAGTCAATCTCTGATGCTTCTTCCAAAGAAAGGCCTGCCTGCCTCGGCGCGCTGCTGTACAAAATTGTTTCAAGCGCAGACTTGGTGTATTCCTCCCTGCCCTGCCTTGAAATTTGCTGGTCTATTGTCAGGCCGTAGGTTGCGCTTGAATAGAAAAGCCAAGTGCTCAAAATGCTGGCTATTACCAGGAAAAACATGGAATCAGTCAAACTGGACTGGCCTTTTTCGCTTAAGCCTTTTTCACTTCGTGAAAAAGCCTTGGGAAAATTGCTTCGCGTGCAAAAAATCCCAGGGAAATGGGTTTTGCTTCGCAACAGCCTTTTGCTGTTGCAAAAGCCTGGGGAAAATAGGCTTCGCAAAACAGGACCTTTTTCGCCAAGCTTTATTTCCATGCAATGACCACCAGCAACATCGGCTTTACATAAAACTTGTCGTTTTCCTCTTTTGTTTCCAAGGCAACAGGAAAGAACCTAACAACGCTTTTTTCGCTTTCCAGCACGGGTATTTCCTCAGTGCTGCTGCATTGAAAGTCTTCAAAAAAGCTTTGATCGCCGCTGACTATTTTTTCAGTATCAATTCCAACAAATTGCTCATCTTTCCCTGTAGGCAAGGGCAGCAATCCGGCCAAAAAGTGCATTCTCTGGGTTCCTTTCGCTGTCTCGCAGTTTTCATTGAATTTTTCAATTCCCGCAATATAATTGTTTCCCCTCAATGCATTGCTTGCCCTGAGCACTGCCAGGTCATCGGCAAAATCCTCATTCCTCCTGTCAAAATTATTCCAAGCAGATGTAAAAGCATAAAAAAAAAGCATTAAAGCAAAAAGCAGCGGAATCAGGCTCGGCAAATCATCCCCAATTGGACCCAAAAAACCCCCGTTTTTCATTTTTTTTACCCCCTTGTATCGCAGCTCAAGTTTTCGCAATTCTCTGCAGGCGGCAGGCAGCTTGATTCAACGCCCCTCCATTTTTTTACGCAGCAGCCTGCATAACCCTCATTCATTTCACACTGCCCTTGGTCGGTATTGCAGGCAATTACGTGCAGGAAATTTTTTCTATTATAAACCTCTTTTATTAACTTAACTGAATTGCTTGCAGTAGTTTCGTTCATTGGATCAAGTATAATGCTGCTTTGCTCTTTTAGGTTAGTTCTAATTTCTGCAACAGGCCATTGGTAAAGCATGATTTCTGCATTCATGTCATAGCTATTTGTTGCAATGAATTTGGTTTGCTCTTTTCTTGCCGCAACCTTGAAAATCAATTTGCTTAGATATTCCGAGTTGTATTCAGCCGGCTCCCTTGATATCTTCATTACGTAATAGAAGCGTTTTCCGCTGAAGTAGGTTATTTCCTCTGGTATTGTAACCGTTTCCTCAAAGCAGTCAACGCTCGGTGTCATAATGCCGCTGGTTCTTTCAACAAGGTCATTGACCATTTGCTGTGCCGACCTGGCAACCATCATGTCTGTTAGCGTAAATAAAAAGAATGCAATTATCCCAAACAAGGCTGTCACCAAAATCAGCAGATTCAGTTTGCTTAAAGTGAATCCAAGCATGGTTGAATCAACCCTCTTTCCTGTAAGCGCAGATTGTTGAAAAAGTGTCGCCCTGCCCTGTCTTGTTCCACAGCAAATAGTTGCCCTGCTTGTTGCCCCCTGTTGCTATCGGCTCCTCCCTTTTCTCGAAATCCACTAATTGCATTCCATCTCTTTCTTCGCACCTGCCCCCTGATATGGAAGGAAAATCGGCGTCAGGGGTGATATCCAGGCACTTTATGATGCTGAACCCGCCGCAGCCATTACCATAGTATTTCAGCAAAGTGCATAACTGCTTCTCACCGCAATGATAGGCAGCACACACTTGGGGATCGTCTTCGTCCTCAATCCAGATTTTTTCTTCCTGTTGGTTGAAGCAGCCGCTTAAAAAAAAACTTACGTTTGGTTGAATACTGCCTGATTCGTCAGCATTCTGTAACGCGGTTGCCATTCGATCCAGCTTTGCATTGGTTTCGCCCTTGCATTTCTCGCAATTTACCTGCTGCATTACACTTGTTCCAATGAATATGACAAAGCCCATTATTATTACAGCAACCAGCAGCTCAAATGGCGCGCTCTCCTGGCCTTTTTTTGCTGTTGCAAAAAAATCCCAGGGAAAACGGCTTTCAGCTCGGCCTTTTTCGCTTAAGCCTTTTTTTGCCGTTGCAAAAAAAGCCTCCTTGCAAAAGCTTCGCTTTTGCGAGGTCTCGCAAAACCTTGGGTTTTGCAAGATGGGAAAATTGCTTCGCGTGCAAAAAACCCCTGGGAAAAATTGCTTTGCTAAGCCTTTTTTTCCTTCGGAAAAAAAGCTTTGGGAAAATTGCTTCGCAAGGCCTTTTCTGTTCAGCATTTCTTTGCACCTTTATTATTCATTTTGGGTCCTGGGCACTCTTTGCCAGTGTTGTGTTCGGCATTTTAGTTGCACCTTTTAATTTTTTTTCCCAAGGATTCCTTTTCCTCGGGCTCTTTAACTTGCTTTCGGCTGTGTTTTCTGCACAATGCTCTGGCTTTGCTTGAACATCGGCTTTATTACCGCAATCAAAAGAAGGGCAGCGATAATTAAAACAATCAGCATGTAAACGCTGCTCCACTCACTCTGAGCCCTCCTCTCGCCGAGCGCCCGTTTAACAACTGCCAACATAATAAGAATAATTGTGGTAAAAGCTATATTTAATTTTTTTGGATAGGCGGGTTTTCGCTTAAATGGCATTTAATTGAAAAATTGAAATTATTAATGCGATTTTTTTGAATGTAAATTGAAACTAATTGTTTTGTATTCAAAGTTAAGAAATTGCAGGAAAATTTAATTGGCTTACAAGCTTGGATAAGCCAATAACAGCAAAAATGAAAAAAAAGAAAGAAAAAGAAGGGCTTAAGCAAATCTCAGCATTACCACGCAGCATTTCTGGGGCGTATCAAGGTTGCATCCACAAGTTCCGGTGGTTGTGTCGCCAAAATCAATCGGCAATCCTACTTCTTCAAGGGCATCCACTAAAGCGTTTGCCTTGTGGCACATGACGCTTATTTTCACTGTTAAATCAGTTGTCCCGTTTTGCATTAGTGTGCTACCTGTAACTTCCACTGCTTGGTTGTCAACCAGGTCACCCTTATACAGGCAAATCTGGTCTGGGGTCAGGCCGCTGTTTCCAACCAGTGCGCTTGGCGCCAGGTTTGTTCCTGCTTTGAAAACGGCTGCTGTGCTTGTGTCCAGCTGGCCAGGCATGTCAACCTGCTTTTGAATGATTTGCTTTGCAACGGTTTGAACATCGCTGCCGAAAATATTGATTCCGCCGATTATTGAAATAAGTATGTAAAGGATTGCTACTGCAATGATTGCGGCAATCAGCAACTTGAAGACACTATAAGCCTGTCCGCTCTGGTTCAATTAAATCACCTGATAAAAGAACGGGTTTCTAATATTTAAACATTTTGTTAGGGGTTTTTCAGGCAATTGCAAAAATTGTTTTCAGGATAATGTTTGAATTGCAGTTGTAAATGACCCAAAATGCATTAAAGCAAAAGCGCAGTGCGGCAACCCTGCCCCCCTGAAAGCCGTTCTTTTTAACTGCGGCAGCCTTTTTTACAAAAGCAAGCTTTTGTTCGCCAAGCAAACCAAAACGCAGTTCAATGTAGAACCGCAGATCATCCAATAACCGGTCTCTGAATTCGGTTGCCCTTGCAAAAAAGCAGGCCTTTCCTTTTTTCGGTATTTTGTTCTGCAGGAAAAGGTTCACTGATTCAACCTCATAAAAAATTGCTTTTACGGCATAAGCAACTGCTTTTTTTGGCAAGAAAAGCGAAAGTGCCAGTGCTGCAAAAGAAATGCTTTGGGGAACAAAAAGGCTTTTCAGCTTCTCCCAAAGCGTGAACCTCGGCCTTATTTCCTTTCTAATATCCCTGCCGAATAAAATTTTTCCCTCATTCTTCATTTTGTACAAAAGCGTCAGCTGGCTTGCAACCAGAAAAGCGCCCGGCAGCAAGTCAAGCCTTTTAATCATGCCTCTGCGCCAGTCAATGTCTTTTGGGCCAAAAACCTCAAATGGCTTGTACAACCGCGCCCGGGCTTCAAGCGCTTTAACTGCATTCTCCAAAACGCTTGCCCCAATGCCGGTGCTACAAACGCGCTTTAGCTGCATGCCGTGCTTTCTGTCAAGCTGCCAGAAAACCTTTTCGGCAAACGCTTCAACCTCTTTTCTTTTTTCATCGCTTTTCACTTGGATTATTAAATCCACATCGCTTTTTCCCAGAACAAATTCGCCTCTTGCAGCGCTGCCGAAAAGAAGAATAAAATCAATTTCTTTTGCGTGTTGTTCAGTAAGAGTTGAAACAAATTCGCGCAGAAAAACTTCAACCTTTTGCTGGTCATCCTTGGGCATTCTACACCAATTAAGGAAAAGGGATTAAAAAGCGTTTTGCATTCAATTTTCTTTAAAGAAAAGAAGCGCCCTGGTAGCTCAGTGGTAGAGCACCGACCTCGTAAAAGCCTTTTAGAAAAAGGCGTGCGAAAAGAAAAATTCGAGATAGCCGGGGGTCGAGGGTTCAAATCCCTCCCGGGGCTTATTCCATCGAGCTCGCCGAGCAAAGCGAGGCTGTTTTTGCCGGCTTTTATTAAAAGCTGAGCGAAGATGGCTTGGGGTTTTGCCTTTGTTTTTCACTGCTTTCCGGCAAAAGCCTGTGCATTAGGGCATTGGAATATAGTCTTTTTCTGTATTGTTTTTGTAATGGATTTCAGCATTGCCGGCACAAAAATGGAAAACAGGCTTGTTTTGGCGCCAATGTACAGGGTTACTGACCTTGCCTTCAGGCTTTTGGCCAGGGAGCAGGGCGCTTCCTTGTGCTATTCGGAAATGATTAATTCTGAGGCCCTTATAAGGAACAATCTTTCTGTCAAAAGGCTTGCCCAGACCTGCGGTGAGGACAGGCCTTTGGCAATGCAGGTTTTTGGGGCAAGGGTTGAAAGCATGAAAAAGGCGGTTGAACTGCTTATTGCTGAAAAGGAATTCGATTTTTTGGATTTGAACCTGGGATGCCCTTCGGGTAATGTGCTTAACCAGGGGGCAGGCGTCGCGCTTTTGAGGAGGCCTGCGCGAATTTGCGAAATCATTTCCTGCTGGCATGTCCTTGGAAAGCCTGTTACTGCAAAAATAAGGTCTGACCCTAATGTTTTGCGCACAATCAAGCTGGCAAAGCAGATTGAAAGAGCGGGCGCTTCGGCAATTGCTGTGCATGGGCGAACCATTAAGCAGGAAAACAGGGGCCTGGTTGACTTTGTGGCAATAAAGCGCGTCAAGAAAGCTGTTGGCATTCCTGTAATAGGGAATGGCGGTGTAATCAACAAGCCTAGCTTTGAGCGAATGCTTGAAAAGACCGGCTGTGATGCTGCAATGGTTGGCAGTGCGGCAATAGGCAATCCCGGAATTTTTGCGGAAATTCTGGGCAACAAGCCTTTTTTCCCGCTGGAAAAAAGCCTTGGGAAAAGCGCGCCTGATGGCGCAAACCTCCTGTCCAGGGAGCAGGCTTTCCTGCAATACCTTGAATTGTGCAAAAAGTTCGGCATCAGCGCTTATTTGGGCAGGATGAAGACACAGGCAGTCAGGTTTTTTGCATCGAACCCAGAAAAAATGCGCCTGTTTGAGAAAGCGCAAAGCCTTGAAGAAATCGCCTCAATTGCAAGAAGCTGACATTTTGAGCAGCAGGAAGCTGGCATTTCAAGCAATGCCCAGCATCTTTGGCAACCACTAAAAATATGGCGCTTTTCATTGTTGGGCATATGGGCTTGTTCTGGAAGCCATCTCTGTAATTTTTGTTCTTTTTTTTCTTTCACTTTCCTTTTTAAATTTTCCTTTCCATTCATTTTTTTATTATGCCTGATGTTTTTGCTGCCTTAAAGGCTCTGATTGTGAGGGATGGCCAATTCCTTGCGCTTGAGTTAGAGGTTGGAAGGAAAAAGGTCTGGGATTTGCCTGGCGGAAAAGTAGAGCACGGCGAAGAGCCAATGCAAACACTGCAAAGGGAAGTTTGGGAGGAAGCAGGGTTAAAGATTGAGCCAAAAGAGCCTGTTGGGGTTTTCCACTTCATGCGCTTGAGCGATGGAGCGCAGGTTGTGAACACTGTTTTCAAATGCGATGCAGGCAGCCAGAAGCCTGTTCTGCCACACAAGGAAAACGAGAAGATTGCCCAGCTAAAATGGTTCTCAAAAGAAGAGTTTTTGCAAAAAGAAGTTGAAGCCCCCGCAAGCCTAAAGGAATTGATTAAAAAGGCGCTTTGAAGCTGCTTTTTCTAATTTGGCAAATAAGAAACAGTTTTTGCGGATTACTCTGCCTCTGGCCTTATTTGAATGAATGCAGGCAATGTGTCTTCAACGTATTCCCCCAGTTGCACAGGATTGTCAAAGAGATAATGCACGTTGCAGTACATGTTGGTTTCATTGCCCCTTTGCACTATTGGCGCTGTTGCCTCCATTTTCAGTTCCTTTGTTTGGCCGACAGCCAAGGAATCAATTGTGCTTTCAAGGAAAGAAAGCCAGTTAGTGCTGCAATCATCATCGTTTTCAATTGACAAAACAATGTTCTGCAAAACAATTTGCCCTGAGTTCTTCACTTTCAGTGTTACAATTTTTTTCTCGTATTTTCTTTGAGTGTCATCCCATACAATTTCATATGGCTGGTTTGGGGTAAGGGTTAATGCAATGCCATAGCTTGCTTCTTCAGCTATTTCCAGTGTAAGGGTTGATTTTTTCGGCTGCTGCAGATAGCCAGCGCTTAAAACAATGTTTCCCTTTATTCCGGGCTCTTTTTTTGCGCTCAATGGCGCGATTACCTGCAGTTCCTTTTCAACATAGCTGCCTGCTGCAATGCTTTGAATGCTGATCAGCTGTGGCTTTGGCTCGTCAGCTATTTCAGTGAACTGGAACCATTGCAGCACCTGGGCTTCATCGTTTCTCGTGCTGCTTGTGATTTCAATGCTCAAGTTCAAGTCCTCAATTGAGAACTTATTACTGTTTGTCACTTTTATTTTTTTGCTCTGCTTGTTCAGGCCTTCCCTGGCTTTTACGCTGAAAGTTGCGCTGCCAAGCGTTATTTTGTCGGCAGGGTTCGGGAAAAGAGTGAAACTGCGTGATTCCTGCTTTTTGGTGTATTTCACCCTTACAACAGCTTTTTTGCTGTCGCCATCCTTTTCGTTCTTTATCTTAATTGTGGTTTTCACATTGATTGCAATATTTATTGTTGCACTGCTGTTGCCGGCAATTGTTACAGCGCCTGTTTCATCATCTTCAACCAATTCTTTCAAGCCGTCTTCAAGCACTAACTGCACTGTAGCGCTTTTATCAGATTTGTTTTCCACTGTTACCAGCACTGTTGTTGCCTGCCCTAAAAACAATTTTGCAGGAAAAGCCTGTTCAAAGCCAGTTATTTTAACATCAAAGTCTTTTTCCAATTCAATTGTTTTCTGGTTTTCGTTTGCGCCCAATTCAATCTGGACTGTTTTTATTGCATAGCCTGTAGCTTTTACTTCAGCCCTGTAGCTGCCTGGCCGCATTGCAACAGTGTAAGTTGAGGCATCGCTGCCGGTAAAAAACGGCTCATTGCTGCCAGCCGCAAAAAGCTTTATGCTACTGTCCTCCAAAACAGTGCCCTCAGTGTCCTTAATCGTTATTGAGACATTGGAAACCGAGCCAATGAAGAAATCGTATGCAAACAAAGCAATTGCGCCCAGAACAACGATTGCAATAATGTAAGGCACAAATTTTTTTACTGACCCAAACCCGCCGCCAAAGCCCTCTCCCTCAATCTTTATTTCAGCGCTGCTATAAGAGGGTTCCTCAAATTTATCCAATCCGTCCAAAACAATCGCTTCCGAAAAACGTGTTTACTATAGATAAATTGGAGGTTATTTAAATAGCTTTCTAACCGGGAGACAGCGTCAAATCAATCCAAGTTGCAGGAGCGCTGCATCAATCTGTTTTGCTGTTTCCGGCATTACGTCAACCAATGGCAAGCGCGGAACCCCGACAGCAATGCCAAGCTTTCTCAAAGCGTAGTGTGCGGGGCAGGGGTTTGTTTCAATGAAAAGAACCCTGTACAGCTCCCTTAGCGCGTCATCCTCTTTTTTTGCCTTGTCAAATTTTCCCTGCAAAGCAAGTGAAATCATTTTGCTTGTTTGTTTTGGCGCAATGTTTGCCGCAACAGAAATGCAGCCAGTGCCCCCTGCTTTGATTATTTCAAGAGTTAAAGGGTCATCGCCGCTTATTACATCAAATTTGAAATCGCGAGTCAATTCAATCACTTTCTTTATCTGCTGCAAGTTGCCTGATGCTTCCTTTACAGCAATTATGCTGCTGAATTCTTTGGCCAACCTGGCAACAGTCTCAGGCTCAACATTCTTCCCTGTCCTGCCGGGAACATTGTAGACAATTATTTCCCCTTCGATTGCATTCGCAATCGCGGCATAGTGCTGATAAAGGCCTTCCTGCGTTGGCTTGTTCTGGTAGGGAGAAATCTGCAAATGAGTTTTCACTCCAACATCCTCAATTTTTTTCGCCAAGTCAATTGCCTCTCTGGTGCAGTTGCTTCCATCGCCAGCAATGAACTGCACCCTGCCTGCCATCTCCATTGATTTTTCAATTAAATCAACCTGCTCAGCTGCTGTAAGTGAGGCAGCATGCCCGGTGCAGCCTGAAACAACGATTCCATTCACGCCGCCTTTTATTACATAATCAACCAATTCGCGCAAAGCATCAAAGTTTATTGCGTGATTCAGCCTGTTGCCATCCTCGCGCATCGGCGTAACCAACGCAGGAATACATCCCGAAATTTTTTTACTCATCGGCAATCATCTCCCCCAGCATGTCTTCAATTGAATAAAAACCCTTTTTCCCGTTAATCCACTTGGCAGCCTGCAGTGCTCCCAAAGCAAAGCCTTCCCTGCTTCTTGCGGTATGGCGCAGCTCAATTGTATCAGCGCTGCTGTCAAAGAAAACAGCGTGCGTTCCAGGCACGCTGCCGCCCCTGAGCGAGGCAACGTGCATTTCATCTGCAGCAATTTTCCTGTCCAGTTTCTCTTCAATTGCTTTCTTTTTCCTCTCAATTTTTTCAAGCAAAATTTTTTCAATGCTTTTTGCTGTTCCGCTAGGGCTGTCTGCTTTGTTCCTGTGGTGCATTTCTAAGCAGAAAACATCATAAGCCGGGAATTTGTTCATTACTGCCGCAGCCTGTGCAACTATTCTGTAAAAAGCATTCACCCCCAAAGAAAAATTGCTGGCATAAACCAGCCCAGTCCCGTTTTTTTCAACAGCTTTTTTCACTTCCTGCTCCTTTTCCAGCCAGCCTGTTGTTCCAACAACAATGTTTTTGCCGAAAGAAGCGATTTTTTTCACGTTTTCAACAACAGCATCAGGCTGGCTGAAGTCAATGCACACATCGGCATCAGCAATTGCCTCTTTGCTTATTCCCTTGAAGCCGGCTTCTTTTTCATTTGGGTCAATTGTTGCTGCAACAGCCATGCCCTGCTCTTTCGCCAGCCTTGCGATTTCTTTGCCCATTTTTCCAAAGCCGATTAATGCAATGCGCAACCCAATTCACCTTTAAAGCGATAAAATGCCTCTATACGAAAACCTATATATAAATAACCAATTTGGACGAAATTCGTTTTAACCCTTATTGTTATTTAAATTTTCCCAAATAGAATTCTTTAATTCTTTTTTGATTGAATTGAATTTCTGGGTGGATACAATGAATTTTAAGTTGCCGATTAATGAAAATTTGCGGCGCATTCTTGGCAAGCCATATCCTTTTGACGCAATCGATGACTTAAAGAAAAAGGCGATTGCAAAATTCGGTTCTGGGCACTTGATTGATTTCGGCATAGGCGATCCTACAGATGAAACACCTGCTGCAATAAGGCAGCAGTGCAAGAAAGCGGTTGATGCAAGAAAAGGCAGCGGCTACCCTGCTTCAATCGGGAGCGAGGAATTCAGGGAAGCTGTGTGCAAATGGATGAAAAAGCGCTTTGGTGTTTCAATGCAGGCAGGGGAAATTGTTTCAACATATAGTGCAAAATTTGCTTCATTCCACATTCCATCTTACTTCATTAATCCCAATAAGGGGGAAATTGCCATGATTCCAAATCCGGGTTATCCGCCTTACACTGACGGAACGCTGCTGGCAGGCGGTGCGCCTTATTATCTGAACCTGCTTCCTGAAAACGATTTTCTGCCACTGTTTGATTCAATTGACAGCAAAACAGCTGAGCTGGCAAAAATTCTTTTCCTGAACAGCCCCCACAGCCCTACAGGGCAGGTTTATGGAAAGGAAAAGCTGAAAGAGGCGGTTGATTTCTGCAATGAACACAATGTAATTCTTGTTTCTGATGAATGCTACAGCGAACTTTATTTCAGCGAAAGGCCTTTGAGCATTATGCAGATCAAGGGAGCAGAAGAGTGCAGCATTGTAGTGAATTCGCTTTCAAAGAGAAGCATGATGACTGGCTATGCTGTGGGCTTTGCCGCAAGCAAAAACAGTGAATTGCTCAAAGCATTTGCTTCAATCACAAGGAAAAGCGTGCAGGGAGTTGCAACATTCATCCAGGATGCAGCAATCGCTGCCTGGGGCGATGAAGCCCACTGCGAAAAAATGAGAAAAGAATACAGCGCAAGAATTGATGCATTGCTGCCTGCACTGCAGCAGATTGGATGCGGAATTGAAAAACCAAAGGGGACATTTTTTTTGTGGGTTCAAGTGCCTAAGGGAAAAACAGCAGCGCAATTCAGCGAATGGCTTTTGCTTGAAAAGGGCATTAACAATATCCCAGGCAGCCTGATTTCGCATGATTTCCAGGGCAAAAACCCGGGGGAAAGGTTTGTGCGCTTTGCAATGGTGCAAAGTGTTGAAAAAACAAGGGAAGCAGCAGAGCGGCTGCTGGAATGACAGGAAAAACAATGGAAACAGGGTTTGATAAAAATGATTGTTCAATTCAGCAAAATGCACGGCCTGGGAAATGACTTCATTGTTGTAAATGAAATGCAGGGGGAAGTGGTTCCTGAAAGGGACAAGGAATTTTTTGCAGTAAACAACTGCAAGAGGCACGTTGCAGTCGGGGCAGATGGCGTGCTGTTTTTGTGCAAGTCCAGTTCAGCCAAAGCCGATTTCAGGATGCGAACCTTTAATGCTGACGGCAGCGAGGCAGAAACATGCGTTAATGGATTGAGATGCGTTGCCTTTGAACGTTTTTTAATCGAAGGAAAAAAGAAAAAGGATTTCAGGATTGAATCAGGCAATGGAATTGTTTCAGCAAAGGTTTCCGATGAAAAGAAAAACAAGGCAACAGTTGAATTGCAGCTGCTGGCAAAGCCTATCTTCAAGGGAAAATTCCAGTTAATTGCCGGGATAAAGGGCTTTGAGTATTACAGCGTTGATGTTGGAAATCCGCATGCCGTTGTTTTTCTGAAAGAGAATGTGCAGCATTTTCCTGTTGAAGAAATAGGGCATGAGTTTGAATGGCACAAAGCGTTTCAGCCACATAGAACAAATACTGAGTTTGCGAACATTGTTTCTCCGAAGAAAATTAAAATGAGGGTGCATGAAAGGGGCGCCTGCGAAACATCTGCCTGCGGCAGCGGCGCAATTGCAACAGTTGTCGCAGCCATAAACGCAGGCGTTGCTGATGCAAACCAGTGGGTCAGCGTTGAAATGCCAGGCGGTGCTCTTGAAATAAAGGCAGGCGAAAAAGTTTTTTTGAGGGGAGCAGCGCAAAAAGTTTTTGTTGGAGCAATTGAATGGTGAGTTCATGATGTGGTGGGAAATTGACGGACATTTGCAAGTCAAGCAAAACCAGCTATACATTGCAGGGAACAGCGCGGTAGCGCTTGCAAAACAGTACGGCACGCCGCTTTTTGTTTACAATGGCAACAGAATAATTGAAAATTTCAGGGCGATAAAAAGCGCTTTTGCCAAAGCTGGCGCAAGTCCAAGAATCCATTTCGCAGTGAAGGCAAACTCGCACATTGCAGTGCTGCAGCTGCTGTTGAGGGAGGGAGCATTCATTGATGCTGTTTCAGTGAATGAGGTAAAGATTGCGCTGAAAGCAGGTTTTTCAAAAGAAAAAATCCTTTTCACAGGCACCTCGGTCAGCGACAGCGAATTGCAGGAATTGATTGAATTGGGTGTGAGGATAAACATTGACAGCTTTTCACAAATGAGGAGATTGCATTCCTTGGGTTATAAAGGTGATGTAAGTATTAGGTGGAATCCTGGCATTGGAGCTGGAGCGCACAGCCACACAATTACCGCAGGCAAATTCATCAAATTCGGCATACCAGAGAAAAAAATCGGGCTTGCGTTCAAGGAAGCGAAAGCGCTCGGCTTCAATGTTGTCGGTCTGCACCAGCACATTGGTTCAGGCTGGCTTGGCAAGGATGTGCAGGTTTTTCTTAAAACTGTTGGCAAAACAATTGCCGTTGCAAAAAAGGTTGAAAAAATTTTAGGGAAAAAGCTGCAATTTGTTGATTTCGGAGGAGGACCGGGCGTAAGATACCGAGAAGAGCAGCAGGATTTTCCGTTGCAGCGTTACGCAAAGGGAATTGTTGAAAAAATGCAGAAAAGCGGTTTGAGGGCAGAGATTGCAATCGAGCCAGGGCGCTTTATTGTTTGCGATGCCGGTGTTTTGCTGTGTGAAATAAATACTGTTGAGGAAAAAAATGTTCCGTTGATTGGAGTGAACGCTGGCTTCAATGATTTAATAAGGCCTGCTTTTTACGGTGCTTTCCATGAAATGGTTGTATGCGACAATGTGAATGGAAAGCTGAAGCGAAAATTTTTGGTTGCAGGGAATTTGTGCGAGAGCGTGGATGTTTTTAACGAAAACAGGGAAAAGCTGAGAGCGCTGCCAGCAGCAAAAGAGGGTGACACGCTTGCAATTCTCAACGCCGGCGCTTACGGTTTTGTGATGGCATCAAATTACAATTCAAGGCTGTTGCCTGCGTGCATTCTCCTGTTGAACGGAGAGGCAAAAGTAATCAGGGAAAGGCAAATGCTGGAAGAGCTAATTAAGAATGAGAGGGAAATCTGATATGATTAAAAGAGGAAAGAAACCAATTTCCTTATTAGAGCTTGGAGCAGGGTCTGCTGGAAGACTAAATGCATTATTGCCTAAGATAGGGAGAAAAGTTATTGGTATAGACAGTAGCAGTAGAGCGGCCTGGCATCAGAGAAAAGGAATAAGAGTTAGGCGAAAAGTGCCAGGGGCTATGCTGGTTTATGGAAAAAAAGGGCAGGCTGAAACCTTTCTAAGAAAGTTGATTGCAGAAGAAAGAAAAGTGAAAGTGATAAATGCAGAATATTTTTTCGCAAACTTGGGAAAACAATTTTTATTCCCTGAAGCTCATTACGCTAATATTGAAATAGCAAATACAGAAGCAAGAAAAATTTTGAAATTAGTCAAACAAGTTCTTGTACCCAATGGAAGAATTAGGTTACAAACGCCTAAACTTGCTATGAAAAGATGGAAAACGATATTAGAAGAAAGTGATTTTGTGGTAACAAGTGTGAGTAAAGTGCCTGAAGACAAAGTTTCAAGTTGGTATGGGGAAGAGTATTTAAGAAAAAGTAAAAGGGAGAAAGATCCCGATTTCGAGCCAACACAGATAATTGCAAGAATGGCTGAGTAGTTTTATTTATTCTTCCTTTTCCTCGCTTCCCTGTAATGCTTTTTCACTGCCTCGTGCTTTTCCTTTGTTTTGAGAAGCATGGTCAATTGCTTTATTTTTTCTTCAAGCGCCTGCTCTTTGTTCAGCTTGTCTTCCGCAACTTTTTTGAAGTGCTGCAGCAGGTCATGTTCTTCTGACAGCTGTTTCTGCAGCTTTTTTATTTCTCCTGAAAAGTGCTGCTCTGCCTCTTTTTTTGCAGCAAGTTTTGATTCCTGCAGGTTCAGCATTTCCCTGCTGTAAGTGTTCCTTAATTGCAGTGTTTCGTTCTCTATGTCAAGAACGATTTTTTTCGCGTAGTCCCTTTCCTTTTTCAGTGCCCTGACCAAATCCCCTGATTTTTGGGTGTGAAGCGAAAAAGCCTGTTGCATGCCGTCAAGCTTTTGCAGCAGTTCAGCATAGCTGCTTTCAGCCTGCTCCAGCCTGCTCCTGTGCAAATTCATGGTTTTTCCAACATCGTCCGCGTTCAAAAAAAGTTTTTTGCCCAATTCAATCAATTCATGCTCCATGTCAGCTACAGTGTCTTCCTCAAAGTAACCCATATAACTCTTTTTTCTTATTGCCTCGTATTTCCCCCTTAAATCCTGCAGTTCATCCTCTTTCCTCTGCAGCACTTCAATTACCTGCTTTGCAGTGCTTTTGTCAGTGACAATTTCGATTCCCTGCCTTCTGAGGAAAACGCTGATTCTTTCAAGCGAATAGCGCGACTTTAAAAGCATTGCAAGGATTTTCTGCTGCAGGTCAGAGTACAATTCAGGCGTTTCCTCTTTCTCAAGGACATTCACCGTTTTTGCCACGCTTTTCTTTTCTTTCTCCATCTGCAGGTTTCTGTGCAGTGATTCAAGCAGCTTCTGCATTTCACCCAAAAAAGGCTGCAGGTCAGGCTTGCCAACAGCGTGCTCTTTTTCAATTTCGGCAATCGCCTCGCTGAAAAGAAAATACAAATCATCCAGGGCATCAACGCTTTTCTGCAAGGAAGCCAAAAAGGAGCTCCTGCTTGCGCTGCCCCAGTTCTGCCGGCTTAAATTGCTGTGCAATTCATTAATCTTCCCGGCAATCTGCATTACGGCATGCTCTGCAGGCATAAAGAAAACAGTATAATTAAGTCAAAGCAGGATTTAATAGTTTCGCCTCAGGCTTTTTCTTTTCAGGGGCCAAAGAAGATTTTTATAGCCCACACTTTTTATTTCCCTGGTGTCAAATCAGATTTTAATAGTTCCCCCAAGCTTTTTATTCCCCGCCTGCATATTATTACTGCATGCAGATTTGTTCGGAAAAAGGCCTTCTTGTTGAAAAGATTGCTATTGACCCTGAAAGGGGAAGCAGGCAATGCAATGCCGTTATTACGCATGCGCATGCAGACCATGTTGCATTGAACAACGAAAGCAATTTCATTTGCAGCGAAGAAACAAAGGCAATAGTCGAAACCAGATTCAGCCATATGCAGAAGAGCACTGCACTGCGCTTTAATGAAAAGATTGCAATCGACGGCACAACAATCAGCCTGCACAATTCAGGGCACATTCTTGGCAGCGCGCAGGTTCTGGTTGAGGGAAACCAGACAATTGCAGTTACCTCTGACTTCAAGCTGCAGGATTCGCTGATCCAAAAGAAAGCTGAAGTGCTGCCCTGCGATATTCTTGTAATTGAAAGCACTTTTGGCTTGCCATGCCATTCTTTCCCTGAAAGAGAGCAGGTGTACAATGAAATTGGCGATTGGGTGCGTAAAAGCAGCAAAAACGGTTTTGTTGTTTTGGCTGGTTATTCTCTTGGAAAAGCTCAGGAGCTGACAGCAATTGTGAACAAGTATGCAGGCATTGCTCCCTTGGTGCACGAAAGCGTTTTCCTCAACAACGAAACATACAAACAGCTTGGAGTAAACTTAGGCGACTACATTAAACTGAACCACAATCTGAATGAGAGTAATGTCCTGATAATGCCGCCATCGCTTTTGGACAGGCACCTTCTGCAGTTCCTCGGCTTGAGCCTGCACAAAAAGGTTAATTCAGCCATTGCAACAGGCTGGACATTCAAAAGCAGCTATGACAGGCTTTTCCAGTTAAGCGACCACGCCGACTTCGGCCAATTAATGCAGTACGTGCAGGAAGCAAAGCCACGCCTTGTCCTTACAATGCACGGATTCGAGCAGGAATTCGCTTCCTATGTGCAAAGGCGCTTGGGCATTGCTGCAAAGCCGCTTGGAATGCACGAGCAGAAAACGCTGGTGGAATACGCCTGAGAGAATTTGTTGGTAGAAAACCCTGACAGAGTTTGCTTAAAAACAATTTCATACAAAACTTCTTTCAAATGCAACCAATTCAAATTTACCAAAAAATGCTTTCCGAATTCGGGGAACAGCACTGGTGGCCGGTAACAGAGCGAGGAGAAACAAAGCCAACATACAAAAAGAGGGGTGCTCTCACAGAACAGCAGCGCTTTGAAATATGCACAGGTGCAATCCTCGCACAGAACACTGGCTGGAAAAATGTTATGAACGCATTGGAAAACCTGAACAAAGCAAAAATGCTTTCGTGCAAAAAAATTGCTGCTGCAAGAAAGGAAAAAATTGCTCTGCTTGTTCGCAGCAGCGGCTACTTCAACCAGAAAGCAGACAGGCTGAAAAAATTCTGCTCATACATTCAAAAAAATTATGAAGGGCGATTGGAGAATTTTTTTGCAAAGCCACTGCCTGAACTCAGGGCAGAACTGCTTTCCCTGCACGGAATCGGGAATGAAACAGCTGACGACATAATCCTTTACGCAGCGGAAAAGCCCTCTTTTGTTGTTGACGCTTACACAAAGCGCTTTGTAGAGCGGTTTTACGCAAAGCAAGGAATGGGTTATGTAGAAGTGAAGGCTTTCTTTGAAGAGCAGCTGCTTAAGGATGTGCAGCTGTTCAATGAATTTCATGCGCTTTTGGTTGAGCACGGCAAGCGCTATTGCAGGAAAAAGCCCCTGTGCAGTGAATGCTTTTTTAAAACAAATTGTAGGTTTAATAAATAGGGTTTCTTATGCAGCGCATTTATTCAACCGAAGTGCCAAAGCACGCTGGCAAAAAGGTTTTGGTTGCCGGCTGGGTTAGTGACATCAGGGATTTGGGCGGCCTCAAGTTTTTTGTGATGAGGGACAAGGCTGGCATTGTCCAGATTACCCTGCCGAAGAAAAGCGTTGCAAAGGATGTTCTTGCCGTTGCAGATGATGTTTCAAAGGAAAGCGTTATTCAGGTTGAGGGCGAGGTAAAGGAAGCAAAGCAGGCCCCTGGCGGCTTTGAGGTTGTTCCGGAAAAGCTGCTGCTTTTGAGCAAGGCTGCTTCTCCTGTTCCAATTGATTTGAGCGGGAAGATTGAGACTGATTTGAGCAAGCGCCTGGATTACAGGTTCCTTGATTTGAGGCCTGAGAAGAGAAGGGCTATTTTTAAGATTAGGAGCAAGATGTTCAAGTTCTGCACCGAGTTCTTTGACAAGGAGGGCTTTACAATAATTCAGACTCCTAAGCTGACTGTTGCTGGAGTTGAATCAGGCGCCGAGTTGTTCCCTGTTGTTTACTTTGAAAGAGAGGCCTTTTTGAGCCAGAGCCCGCAGATTTACAAGCAGATGATGGTTGCAGCAGGCTTTGAAAGGGTTTTTGAAATAGGCCCTGTTTTCAGGGCTGAGAAAAGCCATACAACAAGGCATCTCACTGAATTTACTGGCGTTGATTTTGAAATGGGCTTTATTTCCGGGCCTGATGATGTAATGGACGAGATTGAGGAAATGATAAAATACATTATCAAGAGATTGAATGAGGAGTGCAAGCAGGAGCTGCAAATGTGGGGCATTGATGTAAAGGTTCCAAAAAAGATTCCTCGCATTACAATGGTGGAAGCAAAAAAGCTGCTTGCTGCAAAGGGAAAAAAGCTGCCTGCAGAAGATGATTTGGATGCCGAAGGGGAAAAGCAGCTTGGGGAAATAGTGAAAGAGAAATTCAAGGAAGAGTTTGTGTTCGTTACATTATATCCCGCCAAGAAAAGGCCGTTCTATCACATGATGCCTGCAAACGACAAGAGCGTTACCCTGAGCTATGATTTGATCTGGAACGGTGTTGAGATTGCAACAGGTTCGCAGAGGGAGCACAGGTATGAGGTATTGAAAAAGCAGGCTGCGGAGAAGGGCGTTGACCTTGATGCAATGCGGGACTATGCAAACATTTTCAAGTACGGCTGCCCTCCGCACGGCGGTGTTGGCCTTGGCCTTGACAGAATGGTTGAGCAGCTGCTTAAGCTTGACAATATCAGGGAAGCCATCCTGCTCCCAAGAGACACTGAAAGGCTGACGCCGTAAAAAGCTAAAGCGAAAAGCATTTATTTAAAGGAAGCTTAATACCTGTGCTTTGGGTGGCATAAATGGGTTTGGCTGAACGGTTTATGATTGTTTATTCAAATCTGCCTTTGAATATAAGGAAGGAAATTATTTTAGTGATAAATGACGAGCCGATAACTTGGAATGTTGCATACAGGGAAATAGGCGGGAAAACAAAAACAGGGGAAGAAATATTAAAAAAACTTGAAGAGCTAAAGATTATTTAAGGGGGACTAAGATGCCAGTAAGCCAACAGGAAATAAAAAAACTTGTAATAGCCAGATTGCAGACAATGCCGTCTTCAATGAATGTTTCTCTTGGCAGCATGGGAACATTTGACAGGGAACAACTGATTGAACAAGTGAAAAAAGACACAGACATTGGCGAAAAAATAATCGAGGTGCATCTTAATTATCTGCGTTCTTTCGCTAAATAAGCGTGGTTTCCCATGCAGTTTCTTATAACAAGGCCAGAGCATGATCCTACAATGTTCTATTTGGCAGAGTGGTCTAAAGAATTAATAAAAATGGCTGGTGAAAAAGGAATCCCTGTTTTTGATTTGAACAAGGAGAGAGCGAACCCAGCCGAAGTTGAAAATTTTTTAAGAAAAAAGAACCCCCGCCTTGTAATGTTCAACGGTCACGGTTCGGAAGAAACTGTTATGGGGCATAGAAATGAAACATTAATCGAAAGCGGAAAAAACGAGGAACTGCTCAAAGATAAAATTGTTTATTGTCGCTCCTGCAATTCAGCTGCAAAACTTGGAAAAGACTGCGTTGATAGCGGAACAACAGCATTCATTGGATATAAGGATTTATTTGGATTCCCGTTTGACCCACGAAAAACCGCCAATCCAATCACGGACGAACTTGCAAAGTCCTGTCTTGCAGCATCAAACCAAATCATCAAATCGCTACTTAAAGGAAACACGGTTACCGAAGCTTACAACAGTTCGCAAAACGCATTCGATAGCTGGGCTGAAAAAATGCAGCGCACTAACGCGCCACCAGAAGCCCCCCAAATTTTGTTATGGCTATTCTGGGACAAAGTCAACCAGCACTTTCACGGCGACGGAAACGCAAAATTAAACACCTGATTAATGTTTCCGCAGCCGCTTTTCTGGGTTTTGGCATACAATTAGCAAAAGAATAAAAAAAGCAGGCGAATCAGCTTTTTCGAAATCGCCTGCTATTTTATTATTTTTCTTCTTTTGACCCAAGCAATTTTGCAAGGATGATTGTGACAATAACCACTACCACTGTTACCACAAAGGCGGCTATTGTTAGGTTCATTGGGCCTTCGGCTCCTTCGATAAAAGGCGCCATCCAGGCAGAGATTGCATCTTTCCATACAAGCGCTGCAACAAATCCAAAGGCAGCTATCATCAAAGCCAAGGTCTGCTTCTTTATTTCAACTAAAACTCCCTTCATTAAAAAACCCTCCTGTTTTTATGTAGAACAAAAGCATTTTTATAAATACCCCCGGGTTTTTTTCGCCAAACGCGATTTGCTTTAAATTCCTTTTACTCTTCAATATCCCTGATTATTATGCAAATGCCCTTTGCAGCGTAAAAAATTGGAGAGGGCAAGGCGGGGACACAAGGTTTTTTATATCTTATTGTTCTATAGTCTATAGGTGATAGCGAATGGTTACTACCGTGCAGGTTGAGGATGGAACGTTAAAACTGCTAAAACAGCTGAAGCAGGAAACTAATAGCAAAACATACGATGAAGTAATTCAGGTGCTTTCAAAAAAAAGATTCAAAAGCATGGCTGGTGCACTGGCTGGAAAGAAAAAATATACAAGCGATGAAATTTTAAAAGGGTTAAGGGATGAACGCGACAGGTTCTAGTTTTTTTATGGATTCAAGCGCTTGGCTGGAATATTTCCTTAGGGCACAGCCTGATGTTACCCACATCATTGATTCTGGCAACAATACGCTTTTTACCTCTGTCATTTCTCTTTTCGAGATTAAGCGAAGATTGCTGGCAGAGAAAAAGCCACTGCAAAAAATTCAGGCTAGCCTTTCATTTATAAAAAGCAGGAGCATAATAATAGAGATAAACGAGCGAATCGCTGAGGCAGCAGCGCAGGACTCTGTAGAAGAGCAGTTGCATGCAATAGACGCCATAATTTACAGAAGTGCAATTGAACAGAAGGCCATTCTAATGACATTTGATGCGGATTTCAAAAAAATAAAAGAAAACATTTTATTTTTAGGGAAGTGAGCACTATGCAAAAACAGCAGGTTGACAAACAGCTTCTTCTGCGGGTTGCAGCCAACGCCAGGCTGAATTTAACCGAGCAGGAGATTGAACGATTTTTGCCCCAGCTGCAGGAAATCCTTGCTGCCTTCAGCAAGCTGGATGAGATTGACGTAAGCAAAGAGCAGCCAAGCTTCCAGCCAATCAAATTAGTGAATGTAATGAGGGAAGACAAAACAGGGAAATGCCTGAGCCAAAAGGAAGCGCTGCAGAACACAAAAAACAAAAAGGAAGGCTATTTTTTGGGCCCGAAGGTCGTGTGAAAAATGCAAAAGCAATTAACCCTCAGGCAGTTTGTTACCGAAGTGAAAAAGGGAAACATCAGCGTGCTAGAGCACACAAAAAAAATCATTGCAGAAGCGGAGCAATCAAATTCAAGTCACCACTACTTTAACATTATCGCAAAAAAAGAGGCGCTGCAGCAGGCAAAAGAGATTGAGGCAGAAATAAGAACAGGCAGGCACAAGGGAAAGCTGCTTGGTGTTCCGGTTTCGGTTAAAGACTGCATCTGTGTTAAAGGAATTGAATCAAGGGCAGGCAGCAAAATACTTTCAGGTTACATGCCACTTTTTGATGCAACGGTTATTGAGAAAGCAAAAGCAGAGGGGGCAATAATTATTGGAAAAACAGCGCAGGACGAATTCGGATTTGGAACATTCAGCACAAATACAGGCATTGGCTTTGAACATCCAATGAACCCGCTTGATGTCAAGAGATGCTGCGGGGGAAGCAGCGGTGGAAGCGCCGGCTTCACCGCATTAACCAAGCTGACGCATGCAAGCCTTGGGCAATCAACAGGCGGTAGCATTGCATGTCCAGCCAGCTTCTGCGGAGTTGTTGGAATAACCCCAACTTATGGCAGGGTTTCGCGCTATGGCTTGATTGATTACGCTAACTCGCTTGACAAAATCGGCAGCATTGGAAAGACAGTTGAGGATGCTGCTTTGCTGCTTGAAGTGACTGCTGGCTATGATGCGCACGACAGCACTTCCCTTCCGAATGAAAAAGAGGATTATTCAAAAATCGAGGCAGCTGAAAAACTAAAGATTGGAATAGTAAAAGAGTTTTTTTCAGGCTGCGATGCTGCTGTTCAAAAAGAATGCATGAATGCGATTGGCAAAATGCAGCAGCAGGGAGCAAAGCTTGAAGAAATTTCCCTGCCCTTGAATGCGAAATATGGGATTGCTGCTTATTACCTTATTTCAACAGCAGAGGCAAGCACAAATCTGGCAAAATACTGTGGAATGAGGTACGGATTGCATGCAGAGCTTGCCGGAAATTTCAACGAATACTTTTCAAAAGTGAGAAGCAGCGGATTCGGTGAAGAGGCAAAGAGAAGAATTTTGCTAGGGACCTTTGCCAGAATGGCAGGCTTCAGGGATGCGTATTATCTGCGTGCCATGAAGGCAAGAACGCGCTTGATAAAAGAATTCAAAGAGGCTTTCCATAAAGTGGATGTTCTTGCAAATCCAACAATGCCGATTATTGCGCCGACATTTGAAGAGATAAGCAAGCTTAGCCCCTTGCAGCAGTATGCAATGGACTTGTGCACTGTTCCTGCAAACCTCGCTGGAATGCCGCACATAAGCGTTCCAGTTGGAGAACAAGGAAATATGCCGGTTGGCTTGATGCTAACAGCAGACCATTTGCAGGAAAGAAAAATGATTGAGGCAGCTCTTGCTTTGGAGAGTGCATGTGGATGAGTAAGGAATTGCGTGTTGCGATAGCGGCTGCAAAGAGCGCTTCTGAATTGCAATTAAACAGGCTTCGGACAAAGCTTAATGTGAAGTCCAAGAGCCCTAAAGATTTTGTTACTGATGTTGATGCAGAGAGCAATGAAATAATTTGCGGGAAAATTAAGGAGAATTTCCCAAAGCACACTATTTTG
>CAYHBD010000029.1:0-53349 GCA_964354805.1 uncultured archaeon | reverse complement strand
GAAATCTTTGATGAAATAATATCCAATCTAATAAAGGCAAACGGCTTATACCAAGGCGTTTACCCAAACATGTGCGCTGACAGGTACACGATTGCAAAGCACTTGGTAAGAATTGCAGAAGAAGAGAAGACACTGCTTGTTTCGCACGGTTCAACCGGAGCAGGTAACGACCAGGTAAGGTTTGACATCACTTGCGCTTGCCTGAACCCGAAACTAAAAATGATTGCGCCAATCAGGGAATTGGGCATTACAAGGCCAGAGGAAATAAAATACCTGGAAGAAAAAGGTTTTCAAGTGCCGAAGAAAACAAAGAGATATACAATAAATGAAAACGTTTTTGGAAGAACAGTTTCAGGCAGCGAAATAGATGAAAATAAAGAGCCAAGCGAGGAAGCGTGGGAATTGACAAAAATAACAAAACAACAACCAGAATACTTTGAAATCGAATTCAACAAAGGCATACCAGTTGCATTAAACAAAGAAAAAATGCACGGCGCAGACATACTGAAAAAATTGAACAAAGAAGCCGGAGCCCATGGCTATGGCAGAGGGCTTTACTTTGAAGACGAAACCATTGGAATTAAGGGCATCCAAGCGTTTGAAGCCCCAGGCCTTTTATTGTTAATTGAGGCGCACAGGGCATTGGAGCGGGCAGTAATGACACGCAGGCAGCAAATCACAAAAGCGCCGCTTGAAATCTTGGAGGCTGATCTGGTTTACAGGGGCATGTTGTATGAGCCTGTAATGCGTGACATTAAGGCATTTGTTGATTCAAGCCAACAGTTTGTCAGCGGAACAGTAAGGATGAAATTGCACAACAAAAACGCGTTTCCAGTTGGTGTTTACTCGCCTTTTGTTCTTGTTCGAAAGGATATTGCAGAGTACGCCCAGAGAGCAAGCTGGAAAGGCGAGGAAGCAGAAGCGTTCATCAAAATCTTCAGCTTACAACAAAGGATTGCCACAATTGTAGCCAGCGAAGAGGCCCAAAGAAAAGCCAAGGGTGAAAAGAAATAATTTTACTAAAAAACAGGTGCAGAAAACAACACACAAAAACACACAAATTGTTGGACAAAACTTTCGGCAGGGGCGATTGTTGCTGCCCTTGGCAGCCGGTAACGAATTTCGCTCCCTGCAATTCTTTTTTTAATGCTTTTCGTTTTACTTGTTTTCATGCTTGACCAGGCTGATTTGCACATACTTGAATTTTTAAAGGAAAACAGCAGAATGCCCTTTCTCGCAATTGCAAAGAGATTGCATGTGAGCGAGAGCATGGTCAGGAAAAGGGTGAAAAAGCTGCACGCAACTGGCATAATTAAGGGCTTTACAATCAATCTGGACAGGAGGCTTGCCTTTGAAAGCATTGTTGCAATAAAATGCAGGCCAAAGGCAACGAAAATGGTTTCAAGAAAAGTGCAGGAGCTGGATAAAATTGCGCCGCTCTTTGAGGTAACAGGGCGCTTTGATGTTTTCTGCATTCTCAGCGCTCCCACAGCGAGAGAACTGAACAAAAAAATTGACAAGATAAGGGAAATTGCCGGTGTAACAGAAACAGAAAGCTTTATGGTAATTGAAAAAAAATAATTTTGAAAACAGAGCATGCAATTGTGGTTGAAAAGAAATAGCTTGAACTTGCAGGTTTTTATATAAGTTTGATGTTATTGTACTTGGTTTTGTTTGTATGGCCAAAAATCAATTATTGAAAGAACTTTTTTGGCCAACTGCGATAAAGATTGCAGTAACCATAATAATTATTTTATTTGTCTTTCTGTTTATTTTCCCGATAGCTTTCTCATGTTGTGGAGTTATGGGGGGCGTCTCTCCTTTATTATATTTGCTGCAAATTATTGTAATATTTTTTATGTGGCCTTTTGCTTTAGGAAACCTATTAATACCTCCTACAGTGCTTGGCGAATCTGATCCAGCGTATGCCCCAACGGTAAGAATGGTTTTTTTTGTAATAAACCTTTTCTATTTCTACTTGTTGCCCTGTTTAGCAGTATTCTTGTTTGGGAAAATAAGAAAGAGGGCATTACCAAAACAATAAAAAGGGGTTCGTCCTTACTAATATTCGGTTTTTTGCTTATGCCTGAGGGAAACCAGATGGTTGCAATGTTGTTGCTTGGGATGGCTATTGGCAGCTTTATTCCAAGGGATCTGCCTGCGCCTGCTGCAGCATTAAATCCTTACATGCCTTTCATGGGGTTTGTTTTTCTGTTAATTGCCATAGTGATGTTCGTCAAACGCTGATTTTTTTCCTTCACTTTTTCACTAGCAACAGTGCCCGAAAAGTTTTTAAATAACAGATTCCTTATATGCAACGGAGATGGTTTAATAATTGTAAAAAGGCATCAATTTAAAAAAAAAGTCAGCTGAAAAAGCTCACTCGGCTTAACGAGTTATAAATTGTTTTCAGCTGCAAACGAACCATCTCCATTTTTGAACTCCTTCTAATCACCCGTGCGGAAAAATGCAGCAAATAATCTTTGCAGGCTTTGCTCTAGTGATGGTTAAATTAAAAAAGCAAAACCATCTTTTGCCAAACCGTTTTTTAATTTCTTCCTGCTTAACTTATTGTATTCCTTAATTAATCCCACTCAGTTATGTAGAAGACAGGTGGTTTGTTTGGGCGTTGAATGGCAGACTGAAAAGCACAGCGATGCAGAGATATTCAGGGCGCTGCATCCCTTGCTCGGCGCTTGGTTCAAATGGCGCTTCGGTAGTTTTACCGAGCCGCAGCGCTATGCAATACTGAACATCCACTGCTTGCAGAATACCTTGATTACTGCCCCTACAGGAACAGGAAAAACATTGGCTGGCTTCAGCTCTGTCCTGAATGAACTGATTTCACTTTCAGAAGCAGGAAAGTTAGAGGACAGGATTTACTGCCTTTACATTTCCCCGCTTAGGGCGCTCTCAAATGACATAGAGCGCAACCTGCAGCAGCCATTGCAGGAAATAAAAAAAGCGGCTGCGAAAATCAATAAGAAAATAGATTTCAGGATTGCTGTAAGGACAGGTGACACGCCAACAAGCGAGAGAAGCAGGCAATTGAGGCAGCCTCCGCACATTCTCATTACAACACCCGAAAGCTTTGCAATCCTTTTGAACAGCCCGCGCTTCATTGAGAGAATGAAAGAAATAAAATGGGTAATCATTGATGAAATCCACAGCCTTGCTGAGAACAAGAGGGGCGTTCACCTTAGCTTAAGCCTTGAAAGGCTACGTGCATTAAATCCAAACTTTTGCAGAATAGGTTTATCCGCGACCATTGCTCCCCTGGAGGAAGAAGCAAAATTCCTTGTCGGAATGCGCAGCGAGAAAGAGCCGCGTGATTGCAAAATTGTTGATGTCCAGCAACTAAAAAAGCTTGATTTGCATGTCGTTTCGCCGCTGCCTGATTTAATCAATGTAACCGCAGACCAAATTCAGGAAAAGCTTTACACCTTATTGCATGAACTGATTCAACAGCATAAGACAACGCTTGTTTTCACCAACACGAGGAGTGCAACTGAAAGGGTTGTCCACAATTTGAAGGACAAATTCCCAGCATTCTACCACCAGGGAAACCTTGATGCCCACCACAGCAGCGTTAGCAGGGAGAAAAGATTGAACGTGGAACAGAGGCTGAAGGAGGGAAAGCTGCGCTGCGTTGTAAGCAGCACTTCGCTTGAATTAGGCATAGACATTGGCTTCATTGACCTTGTTGTATTGCTGGGCAGCCCCAAAAGCGTTGCTAGAGCCTTGCAGAGAATGGGCAGGGCAGGCCATCAGTTGCATGACACGATTAAGGGCAGAATAATTGTCCTTGACAGGGATGACCTTGTTGAATGCGCTGTTTTGCTGAAAGATGCGCTGGAACACCGCATTGACAGGGTGAGAATCCCGCGCAACTGCCTTGATGTTTTGGCGCAGCAGATTTACGGAATCGCAATCGCAAACAAGATTCATGAAAAAGATTTATTCAATTTGGTGAGGGGCAGCTATTGCTTCAGCGAACTGAGCAAGGCTGATTTTGATGAGGTAATAAAATACCTTGCTGGCTACTACAGCTCGCTTGAAACCAGGCATGTGTACGCAAAAATCTGGTTTGATGAGCAAACAGGGATGATTGGGAGAAGGGGAAAAATGGCGCGTGTTATTTACATGACAAATGTCGGGACAATTCCTGATGAGGCGCGCATTAAAGTCAAAATCGGAACGCATGATATTGGAACAATTGACGAAATCTTTTTGGAGAGATTGAGGCCAGGCGATGTTTTTGTCCTTGCTGGGCAGAGCTATGTCTTCAAGTACAGCAGGGGAAACACTGTGCAGGTTGCCCCTGCAATGAAACGGCCTCCCACTGTCCCAAGCTGGTTCTCGGAGATGTTGCCGCTTTCTTTTGATCTGGCGCTTGAAATTCAAAAATTCCGCTCCCTGATGGATGAAAAATTCAATGCAAAAAAAACCAAACAAGAAATAATTGAATTCATCAATTCTTACCTGTATCTGGACAAGAACGCCGCAAACGCGCTCTATAATTTCTTCAGGGAGCAACATTTGTTTGTTGGGATTCCACACGAAGGCAATTTGCTGATTGAATACTTTGCAGATGAAGAAGGAAAGCGCTTTGCAATTTTTCACTCTCTTTATGGGAGAAGAACGAATGACGCCTTGAGCAGGGTGCTTGCCTACCTTATGGGGAGACTTACGCACAAGGATGTTGAAATCACTTTGAGCGACAATGGCTTCATTCTCAGCTCGGAAAAGCTGCCTGTGCAGCAGGCATTTAATTTATTCAAAAAAAATAAGGTTAGGGATATTGCCGAGCTTTCCCTAGATAGAAGCGAGGTTTTAAGCAGGCGCTTCAGGCACTGTGCAACGCGCGCTTTGATGATTTTGCGCAATTACAAGGGCAGGGAGAAGAGCGTTGGAAGGCAGCAGATGAGCAGCAGGCTGCTGCTCAGCGCTGTAAAGCGCATTGGCAACGATTTCCCAATCCTTAAGGAAACAAGGCGCGAGATTCTTGAGGACCTGATGGATGTTCAGGGAGCAGAGCAGGTCATTCAGTGGATCCAGCTGGGAAAAATAAAGATTGCCGAAAAAAATGTTTCTGTTCCAAGCCCCTTTGCTTTCAATTTGTACGCCCAGGGCTATAGTGATATTATGAAAATGGAGGGCAGGCTGCAGTTCATCAGGAGAATGCACGAGAAAGTACAGAGAAAAATCAGTGGGAAAGAAGAACTCTGACGGCAAATCTGCCCAAAATAGCGAAAAAAAGCCTTTTTTGTTTGAAACCCGAATTTTTGCGCGCTCAATGGTTTGCTTTGTTAATAATGAATTTTTTTATTCAACATTGCTCTTTCTATTAATTGAGAATTTTTTTAATTAATTTTTTAATTAAAAAATTTTTTTTTGCCTTCAGAGGGTGGTGATTCAATGAGCCTTATTTCTCTTACGTTCGGCAGGGGAAAAGAAGCCCCAAGCTGCAGTGAGATTGAAATCGATTCTCCAGTGCGGAGAATAAAAATTGACAACAGCGCTGAAAACAAGATTGAGGTGCTGAAAGCCTGCACTTTCTTCAAAGCCAGCTTTGTTTACATAGTCGGTCAGATAGTCAGCGGCGTTGTAAAAGAACAGATGGTCGGCAGCTGCAACGGCAAGCAATTCTGCATTGACGAAGTGGAAAGCAAAATAGGCAACGCCGGAAAGCAGGGAATGAACGTCGGCCTTTGCGTAAGCGGCATCCAGCTGGATGACGTGAAAAAAGGAGACGTAATCAGCTTAATGGCAAGACAACAAATTCAGCAGGCGTGAATGCCAAAAAATAAGCTGATAGCATTAAATCTAATCCAGCCTGAAAAAGCAAACGCTAAATTTTTTTTCCATTGCGCTAAATAAAACGCCTGAAAATAAAACAGGCAAAAAAAAGAAAAAACAAATTAAGCCAGGGCCTATTTCTTTTTCTTTTTGCTTCCGCAACCGCAGGATCCGCACATGGTAACAGCCTCCTTTGTTATTTGGATTTATCTAAATTGAAAAAAATGCGAAATGCTTAAATTCTTTTTCTTCTTTGAACTGCAGGCGCACATTCTGCAGCCGTTTGGCTAAGGGAAGAATTTTTTGAAGGCAAAAATCCCCTGTTATAAGCTATTTCCACAGGATTGGCAAAGCCTGTTATCTGGAATGTCTGACCTGGCCATTTGGTCCCTCAATGCCGCTCACTCGCGCGGACAGGGTAAGGAACTGCTGCTCTATTATGCTAATGCGCTTGCTCTGCAGCTCGAACAATTCAGTCAGATTGCACATGGCTTTGGTAGGGGTGGTCTTTGAATTGCTTTCATTTTTGTCGCTTTTCATAGGATATTAATGCTTGGAACAGGTTATATACAGATGTTTGATTTTTTTGGATAAAAATCGAATCAAATTCTGCATTACCTGTTTTTTCAGCAGGAGTTCCACAGAGCAGGTTGCTGCCTGCCCAACGCGTGCAGTGGCTTTCACTCGTTCCTGTTTTTGTAAGCCTCTGATTTCGGCGGCTTTACCCTGCCTGTTGCCCTGTCGCTTTCAAGCAGATCCTGAATCCTCCGCTCCAGGGCGCTGTACTTCCTTTCCTTAAGCAGCAGCTGCATTTCAAGCAGCCTCGCGTACCAGTAGTTCTCTGGCTTTCCCTTGTTCAATTCATCCAGCACTTTCGATAGCTTCCGCCTGACCATCTCTGGCTTTGCCTTGTTCAATTCATCCAAAACTTTTGGCAGCTTCTGCTTGACCATTTAAATTGCCTCCGCTCAAAAAAGAAACGATGCCCAAAAAAAGAGGGCAACTACATTCTTTATAGTTCAAACCACTATTTTAAGGTTTCGGAAGGGCAGCAAAAAATTCCCTCTGCCGAATTGCAGCAGCGGGAAAAGAATTATTAAGATGGTGAAACAGCATTCTTTTGCTGGCTTGCCGGCTTAGGCATCGACCTTGCTAAAGCAAAAACTTTATATTGGACTTTGTGCTATATTTTACCTATGATTTCAAAGAGCGCGTTTTTGCTTGCTTTGCTGATTCTGGCTTTGCCGATTGCGGGCGCTGACATAATAATGCCGCCACAGCTGTTGCCAGCTCCATCTTTTACAGGGCAAGAGGGAGATTACAAGTTCACAATAATCAATGCTTCTGATTATGGCAATTATGACTTCTATTACTCATATTATGGCGGAAGCGTTCCATCTCCCAATGCTCCTCCGAGTGCAGGGTCGTTCCATATTTATGCTGTTCCAAAGGGAACGCCTGAAAGTGACGTACCGTCCCAGAATGCAGTTAGGGGGACTATTTCACTCCAGTCAGGCCAGACATCTTGGAGAATAACCTCTTTTGACGCTGAAAACAAGACAATTGAGTTTGCCCTTGTGGATGGCTCTCCAGGGCCTCAACCGCAGCCTTATTGCTGCCAATTTCCTGCCGAGATTTGGGTTTTGATTGCCATTGTTGCAATTGCTGTGGTTTTGTTTGCAGTCAAGTTTTTGCGCAAATAGGGCAATAAAATGGATTACTACTTCCTTTTCTGTTTCTTTGTTGCTTTTCTGCTGACAAATTTTATTGAGTTTTTTCCGCTCATCCTGTTAGTAAAAAAGCCACTTAAAGAAAAAGCTGTTGCCCTTGTCTTAATAAATGCGATAACGCTCCCGATTGTATGGGTGGCTTCGCGGGTATTCTATAACTATTATGCTGCCGCAACTGTACTGCTTGAAGTGTTTGCAATAGCCGCTGAGACAGGGCTAATAAAAATTGCTTTAAAACAAAACTTAAAGGATTCATTCAAAGCAGCGTTTGCAATGAATTTCCTATCGGCAACTATTGGATCAGCAATTTTCTTATTGCTGCCCTAACCCTCGATGGAAAAGAATTATTAACCTAACCAATTTATCTATTACTGAAATGGGCGAAAAAGAGAAAGCTATTGAGGCAGCCTTGTTCATGGCTCCAGCTGCTTTGAATCTGCAGCAGCTGATGCAGGTAATCGGCGAAGCAGACTATACTGCTGCAAAGCGGGTTGCTTTTGGTTTCATGCAGGAATTCAATAGCAGGGACAGCGCGCTGCAGGTTATACAGATTGAGGACTCTTTTCAAATGCGCTTGAGGCCTGAGTTTGAAGCAAAAGTGCAGCACCTTGCGGCAAAAGCGATTTTCCACCCCGGAATAATGAAGACCCTTGCCCTGATCTCATTCAAGCAGCCGATTTCCCAGAGCACTGTAATAAAGTACAGGAACAACAAGGCATACGACCACATTCACAGGCTGGTTGAAGAGGGCTTCATTGCAAGGGAAGCGAAAGGGCGCTCCTTTACCCTGCGGACAACAAAAAAGTTTCTGGAATACTTCGGCAAGCCGGAAGAAATGGGGAAGAAGCAGTAAGTGCTTACCCTAAAAATAGTAGTTTACTTTTTATCTCGTTTTATTGCAAAACCTTAAAAAAATCCAAAAAGAATGCAAACAAAATGATCAAAAGGAAAGCTATTGCAATTTCAATCACGCCCCTGCTTATTGGCGTACTCTTTGGGAATAGCTTATTGACTATTCTGTCTATCGCGTTGAAAAAAATAATTACACCAACAAGCGACAAAATAGGCAGAAGAATTCCTATTGAAGGGATTTTTTTGCTAAGAATAAATTGCAGTATGGTGCTGATTAAAAATATCATAATGTATTTTCCCCAAAAAATAAGGGTAATGTCAAACGGTTTAAGGGATTTCTTTTCTTCTTCTGTTAAAATTCCCCCAATGAATAAGTCGCGTATAAACAATAATTTTTTACTGGTTGAGGCAAAAGCTGCTATAAAAAGGGCATAAAAGAAAAATATGCCCTCAAACTGCTTAAAAACATAGTTTGGGTCATGTAAAGTTTCTTGCGCTAAATATACAGTCACTATGATGATAAACAGTAAGCTAAAATACTTGATAAATTTATCAACACCATTATCCTTCATACTTTATTCACTTTTTGCATTCTGCCGCTATTTCTTTTTCAAACCCGACTTCCAGCACCCCGTTTTTGAATTTTGTTTTGGGGTTGCCATGCTTTATTGCTTCGCTTAATTCAATTCTTTTATAGAATTGCTTTTCTCCCTGCACCTTTATTTCAACTGTTTTATTGTCAGGGCAATTAACTGCGATGTCTTTTTCTTCCACGCCAGGCAGCTCTGCAGTGATTGTCAGCTCTTTTTCGCTCCCTGTTACATCAACCAGCGGCTCCCTGGCAGCAACAACCCCTGGCTTGCCTTGCTCTGCCTGAATGTTCCCAAACCTTTCGATCAACGGCTGACCCTGCGGGCTGATTTTTATGTTGAATCCCATTACAAGCGGCCTGCCCTGCTTTTCGCTTGCCTCGAATTCGCGCACCAAGTCGTTGAACAGCTGGTTAAAGTTTCGCAAATCAAAAACGAAATCAGGATTGCGCCGCTTTTCACATGGTTGCTCTGCCAAACGAACTCACTTCCACTTGCTTAATTTTTTCTGGAAAAATTCATTTGAAATGTTTTTGTTTGTTTCCCAGCTTTTCCTTGCAATTGCCGGCAGCTTCTTGTTTCTCTTGATGAAATTGCACAAGAAGGAAATTGTTTTCGGGTCATGCGGATAGCCGCTGCCAAGGTCTCCGTATTGCTTGCACAGCTCTTTTATTGCCGCGTCCCTTTCAACCTTTGCAATAATGGATGCCGCACTTACAATGGGGTAATTCACATCTGCCTTGTGCTCTGATTTTATTACTGTGTTAAAAGAAATGTATTTTTTTATCCTCTGGCCAAAATTCCTTGCAATCGGGTCAGGTGCATCAACGTAAACAACATCAGGCTTTTGCTTTAGCCTGTTCAACAGCATTCCAATCCTCATTGCTTCGATTTCGTTCAGGCTTTTCCAGTCCATTAGGCCATCAAGTTCAGCTGCCTCAATGTGAATGCTGCCGAACTCAAAAAGCGTTTTCCGCAGCTGCTTGTCCTGTTGCTCCCTTTGTTGCGGGCTAAGCTGCTTGCTGTCCCTGACACCGATTTTCAGCAGGGCTTCCTCTTTTTCCTTTTCAATGCACGCAACAGCAAGAACCATCGGGCCCAAAGCAGGCCCCCTTCCAGCCTCGTCAATGCCTGCGATAATCATGCTTCTCCCTAAACCAATTAGTTTTCCAATAAATATAAAGTGAAAGGGAATAAAAAAGAGTTCTGTTCAAAAAAAGCCCGGCTATTCTTACGGCTGCGTGTGAAAAATAAAAAAATCAGAAAAAAAAGAAAAGAAAAAGAAGCAGCGTTTTACGCTGCCACATCAATATCCAAGCGTTTCTTCAGTTCACGGTACCTGTTCCTGATTGTCACTTCTGTTACGCCTGCAACGTTTGCAACCTCTTTCTGTGTTCGCCTTTCTCCCTTCAAAAGGCCTGCAATGTATACTGCTGCTGCCGCAACTCCTGTAGGGCCTCTTCCTGAGATAAGGCCTTTGTCAATTGCTTCCTCGAGGATTTTCCTGCCTTCTTCCTGGACTTCTCCGCTCAGATTCAGCTCTGATGCAAAGCGCGGGATGTAATGGATTGGGTTTGTTAAAGGAACATCCAGTTTCAGCTCTCTAACCAGGAAGCGGTATGTTCTTCCAATCTCTTTTTTTGTCAATCCCGAGGCTTCAGCCATTTCGTTCAATGTCCTTGGAACATGGTATGTCCTGCAGACAGTGTACAATACAGCTGCAACAACTGCTTCAATCAATCTTCCCCTGATAAGCCCTTTTTTGACTGTTTTCCTGTAAAGCAATGCAGCTGCTTCAACCAGTGATTCCGGAATGTTCAAATAAGAAGCAACTCTCCTCAATTCAGTTAAGGCAATTGAAAGATTGCGCTGCATGCTGCTGCTTATGCTGGCTCTCTTATGCCATTTAATCAGCCTGTACATCTGGGCCCTTGATTTGCTTGAAAGCTTGTTTCCCCTCAAGTCAGTTCCGCGCCTGTCAATCATTGTTACAAGGCCCTTGTTCAATTTAACATACTTCATAGGGCTTCCTGTTCTGGCCCTTTTCTCGAACTGGTCTGAATCAAAGCTGCGCCATTCCTTGCCGTAATCAATTGAGTCTTCGCTTAAAATAAGGCCGCACTGCTGGCAAATTAGCTCTCCTTTGTCCATATCTCTCCTAATCTTAGTGCTTCCGCATTCAGGACATTTATCCGCCAAAAAAACCACCTTTTCCTTTCAAACGACTTCCTTAACCCTGTAATGAGATTTTTTAAAACAGCAAAGCCAGTTCTGACTTCAAGAATTAAGTTGCGCCAATCCAAGCCCAGAAACAGCCCGCCTATATTATATATAATAATCTGCTGCCTGCGTTATTTATAAACCTTTCCTTTTAGCCCTGTTCAGCAGCAACAGGCATAAAATTCGGTTTTCAAACCAATGCGCTGGCTTTTACTGCTTTTCTTCCAGCAGCACTGCCTGAACCACTCCGTGCTGCCCTGGCCTTGAGGTTACTTTCGCAAGATGCTCTTTTCCATCAATTTTGACTTTTATTGTGCAGCCTTTTGTAACAATGTTCCTTCTTGTGTAAAGCCTGTTTGCCTTGTTCTCTGTAACGCTTAAAATCTCAGCTTTCACTGTCTTTTTTTCTTTCTGCATTGTTACAGCAGCCTGTTTTGTTGCAAGCAGCTTAACCTTTTCTTCATTGCCCAGGCCTTTCTGCACTTTCCTCTTTTCTTCTTTTGCATCCTGCTTTACAATTGTAAGCGTTGGCTCGCTGCCTTTTTGGGCAAGGATTTTGTCCCTTCTCCTTCTGGTTTTCCTAATGCCGCCGCTTGGCTTCCTCTTTCCCTTCAAATGCCACTGAGTCATTAAAACACCAAAAAACGAAAAATTCGGTTAACGAATACTAATTAATTGAATGGAGAATAATTAAAAAGGCTTCTTTTTTTGGTCTGCCTTTCTCTAAATCGTTAAAAAGAGGTTCCGCTCTCCTAATATCTTTCCATAAGCTTAGCAAGGGATGGGAGAACATGTTCTCTGAACTCTTTTGGCGAAAGATTCGCACTTCTTGAAAGTACGCTCTCCATGAGTCTTCTTCTGCCAGGTTTCATTTTTGAAGCTTTCTTCATCCAAGCATCTATGAGTCTTTTGGTTTCAGCACCTTGCTTCCTCTCTGCTGCTTTTGTTTCATCTGCTTGTTTAGCCTTTGTTTTCCTCGCTCGTTCCGCAACCGGTCTTTTTTCAAAACTTGCCCTCCCAGCTCTTATAACCTGTCTTCTTTCTCTATCTCTTCGCCTTTTTTTTTCAAGTCCCAACTGCCGTTTCCTGTTTATTAAATCCCCCTGAAAGCGATTTGCCTCTGCTGCTGTAACATACACCCAGTTTCCTACTCTAAATCTTCTCAAATTGCCCGCAATGTAATGCAGATGTTTGTCTGCGCCAATTTGTGCTACAATACTACTAAATGGAACTATCTCCCCATGCACCCTCATATCAAAATCTGATTTTCCCATTACCCTCTCAAAAGTAAGCCTGTCAACCTGAAAACCGCCTCTTTCAATTAAGCCCAACATTTCGGCTTTTGGAAGATTTCCTATTCGAACTAAAGGCTTTCTTCTAATGGGGTTTGGCATATTATAAATACCTCGTTGTCAAGAGAATTTAATTGTTTCTTTTATTCAGCATTGAATAATTAAAAAGGCTTCTTTTTGGGGAGAGGCCTTGGCTTTCTATCCAATGGCAAGCCTCTTCTCAGCCTGCCAAAGAACCTTTCCTTGACATACATCCTTTTTGGGTTAAAAGCTTTGGTTCCTGAAATCACTAAAATTGCTTCGCGTGGACAGTATTTTTCCAAAATTACTCGTTTAAGCCTTTCGTTCATTTCATCCCTAAAAATAAAAGCCACTCTTGGTTTTGGTTGCTTTGTGTACTCTTTTTCTGGAAAATTTTTGTGAGCAAGGGAAATGAATCTGTCAATCAATGCTTCCCAGAAAAATTTTCCTGTTTTTTCGTAAAATTCCTTGGCTCTGCCTTTTTCCTTTTCTATTGCTTGAACAAACCTTATTTGCATCGGGAAGCCAACAAAGAAAACGAGAATTCCAACAATATCCCTGTATTTATTCCTAAGAACCAAGTGGGCTCCTTCAAAGGTCCGTTCTCCCTTCACCTCAAATTCTGGTTCAAAACGAATCGAATAGCCTTCTTGGATAGTCTCTTTTTTGTTCGCCAAGTCTTGGCACAATGATCTAAGATTACTAAACTTTTTTCTAAAATCCGGGTTAATAACAAGTTCATTTACATTTCTTCCAAAGATTGAAACAGGGTCTTTAACCCCGGGAAAAATTGTCCAAAGATCTGCAAGTTTTTTACTATCCTCTGCGCGTATCATTTCAAGTGCCCCCATTCCTACTCCTTATTGGTTTTAGCTTATTTTCTCCCATTTTCCCCCCACTTCGCTTCCAGCAGCCTTTTGACTCTCTTTGCTTTCTCTTTGCCAAGGTTGTCAACCTGCTGCAGTTCCTTTTCCTCAGCATTGAATATTGCCTTAATGCTGCCAAAGTGCTGCAGCAGATTTTTTGCAGTCATTGGCCCGATCAAGGGCAGTGATTCCACAACAAAGCGCTGCTGTTCCTGCAAAGTCAGCCCCTTTCTTCCAATCCTGAGCCTCAAATCAGCGCCTTTTCCAAGCTGCTCCCTTTTTGCAATAACATAAATGTACTGTGCTGTCTCCCTAGCACTGTCAGTGAACAGCAAGGGCACCCTGTAATTCAATGCAATCGAGGTAAGCATTCCGATAACCGCATTCCTGTGGATGTTCCTGCTTTCGAACAATTCGTTCACATCCCCCTCCACAAGAACAATCGGCCTTTCGTATGATTCTGTTAAGCTCATCAGCTGCTTGGGCAGCCTTCCATCCACAATGCTTGAAAGGAAATCAGAAACGGTTTTTCTTTCAATTGCAATGTCTTTTGCAGGAATGTAATCCCCGACCTCGAGCTGCTTGAACAAAACACTGCAGTCCAGCTCCTGCAGCATCTGAATCACAGGGCTGTCTTTCTCCCTGGTGTCAGCAAAAACAACTATTTTGCTGTCTGCTGCTGCGCAGTCAACGAAGCTGTGCAATGTTGTTTGCTTTTCCTTTTTGCCTGTAGCGGCTGCGTGTTTCTGCTTTTCCTTTTCTACTGCAACGCCTTCTGCTTGTTTTTTTCCATGCTTTTCCGCTGCAGGGTGTTCTGCTTTTTCTTCTTCAATTTCATTTTCTGCAAAAGCCAGTGATTCCTTTTCAGCATCGCCTGCTTTTCCCTCTTTAATTTCCTTTTCAGCAGCGCCTGCTTTTTCAGCTTTCATCCTATGCAATATTCTGTGCATTCTTTTTTCTTTTTTTATGCTCACCCAGTAGAATGCCTCGTCCCTTGTCCCTTTTGCCATCAGGATTATTGCCCTGCCTGCTGCAAGCCTGCCTGTCCTTCCCCTTCTCTGGATATACCTGATTTCGCTTGGAACAGGCTCAAAGAAAATCACAAGGTCAACGCTTGGAATGTCCAGACCTTCTTCGGCCACCGAGGATGCAACAATGCAGTTTATTTCACCGCTTCTCAGCTTGCTTATTTTTTCAGCCTGGTCTTTCTGGCTCATTCCAATGTCTTTTCCTTTTGTTGCCTGCCCTACAAACCTTTCCGCTCTGATGCCAGGCACTTTGTTCAGTTCTTCAGCAAGCCTTTTGATTGAATCCCTGTAATGGTTGAATACAATTACCCTGCTTTCCGGGAACAATTCAAACTGCTGTTTCAGTATTTCTTCCAGAATGTGCTGCTTTGGGTGCCTTACTCCTTTTTCATTCAACTGCTTTGTAAGGTCTATTGCCTGCTTTATTTCAGCGCTGGCAAGGAACTGCCTCAGTGCCCTGCTTGCTTTCGGCTCATTGCTTTTTTCCACTGTTCTCTCAAGGAAGCTATTCAGTGCTGCAATGCCCTGTGTTTCCAACAGCAGTGCTGCATGGTTTGCTTTCATCAATGCTGCTATTGCCGTTGCAGCGGAAAAAAGGCTTGGCTGCCTGAATCCATATCTTTTGATTCCCTGCCTTATTTTTTCCTGCATTTCAAGCAGGCGCCTTTGGTTGAAGCCTGAAGGGCTTTTTGCCCTGCTCAGGCCGAATTTGTTCAAAACAGCAATTTGCTTTTGCATGAATTGCTGCAGCAGGCTTTTTATTTCCCTGAATTGCATTGGCAGTTCAACTGTTCTCCACTCTATTTTGATTTCGTGCGTGTATGGTTTAACGTCCTCGTCCCCCAGGCTCTTTATTTCAATGTTTTTGATGAAAAGGCTGCCGCACACCTCGTTAATGTGCTCTTGTTCTGCTCCTGGGGATGCAGTCAGGCCCAAAATAAGGGCTTTCTGGTTCTGCTGGGTGAATTTTTTTGCAATGTAAACGTAAGCGTAATCGCCTACTGCCCTGTGTGCTTCGTCAAAAATAATCAGTGAAACATTCTGCAGCGAGATCCTTGCATTTCTGACATCGTTTTCAATGGTTTGGGGTGTTGCAGTAACAATTAATGCCTGCTCCCACTGCTTTGCCCTTTTCTTTGCGGCAATCGAGCCAGTGAGCAGTATTATCTGCTCTTTTTCCAGTTGCATCAATTCCTGCATTGTTTTCTGGTGCTGCTGGCACAATGGCTTTGTTGGCGCGAGGAAAAGGATTTTTTTCTCTTTTTCCCTTTCAAGCACGGCAGCTGCAACCAGCACTGCAACAATTGTTTTTCCAAGTGCTGTTGGCGCAACAACAAGGCTGTTTCCTCCCTTGAGAACTGATTCAGCAAGGTTCACCTGGTATGCCCTTTGCTCAATCCTGTTCTTTTTGATGAAGGGGTTTTCAACAAACGCGTTTTCGGATGCCATGAACGAAATAGGTTTGGAACGATTTTAAACCCTTTTTATTTCATTAATTATTTTTTAAAATTCTTTAAAAAGCTAAAAAGCTTTTATATTGCCCTTTTTCTTAAAAAAAGGATAAAGATTTAAACATTGCCCCCAAATAACCTTTTATGGGCTTAAATTGTTTTGAGGTGTTTTGTTTTGGCTGAATTGCCTTTGGCTGCTGTTGACAGAATCATAAGAAAAGCAGGCGGCGGCAGGGTAAGCGAGGATGCTGCAGCTGCCTTGAGCGAAGTGCTTGAAGAAAACGGCATAAAGATTGCCCAAAAGGCAACCGAATTCAGCAAGCACGCGAAAAGAAAAACCATTACAGCAGAGGATATACGGCTTGCTGTAAAGAGCATGCCTTAAAATTGTTGTAATTTTCTTTTTTTACTTTTAGGGTTGGTTAAATGAATTGCCCGAAATGCCTTGCAAAATTGGAAAGAATAAATACAAACAAGATATTCTACGGCAACATTGTAGTGGAAGACATAGCTGCGCTAAAATGTGAAAAATGCGGTGAAACATATTTTGACGAAAAGGCCTATGACAGCACATTAAAGAAAGTCCAAGAGGTTAGAAGTGAAATCCCAGTGCCCATACTAACAAAAATCAAGATGCTGTTTTTGTAGAAGGCTGGTTATTTTCCAGATCCTGCCTTCCACCCAAAATGTTTTTCAATTTCTGCCCTAATTTGATCAACAAGGTTTAGTGCGTACTGACTGCCAAATTTTGTTATGTGATACAGTTCATCTCCTGAAGACTGACCCGCAAAGTAGTGGGGGTCCGCTATCCTGTTAGGGTGCACTTCGTCTCTCAGGGCATCAATTTTTTAAGCATTTTTCCCAAGTCTCTTTACCTATTTTGTCCATCTCCCTCAACATACTTTTATAATCCTGCTTATGCAAATTGATAATCCTTGCAAGCTGGGATAGCTCTGATGCAGAAAAGCCAGCCTTTTGCGCACCTTTAACGATTAAAAAATGTGTCATTCCATCCCTGGCTTTAAGGGGAAGGCTATTAAGCCCTTTATATTTGAAAGGATATAATTTGTACAAATGATTTGCTTCAGCGCAAATTGTGCTGGGCCCCAAAGGCGCTTGTACACGTCTGTCTAATAAAGCCACTACTTCACCGAGATGCTTTTTTACAGCAGGATTTAATTTTTTTCTTGCAATTCTTTTATTCTGCATAACATAATTAGGTTACATTTACTATTTAATCGCTTCCCAGAGCACCTGCTCTTTTGGCTTTACAACAATTCCTTCACCTGTTATTTCAAATGGGTGAACTGTTTTGCTGTGGTTTGTGCCCCTCATTTTTCTGATGAAGATGCTTCTGTTTGGCGGAGTGAAGTAGAGCGCTATTACCGCATCTGCAACGAATTCCTCTACTCCGAATGCGCTGAACTCTGTTTTCAGGTTTTTTGTTTCGGCAGTAAGGATTGTTGTGCAGTCCAGTTCTTTTAAGCCGTCTGTGAATTTGAACAAAAGGCTTCTTACTGCAGCAGGCTCTCCAATCAACGAAGCCAAAGCTGTTGTTGAATCAATAACCAGGCGCGTTGCTTTCAATTGCTTTACCATGCTTGTTATTGTTTCAAGCTGGTCGTTTAGCTGGTCGGCAAAGCTGCGTTTGCTTCCAATCGGGAGCCTGTAAATGCTCAGTTTTTTTGCAGCCATCAGTTTTTGGATATCCCATCCAAAGCTTTCCACATTCCAAGAAACGTTTTTCGGGTTGTTTTCAATTGAAACAAACAAGGCAGGCTCGTTGTACAGCAGCGCGCCGTTGTATGCAAACTGCATGCTGAAAATGGTTTTGCATGTTCCAGTGCCGCCGCTTACCAGGACAGCGCTTCCTTTCGGAATGCCCCCCTCAATCAGCTCATCCAGGCCGCTTATCCCTGTTTTAACTCTCTCCAATTAAACCGCCTTTTTCCTTTTTAATTGAATAAGAATATGCCTTTGTTTTTTATAAATGTTTTCATTTGGCAGTTTTTTTCTTTTTAAAGCAAGTATTATTGGTTTGCATTAAAGTGCTGCAAATCAAACAGCAGCACAGTGTCTGTTTTTTGGCAATAGAACGCGTTGAATGGTTGGATTTCAATTACATCATGTTTGTATTCAAGCGGCTTCCTGAGCACTTCAATGGCGTTTATTATTCTTTTGCGTTCTTCGCTCTTTTTTGGCATGTCGTGGACAAGAATTACTTCGCTTTCGTTAAAAAAATCTGTTACAAGGTAGCCCCTGCCTGTTGCCCTGTTCTCATACAGCAGATGCGGTTTTATAACCCTGATTGTGACATTTTCTATCTTGTAATTCCTTCTCCTCAAATAGTCTTCCACAGTCCTTATGCCTTTTAAAACATTCAAATAGTCTTTCAGTTCAAAAATTTTTATGAAAAACTCCCTGCCCTGCGCGCTCACTTTTAGAGTCATCTGGTTGTGACTGCCTTTTCTACTCCCAGTGTTGGCTTTTTTGATATGCAAGCCGCCTTCTTTGTCATTGAACTCTGCACCATTCCGAAAATCTTCAAAATTTTTCTCAATCAATCCGTATGTTTTCAAAAACAGGCCCTTTTTTTCCCTTACCAATTGCTTGGTCTCAACAGATCTTGCAAGAAGCTTTGCTCCTCTTTCCTTCACCTGCAAACCGATTAATCGCCTAGAGTTTCGTTTGCTTCCATGCCATGGTTTCCCTGTGCCGCCCATAAAAAACCACACAATTCGGCAAGCAGACTTTTGCGAGCCCTCTCCCTTGCAGGATCACCAGCTTTTTTAATCTTTCTTTGCTGCTTCCCCTGTTTTTTTCAAGTACAATTTTTTAATTCCCTTCACTGTTTTTCAGCCATTTCTCTTTTTTTGTCTTTTTCCCTTTTTAGCGCCAGCTTTGTTATTTCCTGCAATGCCTTTTCAGTCATTTCCTGAATGCCGATTTTTGTTGTGTCAATTATTATGTCATAATTCTTCTTGTCCATGTAATCAATCCCGTACAGTTTTTTGTACCTCACCCTGTTCATTTCAGTTCTCCTGCGCATGTTCCGCATTGTTGCCTCAATGCTGCTGTTTTCTTTTTCATCAGGCCTCATGTCCTTGAAAACCCTTTCAGCAGCTGTCCGCAAATCAATTGTAACAATGATTTTGATGCTTCTCGGAATGAAGTGCCATGCAACCCTGCCGTCAATGACAAAATTATCCCTCTCCCTGCCAAGTTTTTCAGTTCTCTGGTCGAGCAAATCATCAAATTCCCTGTTGCGCTGCATTTTCTCATGGATCTGCATCAAGGTCATGCCTTTGTCCCTTGCAATTTCGCGCAGCAAATCTCCGGCGCCATAGTGCTGCAGCCGCAGCTCTTTTGCCAAATCCTTCGCAAGAGTGCTTTTACCGCTTCCAGGCAAGCCGCTGATTGTAATAATCATAGAAATAGAATAATGCTGTTGAGTTATTTAAACCTAACCCCGCTTGAGGCTGCCGCCTTTTTCTTTTACAACGCTGCAGCCAAAACGCATGCTCTTTCAAGGGCGTGATGAATGGCTGCAATTGCATCGTTGTATCCTTGCATTGTCTTTTGGGTTTAACCAACGCCCCCTGCTGAAGCAGGGGGGCGTTTTGCTCTCGAAAATCAGATTTTTATTTTGCCTTCCTGCCATTCTTTTATCAGCAGCATTGCAGCAGCGTTTGTGTCCGGTTTTCCGCCGTGGGACAGCCGCTTTCTTTTCAATGCAATCTGCCCCAGGATTTTTTCAGTGTCTGTTTCATGCTCGTCAATTCCGAATTCTTTTTTCAGCGTTCCGGTGCCCTGTTTTTGCAGCCATTCAACCAGCTGCAGTGCAGCTCCTTCAATGTCCCGCAGTTGGTTTGGGCTTTTTGCCGCAACAAGCATTAATTCGAATTCGTTTCGCTGTTCAAAAGGAATAATTCCAGGGCTGTCTATTAACAAAACGTTTTCCGCAATCCGCACGAATTGCACGCCCCTCGTGAATCCTGCCTGTGCCGAGGTTTTTGCCGCCTTGCGCCCGGCAAGGGCGTTGAGCAGGCTGGATTTGCCGGTGTTTGGGTATCCAATGATTGCAACCTTCACCTGTTTTTCCCGCGCCATCTCAAGCAATTCCTCTCGCAGGCGCTTTATGCCAAGGCGCTTCTGCGCCGCGACAAAAAAGCAGGGCGCGGTTTTTGACAGTTCTTTTTTTGTTTTCATCGCTTTTTTTGTGCCGACCAAATCGCTTTTGTTCAAAACAAAAACCAGCGTTTTTTTCCTCCGCAGTATTTTCCGTTCAATGTCCATGTTGCGCGTTTGCTCAGGAAACCGCGCGTCCAGAATCTCAAGGACAATGTCGGCCTCTTTTGCCGCATTTACCGCGTGCCTAAACAATCCCATAGCATTCACCCTGCTTCAACATCATTTTAATTATATACAAAAGGCAAAAATCGCTTATTCCAACCATTGCCTTTCCCTATTTGGCAATTCTCGCAATTCAAACCTTGCCTTTCCCTATTTGATGACCCTGACAATTTCAATTACCGCAACAGTTTTTCCTTTTGGGTCCTTTATTGGAGAAGTGGTTATTTCCGTCAATATGCCTTTCCATTTAATCAAAGATTTGCCTGTTTTCCCTGAGTCCAAAGTCCTCTTGCTGGGGCAGTTTTCGCAGACGTCATTTTTCCCTTGGAAAGCATCAAAGCAGAGCCTGCCCTTCAGCTTCGCCACCTTGCCGTGCCTTTTCTCCATTACGTTGTTAAGCCACACAATCCGCATTTCCCTGTCAAGAACGGAAACCCCGTCATGCAGTGAATTGAGCGCATGCAAAGTAGTGTCATGCTCGTCATTTATTTCAAACGCGTGCAGCAAAGGGCTCTCAACAGGAAACCAGGCCTTTGCCATCCCAAGGCTCTTGAAATTAACCATTCCCTTTGAATGCAGCACACTCAGGTATTTAGCAACAGTAACCCTGTTAATGCCCAAAGCATTGGCTATATCAGTGCTGTGAATAGGCTCTTTTGCATTAGCTATAAAGCCGAATATCTTTTTCTCCGTTTCCTTTTCAAGCATCGCAAACCCAAGCCCAACAGATTACCAAATTGTCAATCAATATATTTAAATAACGGTTGCCGTTATTGTATAACGGCATTGATTATCAATATTGATAATTGATGTGGTGGAGGTGGTTAAATGGGGCTGAACGGTGAATCAGGGTATAGGTGCATTTTGTGTGGTTCATTGTTCTCGGAGCCGCATTCTGCGGACAGGTGCTGTGCAAGGGCCAAGGGCTTGATCTTTTGTGATATGGTTAAGGGAAATGGTTGGGCAAGGGAATCGGATGAATGCCATTTGATTAAGGCGCATGTTTTGGGAAAAAATCTGGCGGTGAATAAAAGTGTCAGGTGATTTTGTTATGGGAAAAGCAAAAACGTATGGTTTGCTGAAAATCGGCGGAAAGCTTTTCCTCGACACGAGCAAAATAACAGTGTTGCCAAAAATAAAAATCAGGAGAAAATAGCGAAAAAATTGTTGGGGAAAAGCGCAATTGCGCCAATGGGCTGATTTGAGTATTTGCTTGAGGTAACGGCAAAAACGGGCAATGGTTGCTTTAATTAATGTTTTCTTTTTCTAATAGTTTCTATGCTTTCAATTGAAATGCGGAAAAAGTTGCTGCAGTTCCTGCGCGATGACATTGGAAAGGGGGATGTTACAAGCGCTGTGCTGCCGTCTGCTGAGTGCAGTGCCAAGATTTTTGCAAAGGAAGCCTGCATTGTTGCCGGTTTGGAAGAAGCGAAATTCCTTTTCAGCCACATGGGCGTTAAAGCAAAAGCTCCTGTGAGGGATGGCTGCAGCGTAAGGAAGGGCGCAACAATCCTGCGCTTGCATGGCACTAACAGAAAGATTCTTTCAACAGAGCGAATTGCTTTGAATGTTTTGGGCAGGATGAGCGAGGTTGCAACAACCTGCAGCGCAGCGAAACGAATTGCTGGTAAAGGCGTGACAATTGCGCTTACAAGAAAAACAATGCCTGGCGTGAATTTGTTTGACAAAAAAGCTGCTTTGCTTGCAGGTGTCTGGAGCCATAGAATAAACCTGAACAGCTTTGTTCTGCTTAAGGACAACCACCTGCCTTTTTTTGATTCTCCCTTTGAAGCAGTTATTGCAGCGAGAAAGAAATACGGCAAAAAAATGCGGATTGAAATCGAGGTTGAGAATCTGCAGCAGGCGTTGAATGCAGCAAAGGCAAAGCCGAATATAATAATGTTGGATAATTTGCCTGCAAAAAAGGCAGCGGCTGTTGTGAAAAAGCTGAGAACTGTTTTCAAGGGAAAGATTGAGTTGAGCGGCGGAGTTAATTTAGAAAATTTGCACCAGTTTGTTAAAGCAAAGCCTGACATTATTTCAATGGGCTGCCTTACTTATTCAACGCGCTGGCGCGACTTCAGCCTGCAAATTAAAAAGTGACTTTTTGGAAAGTTGTTAATTTTTTGAAAGTGGTTAACTGAATTTACTGCAAAGTGATTTTCAATGAAGGTGGCTCTTTTCGGCGGAACATTCGACCCTGTGCACAATGGGCATGTTAAGGCAGCCCAGAGCGTTTTGCAATTCACTGATTGCAGCGAAGTCTGGTTTATTCCTGTTTACTGGCATTCCCTCAAGCCAATGGAAAAAGTGAGCGATATTCTGCACAGGAAGAAGATGATTGAAATCGCCATTGAGGGCAAGGGCAAGATGCGCCTGGTTGATTTCAATGAAAACCCTACTTACACTATTGAAACAATCCAAAAAGCGAAGAAGGTGCATCCTGAGCATGAGTATATTTGGGTCATTGGATCGGATTTAGTTCAGGAGTTTGATTCTTGGAAAGATGCAAGGCAGATTCTGCGCGGGGCAAAGGTTGTGATTGTTCCAGAGCCTGGCTTTCAAAAAATGCAGAGCAAATTGCTTTCAGAGCAGAAAGGCAACTGCATTGTTTTGTGGGATGCCCCCAGAGTTGATTTGAACAGCACTGCTGTGAGGAGCAAGCTTGTTAAGGGAGCGAATGTTGCAGGCCTTATTGATGAAAGGGTTTTGCGCTATATTAAAGAGAATAATTTGTACAAAAATAATAAGTGAATTCTAATTGCAGACAAAATTTGATGAAAGCGTTTGGCTACTGCTGTGCAGAATCCCTAAAGGGAAGATAACAACCTACAAGCATATTGCGATTGCGCTTGGCAAGCCGAATGCGAGCAGGGCTGTTGGAAACGCGTGCAACAGGAATCCGAATGCGCCGCATGTTCCATGCCACAGGGTTGTGCGCAGTGATGGAAGCATTGGCGGCTATGCAAAGGGCGTGAAGAGAAAGGTTGCCTTGCTCAAAGCAGAGGGCGTCAGGATTAAAAACAATAAAGCCCTTCTCTTTAGTAAGCAATTGTTTGAATTTTGAGGTGTTTGAATGGGGCGAAGGCATGGTGTGGCTGCTGTGTCCAGATTCATTAAAAGTTATGCAAAATCACACCAAATGCCGCATAGCGGGGTTCCAGAGGCAATGGTCAGGCATAGAGTGTCAACAACGCTACCCCATACTTCCCCTGCTTTGCCTGGGGCAAAAGTGTGGCTTAAACCAAATGAATCAGTTCACAACGCGCTCATGAGATTAGGAAGAGATGGGAAAAAATACGGCCATGGCAAAGGTGTTGTAGTACCTTCCCCTGTATCAGGGCGCAGGAGAAGAAACTTTAGGGGTGGTTTTAATGCAAAAGGTTAAATTCATCTGGTTGAACGGTTCCTTTGTGCCATGGGAAAAGGCGAAAGTGCATTTCCTAACGCATGCCCTGCATTATGGAAGCGCTGTATTTGAAGGCATCAGGTGCTATGATACCGGAAAAGCTCCTGCTGTTTTCAGGTTGAAAGACCACATAAAGCGCTTGTTCTACAGCGCGGATGTTTTTGGAATGCAGATTCCTTACACTGAGGCAGAGGTTTGCTCCGCTGTTCTGCAGACAATTAAGGCAAACAAGCTGCGAGAATGCTACATCAGGCCAATTGCTTTCTATGGATACGGGCAAATGGGCTTGAACCCGATTGGAGCAAAAGTTGATTTCGGCATTGCTGCCTGGCCATGGGGCGCTTATCTTGGAAAAGAAGGGCTTGAGAAAGGAATCAGGATGCGAATCAGCAGCTGGATCAGGCCTCCGACAAATGTAATGCCTACAAATGCAAAGGTGGCAGGCAATTATGTTAACAGCATTCTTGCAAAGGTTGAGGCAATCAACACAGGCTTTGAGGAAGCGATTCTTTTGGACATTAAGGGAAATGTTGCAGAATGCAGCGGCGAAAATTTGTTCATTGTGAAAAACAAGGTTCTAATCACTCCGCCGACTGACAACACCCTGCGGGGCATTACAAGGTATTCAATAATTCAAATAGCAAAGGATTTTGGAATTAAAGTGCAGGAAAAGCTTTTCAAGAAAAAGGAATTGTATGCTGCCGATGAAGCTTTCCTCACAGGAACGGCTGCAGAGATCACTCCAATCCGAGAAGTGGATGGAAAGCAGATTGGGGAGGGCAAGCCGGGGCCTGTTACAAAAAAGCTGCAGGCAAAATTCTATGAAGTGATTAAAGGCAAAGACAAAAAATACCTGCACTGGCTTGATTTTGTGAAGTAATAATTGGAAAGGGTGCAAGATGCCTGCACTGGTTTTTGTGAAATAAAGAAAGCGATTTTTATGGCAGAGGAAGATAATTTGCGAAACCCATCCATTTTCATTGGGCTGCAGGGCAAAGGGCTTATTTCTTTTGGGTCAGGGCAGCCAGATTTGCCGCCGCCCGAGAGCGTTTTCAAGATTTTGCCTAACTACAGGCAGTTCAAGTATGGCCTGGTTCAGGGCCAGCTGAATTTAAGGCAGGCTCTTGCAAAACAGTTCAGTGGCAGCGATGAAAGCAATTTTGTTATAACAAACGGCGCATCAGAGGCATTGGACCTTGCCTTTAGGGCAATATGCAAGCCTGGCGATAAGGTTTTGTTGCACAGGCCGCACTATTACTCTTATCCATATCTTTTGAGGAAAAATTTTATTGAGCCTGTTTTCACTGATACTGTTGAAGGCAAAATAGACATTGGTGATTTCCAGCAAAAGATTGCTGGTTGCAGGGCAGTGCTGATTAACAGCCCGAGCAATCCCACTGGCAGAATTCAGGAAATCGAAACCCTGAAGGAGATTGAAAAAATCTGCCTGGAGGAGGACAAGATAATAATAAGCGACGAGGTTTACAAGGACCTGATTTACGAAAGGGAGAACTATGCTCTGCACGGCAGGCATGTTGTTACAATTAACAGTTTTAGCAAAACATTTGCAATGTGCGGTTTCAGGGTGGGCTACTTGTACAGCAATGACAAGAGCATTGTTGACAAAGTTGTTGAAATAAAAACCCACACAAGCATGAACACAAGCATCATTGGGCAGGAAATGGCTTTTGAGGCGACAAAGGCGCCGAAAAGCTATGTGAAAAAGCAGGTGCGAATCTGGAAGCAGAGAAGAGACCTTATTTATGAGGGCCTTTTGGATTTAGGCCTTGAGCTGTGGAAGCCGGAGGGTGCATTTTATGTTTTTCCATCAATGCCAAACCCGAGGAAAACTGTTTGGGATTTGTTCAAAAAGCACAAAGTAATAACATATTTGGGCGAATGGTTTGGCGATGCCCAGAGAATAAGGCTGAGCTATGCCCTTGATGTGGAAAAAATAGAGGAAGGCCTGCAAAGAATCGGAAAATATTTGGAAAAGTAATTGGGGAAGACCTGCAGATAATCGGCAAATGCCTCAAACAAAAAAATTGAATTAAAAAAATTTTTTCTGCGCCTGTTTCATCTCTGCCCCAGGTTTTTTGCCCTCAGCACTGTGTTCTCGATTTTTCTGATTTCCGCTTCCAAATCGCTGATTTTCCCGTGCTTTAAGTCAATGTCGTGCTTTAGTTCCTCTTCTTCTTCCGGCCCCAATGAGCGGTTCTTTTTTTTCCTTTCAAGCACCTTGTTGATGTTCCTTATTTCAGCCTGAACCCTTGTAATGTCATTCCTTATCCTGTTTGTTTCAATACTAATTTGGTCCATTTTCTCACACCCCGAATTGAAAAATACCTCCCACAAACTGCTTTTAAAACCTTGTTTGCAGGCATGCAATGCATATTATTTCGGCTGGATGCTGCGAGAGGTATAAAAAACCTAAAGGCTATTTATTTATTGAATTAGTATGTTTCTTTCAAAGAAATCAAAAATTTTTGAGAAGCTTACTGCCCAGTCTGCGCTGATTCTGCAGGCAGCCCAGGCATTCCACAATGAAGCCAAATCCAACCAAATTGACAAGCTGTGCAGCAGCCTTGGAACCCTTGAAAAAGAGGGCGATGTCTTTGTGCATGAAATACAGACAGAGGTGGAAAAAACATTCATTCTGCCGCTTGACAAGGAGGACATTGTTGAATTAACGCATAACCTTGATGATGTTGTTGACAACCTTGAGGACGCGGCCATAATGCTCAGCATCTATGCTGTTCCGCCTTCAAATGAAATCATTGGGGCTTTTTCAGATCTTGTGCTTGAGGCAGTGAGGAATATCCACAGGGGCATGGTGATGGTTAAGGAGCGCAAGCTCAACTCAAGCGATTTTGTTTCATGCTACAAAAAGCTGCATGACCTTGAAAGTGACGGTGACAAGGTGTACAGGAAGGCTTTGGAAAGCATTATGGGAAAGAAAGCAAAAAATGCCTGTGTTGAAGACATTTTGTTTGCAATCAAGCTGAAGGAGATTGTTGGCCTGCTGGAGGACACTCTTGATGTCTGCGAGGACATTGCAATCCTTTTCGAAAACCTCAGGCTCAAGTACAGGTAATCAAGATGGAGCCGCTTTTGTTGCTGCTGCTTTTAACAGTAGTTTTTTCTTACATTTACGCTTTTGTAGGCGGCTTCACTGATGCTGCCAATGCTGTTGCAACAGCAGTTGGCAGTAGGTCCATTTCCCCGAGTTTGGCTATTTTTATTGCCTGCCTGTTTGAAATAGCAGGCGCAATGACCGGAACAGCTGTTGCCCTGACAATTGGAACAGGTGTTGTTGCATTCAATGCCATCCCTCTTTCAACAGTGCTTGCCGCATTGCTGGCAACAATGAGCTGGAGCATGCTAACCTATTATTTTGGAATTCCGGTAAGCGAAACCCACGGCCTTATTGGGGGGATTGTTGGCGCAGCAGTTGCAACAGCAGGTAGTGGCGCAATACTTTGGTTTGGCTTGATTGCTGTTTTGGCTGCAATAATCGTGTCTCCTTTGCTTGGATTTGCAGGCGGCTTTGTTTTGATGAAAATAGTCCACTTTTGCAGCCACTATAGGGGCGCAAGGAGAATGAATGCTCTTTTCAAAAACCTCCAGCGTTTTTCCACTGTGTTCATGGCCTTCAGCCACGGCAGGAACGATGCCCAAAAGCCAATGGGCATTCTTGTAATGGCTTTGGCAATTTATTACGGTTGGCAGAATCCAAGCGTTCCAGTCTGGGTTATTATTTCAATGGGCTTTGTTGCAGGCGCTGGGGTTGCCTATGGCGGCTGGAGAATAATTAAAACACTTGGATTAAGGGTTACAAAGCTCGGCCCGGAACAGGGCTTTGCGGCTGAAACAAGCGCCGGCATTGTGCTGCAGCTTGCATCGGTTGCCGCAATACCTGTTTCCACAACCCAGACAATAACAGCCTCGATTTTCGGGGCAGGGGTTGCAAAGCGTTTTTCAAGCGTAAGATGGGGGCTTGCTGTTGACATTGGCGTTTCATGGGTCCTAACATTGCCTGTGACAATTTTATTGGGATTTCTTTTTGCAAATGTTCTTGGCTTATTCTTCTAGGCACTGGACTCTCTTAAACAGAAAGAATTTAAATACTTTTAATGCATAATTTGTAATATATTTTAATTGAATTCGCAGTGAACCAGATGAGCAAAGCAAGTTTTTTGGCAAAAAATTCCTTGATTCTTTTAGCCTTGCTTGTCCTGGTTCTATTGCTGCTGGGATAAAAGCACTCCTGGCTTTAAGGAACAAATTTTGGGAGTGCAAAATGATGAGTTGAGCCACGGCGCTAAAAAAAAGGTGAAAAAAAGGGGAAAAGAAGAAAAAGTGAATAATTTTTTGCAAAGGTGAAAAAAATGGCGAAAGCTGAAAAAGTCACGATTTTCGACACAACCCTGCGCGACGGGGAGCAGAGCCCCGGCGCTACCCTGACCCACAGGGAGAAGATCCTCATTGCCCGGCAGCTTGCAAGGCTCAAGGTTGATATAATTGAAGCAGGCTTTCCTGTTGCAAGCGAAGACGATTTCAAGGCAGTGAAAGAGATTGCTGAAACAGTTCAAGGGCCAACAATCTGCGCTCTTGCAAGGGCATTGCCAAAAGACATTGATGTTGCATGGAATGCCATCCAAAATGCAAAAAAGCCCAGAATCCACACCTTTATGTCAAGCAGCGATATTCAACTAAAGCACCAGTTTAAGGTTTCAAGAAAAGAAGCATTGAAAATGAGCATTGAAGCAGTAAAGAGGGCTTGCTCTTACTGCAAGGATGTTGAATTCAGCGCAATGGATGCAAGCAGGACAGAGCCAAAATTCCTTTTTGAAATGGTTAGGGCTGTGATTGAAGCAGGCGCAACAACAATCAACATTCCTGATACAGTTGGGTATGCCCAGCCAAGCGAATTCGGCGCGCTGATTAAGAGCGTGAAAGAAAATGTTCCCGGCATTGCCAATGTTGTAATAAGCGTTCACTGCCACAATGACCTTGGCCTTGCTGTTGCCAACAGCCTTGAGGCTGTCAGGAATGGCGCAAGGCAGGTTGAGTGCACAATAAATGGATTGGGCGAGAGGGCAGGCAATGCTTCCCTTGAGGAAATTGCAATGAACATTTTTGTAAGAAAGAACCTGTTCAATTGCAGCACTGGCATTGACCTGCGCCAGATTTATCCCGCTTCCCAGATGGTTGCAAATTTCACCGGAATTGCCGTGCAGAGAAACAAGGCAATTGTTGGAGAGAATGCCTTTGCGCACGAAGCTGGCATTCACCAGCACGGATTGATTGCAGCAAGCAAAACATATGAAATAATGAATCCAGAGATAATTGGAAAGAAAAGCAGGCTTGTTTTGGGAAAGCATTCCGGAAAGCATGCTGCAAAACAAGTTCTGGCTTCTTTGGGCTTCAGGCTGAGCGAAGCCCAGCTGCAGCAGGTTAATGCAAAAATAAAGCAGCTTGCTGACAAGCAGAAAACAGTTTTGGAGGAGGACATTATTGCAATTGCATCAGATGTAACAGGCCAGCTTGTGCAGGAAAAGCAGAGAGTAAAGCTTGATGAAGTCAGGGTTAACACAGGCAACAAAATCAAGCCGACTGCAACAGTAACGCTTGAAATTGACGGAAAGAAGAAAACAGCAAGCGCTGCAGGCGTTGGCCCTGTTGATGCTGTTGCAAACGCAATCCAGTCAATGCTGCCGCAGAGGGTTATTTTGCGGGAGTATCACCTGAAAGCAATCACCGGCGGCACTGATGCCCTTGCCGATGTTGTTGTAAGGGTTGAGAACGGAAAAGGAAACATGTTTGATTCCGAGGCAATAAACGAGGACGTGATAATGGCAAGCGCCAACGCTTTGGTTAAGGGAATAAACAAGGCGCTTGCAGCAAAAAAGGAGCGTAAGATCAAAGGGTGAATTGGCAGGGCGCTTGCCGCAAAGAAAAGCAGGAAATTAAAGGCATGAGTTTTTTGGCAACAAAAAGAGGCAGAACAAGATTAAGGCGTGATTTTGCATGAATGGAAGCGAGGCAATAATCAGGGCATTGCTGGAAGAAAAAGTTGACAACATTTTCGGCTTTCCAGGCGGCGCTGTACTGCCTTTGTATGACAAGTTCCTTGATTTCAGAAAGGACTTGAGGCACATTCTTGTTAGGCACGAGCAGGGGGCTGCGCATGCGGCTGATGGGTATGCAAGGGCAAGCGGAAAGGCAGGAGTCTGCCTTGCAACATCAGGCCCAGGCGCAACAAATCTGGTCACAGGAATAATGACTGCTTACATGGACAGTGTTCCTGTTGTTGCTTTCGCCGGAAATGTTCCAACCTCGCTGCTTGGAAACGATGCTTTCCAGGAAACAGACATGATGGGCATTACAATGCCAATTACAAAGCACAATTTTCAGATAAGGGACCCAAATAAAATCCGCTCCACAATCAAAAAGGCTTTTCTTATTGCCCTGAACGGCAGGCCAGGCCCTGTTTTTGTTGATTTGCCAAAGGACATTCAATCCAACGAAGTGACAAAAGAGGAAAACGATTTAAGGATAGCAGGCTTCAAGCCTGTTTTGCAGGGGCATCCAAAGCAGATTCAAAAGGCTGCTGAAATGGTTGTTGAAGCTGAAAGGCCTATTGTGCTTGCAGGCGGAGGTGTCCTGATTGCAAATGCATGCGGTGAATTAATGCAGCTTTCCGAGTTAGTGAACCTGCCTGTTGCAACAACCTTTATGGGAAAGGGCTGTTTTCCAGAAACTCATCCGCTTTGCCTTGGGGTTGTTGGAATGCACGGAAGGAAGGTTGCAAACTACGCTATTGCAAACAGTGACCTGATAATTGCAATCGGCTGCAGGTTCAGCGACAGAATAACAGGAAACCTGAAAACTTTTGCAAGCAATGCGAAAATAATCCACATTGACATTGACAGCGCTGAAATCGGAAAGAATGTAAGGGCAGACCTGCCTGTTGTGGGAGATGCAAAAACTGTTCTGTTGCAGCTGATTGCCGCAATTAAAATAAAGGCAAAGAAGAGCAGTGCCTGGAGCGAAAAAATGCGGCGCTTCATCAAGGAATGCGATTGCAGCTTTGATATTGCAGGCAATCCGATTGACCCCAGGAAATTGATGTTTGAATTAGGCAAAGCCCTTGGTGATAAAGACATTCTTGTTACTGGCACTGGCCAGCACCAGATGTTTGCAGCGCATTTTGTGAAAAGAACAAGGCCAAGGACCTTTATTTCAAGCGGCGGAGCAGGAACAATGGGCTATGGCTTTCCTGCTGCAATAGGCGCAAAGGTTGCAAAGCCTGATGCGCATGTTTTTGATTTGGATGGCGATGGCAGTTTTGCAATGGTCATTCAGGAGCTGGCAACGTGCAAGGAAGAGAACATCAAGGTAATTCCTGTCATAATGAACAATGCCTATCTTGGAATGGTGAGGCAGTGGATGGAGCTTTTCTTCGGAAAAAGGTACAGCGCAGTGCACCTGAAAAGGACTCCGGACTTTGCAAAGGTTGCCGATGCATATGGATTACAGGGAATCAGAGTTGAAAGGGACAGCGAAATTGCCCCTGCTTTGCGCCAGGCCTGCAAGGCTGATGAAACAGTTGTTGTTGATGTGATTGTAAATGAGGAAGCCAACATTCTGCCGATGTTTGCCGCTGGTGCAAGCAACACTGAAATGTTCGGGCAATGCATTAAAAGCAAGGGAGTGCTTTTTTGATTGGTTGTGTTGTGTGGGAATAATTAGGATTGGCGATGAAAGGAGAAGTTGCGTATGATTGAGGGAAAAAAGCTTGAGGGAAAGGAAAGGAAGCACATAATTGGAATACTTGTCGAGGACAGGCCTGGTGTGCTTGCAAAGCTGAGCGGAATGTTCAGCAGCAGGGGCTTCAACATTGACACAATCATTGTGGGGAAAACAGCAATTCCCGGAGTTTCGCACATTGTTATCAGCCTTTTTGGCGATGAGAGGACACTTGAGCAATTGGAGAAGCAGGTGAACAAATTGATTGACACAATTAAGGTGATTGATTTAAGCCCAAAGCACAGTGTTGTGAGAGAGCACTGCCTTGTGAAGGTTGCAGGCAATCCAAAGACCAGGGCTGATTTGGTTAATATAGCAAAGCTGCACAAGGCAAGCGTGCTTGATTTGGGCACAGATAGCGTTGTGGTTGAGATTGTCGGAGGCCCTGAAAAAATCGACAATTTCCTTAAGTTGATGAAAAAATACGGCATCAAGGAGATAAGCAGGACTGGCATTAATGCAATGCAAAGGGGCGGCAATGGCCAGAAGCAGCAGCCCTGATTAAATTGTTTAAAAAAATTGAAGCAAAAAAATGAAATTGCATTGAAATAAAAATATTTTAAGCAGCAGCCCTGATTAAACGGTTTAAAAAATTGAAATAAGAAATTGCATTAGAATAAAAACATTTTATTTTCATAAATCAATAGAAAATCGGAGGCGATTGGATGAAATTGTATCATGAAAGCGATGCAACAATTGAGCCGCTTAAGGGCAAAACAATTGCAATAATCGGCTATGGAAACCAGGGCAGGCCACAGGCGCTGTGCTTGCGCGATTCAGGGCTTAATGTAATTGTCGGCTCAATAAAGGATGCAAGCTATGACAGGGCAGCAGAAGACGGCTTTGAGGTAATGCCAATTGCCGATGCGGCGGCAAAAGCCGATTTGATTCAGATTCTTTTGCCTGATGAAGTGCAGGGAATTGTTTATGCAAAAGAGATTGCGCCCAAGGTGAAAGCAGGAAAAATTTTGTGCTGCTCGCACGGCTTCAGCATTGTATTCAAGCAGATTGTCCCGCCTCAGGATGTTGACGTAATAATGGTTGCGCCAAAAAGCCCTGGCAGCGAGGAGCGCAAGGAATACGAAAGGGGCTTTGGAGTTCCGGGCCTTATTGCAATTTACCAGAATCCGAGCGGAAAAGCAAAAGATTACGCGCTTGCATACGCAAAAGCAATGGGCTACACAAGGGCTGGAGTGATTGAATGCACTTTCCAGCAGGAAACATACTCGGACCTGTTTGGAGAGCAGAGCGTTTTGTGCGGCGGTGTTACTGAATTGATCAAAGCAGGATTTGAAACTCTGGTGCAGGGAGGCTATCCTCCTGAGATAGCATACTTTGAGTGCCTGAATGAACTGAAGTTAATAGTTGACTTGATTTACGAGGGCGGAATTGAATTAATGTGGAAGCGGGTTTCGAACACAGCCGAGTACGGCGGAAGGACAAGAGGCAAGCTTGTGGTTGGAAAGGAAAGCAGGAAAGCAATGAAAAAGCTTCTTGCCGATGTTGAATCAGGCAAATTCGCAAAAGAATGGGTTGCCGAATTCAAAAACGGCCTGCCGACATTGACAAAGCTCAGGGAAGAGCACGGCAAGGAACAGATTGAATTGGTTGGAAGGGAAATAAGGGCGCTTTTTGAAAGGAAATAAGGCGTTTTGATGAAACCAGATGAAGTAAAGAAGCTGCCTGCTGCAGCCGCATTGCTGCATGCTGACGGCTTGAGCAAAGAGGAAATGCAAAAGCCGTTCATTGCCATAGCCAACAGCTTCAATGAGATAACGCCAGGGCACATCCATTTGAGCAAGCTTGGTGAAGCAGTAAAGAAAGGCATCAGGGAAGCAGGCGCAATTCCATTTGGATTCCACACTATTGCAATATGCGATGGCATTGCAATGGGCCATGCAGGAATGAAATACTCTCTTCCAAGCAGGGAAACTGTTGCTGACAGCATTGAGGAAATGGTCAAAGCGCACGGCGTTTTCTCAGGCATTGTTTTCATTGCAGGCTGTGACAAGAACATTCCAGGGCATTTGAAAGCTGCAGCAAGACTCAACCTTCCAAGCGTGTTTGTTTCAGCAGGCCCAATGGCGGCTGGCAATTACAAAGGGAAAAAGATTGGAGTAAAAGCAGCTTTTGAAGCAAAAGCCCGGCTTGAAAGAGGCAAAATCTCACAGCAGGAGTATGAGCAGATTGTATGCTCTGCATGCCCTGGTGCAGGAACCTGCTCTGGGTTGTACACTGCAAACAGCATGGCATGCGTTACAGAGGCGCTCGGCCTTTCCTTGCCAATGTGCGCTACAACAGCAGCGCTCGATCCGGAAAAAGAAAAAATCGCGTTTGAAAGTGGAAAGCTTGCAGTGCAATTAGCTGCAAAAGGAATCAAAGCTCGTGATATTATGACGGAAAAAGCATTTGAAAATGCCCTGCGCTTGGATATGGCAATCGGCGCAAGCACTAACACAATTCTGCATGTGCCAGACATTGCTGCAGAGGCAGGCATGAAATTTGATTTGAACAGAATAAACAAGCTGAGTGATTCCACACCAAACCTGGTGCGCTTGGATCCTGCATCAAATTTCTTTATGGATGATTTGCATGCAGCAGGCGGTATCCCTGCTGTTATGGCTGAATTACGCTTAAAGGGGTTGCTACATAACACAGCAACAGTTGAAGGAAAATTGTTTGACAGGCTGCTTAATGCAAAAATCAAGGACAAGGAAGTAATCAGGCCAATTGAAAATCCTTACAGCAAAACAGGCGGAATCGCAGTATTGCATGGAAACCTTGCGGAGAAGGGGGCTATAATAAAAACAAGCGGAATCAGCGCAGAATTTCCGCATATTTTTGAGGGCAAGGCAGCTGTGTTTGATTCAGAGGAAGAGGCAAGCGCTTTCATTGCAAAAGGAAAAGTGCAGCGAGCCAGCGTTATTGTAATTCGCTACGAGGGCCCTATTGGAGGCCCAGGAATGCGCGAAATGTTGTATCCAACAGCAGGCATTTCAGGCCTTGGCCTTGACAATGACGTTGCGCTGATTACAGATGGAAGATTCTCAGGCGCGACAAAGGGCGCCTGCATGGGCCATGTAATGCCGGAAGCAGCTCTCGGCGGCAATATTGCTCTTGTGCGAGATGGTGATACAATAAAAATTGATTTGAACAAAAAAAGAATTGATTTGCTCGCAAGCGAGAAAGAGCTTAAAAAAAGAAAAGCAAAATGGAAGAAAGAGTTCAAATTAAAAGAACTGCCAAGCGGGGTTTTGCGCGATTACAGAATGAGATTTTTAAAGTGATTTTTTATGCAACAGACAATTTCAGAGAAAATCCTTGCTGCCCACTGCGGGAAAAAGGAAGTGCATCCCGGAGAGCTTATTGAGGCGTCAGTGGATTTGTGCTTTGCAAATGATGTAACAGCGCCGCTTGCGGTTAAGGTATTGCGGCAGGCAGGCGTTGCCAAAGTTTTCGACAAGGAAAAGGTTTTAATGCTTCCAGACCACTTCACCCCGAACAAGGACATAAAGTCGGCTGAGCAGGCAAAGATAACAAAACAGTTTGCGAGAGAGCAAGGCCTGCCAAATTACTTTGAGGTTGGAAGGGTTGGCATAGAGCATGTTTTCATCCACGAGCAGGGATTTGCTTTGCCTGGCGCTGTAATTGTGGGCGCGGATTCGCACACCTGCACTTTTGGGGCGCTTGGCGCTTTTGCAACAGGCGTTGGCAGCACAGACCTTGCAGCTGCAATGGCATTAGGAAAGCTCTGGTTCAAGGTTCCTGAAAGCATGCTGTTCAATTACAGCGGGAAAATGCAGCCATATGTTTTTGGAAAAGACCTCATACTTTACACAATCGGCCAGATCGGAGTGGATGGCGCTCTATACAATGCAATGGAATTCCAGGGGGAAACAATCAAAGCGCTTTCAATGGATTCGCGCTTTTCAATGTGCAATATGGCTATTGAGGCAGGCGGAAAAAACGGCATAATTGCGCCAGATGCAAAAACACTGCAGTACGTGAAAAGCGTGAGCAAAAAGCCATTCAAGGCTTACAGCAGCGACAAGGGGGCGGAATATGTTGAAAAATTCGATTTTGATGCAAGCGCAATCGAGCCCCAGGTTGCATTGCCTTCTTTGCCTGAAAACAGCGTGCCTGTAAGAGAAGCATCCGGCATTGAAATCGACCAGGCGGTAATCGGCAGCTGCACCAATGGGAGAATGGAGGATATGCGGGCTGCAGCGGAAATAATGAAAGGCAAAAGCCTGCATCCGAACGTGCGCTGCGTCATTTTGCCAGGTTCGCAGCAGATTTACCTGCAGTGCATTAAGGAAGGAATTGCGGAAATTTTTGTCAGGGCAGGCTGCTCCTTCAGCACGCCGACCTGCGGACCATGCCTCGGAGGCCATATGGGCGTTCTTGCCGAAGGCGAAAAGGCAATCAGCACAACAAACAGGAACTTTGTCGGCAGAATGGGGCATCCGAAAAGCGAAGTGTACTTGAGCAATCCTGCTGTTGCAGCGGCTTCTGCCATAGCTGGAAAAATCTCGCACCCGAAGGAGTTGAAGTAAAAATGCAGTTCAAGGGAAAAGCCTGGCGTTTCAAGGACAATGTTGACACTGATGTAATTATTCCTGCCAGATATTTGAATACAGATGACCCTGCAATTCTTGCCCAGCATTGCATGGAGGACATTGACCACGAATTTACCAAAAAGATTTCGAAAGGCGACATTATTGTCGCTGGCAAGAATTTTGGGTGCGGAAGCAGCAGGGAGCACGCGCCAATTGCGATAAAGCACGCCGGCATCTCATGCGTTATTGCCGAAAACTTTGCCAGGATTTTTTACAGGAATGCAATCAACACAGGCCTGCCGATTTTTGAAAGCAAGGAAGCAAGCCAAAAAATAATGCAGGGCAATGAGATTGAAGTGGATGCTGCTGCAGGCGAGATAAGAAACATTTCAACAGGGCAATCATTCAAGGCAGTGCCAATGCCGCCTTTCATCCAAAAAATAATTAAGTTAGGCGGCTTAATGGAATATGTGAAGCAAGAGGCAAAAAAATAATTTAATTCAATTGCGGAATAATTCAAAAAGCAGGTGGCAAAAAAATGAGCAAAAAATTCAAAATCGCTGTTCTGCCGGGGGATGGAATTGGGTTGGAGATAATGCCCCAAGCGGTTAATGTCCTTAAAGTGGTTGCCGAAAAATTTTCAGTTGATTTTGAATTCACTGAAGCGCAGGTTGGATTTGAAGCTTATAAAAAGCACAAAACCTGCCTGCCTGATGCCACGCTTTCAATTTGCAAAAAGAGCAATGCAATCCTTTTCGGTGCTGTCGGGCATCCTGAAGCTGACAAGCTGCCTGTTGATGAAAGACCGGAAAGGGCAGCGCTTTTGCCTTTGAGAAAAATATTTGATTTGTACGCAAATTTAAGGCCTGCAATTGTTTTCAAGCCGCTTGCAGCAGCCTCGCCTTTGCGTTCAGACATAATCGGACAGGGCTTCGATATTTTGATTGTGAGGGAGCTTACTGGTGATGTTTATTTCGGGCAGCCGAAGAGCCTTAGTGCAGCAGAGGGCATTGACACAATGGTTTACAAAAAACCGGAGGTTGAAAGGATTGCCCTCGTTGCTTTCGAGGCTGCGATGAAAAGAAACAAAAAGGTTTGCAGCATTGACAAGGCAAATGTTTTGCAGTCCTCTGTTTTGTGGCGCAATGTTGTAACAGAAATTGCAAAAAATTACCCAAAGGTTGAACTGCAGCACATGTACGTTGACAACGCTGCAATGCAGCTTGTAAAAAACCCAAAGCAATTTGATGTCATTCTCGCAGGAAACATGTTTGGCGATATTTTGAGCGATGAGGCAGCCATGATTACCGGGAGCATTGGAATGCTGCCATCAGCATCCCTGAATGATAAAAAATTCGGCCTGTTTGAGCCTATTCACGGCAGCGCACCGGATATTGCCGGGCAGAACAAGGCAAATCCCATTGCGCAGATTCTTTCAGCAGCAATGATGTGCAAGTACAGCTTCGGCCTGCAGAAAGAGCATGACGCAATTTTTGCCGCAGTTAACTCTGTTCTGGAAAAAGGTTTTAGGACAGCGGACATCGCAAAAAAAGGCGAAACTGTTGTTGGAACAAAAGAACTGGGGCAAGCGATTGTGAAAGAGATTAAGAAACAGTAACGCCTTCGCCCCCAACAATTTCCCCTATTTCAATAGGCTTTTCGCCCATTTTTTTCAATGCCTGCAGAATTTTTACCTTTTCTTTTTTTGCAACAATTAAAACCATTCCAATGCCCATGTTGAAAGTGTGGTACATGTCCTCTTCAGGCACTTTCCCAAGTTTCTGCATTACTTTGAACAATGGCGGAACGCTCCAAGCGCTTTTGCTTATTTCCCCTCCCAATCCTTCTGGTAGCAGCCTGCCAATGTTTTTGTAAAAGCTGCCGCCCGTAATGTGCGCTATTCCGTGCAAATCAAATTTCTGCATCAATTGCAGAACAATTTTTGAATAATTCTTGTGCGGAACAAGCAGCGCTTCTCCCACTGTTGCATTCAGTTCAGGCAAAAAATCATTCACGCTTTTTCCCGCTTCCTCAAAAAAAACCTTTCTCGCAAGCGAATAGCCGTTTGTGTGCAATCCATTGCTCGGCAATCCTATTAGAACATCGCCCTTTTTTATTTTTTTCCCGTCCACGATTTTTTTCTTTTCCACTGCCCCAACAATGCTGCCAGCAATGTCAATTTCCCCTTTTTCATACACTCCAGGCATTTCTGCGGTTTCTCCTGCAACAAGGGGCATATCAAGTTGCCTGCATGCCTTGCTCATTCCCCCTACAATCGCAAGCACTGTTTCCTGTTTCAGTTCGCTTGCTGCAATGTAATCAAAAAAGAACAATGGCTTTGCGCCAAGGCAGACAATATCATTCGCGCTGTGGTTCACAATGTCAAAGCCAAGCGAATCAAACTTGTTCATTGCAACAGCAATCTTTGTTTTTGTTCCAACTCCATCAACGCTGCTAACCAGAACAGGCTGCCTGAACTTTTTCAGCGCGCTTGCATCCACAGCGCCCCCAAATGCCCCGCTTTCAAGCAAAACACTCTTGTTGAAAGTGGAGCTGACAAGCTGCTTTATCCGCTCCTTTATCCTCTTCGCTTTCTGGATGTCAACGCCAGCTTCCCTGTAAGTAGCCATAGCAATCCACAGTAGAATTAACAGGGCAATGTTTTAAATTGCTTGTTGGTTTTTAATGCTCTTTAGGAAAGTAATTTAAGCTTTTTAAACAGAAGTATATTCAATGCCCAGAGCTAGTTTGAGCCCCTATCAGGATTTGCTCCGTGATTCTGTTGAATTGCTGGATTCTTTTCCTTTGCGCAAGCTCAGTGCCAGTGGCATTGTTAAGGACAGGGAGATGAAGGCTTCCTCTGCAATAAATGTTACTTATCCTCCTCTCAAAGCCCTGCCTCAAGTTGAAGGCAAAATGATATTTCCCGATAGGGAGAACCTGAAAAGGGAAATATCGCTTTATATCAATCTGCCTTTTTGCACTGGCAAGTGCATTTACTGCGGTTTCAAAATCTATGCGAACCAAGATGCTGGTGCAGTTGACCGCTATCTAAACGCTCTCAAAAAGGAGCTTGGCATCCTATTTGATAAAAGAGAGTTGAAAGATTCAGTCCTGAAATCTGTTTACATTGGGGGCGGCACTCCAACTTATCTTTCAACAAGCCAGCTGGAAAGCCTGTTGTGTTTTCTGAACAAGAAATTTCCTCTTCAGGGGCTGGAATTTACTGTTGAGTCAAGCCCCGAGACCCTAAGCAAAGAGAAGATTGATTTAATGCTAAAGCACAATGTGAACAGGCTGAGCATTGGCGTTCAATCATTTGATGACAATACCCTGAAAGCAATAAACAGGAGGCATGATTCAAGGCAGGCAATTGATGCGTTTGAAACCGCAAGGAAAAGGGGCTTTAGCAACATCAACATTGATTTGATTAGGGGCCTGCCGCATTATTCCGAGGAAAAAATTTATTCAGACTTAAAAGCAATCGAAAAACTAATGCCACCCTCTGTAACAAACTACCACCTCTCAGTTAAGCCAGAGTCAGCCCTGAAGGTGCAGTATGCGGAAAATCCCGAAATTCTTCCAGGGGAGAAAAAAGCTCTTTTGCTGCATTTGATGTTTCTAAAAGGTATGGGGCAGTTAGGCTATAAGCAAGAGCCGGTGGATTGGTTTGCCCTCAAGGCTGACTACGATTACAAGCAGCAGAGGCAAAAATGGTTTCAGAACACTGACCTTTTGGGTGTTGGAACATGCGCATATTCTTACTTTAATGGCTGGCAGTACTATAACTGTTTTGACTTAAACCAATATCTGCCTGCCTTGGAAAGCGGGAAACTACCCATTTCAAGGGGCTTCAGTCTGGATGAAAAAGAGAAAGAGCACAGAAAAGTGATTTTTGGTTTAAAGTACTCTATTGAGAATAAAAAATATAATAAGGAAATCAGCGCCAAAATAAGGCAGCTAAAAAAGCTTGGCTTGCTTGAATCCAATGGAAAAATAAAGCTCTCTCTTCTCGGAACACTGTTTGCAGACGAAGTGTGCAGGCAATTCTACTCAGAGAAAGTAAAGCAACATGATAAAACCAACGCCCCGCTCTAATTCCAAAAGCAGCATTTTAAATTGCTTTTTGCATTAGTGGGATTATATGGCCTTGTCAGGTAAAGAAGAGAAGATACTGCGTTCGATTGTTGTCGCTTCTGAGAACGATCCGAAAAGGCCGGAGTTTCCCCCCGACAATCCAAAATTTCCTGCAACACCAACTTCCCAGATTAAGGTTCCAGGCTTTTCCAATGTCTGGCTGAAGGATGAAAGCGTTAATCCAACTGGAACGCACAAGGACAGAATGGCATGGGAAATGGTTGTTACCTACAGGGACTTTTTGCTTGCAAAGAAGAATGGCCAGCTCAAAGGCCAGCTGCCCCAGATGTCCATAATTTCTTCCGGTTCTGCTGCGATTGCAATCCAAACCATGTTCAGAAAATACCATTTGCCTGGTTTGAAGGTTTTGGTTGATTTCAGCATTGACCCCAAAATTCTGGATGCAATGAAGAAGCTGCGATGTGAAATATTCGAAACAAATTTGAGCAAGAAGCCGTTTGAGTGGAAGGAAATACTGTTGCTTACAGAGAACCCAAACGGCCTTGATATAACCTCAAACCAGGCTCTTGACCCAACAACAAGGTTTTTTGATTGGATGAGCTATGAGATAATAAACAGCTCTCCGGAGTATTGTTTCATCCCTTTTGGAACAGGCAATCTTTATGAAAACATACTGAACATAAACAAAAAAGAGGTTTCAACAGAGAACCATGACCCGCGCTTTAAGGGCAATGTTGAAACCCTGAGAAAATGCAATTTTCTTGGGGCAACAACAAACAACCCAAAAAGCAATGCAGACAAGCTCTATTCACCGCACCTGCCCTTTGTGCATTACGATGAGCAGTGGATCAGGCTTTACAGGTCAGCCGGGTTCTGCGGCCCCGGCTCCAATGTCCACATTGTGAGGGAAAGCTATCTGGACAGGGCAGTTGAAATTGCTGAATCGCAGGGAATAAATTGTGAAGCATCAGGAATTGCTGGCCTTGCCCTCATGCTGCAAATGAAGGAAAAGCTTCCCAAAGACAAAAAAATGCTGATTGTAAACACTGGAAAGACAAGGCTGCCGGAATAGCCGAGCCAAAACCAACCTTTTTACTCGTATCTCAGCGCGTCAACCGGCTTGAACTTTAGTAGCTATTGCCTTCTATCGCCTTTTTTTGCCCTTTGCCCAAGGTAGAGGTCTCTTGCGTGCCCAACTGCCACATGTCCGCTTTCAACAGATTTGTGCACGGCCCCTCTCAGTGCCCTTCTTTCAGGCCTCCAGTTGGGGTTCCCTGGCTCCCTTACATCGCCCAGGGCATACTCATGCCCGCTGCGCCCTTTCCTTACAGAATACCTTTTCCTCATTGCCATTGTTTCTCGCTTAAAATTAACCCCAAGGTGCTTAATATTCCTTTTTGTTGCCAAAAAGCAAGGTTTTTAAAAATCGTCAGCCCATAATTATTGTCAATATGAAGCTCGCAAATGCATACTGTAACTTCTTTTCAAGCGATTTTTTGCGAGCCAGCAGCGGATTTTTCGGATATTGGTTTTTCTATTTTAAGTAGGCCCTAAGCTAAAAAAAGGGTTTATTTTTAGTTTTTGGGCCTGGCACAAAAAAGGAGACACATAAATATAAAACAAAAAAAAATTCGGAGGAAAAAAAAAGAAAAAAATTTTTGGGAAAAAAAGAAAAAACAAAAACTCGCAGGAAAAAAGAAAATCAAAAATCGAAACAAAAAATTTGGGGGAAAAAAGAGAAAAAATTTGGAGGAAAAAATTGGAGGTGAATGAAATGATTGGAAAGAAAATCAGGATGGAAAGGATTATGGACAGAAAGAGCGGCAGAACAGTGATAATCCCAATGGACCACGGAATAACAGATGGCCCAATACTGGGCCTTGAGGGCATATCCTCAACAATTGAAAAGGTTGCAGAAGGAGGGGCAAACGCAATTGTTTTGCACAAGGGCATTGTAACAAGCGGGCACAGGGGAAGCGGCAGAGACATTGGCCTGATAGTGCACTTAAACGCTTCAACAAGCGCTGGCCCGGATCCCAACAGGAAAATAAATGTCTGCACTGTAGAGGAAGCTCTAAAGCTCGGTGCAGATGCTGTTTCAGTTCACATCAACATAGGGGCGGTAACAGAGGCAGAAATGCTGGCTGATTTGGGTGAAACAGCAAAAGCATGCAATGAGTGGGGCGTTCCACTGCTTGCCATGATGTATCCCCGCGGCCCCAATGTAAAGGACGACAAGGATGTTGGAGCAGTAAAGCTTGCTGCCCGCGTTGGAGCAGAACTTGGCGCAGACATTGTCAAAACAAACTACACCGGCAGTATTGACAGCTTTAGGCAGGTTGTAAAAGGCTGCCCTGTTCCTGTGATTATTGCAGGCGGAAGCAAAGGCAATGAATTGGATTGCCTCAAAAAGATTGAGGAAAGCCTTCAAGCCGGCGGCAGCGGAGTTGCAATGGGCAGGAACAGCTTCCAGCACAAAAACCCGGCGGCTTTCGTAAGAGCAGTGTGCAAGGTTGTCCACGAGGGAGAGAGCGCTGAAAAGGCGGCAAAAGAATTGAAATAAGCAAGTGCAGGGGGCAGCAAAGAGCTGAAATAAATAAAAATGCGCCTGTGGCAGCAAAAGAGCTGAAATAAGCAAATATTGGCTTTGCATTGCGAAAAGCAAAATGGTTAAAATAACTAAATTGCTATCAATTCATTAAAAGGTGCTGAAATTGAAGAAATTCTGGGTAAGGCTGAACGAGTGGAACAAGAAGGTTGTTACAACCGCATTGGAGCAGGGAGCTGACGCCATAGTTGCGCCAAAAGGCCTTTCTGCAAAAATAAGGGAATTGGGAGTTATTGCAACTATTGCAGAGGACAGCGATGCCATGCGCCTGGGAAGAGATGTCATGGAAGTGGAGATAAACAGCAAGGAAGATGAATTGCGGGCGGCAAAGCTGGCAAGAAAAAAAACAGTCATTGTGAAAACAAGTGACTGGAGCATTATCCCGCTGGAGAACCTTGTTGCCCAGGCAGACAGCATTATTGCAGAGGTAAGCAATTCAGCCGAAGCAAAAACAGCTTTGGGTGTTTTGGAAAAGGGTGTTTCTGGAGTTTTGCTCAATTCAACAGACGTGCAGCAGATAATTGACACTGCAAAAGAGGTAAAGGGCAAAAGCGAAAAGCTGCAGCTTGCAAAAATTGAAATCACTAGCATAAAGCAGCTGAGCAGCGGTGACAGGGTTTGCATTGACACCTGCACCAACATGTGCTTGGGCCAGGGAATGCTTATAGGGAACAGCAGCTCGGGGTTTTTCCTTGTCCACAGCGAGAGCATTGAAAATCCTTACGTTGAGCCAAGGCCATTCAGGGTGAATGCAGGCGCGGTTCACGCTTACATCAGGAATTTGGATGGAAAAACAAATTATTTGAGTGAACTGAAAGCTGGCGACAGTGTTTTGATTGTTGACTCAAAAGGCAATACAGAACAGGCAGTGATCGGCAGGGCAAAGGTTGAGAGAAGGCCATTGATTCTGGTTGAAGGCAGCAGCAATGGTTCAAGCGTTTCGCTTGTTCTGCAGAATGCTGAAACAATTCGCTTGGTCAAGCAGGATGGAAGCCCTGTTTCAGTAGTGCAGCTGAAAAAAGGCGATGCAGTGCTCGGCTTTGTGGAAGAAGCAGGAAGGCACTTTGGAATGAAAGTAAAGGAAAAAATCACGGAGAAATGAATTTTATGGGTTTGCAGGAAACGCGGAAAAAAATTGATGTTGTTGATGAAAAAATCCTTTCTTTGCTGCAGGAAAGATTGCAGCTTGCAAAAGAAGCAGGAAAGGAAAAGGCTGGCAAGGGAGAGCCTGTTTTCGTTCCCTCAAGGGAAGCAGAGATACTGCGCGCCCTGCTTAAAAAAAAGGGTGCTGTTCCAGCAGAATCAGTGAAAAGCGTTTTCTCGGAGATTATTGCAATGAGCAGGGCTGCTGAAAAGCCCTTGGCTGTAGCATTCCTCGGCCCGAAAACAACTTTCACGCATGCTGCCGCGCTAAAAAAATTCGGCTCAAGCGCAAAGCTGATTGATTATGCCAGCATTTCGGATGTATTCAATTCGGTTGAAAAACAGGAAGCAGATTACGGTGTTGTTCCAGTAGAGAACAGCATTGAGGGAACAGTAAGCCACACCCTGGACATGTTCCTTGACAGCAGCCTGAACATTGCAGCAGAAATAATGCTTGACATAAAGCACTGCCTTCTATCAAAAAATTCCCTTTCAGAAATTAAAACAGTTTACTCCCACCCGCAGGCTTTTGCCCAGTGCAGAAAATGGCTGGCGAAAAATCTGCCTAAAGCCGAATTGGTTGAGGCAAGCAGCACTGCAAAGGCGGCAGAGCAGGCATCAAAAACAAAAAACAGCGCTGCCATTGCATCAGAGATGGCTGCGCCAGAATTCAGCCTGAATATTGTTGCAAGAAGCATTGAGGACTCGCCTTATAATGTAACGCGCTTCCTTGTGATAGGAAAAGAGCAGAACAGCGCAACAGGAAAGGACAAGACAAGCATAATGTTCAGCGTCCAGCACAAGGCAGGCACCTTGTTCAATGCGCTGAAAGCCTTTGCCGAACACAACATCAGCATGACAAAGATTGAGTCAAGGCCTGCAAAGAAAAAATTGTGGGAAGTGGTTTTCTTCGTTGACTTCGAGGGCTTTAGGGAAGATGTCCAGGTGAAGGCAGCCCTTGCCGAGCTGGAAAAACAGTGCCTTTTCGTAAAAATCTTGGGCAGCTATCCAGAAGAAGTGTCGGTAAGCTGGTAAGCAAATGTAATGCGGATGTAAATGCTTTTGGGTGAAATGCAAAATGCAGTTAGTTATAAAGCGCTCTTCTCTGCAAGGTGCCATTCAGATTCCCGGTTCAAAGAGCCATACAATCAGGGCTTTTGTCATTGCATCGCTTGCAAGCGGTATTTCGAAAATTCTTTTGCCATTGCAATCGGATGATTCAAGCGCCTGCCTTGCAGGCTGCAGGGCATTCGGAGCATCGGTAAAGGAAAAGGGCTACTGTGAAATAAAGGGCTTTGCAGGCAAGCCAAAAACCCCTGCAAAAGAGGTTGATCTGGCAAACAGCGGCATCAGCACAAATTTTCTTGCAGGCATTGCAGGTCATGCAAAAGGCCCAATCATTATCACCGGCGGAGAATCACTGAGAGCAAGGCCTTTTGAGCCAATCTGCAAGGGCATAAATGATTTGGGCGGAAAAGCCGAATCTTTTCAAAACAGGGGAAAGCCGCCCTTGAAAATCAGCGGTTTCATTAAAGGCGGCAGCACTGGGATTGATGGATTGAGCTCACAGCCTGTTTCAAGCCTGCTGCTCAGCGCGGCAATAGCAGAGCAGGATACTGAGATGCATGTTATTGCCCCAAGTGAAACCCCTTACATTGAAATGACAATGCACTGGATGCGCGGGCTTGGGGTGAAATGCAAGGCAAATTCAAATTTCGAAAAATTCAATATTGAAGGAAATCAGCAATTCAATTCTTTTGAGAAAGCAATTCCCGCCGACTGGTCAAGCGCCTGCTTCCCCTTATGCGCCGCAGCAATAACCGGCAGCTCAAGCGTTCTTTTAAAGGGCCTTGACCTGAATGATTTGCAGGGAGACAAAGATGTTTTGAACATGCTCAAGAGAATGGGCGCAGACATTATTGTAAAGAAAGAAGGCATTCTGGTGAACAGCAGCGAACTAACCGGAAAAGAGCTTGATTTGAATGCAACCCCTGATGCCCTGCCGGCCCTTGCTGTTGCAGGCTGTTTTGCTTCCGGAGAAACGCGCCTGGTTAATGTAGCGCAGGCGAGGATAAAGGAAACAGACAGGATAAGGGCAATGGCAGCAGAGCTGCGGAAAATGGGCGCTGATATTGAGGAATTGCCCAATGGCCTGATTGTGAGAAAGAGCACTCTGCATGGCGCTGATGTAAACGGCTACAATGACCACAGGACAATAATGGCCCTTGCAATTGCCGGCCTGAACGCGGATGGCATTACAAAAATTTCCACTGCCGAGGGCATGAACAAAACATATCCCTCCTTTGCTGTCGATATGCGGAAGATTGGCGCAAAAATGGAGATGTTAAAATGAAAAACATTGCAATAATGGGCTTCAAGTGCTGCGGAAAAAGCAGCGTTGCAAAGGCTTTGGCCAAAAAAATGAAAAAGGAATTCGTTGAACTGGATGATTTGATTACTGCACTGCATGAAAATGGAAGTGGGGAAAAGCTTGGTTTCAGGGAAATCCACAAAAAGTATGGGGCAGACTACTTTCGCTCTCTTGAAGCAAGGGCGGTTGAGCAGCTGCCTGAAAAAAAGGATTGCGTAATTGCGCTTGGCGGAGGAACAGTTGCCTATTCAGCCAGCGTTGATTTGCTGAAAAGCTGCTGCACGCTTATTTACCTGCGCGATTCTCCTGAAAGATTGCTTGTTAGAATAAAAAAGACCGGTGTTCCGGCCTTCCTCGACCAGAACGATTTGGAGGGCTCAATGAAAAAAGAGCTTGCAAGGCGCGAGCTAATTTATGAAAAATCCGCCGACATAATAATTGACTGCACCAATTCAACAGTGCCTAAAATAGTTAAAAAAATTTTAAGTGAGCTGCAATGATTGCAATTCCGATAACAGCTGCCACTGCAGAGCAGGCCATTGCCGATATTAAAATTGCCAACGAAAAAGCTGATGCAATCGAGCTCCGCCTTGATTTTCTAAAGGAAGTCAATGAAACAATCCTTGCCGAGCTGCTTGAGCAGTGCAAAAAGCCTGTTATCGTCACTTTCATGGCGCAAAACTTCGGGGCTTCTGTTGAGCCGACAGAAAGGCGCTTTTTGCTTTTCAAGGCAGCAGAGCTCGGCGCTTCCTACATTGACATTGATTTTGGCGAGGACAAGGACTTTTTGCCGGGGTTTTCCAAAAACAGGAAAAATGCCAGAATAATTCTCTCTTTCCACGATTTCGAGGCAACCCCCCCGCTGCCGGAACTGATTCAAACCCTGAGCGCAATGCTTTCCCTGCCCTGCCATGTGGTGAAGATTGTCACTTTTGCAAACTCAGAGCAGGACAATGACACAATCCTTGCATTAATTCCCGTGGCAAAAAAATACGGAAAACAAATAATTGCCTTTTGCATGGGGCCAAAAGGCAAAAAAAGCAGAGTACAGTGCATTAAAATGGGCTCGCTGCTGACATTCGCCTCTCTCGCAAAAGGAAAAGAAAGCGCAGCAGGCCAATTGCCCATTGATAAAATGCGAAAGGAGCTGAGCAAATGATTGGGGCAAAATTAAGTACTGGTGAAATGAAAAAGGAGCTGAGCAAATGATTCCTGCAAAAGTTAAAAAGGTGTTGGAAAATGATTGATGCTGAAACAAAGTTGATTGCATTGCTGTTGGGGCTGAGCAAAAATGATTGACGCAAAAACAAGGCTGATTGCCCTGATCGGGCATCCTGTTGCCCACAGCATGAGCCCTGCAATGCACAATGCAGCTTTCCAAGCCCTCAACCTGAACTATGTATACCTTGCCTTTGATGTGAAAAACCTCAAGCTGGCTGTTGATGCAATGCGGCAACTTGACTTCAGGGGCTATAGCGTAACAATTCCGTTCAAGGAAAAAATAATAAAGCACCTTGACAGGACTGATGCGCTTGCGGCAAAAATCATGGCAGTCAACACTGTTGTGAATGAAAACAACCTGTTGGTCGGATACAACACCGATGCGCCTGCCGCAATCAATGCCCTCAAAGCAAAAACAGAATTGAATGGAAAACGAGTTGCTTTGCTCGGCGCTGGGGGCGCTGGAAGGGCTATTGCCTTTGCATTGCAGCAGGAAAAAGCGCAGACAACAATCTCAGACATTGATTTTTTGAAAGCGAAATATCTTGCAGCGGCAATCGGCTGCTCTTGCGCTCAGCTTGAAAAACTGAACTCGCTTGATTTTGACATTCTGATTAATGCAACCCCTGTCGGCATGAGCCCTAAAGCGAACGCAATGCCTGTTGAAAAAACCTTATTAAAAAAAGATTTGCTTGTTTTTGATATAGTTTACAACCCGCTTGAAACAATGCTTTTGCGGGAAGCAAAAAAAGCAGGCTGCGAAACAATCGCAGGAATTGAAATGTTTTTGGCGCAGGGAGCAGAGCAATTCAGGCTCTGGACAGGAAAAGAAGCGCCGATTGAGTTAATGAGGGAAATCGTGTTAAAGGAATTAACAAAATGAATTGATTTTTCGGAAAAGGAAAATTTGGTGTAAAAAAATGAGCGGAAACGTTTTCGGAAAGGCATTCCAGATAATGACTTTTGGAGAGAGCCATGGCAAGGCTGTTGGTGTTGTAATTGACGGTGTAAAGCCGGGCTTGCCCATAAGCGAAGAAGAAATCCAGCGCGAGCTCGACAGGAGAAAGCCTGGGCAGAGCGCTGTTACAACAGCAAGAAAAGAAGAGGACAAAATAGAGATTTTGAGCGGAATTTTTGATGGAAAAACAACAGGCGCGCCAATCTGCATGCTTGTTTTCAACAAAGGCATGGACTCAAGCAAGTACGAGAAAATAAAGGATTTATTCAGGCCGGGGCAGGCCGATTACACTTGCCTGAAAAAATTCGGCATTCGCGATTATAGGGGGGGTGGGAGAAGCAGTGGCAGGGAAACAGTTGCAAGGGTTGCTGCAGGCGCAATCGCAAAAAAAATTCTTGCCAAAAACGGAATTAAAGTAATTGCTTTTTCAAAAGAGATTGCCGGCATTAAAGCAAAATCCTTTTCCGAAAAAGAGATTGAAAAAAATCCAGTCAGATGCCCTGATAGTGCTGCAGCAAAGCGGATGGAGAAAGCCATTCTTGCTGCAAAAGCAAAGGGCAATAGTGTTGGCGGCATTGTTGAAATAATTGCAACAGGCGTTCCAGTCGGTTTGGGTGAGCCTGTTTTCGGAAAGCTGGATGCAGAGATTGCAAAAGCCCTGATGGGCATTGGTGCTGTCAAGGGCGTTGAAATCGGCGCTGGCTTTTCCGTTGCGCGCATGACTGGCAAGCAATGCAATGACGAAATGTTTTCAAGCAAGGGAAAAATTTTGTTCAAAAGCAATAACGCGGGCGGGATTCTGGGCGGAATCTCAACAGGCCAGGATATTATTGCGCGAATTGCAGTAAAGCCAACTTCTTCAATTGCATTGCCCCAGAAAACAGTTGATGTAAAAGGAAGAAATGCAACAATCAAAATTGAGGGGATGCACGACCCATGCATCTGCCCAAGGATTGTGCCAGTGGCTGAGGCTATGGTTGCAATGGTGCTGGCTGATGCGCTGATAGTGCAGGAAGCGAGGAAGAAATAACCTTCCGAAACAACAAAACAGGCCGCCGGAAAAAGAAAAAATGCGCGTACTGCAAATAAGCACTACTGAGTCTATGTGGTATGGTCATAAAGCTTTTGCCACTTTTTTATTAATATATTTTGTAAGTGCTTTGTGCTTATCTTCTTCGTTCATCTCGTTTTGGCAACTTCCGCAAACCCCGGTTTTTAAGTTCACTTTCCCTTTGCAATCGGGTTTTGGGCAGGGCAGATACGTTGGTTGCTTTGCCATAATGCTCAAGTATAAACAAAAATTATTTTTTACTTATTTAATTGGCAATCTCAACAATTGTTCTTCAAGAAATTTTTGTTTAGACACTTTATATGCTACACGATCATTTTGGGTGAATAGCATGTAACTTAGCGCAAATGGGTTTGAGCTAGTCTTTATTATTATTCTGTCGTCGTCATCTATAATATCAAATATAATATCAAATACGACATTGAGATCGTTGTTCGGACTCTTAAAATAAAAATTTTGGGCTGGAAAAAAACTTTCTATCTGTGCTATCATTCCTCTGGACTTGGGATTAGACCTTGGTGTCCAATGTTTCCCAATACTTTTTTTTGCAATATTATGTTTGATTTCTTTTATATCCAAGCCCACTACCCGCCCCGAGTACCCCCCAAAAAATAGCGTACCATCTATAACTTCAACACAGCTTACCCAATCTATTCTGTCAGGGGATAGTTTCTCCATTTTGTGAACATCTTCCAAACCATTCTCTTCATTACATTTCATCAAAGTTTGGTATGCCAACAATATGTCCACAGTCCTCTCTTTTGCATCTGTTGATTTATTCACATCAGGATGGTACTTTTTGACAAGTTCTTTGAACCTTAATTTAATTTTAGACACTCCATAATTATCCAAGGCAAAGATCTGCTTAGCTTTTTCTACATCTTTAACGCTCACGCCTCCCGCTATTTGACTTATTATCTGTTGTATCACATCCTCATATTCTTTAAAATATTCCCACCCAACCTTAAACATGCGTGGATAGATATTCTTCAAGCTAAACAAAAGATTAAACCCAAAATCGTAAAAATTAATAGTTGCCATATATGAAATGATAATTGCCCCTAATGACTCGGAAACTTCCATCCCAGACCTTGGCACATAATTAACTGGTGGCGCATCAAAACCCAATTTATCAAACGTTGCAGAACCCGCTATTTCTAATTTCTCATTTAGTAAAACAAATTTTTTTGGCCCTGAGTAGCCCTCAGTTGCATAGTGGAACACTAAAACATGTTTCGCTCTTTCACTTATTTTTATATTTGTTATATGGGAGTCAAATTTCCTGGTCATAACAAAATCCGAATTTTCCTTAACCAGTAAAAGCTTCCCCTGGTGCGGAACCAGACAAAGAATATGGCCCCCTATTTTTCCAACTATCTGAGTTATATGCCCCTTCCTTATTTCAGCAAATTTTGGGTTGTTGAATGAAAGCCTAATTTTCTCTTTTTCTATTTCAGCACTTCCTTTCAGACCTAATTTTATTTCACACATTTCTATTTTTTTCAATAATGTCCTTGGGATATAATTTGCTTCATTATCATCAATTTTCTTGGCTTTCATGAAATAATCATATGCCTTCCTGTAGTCCTTGTCATTATACCTTATTTCGCCCAAATACCTAAATATTCTTGAGTTTTCAGAGTCAGAAGCTAATGCGGATTTGAATAGCTCTTCGGCCTTTTCAAACTGTTTTTGTTTAAATAAGGAAATAGCTTTGTAATAAGGAGGCATTTCGTCTTCTATAAGATTGCCATTATAATCGAAAGTGAAAACGCGTTCATAATCTTCCCTTCTGCATTTAAAAGTAATCCCTTTTTCATGAGCATTTATTTTCAATAGAACGAAAGTGCTAGGGTTTTTAACTGCCCAAATTAATTCTTTGCGCCTCACGTCAAAACAAAAAATTTTGTTTTCTGGGAAACATAATGTAACAATTAGGAATTCCTGTTTCGGGGATAGTTTCATTGCCGCGATTAGGGATAAAAATGTATACTCAAAAGACTTTTTTCCATCTTTGTCAGAAAACACTATTTTTCCATCAACATTGACTATTACTAATCCATCATTAGTAACAAGCACATTGTCTGGGCGGAGCACTGATTTTCTCCAAAGAATCTTTTTCCTGTTCCAAATTAGGTAGATTTGACCTGAAATTTCTTCCAATTTTCCGCTTGATTCGTCCTCGTATCCTTCTTCGTAAATAACTAAATACTCTTTGTTTGATGATTCACTGTATTTCCCATAAAATTCGGCTTTTTTATCTCTCAATGTTACCGTATCATCATGAAACTCTAATTCAAAGTTTTCAAAATCAGTAATTATATCTTCATCGTTTTCTTTCATTCAATTTATTTTATGTCCTAACATTATTTTATTATTTCGTTCATTGCCTAAAACGGCAACAGATTTAAAAACCATTGAATGCTCCATTGATTCTTTATGACCGCGATTGAAGAACAGCATGAGATGATGAGGAAAGCCGAAGAGTTGTTGGGCAGGATGGCGAGCTGAAGCAGAGTCGGTTCACCAAGAGCCGTTGCTACATAAATACATATTTTTTTAATTTGCAACGGGGCAATTTTTAATGAGGTGGATTTATGAATAAAAAACTGATAGCGTTAACGCTGTGCTTCGTTTTGCTTGGCAGCACTTTGGTTTTTGCTACTAATAGCAGTACGCAAATTAGTGCGCAGAGTAATTCAGCTGGGTACTCGCCTTGGTACCAGCTGTGGAAGGCAATTTGGAAGCTACAAGCTGAAGTATCAAAGCTGTGGAATGCAATCGTTGGCCTGCAAAATCAAATTAACAACATTCAATTAATTCCTGGACCACCAGGGCCAGAAGGACCGCTGGGTGAACAAGGGGCACCTGGACCACAAGGAGAACAGGGATTGCAAGGGCCAGAAGGGTCACAAGGGCTACCGGGACCAGCCGGTTCCGATGCAAGCTGTGGGTTTAAGTTGATGCCAGCAGTTAATGTGTACATAGCTCCAAACAGTGACACAAGCGTAACAAAAGAATTATACTGTGATGACGGATGGACCGCAGTAAACATAATCTATTTGCAAAGGACTTGGGGTGGACCAATGAGCATGTACTATCTTGAGATGAGTTCTGCACCAGATTCAACCAATCCAAGCAAGTGGAATTACTATATAGCAACAAGGGGTAACCCTGCAAGCGTTAGCGAAGAAATCCAGCTACAGTGCTTTAGATGCGGTTAAAAAACAACCGCTTTTCTTTCTTTTTTTTACTAGGCTTTTAATTGTTTTCCTGGCTTCTCGTCGGCTCCATTTTTGTGATGTGGACATACGGCTTTAACGAGGCAGCCTACAAATACGGAAAGCTCGTGCTGGCGTTTCTGGTGGGAGTGCAGGCTGGGGCGGTGGTTTAATGTTCAAATCTCCGGGGGTACTAATTTCAAATGGAATGGGCGAAAAGGAAGAAATTGGGAAACAAGCCCATTTTGTTTTAACATAGGGCCTAATGATTCTTTCATGCATTTTTATCAACCTCGACTAGGTCTAGCTTCAAGCAATCTTTTATAAAAATTCTAAAAGCTGCAGTATACTCATTAATACGAACGTAGTCGCTAATTTTTTTACTATTTTCCATGGCTTTGGAAATTGTTTCTATTACGCCTCCTTCTTTATCAAATCTTGGTTTTTCTGAATAAAAATTCTCCAATTCGCCCGTTAAAACAACAAGGTGCTCTTGTTTTGATAAATCCAAAATGTATTGTTTGATTTCTTCTTGGGTGGTGGTATCTTTAATTTCATCTAAGGTCTTGTATTTTCCAACAATCTGAATTTTTTGCTTTAATGAATTAAGTTTATCACTTAAACTATGTTCATAACCCAATTTGGTAAAGAACTCATTTAGTCCATCTCGTATAAAAT
>CAYHBD010000028.1:0-92245 GCA_964354805.1 uncultured archaeon | reverse complement strand
TTTTCTGTCGTCCAGTGAAGATTGTTTCGACAACCAGGCTCCAAGGAACAAACCTTTCGTGGAAGCGCTTGTAATGGTCAGTCTTGGCAATTTTCAATGTAGTCATTAAGATGGCACAAGTATAATGAACTAGCTATGTGCTTAAAAAACTTTTTGCTAGAAAAATTCTGAAAATAGTGCTGGAAAAAGAAAGAATAATGCGCCGGCATCAAACAGCAGCGGAAGCGCGCTCTTCCCTTTCCCTTTTTATTCCTTTTAATTCACTATTTTTTTTATGCATTCAATGCAGCAGCTGTTGTTTGCCCAAAGGTTTCCTTTCAGCGAGGCAGCCAAGAGGATTGTTGCCCAGCAGAATCTTTCCCTGAGCGAATTGCCGGAAGCGGTTGTTGAAAGAGCGGCTGCAATGGTTGAGCATGCCATTGCCGGCGAGCGATATGTTTTCAGCGTGCGCAACAGCGATTTGCTGCTGCAGGAAGTGCTTGCCTTTCCTGTTGCAAAAATCCTTGTTTCTTTTTTAAAGGACGAAAAAGTGAATGAGCGCTTTGCACTACTTTTTGCGGAAGCGGTTTTGAATTATCTGAATTCAGAGAGGGAAGTGCAGGAAACAGCTGTTGCCCTTGCATCAGACCTGCAGCTGCAATTTGATATTGCCGAGCTGCAGCCTTTTTCAGTAAGCGTTCCACTGCAGCGCTTTCTTGGCATTAGGTTCAATGACCCACTGTTGAAACTTGTAAATCAAAGTGTAAGCGGCGGAAAGGTTTTCCTCGACCTGAACGGCTTTGCGCGTTTCCTGAAAGCGCTTGTTTTTGAAAAAATCGCCGCATCTTTGCCTGTTTCAACAAGCGGAATTCCAAAAAACCTGGAAGCAGTTGCTTTTCGCTTCAGGCAGAATTTCAGGGAAAAGCAAAGCAGGCAGATTCAGTTTGTGTTTACAGGAAAAGCCCAGCCAAACGCTTTTCCGCCATGCATGAATTCTTTGTACGAGCAGTTGCTTTCAGGGCAAAAGCTGCAGCACATGGCGCGCTTTTATTTAGCAAGCTTTTTGAACAGGGTTGCCGTGCCAAAGCAGCAGATTCTTGAAGCATTCAAAAAAAGCCCTGATTTCAAAGAAAAAATTTCTTCCTACCAGATTGACAGGATTGTGAAGCAGAATTACACTCCCCCAAGCTGCGATAAGATCAGGGCGGCAGGCTTCTGCCCGAACGCTGACTGCAATGTAAGGCACCCGCTTTCTTTCTACAGGAGGCAGTTGCGGAAGGGGCAGGCAAAGCCAATTGCAAAGGAATAAAAAGACAAAATATGTAATTGTAGCATTTGCCTTCGTTTTGGGGTGTTGATTGTGGACGGCTTTTTTTCTCTTGCTGGCGGAACGCTTGAGGGAATGTGGCAGAATTTGAGCGGAATACTGCCAAACTTGATAACGATTGCAATCGCCCTGGTTGTGCTGTTCGTTGTTTACAAAATCCTGACAATGATGATTCACCACGCTTTGGTGAAAACAGTCAGGGTCAAAAGCGAAATGAAAATGGTAATGGGCATCTGGAGATACGTGTTTTTTTTCCTTGCATTCATTGTTCTTATTTCAACCTTCTCGGGAGACCTGGCAACAACAGGCCTGAGCATTGGCTTATTGTCTGCTGCCCTTGGCCTTGCCCTGCAGAGGCCGATAACAGGTGTAATTGCCTGGATGATGATTTTGGTTAAAAAGCCGTTCAAGGTCGGCGACAGGGTAATAATCGACAACATAAAGGGCGACATCACTGACATAACAATGTTCCACATTGTTCTGGCTGAAGCAGGCGGCACTGTCGGCGCGGAAGACACAAGCGGAAGAACAATACTGATTCCAACCGCGCTGTTATTTGAAAAGCCGATAACAAATTACACAATGAGCAATGCATTCATTTTGGACGAGGTTGCGTCAGACTTCACTTATGAAAGTAGCCTGCAGAAAGCCGAGAAAATAGTGCTGGATGCGGCAAAGAAATTCACGAAAGAAAGCGTTGAAAAAACAGGCAAGCAGCCGTTCACAAGAATTAGTTTTGCCCCAAGCAGTGTGCACGTAAAAGTCTGCTACAACGTTGTTGCAACCGAAAGGCCTCAGGCAATGACTGACATAACAAGGGAAATACACAACAAAGTGATGCAGGAAAAAGACGTTGAATTTGCTTATCCCCACACTAAACTGGTTTTTGGGGAAAAACCGTTAAAAATGCAGGGAGAAAAGCAATTGCAGTAGCAGAGCAGCGGAACACTGCTCTTTCGAAAGTGTTATATAAAATTCCCTTTGATAATTATTTTCATGGCTGGGGAGCAGGCTTTTTTGCAGCAGCATTTCAGGCAGTTTTATGCAAAGCATTTCGTCAGTGAGCCGCCTGAGATTGCTGCAAGGGAATTCGGCATTGGTGATTTTGGCCAGAAGATAAGCAAAAGGCACCTGGCTTTCGGAAGCCAGCAGCAATTCAATTCTTTTTTGAGAGAGGTTACTCCCTTCTTTGTCAGTTATTCGGCTGCTTTGTACAAGCTGCCTTCTGCAAGGCCAATGGAGGCAAAGCAGCTTATTGGCAGTGATTTGATTTACGAGTTTGATGCGGATGAGTTGCCTTCCGACTGCAGGCAGAGGCACGACACCTGGAAATGCAGCAAGTGCGGGAAGCAGGGCAAGGGCAGGCAGCTTGCTTGCGATGAGTGCGGTGCTGGAACTGCTGTTGAGGAATGGTTTTGCGCTGAGTGCCTGGGCGAGGCAAAGAAAAAAGTTTTCAATCTGCTTGATTTTTTGCAGAATGATTTTGGCTTCAGCGAGGGCATTTCAGTCAATTTCAGCGGCAGGGCAGGCTATCACGTGCATGTAAGGAACAAGGCTGTCAGGGAGCTTGGCAGTGCTGCGAGGATTGAGCTGATTGATTATTTGACCGCAAACAACCTCAGCATTTTCAGCCATTTTAGGAAGCAGGGCGAGGTTTTTACCGTTGAAAAGGGTAGTGAGGAAAGGGGCTGGGTGCAGAGGATTTTGAGTGCGGTAACCGAATTGCTGCAGGAAGGCAATGCAGACAAGATTGCTGTTTTTGCTTCAATTACCACTTCCCAGGCAAAAAGGGTTATTGCCGAAAAGGAAATGATTCTTAGGGCAATAAAAAAAGACGGCATTCTGCCCGCTTTTTTCGGAAGGGCCAGTTCATCCAAAGAAAGCCAGAGCGATAAATTCTGGCAGACTTTTATTCAAAGCGTTATTGAGAGGATCGCGCCAATTGACAGGCAGACTTCGATTGATGCAAGCAGGATAATCAGGGTTCCGGAAACTCTGCACGGTGAAACAGGGCTGGTTGCATGCAATGTGCCTGTTGAAAAGCTGGGCAAATTTGAGCCCCTGCGTGATGCTGTTGCCTTTTCCAGCGGGCAGACAGTAAAGGTTTTTATTAATAAAGCACCAGCATTTAGTTTGGCTGGGCGGCAATTTGGGCCTTTTGAAAAGCAGGAGGCAGAGCTGCCGTTGCAAGCGGCAATTTTCCTGCTCGCAAGGAACAGCGCAAAATTGCCGGCGTGAAATTGGTTTGAAGGTTGATTGAAGAACGATTAAATGCATGGGGCTGTTGTTTGATGGATTTGAATTACGACGAAATAATGAGGGTTTACAGGCTTGAGAAAAACAGCCCGAAGCATGTTGCCGTTGACGAAAGTTTTTTTGAGGACATGCGCAAATTTTTTGCGAAAGAGCGTTCCGAGTATTTGCGCAGCCTGAAAGACATTGGCAGCAGCAAGGCGGCTGCCTTCAGCAACCTTAAAAAAATCGTCGAGGAATTGTTCAGCTTGAGGGAGAAAAAGCTGTTGAACAAGGCGTTGATTGCAAGCAGGACAGGCGAAATGGAGAACGGGCAGCTTGCAGTGCAGGAGCGGGAAACATTAAAGCAGCTGCTCACTGTTTTAGAAAAGCATCAGCGTTTTTTGGATGAAATAATCAGCGGTGAAGCAAAAAAGCAGGCAGCCGAAGAAAAGAAAGCAGTGGAGATAAAACTGCTGCAGGATGTTCCGGCCTTTGTCGGCGCCGACATGAAAGAATACGGGCCGTTCCAGAAAGAAAAAACAGCGTCAGTTCCGCCAAAGATTGCTTCCTTGCTAATTGCAAGAAAGCTCGCGGAAAAAGCAAAGGGCGAATGATTCACCAAAAAAAGTTGAGCATGAGATTGGGCGTGAATGATTTATTAAAAAGTTGATTGTTGGATGGAGTGTGGATGAGGTATGCCGAAAACAGAGTTGAGCAGGAAAGCGAAAACAAGCTTCCTGAGGGTCAAGTGCCCTGGCTGCGGAAACGAGCAGATAATTTTCAGCGCAGCAAGCACCAAGGTGAGCTGCCTTGCGTGCAACCAGCTGCTTGCGGAAACAGGCCCAAGCAAAATAAAGCCGATTGCAAAGGTCGTAAAAGAGCTGTGGTAGAAGGGGTATTGCAGTAGGCACTTTTTTTTAAGGTTTTTTTTCCTAACGAAAAAAAGGCTTTGCCGGGGGATTTTTTCCCAAGGCTTTTTTTCCTAACGAAAAAAAGGCTTTTTTAAATTGATTTTTTTAAGTAATTAATAAATTAAGTTGGAAATGGTGCCAAAAAATTTATGGCATTTAAGTTGCTTGGTGGTTGAAAATGGCTTCTGAAAGCGCTGCACCTGTTTTGGGCGAGACAGTTGTCTGCAAGGTTACGCGTGTCTTGGATTATGGTGCGTTCGTTGAGTTGGTTGAATTCAATAATGTGAAGGGTTTCATTCACATCAGCCAGATTTCGAATGCCTGGGTTAAAAACATCAGGAACCACGTGAGAGAGGGCCAGATCAGGGCAGCGAAGGTTCTTTCCTTCAACCAGGAGAAAGGCCAGATTGACTTGAGCTTGACCAAGGTCTCGAGCGAACAGCAGAGAATCAGAATAGAGGAATGGAAGCAGTTGAAGAGGGCAAAGAAATTGATTGAATTGCTTGGCCAAGGCGAAAAGAGCAGCTTTGAGGAAGCATGGAATGCTATTGCAATTCCGTTGCTGGCGGAATATGATTCGCTGCCTTTTGCGCTCCAGCAGATTGCAGCTGAGGGCGAACAGGCAGCCCAGGCTATTGCCCCGAAATGGAGGCTGCCCCTTGTTTCCTTGGTGCAGAAAAGCATTACTGTTCCTGAAAGGATTGTAAGCGGAAAAATTGAATTGCATTCGCTGCAGCCGAACGGGGTGGAATTGATTAAAAACGCTTTGCTGCAAGGCATTGATGCGGCTGCAAAAGGCAGCGTTGAAATTTTTTACGTAAAAGGCGGAAAATACGAAATAAGGGCAAAGGGCCACGACTTCAAGGTTGCGGAAAAACGCCTGAACAGCGTTGCAAACGCAATCACCCAAAACGCGAAAGAAAAAGGATTTGAAGCAAAATTCGAAGCGGCATAAAAATAGAGCCTGAATTGTTGCATGGATAAAAAAAAGCCATTTTGTTTGAAAAAATTGTAACTGCAAAGATGGAAAAAAAGGCAAATTTTTTTTGAAATTAAAAAAAGAAAAAAATTGTTTTATTTGTGAAAAATTATATTGCAAAAGGCGTGAAATATGGTTACAAAAATTGTTTTGCTTTCTGAGAAGAAATTCAAAAAGCCGATTCTGTTCGTTGGCCTGCCAGGCATTGGCCTTGTCGGAAAAATCTGCGTTGACTACTTTTTAAAGCAGTTCAAAACGGAAAAAATCGGGGAAATATACAGCGACAGCTTTCCGCCATCAGTTCACACAAGGGAAGCAGTGCTTGAATTGATCAAGGACGAATTGCATGCAACAGAATTCAAGGGAAGGCACTTTTTGTTTTTAGCCGGGCCTGTCCAGCCAGCCCTCGATTTCAGGGCAGGCAGCGCAGCAGAGCACTACGAGTTCGCGGAAGAAATAGTCAAAGCAGTGAAAAAGCTCGGGGTAGAGCAGATTTTCACGCTTGCAGGCATAAACATCGGGGATGCGAGAATGGGAAAAAAGCCTGATGTGGTAATAGCTGCAACAGACAAAAAAACACTTGACCAATTCACTGCGCTCGGGGCAAAATCCGACAAAAGGGAAGGCCTGATAAGCGGTGCAGCAGGATTGATATTGGGAATTGCCCAACAGCACGGCATCCAGGGCGCATGCCTCATGGGCGAAACAAACGCAAAGCTGATCTACGGAGACCACGGCGCAGCAAAACGCTTAATCGAATTACTGGTCAAGGCATTTAGCTTCTCGGTTGACATGAAGGGAATTGAAAGAGAAGCCAAAAACATTGAACAGGCATTCGAGCAGCTTGCAAAGCAATTCGAGGAAGTCGAAGAAAAGCCCCCAAAAGACGGGCCGAGCTACGTGCGCTGACCAAGACAAAATTTCTTTTTTTTGCTAAAATTCTCCAACCGATTTTTTGCCCAGCTAATCTTTTCTCCCTAAAATTCCCCCAGCGTTTTTTGCCCAGCAAAGCTTTTTTTCTCTTTCTGCTCTTGCAGAAGTTCAGCGCCCTTTTTTTCAAACTCTTCCTTGCTGTTGCAGATCACCGGCTTTCCATAATTGCCCCCGCCGCCTGCAATGTAGTGAACCCAGCCGTTTCTGAACGCACCGATTTTCTGTGCAACCCTTGGATTTACTTCACTCAGCTCAGTAATTGGGGCATCAACCAAAACATTTATTTCGTTGCCGAATCTCTCAACAAAATCGCGCCACATGCTCTGGACAGCTGCAGTATTTATTCCCTCAACATCCAAAGCAATCTGGATTATTTCAGCAAGCGGAACAGAGTGCATGTAAGGCGGCCTGAATTTTGGATGGGTTTCCTCTTTGAAATCAGCAAGCATCAAAATCCTGTCCCGAACGCCCCTCTGTATTGCCCTCTTGCATTCAGGGCAGCTCCATTTCAATTTAATCGCGTCATCCAAAGCGTATTGCGCAAAGCACCTGCTGCACGCAGTCATGTGGTATTTTCCTTCCCTTGGGTCAAGCCCGACATTCAAAGTTATTCGCGCCTCTTCTTTTTCCTCAAGCGCTTTTCGCAGCTCCCTGAAGCTTGGCTCTTTCATTTTCACCCTGATGAATTCCCTCCCAATCCTGTAAGGCCAAGGCGAGTGACTATCACTCGCCGTCAAAAACTGGTAATTATGGTTTTCCTTAATCAAGTCAGCAAAATACGAATCAGCGCTCAAGCCAAGCTCAATGAAGTGAATTTCCTTTCCCATTGAGCCATAAGCTGTTTGCACTGAATCAAAGTGCGCGTAAACTGAAAAGTATGGAGTGAAAGCGTGCGCTGGCCCAATGATGCCGCCTGCATCGATTGCCTTTGCTGCAATCTCCCCAGGGCTTAGCCTGATGACTGGCCTGCCGCATCCCCAAGAATCAAACACTGCCTTTCCTTTCAGACTCTCCTTCAGATTCTCTGCTGCTGCAAAATCCGGCAAAAAAATCAGGTGATGAATCCTTTGATTGCACTGCACTTCCACCTGCGGAATGAAAAAAACCTTTTCCCCCTTGTCCATGAACACGCCGTTCTCTTTCTCAATTATATTCTCTTTCAAGTGCTTGAACCAGGTGCCCTGCAGCAGGTCAGCCGTTCCGCAAACATCCAATCCCTTCAACTTGCTCTGCTCAGCAATCACTGGAACAAGCATGTTCTTTGAAACCCCGCTTGAATAAGGCCCGTGGAAATGCAGGTCTGCGTTGAATTCAGTCAACTTCCTCGCCCCTATTTCTGAGCTCTTGCTTTAACAGGGAAACCAAGTCTGCAGATGAAGCAATCCGTTCCCTAACAGTTTTTTCTGTTTCTTTAAACCAAGGGTCTTTTCCTTTCGGAGCCATTTTGCGCATGATTGCCAGCTTTTTCAGGGCAAGTTGCATGCTGTTATTCATTGTTTCAAATCCGTTCATCAGTTTCTTAACTTCCGCAGGGGGGACTTTTGTCCGCGCTGCCATTGCCTCTGCTCCCTTATCTATAAATCTTTTGATGCTGCCTTCGCACATTGCCTGCCACTGCCCCTCCAGATGCTTAATCTCTCCCTCAAAATCTTTGTACATTTCCCACCTTCTTGAGTGGGCTTTTATAATCATTTCACGGATTTCACCTCTTCGCTCTTTTGGCTTGTTTTTCATATAGCGTGCAAGGGCAAACTTTATCCTTTCTTCATCAGCATCGGCCATTCTCATCAGGCTACGGGCCATCCTGCTCGCGCTTTTTTCAAGCGCTTTTCTCCAAGCAGGGCTGCCCTCTTTTTTCCAAATCCTTTTTCTCATGCGAATTACTCCTTTGCGTGCATACAATATTATTATCTATTTTATTAAAGAAAATAATTTAATATGCCCGAATTTGGCGGAAGAGAGCTGCAAGAGGCTTCTTTTTACAAGAAGCTGAAGGACAAGGCTGTCCAGTGCAATCTGTGCAGGCGAAACTGCCTGATTCAGGAAGGCGGCAGGGGACAATGCGGTGTCAGGAAAAACATTGGAGGCAAATTGTACAGCCTTGTTTATGGAAGAACGCTGACAATGAGCATTGATCCGATTGAAAAAAAGCCTCTTTTCCACTTCAAGCCAGGCTCGCAGTGCATGGGCATCTCAACCTACGGGTGCAACTTGTTTTGCCTTCACTGCCAGAACTGGCAGATTTCACAAGAGAGAAGCGAAGAGGCAATTGCGCGCGTTCCTTTCATTTCGCCAGAGGAAATAGTGGAGAACGCGCTTGCCTCAAATGTTGAGGGCATTGCTTGCACTTACACAGAACCAAGCATCTTTGCGGAATTCGCGCTTGACACAATGAAGATTGCGAAGAAGAAGGGCTTGTACAATGTTTGGGTTAGCAACGGCTACATGAGCAAAGAGTGCATTGATGCAATCGCGCCTTTCCTGGATGCAATTAATGTGGATTTGAAGGGAAACGAGCGTTTTTACAAAGAAGTGTGCGGCAACGTGAAAATTGAATTCATCAAAGAAAACATTGAATTGCTGCATAAAAAGAAAGTGCACCAGGAAATAACAAACCTTGTGGTGCCTGGCTATAATGACAATGAAAAGGATTTCAAGGGTGTGAGTGAATTCATTGCATCAATCGACAAGGAAATGCCGTTGCATTTCACGCGCTTCTGGCCCCAGCACAAAATGCAGCACCTGCCTCCAACTGATGAAGGAAAGCTGCACAGGGCAAAAGAGATTGCATTGAAAGCAGGCTTGAAGTATGTTTATGTTGGAAATGTTGCTGCGGAGGAAAACACTTTTTGCCCAAAGTGCGGCGCTGTTCTTGTAAGGCGCTTTGGCCTGGCAGGCGAAGCAGTTGGATTGGATAAAAGCGGGAAGTGCAAAAAGTGCGGGGCGAAGAGCGGGATAATTGTTTAATCTCCTAAATCATTCCAAAGAACCGCAGCACCAACATTACCCCTATTCCGGCAAGCCCGAATATTACGCTTACCGCAAGCGATGGGAGAAGGGGCAGTTCAATTTTTAGGACAAATAAAACTATTGCCCAGCCTATTACGCCCAAAATTGTGTTTACAACTATTTTTTTCAGGAAAAGGAAAATCAGCACTGCAGCAACCACTAAGCCAATGCCGCCCAATAGAACTGCCGGGTTGCCTGCGAACTGCATTGCTGTTTCAGCAGCCTTTCCAGCAGTGTTTCCAGCTTGTTCCCCTAAGCCTTGCAATGCCTCAGTGGGCAAGTCGATTGCGAGCAATGGGAGCGCTGTCATAGCTATCAAATTAAATGCCAAAAAAAATTTTAACCCGTTGTTTTTTGGTTTTTCAGCAAAAATCGCCTTTTAGGCGGGTTTAAAAATTTTTTCAATTAGTCCTTTTTAATATGACCCAGTTCAGTGAAGAGCAGAAAATGATTGCCATGGTTTTAATGCATGGCCCCAGGACAGTTGAAGATTTAACCAAACAGCTGAATCTCCCTTTCAACAAAATGATGGATGAGATAAGGAGCATGCTGCAGGTAGGCGTAATTGAAAAAGACGGCTATCCGACGAAATATAAATTAAAGAAGAAAATATATGAGGAAATTGTCAAAAGAAAGCAGATTGCTGAAACAGACCCCAACAAGCTTAGAATCAGGGCTTTTATTGAAATGCAGGCAATAGAGCAAGGGTTGCTGGAAAAACAGGCAAAGAAACTGGAGGAAGTAATAAAAAGCGACAAAAATTTCACTGTTTATAGCCTTGAAAAGGCGCCAATTGAAAAAACTGCTGAATATTATAGCACATACCTTGAATTGAACTTCAGCGTCAAAGATTTTGCTTCACTTGTACGCTTTATGTTCTTTTTCGGGCCAAGCAGCGTGGAAGTGGTAAAGCCGCCAAAAATAGAGTTCCCTGCCAGGGATTTGCAGGATGGCTTAATTGAAATAGCCGAAATGGCCCAAAAATACAGCAACTACATCCAAAGGCTGCTAAACAAGCAAGAGCTGGAAAAATTCCACCAAGACCTGTACAAATGAGGGTATTGGGGCAAGAGAAACCCTGCTCTGGCCTGTGCAAAGGGGGTTGTTGGGGCAAGAGAAACTCTGCCCTTGCCTGTACAAATAAGGGTATTGGGACAAAGACCAACCAAAAGATACAAACATATTCGTCAATTGCCTTGCGTGCATTCAACAAAAGCAGAAAAAGCGCCCTTGTTTGCCTTAAAAACCTTTTTTTAGCCTCCTTTTAAAGGATAGTTATTTAAATAGGCTTGTGCAATTAGCATACTGAGTCTAGCTAGCTAGAATATGCCTTCACATATTTATTCACGTGTGTGAGGCATAAGACTAGACTTATTTTTTGTGAATAAACCTATAAGTTGAAAATTGTGAGGTGAAACAAAACATGAAAGGTTTGAACGTAAGAAAGCTAGCCGCAATAGCAGTCGGCGGTGCTTTAGTTGGTTCAGCCTTAGCGCCATTAGCAGCGGCTATAACATTGGACAAGTCGAAGATTGTTAATACCGAAACTGGTAAACCGATTGTCAATGTTGTGGTTGGCACGCAGGGCGCGGCTGTAAGCGACTTTGTTTGGGCAGGAAATATTGCTGCAAAGGTTGCTCAGCTGGCAACAGTGGAAGAGCCTGTTTCGGGCGGCACTGGAACAGCGGTACCAACTAATTTAAGCGTCGATTTGGCAAGCGGCGGTGAAGTAACATATACCACAGAATACAGCTACACCTATTATGGCACTGACTATAAGATGAATAGCTTTGCTGATGCAGTGGAGTTCAGGAAGTCTCTTGGTTCAGGGCAATTGCAGTTCTTGACAAATACGACAAAGAGCTATAGGTATAATGCCTCAACCTATGAAATAGTGGTTAAAGAAACTATCGGAATAGAGGCAGATGCAAAGTTTGACAAAGATCAGGATGTTAAAGACCTGGTTGTCTATATGAAAGACACCGGTGACTTTAACTATGTCCTTGACCTGGGAACAGGAATCCCTTGCTGGGATGCCACTAGTTCAGCTGCAACGAAGTTCACTGACGGAGAGAATGACAGCGTGACAATCCCTTTCCTCGGCGGAGAATACACTGTTCAAGAGTGTGACCCTTTTTCCGCGACAAAACAGATTAAGTTGATCAAAGAATCAGCTAAAACAAGCTATACTGAAGGGGACACAATAAGCGGTTTGAGCGGAAGAGGCAAATACACTGGCGAAGAGATGTCAATCAAAGTAGGGGCATTGACTAAACAAAGCGGAACTGGTGCATACAGCGGCAGCTTTGCCATATATGATTCAAACGGCAATCTGGTTCATGCTCCGGACCCAGTGGCAGAGGGAACTTACCTGAATGAAACATTTGTTGACAGCAGCGGAAACTTTGTGTTGGACACTGTTGTTTATGTTTCAACAATTAGGTATGCCGAGACAACGAGCAAGGCAGCAATCACTGTCATTGTTGGAAAAGACGTTGTAACCTTGGCTGCGGAGAAAACATATCCGTATGATTCAACCGATGTTGACCCTAAGAACGACTACTGGAAGAGCGCTCTTGATTTCAACACCACTGCAAACACTAGCCCGGCTGTTACAACATTGAACAAGATAACAATCAAAAACGCTGTAACTGTATGGGACAGGCCTTCAACAACAACCAAGCCATTGTGGAGTACTGACGATTCGCTCACTCAGGCGGGTAAAGATGCTGCCGCAGCAGGCGGTAACTATGCTCATTTCCTGCAGGGAACGAAGGAAGGGACTCTTGGCTATGACTTTGTTCAATTGAAGTTCGACGGTTTCAAAGTGGACCAGGCTCAATCGACAATAAAGATTGGAAACAATGAAATAGCATACGTTGATGCAGCAAGGAGAAGTAGGACTGTTCCGTTCTACATCAAGTTGGCAACATTCGGCACCGAGGACACATTCAGCATAAGCGGCCAAACATTCTACTACCTTTGTAAGGCAGCAGCTGCCACTAACGGGACCACATTAAGAATCAACGACGGCAACTATTTCAATGGAGAAAGAGTCAGCCTCAATACTGTCGGCGCAGGAGTCTGTTCTGTGGATGTAAACGCTGTACGAACAGACGTTGGTTGTAGGTCGGTTGGTGGTGACACAAACACAACAACAATTGACCTAAACGGAGTGCAAGTCGTAGCAGCAATGGTTGTTGGCACAGACGAAAACGCAATAAACCTATCAGTTGACGGAAACTGCCAATTCAGCAGAACATCATTCTCAAACCCAGAATACCTACAGCTTGGCGGAGCAGAAAACTATACCGCAACAAGCGCAAGTGAAACCGCGGCTGCTGTCACAACAAAGACAGTTTACTACGATGACGACAACGCAAGCAGAACTCCATTGGATATTCCACTCTACGTGACCAACAGCACAATGCAGGACACATACAAGTACAGGATGTATATCGCATCAAACATCAGGGCATACCTGTTGTTGGATAACCTCACTGACTTTTCAAGCGAGTTCACTAGCTTCAAAGGGCCTAGCTTCTGGGGAACGGATGTTGGTGAGGCCGGAGTTGCGGACTTCACTCCAAGTGAGTACACGAACTATAGGCCATATTATTGGCCTGATGCGCCTGAGTTCAGTACCTTTGCAGGAACCGCTAACTCAACAGGTGACAATGACTACATCGTGGCTGTGTTCAAGGTTGACGCGAATACAAGCGATGCCAATGTAATCTCTTACATTGACACTGCAACAGGCAACCTGGTTACATATCCAAATGACCAGCTTAGTTTCTATCTGCATGATGTCAACTTCCCAGCGCCCGCTGTTACGTCAATGGATCGTTTGTTGAATGTCAGAACAGATGCAGCGCAGTACTATGATGCATTGTGGATTGACTATGGTACAACTGTCCAAATAACTGACGATAAGAAGACAGTTACCATTGTGATTCCGCAGACTCAGATTAACCTGAGTTTGACTGCATTGGGAAAAGGCGCTACGCAGACAGTCAGTGGCGGAGATGCCAAGCCAGGTGTTAAGGAGAAAGAGACAGTGACATTCGGCTCAACTAAGATAACAGTTGACAAAATCAATGCAACTGCTGGAAGCTGCACTATTGCCGATACAACTGCCGCTAAGGTTGTGTCAGTTGGAAGGGAACTGGTCTATCCGGATTCGCCTGAGCCAGCTGGAAACCACATCATTGTCGGAGGCTACTTGGTAAACAAGTTGGCTGAAGACGTTACCCTTGGTGATGGTTCAACCTTGCAGGAAGCTTTGATAGGCAGTGGCGATACGGTTGTTGAGTTGCTGAGTAGCGGCGACATTGTTGTTGCCGGTTATACAGCAGCTGACACAGAGACTGCGGCAATAGAGCTGATTGACGCCTTGGACGACTTGATAGCGTAAAAAAATTTTGGGGTTTAAAACCCCTTTTTTTTCCTTTTTCTTTTTTATTTTTACAGTGCGCTTAAACAGTAGGCAGAAATATAGTTATGTATAAGTTAAAGTCGCTTTTGGATTTTTATTGCGAATCAGGATTGCCTTTTCTGATTTTTGGGGCCGAAAACGGCATTAGCATTTCCTTAGCTTTTTATTTTTTTTGCTTCCCTTTCTTGATTAATGGCGAAAAAAATGGCAAGAGTTTATATCTTCTTGATTGTTTTTGCAATCGTTGCTGTAGCCTTGGCTGCTTTCTTTTATAACAGTAATTTGAACAATGTTAGGGTTGAAGGGGTTCTAATAACAAGTAAAAGTGTTGCCCCTGAAAAGACTTTTGCTTTGCTTGGTGAAAGCAGTTCTTTTATCGTCAGCCCCCAATCACACGAGTCTATTGGTTCGCTTGAGCAGTATATGGTTAATGGGTCAAACTTGTTTATCGTGGTTTTGAAAGGAAATAAAAAAGAAGTTATGCAAATTGTCAGGGTATTTAATCCTCAAAATGAAATGATTTATTGTTTCACAAATTATGGGGTTGAAACACGAGGAGAAAGAATTGATGTGCAGGAATGCAATGATTTGCTGGGTAGTGAGGGAAAAACAGTTGTTTTGATCCAGTTTCCCGACAACAGCCAATGGCAGCCCATAATTGAATTGGATGGAAAAAAGATAACCATAAAGCCGCGAAGTTACGAGGACATTGGCAGCACCTGCTTCCTTGCACTAAGAATTATGTATACGAATGCCGGGGATATTATTAATGCAAGCAACCTTATTGTTGGAAGAATGAATCAGGGCACAGCGCCAAATGGAACTGACGCAAACAAAGGCTGAGCAGTGGCCTAGACCGCTGTGTGCGGTGAGGGTGAAATTGGGCACACAGCGGGAGCAGAAGGAATGGGACGGTTTTTTCTTAAACTGCGCAAAAGAACCAGGGTATTGCATATTTTTGCATTGGGACTGGGTTTTTTGCATTTTTTCGGCTTGCACTTCGCTTTTTGTGCCCCTATTATATAATATATATGGTGATTTTGCCTTATTGGCTCTTCCCTCCAGCCTTGGAAGGGGTTTAACTTTTGGTTTTTTGATTAAATTTAAAATATGGTTTTTTTGTTAATTTTTTAAAGCTTTGTTGATTTTGTGTTCTTTGTAAAACTGGGGTTTTTATGGCAGGGCGTTTTCAGTTGGAGTTTGCTGCTTTTGCTGCAATGTTCTTTTTGTTTATTGCTGCAATTGCTGTAATTCATTTCTGGCATGTTTCGCCTATTGTGGTATTTTCAAGCACCAGTGTTTTTTTGCAGGAATTTCCGCAGAGGATTTACGGCAATGAGCAGGCCTGCGTTAAACTGCATTTTCTTGTTCCGAAAAACATTGCGGCTGAAACAATAACGCTGAGGGTTTTCAGCGGCAGCTCGGCATTGTTTTTTGACTCTTTTTTAGCCAATGAAAAGGATTTCATTAAAACAGCGTGTTTTGATTCAGGGCAATTGCGCAGCGGCGATAACAAAATCGATGTGCTTGCAAAAGGCAACAATCTGTTCTTCCATCTGCAGAAGATTGATGCGCCAAAGCCGGCTCAGCCTGAAACAACAATTGCTATCATTTCCGCGAGCAAAGACAGAATCCGATTCAGCGTAAAAAATTTTGGCACTGCTTTCTACAAGCCGATTGAATTGTATGTCAACGGCGCATTTGACCATGCTGTTTACCCAGAGAGCGAAAGCCAGCTTTTTGACGAAAAAATCAAAATGCAAAACGGGCTGAACAAAATAGTTATTTCTTTTGCCGGGAAAACAATTGAAACTGAGTTTGAAAAGCAGCCTGCTCCCTCGCTGCCTTTTCCGATTGGATTGGCATTGCTGCTGCTTTCGTTCTTTGTTTTCAGCTGCTTTGTTTTTTCAAACTATGATACTATTGAGAAAATTGCATTAAGCATTGCATTGAGCTTTACTATTCTGATAACGCTTGTTTTCACTTTGAATTACCTAGGCATGCTCTCCTTTTATTCTGTTGTCGGATGCTTTACTGCAATCATCCTCTTTACGGCATTTTTCTTTAGAAAAAATTTCAAGCAAACAACTGCAACAATAAAGATTACAAATGCTTTGCCGATACTTGCCATTTCACTCTGCTTGTTTTTCATAGTGCCTGTTTTCTTCCATTTTTTCTCTTTCACCGAGATCACTTACTGGAACCAGTTCTATGAAAGGCAGAGCGCAATGATTGTTGAAAGCAATTCAATACCGACATGGGATGAGCTCAGCTACCTGGGCAGAACATACAGTTTCTCCCCCGGCTATTTCATTCTTGAAGCAGGCATTGCATGGGTGAGCGGCACAAGCGGGACAGCGCTTTTTGCTTTAATGCTTGTATTAAGCAATGCCTTCCTTTTCTTTGCATTATTCTATCTGGGGAAAGCGCTTGAATTAAGCGATTTGAAAACAGCGCTTTTTTCGTTGTTCGCTGCAATGAGCGGTTTCCTGCTCAGCGCTATGAGCTATTCGCCCAGGCATGCGCTTGCCTTTGCCTTCTTCCTTTTGTCCCTTGCTTTCCTGATAAGGCACAACAAGCCTGCTGTGGCAGGGCTGTTGCTTGCCGTAATGGCTTTCATCCAGTCGCCTTTGCTTGCATTTTTCCCGCTCTTTTATATAATTATTGCAAAAAAAATCAAGTGGAGGCAATTGGTTGCAGCCATAATTTTTGCGGCAGTCTTTACTGCCTTGCTTTTCGCACCATCCCTTTTGCTTTATGGCATGCCAAGGCAGGCAAACGCCGAAGAATGGGGCTATCTTATAACATACAATTTTTACTATTGGTTCATTGACCTGACCGCAATCCTTGTATTCTTTGTTTTCTTCAGCTCGGTTGATTTCTTTAAGGGCAATGCAGGCAGGGACAGTTACTCGAAAAAGCTTTTTGCCGGCTTTGCTTTGGGAACAATAATCCAATTGACAATCATTTACAGGTGGAACATTCTCACAACAACAACGCTTGCATTGCTGGTTGCAGTGATGTTCCCGGAGAAAAAGCTGCGGGACAACATTAGTGTGAGGATGCTGTCAATCCTTTTGCTTGTAGGCTTCGGCTTCCTTTTGTATGGAATGAGCTTCCTCAACGTGCACGAGGTTGTTACAACACCGATGGCTTTCCTTGCCCAGCACACAAGCACCAAAGCAAGCATTCTGTCCGATCCTATGTTCGGGCACAATGTTGTTTCTGTTGCTGACAGGGCTGTTTTGGCTGATCTGCGGGTTGAATACGCTGATGCAGAAAAGCTTGCAGATGCCTACAGCTTCCTTGAAACAAAGGATTACGGCATTCTGAAAAAATACGGCATAACATACACAGTAAACCAGGTTGACTACATTCACACGCAAGCGATTGGCGGAAAAACAGATTACGGAATAATTGAATTCGACCAGTTGGACAAAATTTACAGCAATGGATTCATATTCGTGCACAGGGTCAGGCGGGATGTTCTTGGCAAAACGCAATGACAGGCAGGATGTTTTCGGCAAAACGCAATAACTGAGTTTGATTTTTTATGCAGGGGCAGGTTAAAAACGCGCTTGTTCTGCTTTTCGCTGTTGCAGCGCTCTTGGCAGTGCTTGCATCGCTTACTGATGCTGCAAGCGCATTGAGCCAGGCAAACCCTGTTTTCTTTGCGCTCGCAGCAGCTTTTTTCCTTTTGAGCATCCTAATCTGGCTTGTTGGATGGGCAATGCTGCTGAAAAGCAGCGGAGTCAGCAGCAGCAGGTCAATGCCGATTGGGTTCAGCTGCTTTTTCGCTTCATTGACACCGGTTCAAATTGGTGCTGATGCATTGCGTTCAATTAAATTGAAAGAGGTTGCGGCTGTTCCATACAGTGAAACAATCTCAGCTTCAATGGTTGTAAAGGGGCTAAAGTTTTTTTTCATTGCATTGCTTGCTTCCTTTGCTTTCTTTTCAGCCTTGTTCAATCCTGCTTTAAGCGCCTGGATTAAGGCAGCAATGCTGAGCGGATTTGCCGTTGTTGCAATTGCAACATTGCTGTTCCTGCTGCCACTGCACAAAAAAATCGGGTTAATGATTGCCGGCATGTTCAGGGCAGTGGCAAAAAAACTGCATATGTTCGGCAGGTTAGCTGATTATTTCCAGAAATACAGCATCTATCTGCAAAAACAGAAAAAAAGCACAATTGCCTTAATCGCTTTGCTTTCCCTTGTGTCATTGCTGCTGGAATTCGCCGCATTCCTTTCCTGTTTTCTCTCAGCAAACACAATGATTCCTTTATACAGCGCAACACTGCTGTTCAGCCTGCTGATTATTCTTGAGAGAACGCCTTTTCTTCCGCAGGGCATTGGGGCTGTTGAAGCAGTGGGTTTTGCATTCCTGAGCATGCAGTCCTTTACAGCAGCACAATTGAGCCTAAGCCAGATTGCGGCAATTATAATCCTCTTTGATTCGGTTCGCCTGATTATTCCAACAATCGCAAGCATGGCTGTTTACGGCATGCTGTTTGCGAAAAAATAGTTATAGTTCAATTGGGCTGGCTGTCCCGATAATTGTAAGCTTGTTTTTTGCAAATGGGTTTCAGCCTTTCTGTTCTTCTTCTTGCAGCTGGCTTTCATATCTTCTCAATCTGGTTACGTGATATTCCTTGCCATCATGCATTGATATGTCTGTCCTTATTCTTTCTCTTAATAATTTAATGTTTTTTCTTAGCGAGTCTTTGTATCTTGCCCTGAAAGCCAGGGGGTTTGTTTGTGCCAGGGCAGCCAATTCTTTCAATTTTTTTTCGGCTTGGTTTAAATCAGGAAGAGAGCTATTCTGTCTCGTTGGTTCTATGCGAATCGGTTTGCGTTGTATGCCTTTTCCGCCTTGAACAAATTCTCCAAAAGCGCCTGGTGCTCCCCCTTTTCTGTGGAACCTTGACCCTGCCATAAGCTAATTGTTGTTCTGTTGATTTTTTTAAATATATGTTTTAAAAATAACCAACGGGCTTAAAATCAAATCAATTTAAGAAATTGGAACACAATAACCCAAAAAAGGCAGTTTGCTGCAACAATTGCCCAGATAAGTGCAACAACCTTCCATTCCTGCATTGGGCCAAGCAGGCGCAAAAGCATTTTCGCGAAATCGTATCCTGCTTTCTCGCCTTTTTTCGCCGGAATGCGCAGCCTTTTGTCAGCCCCTAAAGCATAAGGCAGTTGCTTGCTCTGGCTCACATCATGCGGATTTGTCAGCAGCTTGAGCAAAAAGAAATCAATCGCATGCGGCAAAAAAAACAATGCAGTCAGAAACATCAGTGGAATGCTCTGGTTCAGTATAACCAGGCAGGCAATGCTTGCTCCAATCAGCATTGTGCCGCTGTCCCCTGGAAAAACCTTTGCCGGAAAAATGTTGAAAACAAGCAAGCCTGCTATTGCGCCGACCAATGCAATGCCAATCGGCATTGGTCCTATTGGCGAAAGCAGCGCTGCAACAAAGCAGGCTATTATGAATCCGCTGCCCACTTCCCAGCCGTTCAGGCCTGCGAAAGTGTTTTCAAAGGCAGCAAGCCCTCCAATGAACAAAGCAAAGGGCAGCAGCCAAAAAATGCTGGGCGCGAAAAACATTGCGAACATTATGCAGAGAAGCCCTACAAGAACCGCCCTGCTTGCCAGGCCAACAGGCCTTACCTTAAACTTGTGCTTTCTGTCGTCCAATAATCCGATTATGGACAAAACCGAAATAGCCAAGCCAAACGCTATGAAGCCCGTGTTTTCGGCAATAAACCAATTAAACATTATAATTGCTGTCCATAGGGGAGCGAGCAGTGCAATGCCGGCGCTTTCAGGCAGCTCTCTTTTGTCGGCCTTGTTTACATCAATTCCGGCAATGCCCCTTTTCCTGTTTTCTTTTGCAACAATTGCAACAGCTGAGATTGAAATAATGAACGAGATTGAAAAAAATGTGGCCAGCAGCAAAGACATTTTTACACCTTCATTAGCTCCCTTAAAACCAATAATAATTCTATTGCTTTCATTCCCTGCTCTTACACCTTCATCAATTCCCTTAAAACTGTTGTTGCGTATGTTCCCTTCGGCAGCTCGAATGAAACAGCAGCGCAAATCTTTCCCGGATAGAATTCATCCTGCCCGATTTTAAGCAGTTTCATTTTTTTCGGCTGCATGACAATGCTTCTCCTTGCTCCCTTGCTTGACAACTCTGGCATCTGCCTTACCTTGAAATTCTGCAGTTCAATTCCCTCTTCCTGCAAAACCTTCTTTTCAATTTCTCCCGCTTTCCCTTCGGCAAGAACGCTTTCAAAGCCAAACAAAGCCGCGCTTGGCTGTTTTTCAATTAGAATATCGCCTTTAACCTTTTTTAAACCGATTCCCTGCCTGAACCTTTCATCAATCACCTTGTTGAACAGATAACTCTGGTACGCGTGCGTGAAAAGATAACGCAATTGCTTTGGCAGCTTTCCAAAAGCGCCTACAAAATCGTTCGGGTATTTGCACAAATGGTGGATGATTGCCCTCTCATACCTGTATTTCACCGGAAACAATTTGGTTGCCTCGCTGAAATCGCCTGTGGCAGCCAGCTGCTTCCTTGCGCTCTTTACATCCTCTTCCTCCCTTTCATCAGCCTTGGCAAGGTAAAGCATTACAGCTCCCTTTGCATTTCCTTTTGCGAATTCCCTTCCAACCAGATGCGTTATCTCCCTTATGCCGCCAAAGCGCTGCTCGCCAAAATAGTTTGCAATCCCTGTTTTCATTTCCTTAAAGCAGGCATTGATTCTCTTCTTCACTTCTTTTTCTTCAAGTGCAATGTCCCTGATTGTAATCAGGAACCTGTTTCCCTTGAGCATTCCCAGGTCAATCCTTTCATTGCTCCACTCCGGGTTCCTGAGCTGCATTCCCCTGCTTCCGAACTGCTGCAGCCTTTCCAAATCCGGGCTGAAGATGCTGATTCTCTGGCTGGTTACTGCCCTCTTGTCCTTCATTCCGGCATAGCCAATCCTTTTCCTGCTGCACTGCAGGAAGCGCGTGATTTTGCTTATGCAGAAATTCAAATCGCAATTGATTTTCTCCAAATCCAACAACAGCTGCTCTTCCCCCTTCTTGTTTTCCGGCACAATAAGCCTCTCTTCCAAATGCGTTCCCCCGTCCGCAAATCTCTCCACCTTGCAGACAGTTCCGTTTCTCTGCACCTCTTCCACAATAAAATCGCTGTAACGCCGCTTTATCTGACCGCCGATGCCAGCGCAAGAAGTAGAGTAAACTGCCATAACAACACTTGCCCAAAACAATTAATTTAATAGGTATAGTTTTATTAGTTTATTATGCCGGGCAGGAAATTCAAGTTTGAGGCAGACCATGCTGTTGTCAAAGTTCTTGGAAGGCGCGAAACAAAAAAACTTGGTTTCAGGGCACGCAGCGTCGTGCAAAGAAAAGCTTGGGAACCGCTTCCAAAATCTTATTCTGCAGCCATTTGTCTGGCAAATTTGCTGTATCCAAAAAATTTTCCAAGAATAATAACAAGCGGGCTTGACAAAAAAACCACTTTTTCAGAGTGGGTTAAGGTTGACAGACCAAGCCAAAAAGCAATAAAATTGTACTATCATCGGAGCGGTTATTCAACAGCATATGTTAACCATGCTACAAGAGTTCGTTTGAAAGCACTGCCTATTTTGGAAAAAATAGAAAAGGAAAGCGGGATTACAGCAAACCTCAAGGCAATGAACATTGGTTTTCGAAAAAAGACCCCTGTTTTTTTTGAAATAGCACAAATATCCCTCAAAAAGTTGAGGGAGAAAATACGTGCAATGCCTGAAGGAAAAAAAAAGCTGATTGCAACCAGTCTTTTGAAAATACTCCTTTCAGATACAAAAAGGTTTGGAATTAATGGGGACAGCATCTTTCCGCACTACTAGTAAAACCCATATAAAATTGGTTTTATGCCTAACCTGTCACAAAGCCGCCAGTTTCATTACCTGTATCGCAGTATTGCGCCGATTCCGCCGAAGCCCTTGTAGAATTGTTCGCCTTCGGCTGTGTCAGTGCTGATTACTCTTGTTTCCGCTGCAATGTTTTCTGCTTTCTCCATTGCCCAGTCAATGTAGTCAACCTGCTCAAGCAATTCAATCTGGCCGCTTTTGCATTTGCTGCACTTGTAGCTGCCTTCGTCAAAGCGCAGCGGCTCTTTTACAAATACCTCTTCCTCGTTGCCGCACTTGTTGCATTTGAATTTGAAAACCTGCCACTCGATTGCCTCGCTCAGCAGAAGCACTGAAACCTTGCCGACTGCAAGCGCTTCCTCAACCTCTTTCTGGCCGTAGGCAGCCAGGCCGCCTGGCTTCACTATTTCGCCCAGAAAATTGTTCACAATGCTTCTTTCCTTTGTGATTTCCGCATCCTTAAGCAATTCATCGCTTTTGTTCACCGTTTCCCTGATGCCGCTCTCGTCGGTATAACTTGTATCAACTGTTCCAATGACTTTTGCTTCAATCCTGTGGTCGAGCAATTTCTGGTTCAGGAAATAGTTTTTTGTAATGCCAGGTCCTGAAACCAGAATTCCCTTTATCTTGCTTTCGTGCGGCAAAAATATTTCGTTCATTTTTTCAGCAATTCTCTTATAGAATTCGTGCACTGCCTCTTCATGCAGGCGCTCGAAACGGGCAGCACTCTGACCTCCTGCATGGTGTTTTCCGCTTATGCCTGAAGTGAATTTTCCCAGTATTTCGTATTTCTTTCCGATCAGCATTGCGATTGTTGCCTCGTTTTTGTCGATTGCAAGAATGCCGAAAATGTCGCTTGGCGCAGCCATTTCCTGCAATGGGGCAAGATGGAATTCGTCATCGCACCAGTACAATTTCACTTTCAACTGTTTTATAGGCTTCAATGTAAACAGCTGTATGTCGCTTCTGCCCTCTTTTTCGCTTATGTTTCCGCAGAATACAACCAGGCCATAAGCAGGCAGCTTGAAGTCAATCACTTTCAGAAAATTCTGGATCCTTCTCAGCGCGCCCTGCACGTTCTTTCTTGTGGTGGGGCTCTTTATGTTGCTGCTCTGCGACATTTCCTCTGTAAGCTGGCCTGTGACTGTACTCCTGTCTACATCAGGCGGCAGATAAAGCGAAATCATTTCAGTTCCCCTGCCCTTAAACTGGGCAAGCTTTCGCAGTTTCTTTTTGAATACCGCCAGCTCTGCCTCACTTATTTCCTCAATCCTTGCTTTTGGCATGTTGCTGCACCAAAAATTCGATTTGAACCAATAAGTAAATAAAGCCTAACAACATTAATAAAATAAATGCAATTAAAATTACTGCTTGTAAAAAAGTGAAAGAAATGTTTCCAGACATGTTCCAAATCTTCAATGAAGAAAAGCAGCGGGAGGGCGCAGCGCAGACCCAGCCAACGGCTGCTGTTCCATTCGGCAATGTTTTTGTTTTAAGCGTCGGCGGCAGCATTTTAATTGACGGAAAGCCCTCTGTTACGGCAATTGCAAAGTTCTCTGAATGCCTGAATGATTTGATCAGGGATGGTAGCCACTTTGTTGTGGTTGTAGGCGGAGGCAAGGTTGCAAGGGAATACATTTCTGCCGCAAAAACCCTTGGGGCAAGCATGTTCCAGCAGGACCTTTTGGGAATTGATATTACAAGGGCAAACGCTGCATTGCTTGCTGTTTCAATTGAGAACGCGGAACAGCGCATTCTAACCGATGTGAAGGAAGCAGCTGCTGTTCTTGAAAGAGGCAAGACCCCTGTTTTTGGCGGCCTGCTGCCTGGCCTGACAACCGATGCTGTTGCCGCTTTGATTGCAGAGTTCCTGCATGCAACATTCGTTAACCTGAGCAATGTTGATGGTGTGTACAGTGCTGACCCTGCAACAAACCCAGGCGCGCGCTTTTACCCGGAACTTTCTTACGACAGGCTTTTGAGCATTGTGAAGCTTAGCGCAATGCAGCCAGGGCAGAACCTTGTTGTTGACCTGCCTGCGGCAATGATTCTTAGGAGAAGCAAAATCCCGGCGTTTTTCCTGAACGGAAAAGATTTGGAAAACTTTAAATCAGCAATCAGGGGGCAGGAATTCAGGGGAACTGTTGTAAGGGAATCCGTTGAGGGGGAAAGAATCCCTGTTGAATCAGTTGAAGCAGAAGAAGAGGAAGAGGAAGCGCAGCAAAGGCGCAAGATTACCAGAAGAAAGCGCAGCGCTGCGGACAAGAAGCGGCAAATCCTTGATGAGGAAGAAGACGAAATAAATCCGGAAGAAATTGACATATAATTTTTTTGTAATAATTTTCCGATTAAATTTTATTGCAATTTTTTTTCCTTACAGCAGCTCTTCAAAGCAGTATTGTAGCAGCTTTTTCTCGCCAAGCGCAACCAGCATTTCGCTTGGATTCACAATCGGCTGCTTGAACAGGCTGCTGTCATCCAATGCAATGCGCGGGCAGGCTGTGCTTACAATTGCTTCAATCTGCACTCCGAGCAAATAATCAGGGAGCAGCAGGTCTGAAACAAAAACAAGTGCCTTTTTTCCTTTTGCTTCAATCTTTTTGCGCAGTTCAATTGCCAGCTGCATTCTCTGCTGTCCTCTTTTGCTGCTGACCCAGATTGCAATGCTCTTTGCTTGCTTTGCTTTCTCAATCATTGCAATGCGCTTGCGCAGAAACAAGTCATGTTCTTTGAGCAGCAGCTTAACTTCCTCTTGCAGCGGGTTCAGGATGAAAACAGGCTTGCTGCAGCAGAATGAAATCCCAAGGGGATGGAACAGGCCGTCGCCGAGAAAAACAATTGCATCGGCTTTTTCAGCAACGTTTTTCACCGCGCTGTAATTGCATCCGAGCAGCTGCCCGTTGCTTATGTTTCTGCCCTTTCCGATGAATACTGCAAATTTGTTTTTCCGCAATTTTTTTTTCAGAAATTCCAGATAAGGGAGATATTGGATTGTCGTAGCCAACACAATTTTTTTCGCGTTTTCTTTTCGCAGCAAATCAGATAATTTTTTAACCAAAAAATGCATCTTTTTTTTGTCCAACTCATAGCTTAGGGGCAGAAAAACTGTTTCAACAGCGTGCTTTGAGAGAAAAGGGCTGTGCCCAAAGTGCAGCAGCAGGTCAGCGCCAAGCGCTTTCGCTCTTTCATCCGCAGCATCGCATGCGCCAAAGCATGGGTCAATGAAAGAAAAAACAGTTGCGCCGCTTTTCCCTTCAATTTCCCTTGCAATTTCCGCCAGCCTTGTTTTCAATCCTTCCGGAACCTGCAATGCAACGGTTTTTGCTTTCCTTTTCTTTATTTCTTCAACGGCTTTGCCCAAATCCAGTTGCAGCATAAGAAACAATTTTCGCCAAAAAGGTTATTTAACTATTTTTTATGCTCCTTGTCCAGAATCAGCTTTTTTTCCTCAATCAGGACAGTTCGCCTTATTTCTTCGACTGCGTCAATGTTTGCTGAAACGCTGTCAATGCCATAGCGCACCAGCTGCCTGACCATTTCTTTGTTGCTCCCTGCCTGCCCGCAGATGCTTGTCTGCACGCCTGCCTTCTTGCATTTTTTTATGACATAGCGCAGCTGCCGCAGAATTGCAGGGTGCAGCTCGCTGAAGAGTTTCTGGATTTTTTCGTTGTTCCTGTCAATTCCAAGTGTGAGTTGTGTCAAATCGTTTGTTCCAAAGCTGACGAAATCAATTCCTTCTTTTATTAATTCGTCAATTGACCAGACCGCTGCAGGTGTTTCAATCATTACTCCAAAGCGCACTTTTTCCCTCTCTAAACCACTTTCAGCAGCAATTTCCTTGGCTTTTCTCAGTTCCTCAACGCTTTGAACAAACGGCAGCATTACCCCAAGATTGTCAAAGCCTTCTTCAACCAGTTCTCTTATTGCCTTAAACTGCGCCCTGAGCAAAGCAGGCTCATCCAAATCTCTTCTTATCCCATGCCATCCGAGCATTGGGTTGTCCTCGTGCGGTTCCTTTTCACCGCCTTTCAGCTCCCTAAATTCATCTGAGCGTGCATCAAATGTCCTGTACCAAACCGGTTTTCCCTTGAATCGTTCAGCAACCTGCTTTATTCCATCATGCACTGCTTTAACCAGTTCCTCTTCTTCGCCCTCCCTGATGAATTCAGCAGGGTGCTTTCCCGCAGCAGTAATCATGTGCTCAGCCCTCAACAATCCAACGCCATCAGCGCCTGTTGCGGCAGCCTGCTCTGCAGCATCAGGCAAGGCAACATTTACCTTGACCTTTACAGCAATAGTGCGCAGCAAATCCACCAGCTTTTCCTCTTCCTGCAGCAATTCAGCGGCAGGCATTTCCTCTGCCCTGACAGCGCCGTATTCCTCCACCAGTTCCTGTGCTTCAGCAGCAACTTTTTCCCGCACTTCAGCCCTTTCCTCTGCAACCCTCTGCTCCCAGTCTTTTTCCTCTTTCACTCTTTCAGCAATCTCTTCAACAGCAACAGCGGCTTTTCCAGGCAGGTGCTTTTCTCCCTCTTTTAGCTCCCTTTCAAGCGCTTTCTCCAATTTGTCAACATCCTCTTTCTCAATAACTGCTGCCTTTTCCTCAATAGGCTTCTCTATTTCAATAATGCCCTTGTAAACCACGCCATCAAAGCCGTTCACTGTGACAATTTCGTTATCCTCAATTATGCCGGTTGCCTTCTCTGTTCCAACAACACAGGGAATTCCAAGCTCCCTGCTGACTATTGCGGCATGGCATGTTACTCCGCCTTCGTCAGTAATAATTGCGCTGCTTTTTCGCATTGCCGGAACCCAATCAGGAGTAGTCATTTTTGCAACCAGAACATCGCCCTTGCTTATTTTGCCGATCTGGCTTGCATTCAAAACAATCCTCGCTTTCCCTGTTCCAGTTCCGGGGGAAGCCGCAAGGCCCCTCAAAATAATCTTGTCTTCCAGTTCGTGCATTTGCTTTTTTCTTTTCTCTGCGGCAACAACCTTTTCCTTCAATCCAAGGGTTGTAATCGGCCTGCTTTGCACAATCAGCAACTGCTTTTCCTCAATCGCCCACTCAATATCCTGCGGCTGCTTGTAATGCGATTCAATCTGCTTCCCAAGCTTTGCCAATTCAATTATTGTTTTGTCAGGCAGCTTCTGCTTTCTTGCAATGGCGGGAGGCAGCTTTTCCCGCACATTTTCTTTTCCCTCCCTGACAAGCTTGAATTCCTGCGAGTGAATCTGCTTCTGCAGCAGCCTCATACTCCCTTTGTCAACAATGTAATTGTCCGGAGTAACGCTGCCGCTTACAATAGTTTCCCCCAATCCAAAAACAGCCTCAATAACCATCATTGTTTCGTCTCCTATGGGGTTGGCAGTGAACATTACCCCGCTTATTTTGCTGTCAACCATTTTCTGCACAACAACCGCAATGCCGACCTTTTCTGTTTCAAAATTGTTCCTTTTCCTGTAATAGATTGCCCTTGCTGTGAACAAAGAAGCCCAGCATCTCTGCACTGCATCAACAACCGCATTCTGCCCCTTGATGTTCAAAAAGGTTTCCTGTTGGCCCGCAAAAGAAGCAGAGTTGTGGGTTATGATGCCCCCAAAGCCAGCTGCAAAGTTTTCAGTGCTTGGCACAACAAAATCGTAAACAAATCCGTCATATTTTATTGGGGTAATTTCTTTTATCTCATCCCATTTTACCGTTCCTTCAAATATTTCGAATAGGTTTTCCAACCCATATCTTTTTGTTTTTCTTTTTAACGCATTCAAGCTATGCTTTCCCTGCATGTGCCCGTAATTCCAAGGAATCATGCTCTTTTTGAATTGCCCTTTTTCATTGAAGTAGACATATTTCTTTGTTTTAATGAGTTGTACGCCTTCTTGGTACATGGTTTTTTTGCAGTTTATGCAATAGTACCGCTTTTTGTTTTTGTAATAGCTTGACTGCTCAGCGTTTTGACCGCATTTTTTGCATACGGCTATTTCAACATCTTGTTTTTGCAGTTTTTTTCCAATAGCTTCCATTATCTTTTCCGCTAACTTCTCTGAAATAGTTATGCCATACTTGAATTCAGGGTGTTTTTCCCTTGCCCTGTAGTCTTTTATTAATTGTTTTATTTTGTTTTTTTTGCCCTCATCTTCAAAGCCAACCAAGTTGTTGAATTTTTCGGTTTCATGCAGTGGAATGCTTATAACAAAAAAGTTTTTCTTTTTGGTTACATAAAAGCCAAACCCGAGAATTTCCAGCAATTTAAACATGCCACCTGCCAACATCTCCGAGGTAGTGCAATATGAAACGCCACCCTTGCCAACCGTTCCATCGCCGTCAAAGCAGCCTCTCAAGAATGCAGCAATATTTTTTTTACTCCACCCAAACGCGAAATCCGGGACTCTTTTCGTTGCACACAATTTTCCTTTGCCTTTTTTTCCTTCAATCGGCTTTCCGCTTGTTTCATGCAAAAATCTAACCATTGAAGGGCAATAAGCCCGGACCGAATACTTGTTGATCTTTGACTTGTTGTAAATTCCCAGTTTTCTTAATACGCTTTCAATCTTCTCCAATATTTTGAAATTGCTGTTTGTTATTGAAATGCCATTATTTTTGTAGGTGCTGCCTTCGGCTGCATAGTGCCCCAAAAAATAAGCAAACCCTTTCGTGACCTTTATTTCTTTTGGCAAGCCATTTTGAATCTTCCAATTGGAAGAGCGGTTTTTAATCATCACCCTGCCTTGCCATTCAGTTACATCAGTGCCTTTCACAAAATCCAATGCCCTAATTGTCTCTTCGCAATTCAGTGAAGGAATGAGGCCAATCACCGGCAACCTTGTTCCTTTGCCTATTTCAGAAATATTCACTGTTTTTGGTTCAAGCCTGTCTTCATCCAAAGCAATCAGCGAATGATTTGGCGAAACCACGATTTGTCTGCCTGTTGCAGTGGTTATTTTAAACAACGTGCCATTATTTGCCTTGTGCCTGAACAAGCTCTTTGCCCTCAGCCATTCGACTTTATTGCCTTCCATGCCAGGGACTTCTATTTTGGGATTTGTGCTGCTTGCAATTTTTTCGTACACACTGCCGATCCTGTCATACATTGGCTTTCCATTAACCTTTACCAGCACCTGTTCATTTTCACTAATGCTTGGCAGATCCTCTGCCGTTGCGCTGCTTCTCACTGCAACAAACTCTTCCTCGCTGCTTGTAAGCCATGCAAGCCTTTTCTCGCACAATTGCGTGTATGCCTTCTTTATTTCGTTTGCAAGGGGGATGCCCATTTTTGTTCTCTTGATCAGTTCCCTTATTTTTTCGCTTTCAGCCTGCAGCTGCTCGTTGTTTTCAATATCAATTGCGTCAGCTGTTTTGATTACCTTGTCCTTGATGCCTGTTTCAAGCAAATAGCGGAAGTATGCCTTTGCAGTTACAACAAAGCCAGGCGGAACAGGAAAATTGTTGTTCGCCATTTCGCCCAGATTCGCGCCCTTTCCCCCAACAACGGGAATGTCCTCTTTCCCAATCTGCCTGAACCACAGGATATTTGCTTCCTTTGAATCAACGCCAAGCATAACAAACCCATAATTAGATGGCTTTTTTGTTTAATAAATTAACTTTTAATGCCCCTTAACAAAAAAGGAAAAATTAAATACAGTTTGCTGCTCTTTATTTTCGCATGAGGGAGCACAAAAGCACGCCTGAAAAGCGTTTGGCAGGAATGGCTATTTTGTTTGTTTTCATTCCTGTTTTCCTGATACTGTATGTTTTGTTTGTGCTTGAGTGGTGGCCTAGCCCTGACACAATCATAATCGTTGCAGCGCTCGCAATCCTGTTCTTTTACGTTTTCAGGAAACTGAGGAAAAAAGCAGCGGTTGCGCAAGAAATTGAAGAAGAGGGCGCAGAGGAAGAGCCGCTTAAGGAAGAAGAGGAATTTGAAGAAGAGGGCGAAGAGCCGATTGAGGAAGAACTGGAAGAGGAAGTCGAGGAAGAAGCACCGATTAAAAAGCGCGTGGTGCCCCAAAAGCCAAATGTTGTTAAAAGAAAAGTTCCTGCTGTTGTGAAAAAGAAAAAGCGCGTTGTTGAAGAAGAGCCCGAAGAAGAGAGCGCAGAGGAAGAGCAGGAAGAGGAATTTGAAGAGGGGGAAGAAGAATCTGGGGAAGAGCCTGAAGAGGAAGATTTAGAAGAGGAAGCCGAAGAGGAAGATTTAGAAGATGGCAAAGGGAAGAAAGAGCTTGAGGAATCTGAAGAGGAAGACAGTGAAGAAGAAATTGGGGGCGAAGATGATTTTGAGGAAGAGCCCGAGCCAGAGCCCGAGGAATTTAAAGAACCTGCTGGAAAGCAGAAGCGAAAGCCTGCCAAGAAAAAGTAGTTAAAAAGATTACGAATCAAAAGATTATAGTAGAAAGGAAATGTTAAAAAAAATAAAACGGTTGGAAAAGGACAGAAGCTCATTGTTTGCCCAAGCGGCGAAAGGCAATTGCGGATTAAAGAAATGCCTAAAAGGAAGTAATTTGTTAATGAACCGGATTCCGCCAGAAATTGAGAAAGCAGAGAATGAAGCAAAAAAATGGTTCAATTTGCGAAGAGAGTATTTTTTTCTAATTTTGGGAATCCTTCTTGGTGTTGTTGGCAATGTTCTTGCAAGTGGGGTGTGGGATTTCAAAAGCAGAATTTTGAACTGGAATCCTGAACGCGGGTTTTTCATTGTTGACTTTGACAGTGCGTTAATCTATGGTCTAGTATGTATTTTCTTTTTTGGCATTTGCTATTATCTCTTTCGTGAAGTTCACACAATTGATTCGAAATTTAAAGCAAATGATAATGTGGTAAGGGCTCATTTTAGAGCTCCAGAAGCTTGGGATGCAAAAGGCAAACTAATTCCAATATCCTGGAATAAACCTCAAACGAATGAAGATATTAAAGAAATGCCGAAGAAGTGATTTGAATGGTTGACGCTTATGACAGGCTTAATGAGAAATTGCTTAAGGAAAAAGAGCAAAAATTTAAAGAATTTGTTGAAAGGGCAATGGCAGACCTCGGCATTTATTCTGTCAGAATCCGTTTCTGGAAAGCATATTGCCCTGCAGACACAGGGCAAGAAATAGCGCACATTCACTTGGATGAAGAACCACCGATAATTTGTATTTCACTAAAGACTCTGAAATGGCTGCCGATGGAGGGGGTTGAAAACACAGCAATACACGAAGTGGCCCATGTAAGAAACCCTGAACATAATTCCGTGTTATATTTAACAATAGATTCAATAATGCAAAAGCACTGGCGGCCTCCTTCAGGTGTAGCGGTAATTAATGGCAATGCCTGGATTGAAAAAACCAAAGAGATACCAAAACACAAAGCCAACAAAAAAGAGTGTAGTTATTATCCTTGTGAAAAAAAGAAAGGGCTCAAACCATGTAAGTTATGTAAACAAGCATACTGCTTAAAGCATCGAGAACCAAAAGCGCCTGCAATGTTAAGTTTAGTATTATATTCTCCCAAAGATAGAATTTTAGATGAATCCTATCACAAAGAAGGGGGCCACCCATGCATTGAATATTCAGATGAATACAGAACTAAAAAAGAAAAAGAAGAAAGATTGAAAGAACTGGGTTTATGGCAAAGATACTACCCAAAAGAAGAACAAGAAGCTGACGAAGAATACTGCGAAGAAGTAGACAGCGAAGAGGCAAAAGCAAGACTAGCTGAAACAAAAGAAATCGAGCGCAAAAAAATAAAAGAATACAAAGAACATTTAGAAGAAGAACGCAAAAGGGAACGACACGAACCGCCAGCAGTCCAACCACAGCACACCCGCGAATGGGCTTCAACTGAAAAAGAAATACTTAAACAAAAGCCCGGTAAACATGAACCAGTAAAAAGGGATAAAAGCACAGTTCTAAACCGATTTGGGTCAAAAAAAGTTATAGTTCCAGTTATTCTTCTTGTGTTTCTTGTGGCAATTGCTTTTTTGCTCAGTTTTATTTTAGCCCCTCATATTGAAGCAACGAAAGGGCAGATGTATAAAGTAACAAGCGAATCACCACTCAAAGTAGCGGCTAGAATTGAGTATACATTAAGAGATGAGGCAAAAGAAGTTTATCTCAAGAATCAGAGCGGAAAAAAAGTGGCTGACCTCACTTGTAAAAAAGTTGGAGACTGTGTTGAAAAACCAGAGTTTGCAATCGGGGCTTTTAAGTTGGTTGAAGAGGCAGATTCTCAATATAAGTATTCAATTGAAAAGCAGACATACACTCTTTGCGTGGAATTTGAGAATTTTTTAATTTCACCCAAATGCGTTCCAATTGAAATGCCCCAGTTTGAATTCAGAAGACCAAGTGACGAAATTTCCATTGATGCATCTATTTTCAGTTGTCCTCCTGACTACAAAAATAAAAATAACCTTTGCGTAAAAATAAGAAGATGCTCTGATGGAACCGAATACGATGAATGTAACTCTAACAAACCACTCTATTGTGAAGACGGGAATTTATTGCCAAAAGCAAGCATTTGCGGTTGCTCCGAAGAAGAAGAACCTATCAGAGATGAATGCATATCAATTTATCTTAAAGGGCAAACTGAAAGAGAGTTTGAATATACTGTTAGAGGAAATACTGATGACATAATATTTACTGTTTATAAGGGGCTAAGTGATTATTTAGCAGCAAAACTCAGAAGCTATTATCCCGATGATTATCCTACAGATGAATCACTCGAATTAAGATTCCTCGATGAAGAACATCAAATAGGTGAAGTAGGTAAATTAGTGGAACTTATACGTGGCAAAACAGAAGAAAGAGATGAGCAAGCCAGGATTGCAATAAGCTTAGTGCAGAATATACCCTATGACACAATAGGTGTTGAAACAGACACTTTGAATAATCGATATCCATATGAAGTGCTTTATGAAAAGCAGGGGGTTTGCGCTGAGAAGTCGAGGTTATTGGCTCTTTTGTTAAGGGAGTTAGGTTTTGGTGCAGCAGTTCTAGAATATGAAGCGGATAACCACCTTGCAGTTGGCATAAAATGCCCAGACGCCTACAGTTTAAACCTCTGGAAAGGGTCATGCAGTTCTGTAGGAATAAATGAAATTTCTACTCTATGCCCGCCCCCATACATTTCAAAACCAAGCGGATATTGTTTTATTGAAACAACAGTGCCTTCAATTCCAACAGATGACCAAGGGGATTATGCCACAAGTGGAAAATTGGTGTCGGTTCCAAAAATAATTGAGATTTCTGAAGGCGAATCTTTTGATAGCATTGAAGAAGAATATAATGATGCGCAGAAATGGGTTGAAATCAATGAAATGGCAGAAGAAAGAGGGAACGTGTTACCTGAATTTCAATATAATATCTGGAGACGCTTGGCGTATAAGTATGGAATTAAAGCTAGCTGATGCTTTGTTTAGTTTAACTCGCTCAAGGAATTGTGGCAGAAGTGATTTGAATTGTCCTGCCGTTAAAGCATAAAAACTCTTTATTCGCTAATTGTCGTTACGGGTGGTTGTTTTTTTAACCCTGTGCAAAAGTTTTTATATGTGGGCTGTGTTATTTAAATTGAAATTGGGTGGAAGAATGGAAAAATTTAGCTTTGTTGAAATTTCAAAAAAAACAAGAAAAATCGACAAAAATTATTTATCGGCAATAGGGTCTTTTAGAGATTGTGTTAAGCAAAAAAAGAGAGCATTGGTTAATCGTGTTATTAAAGAACCAAAGTTACTGGATACCTATGATTGCCTTCGATTGAGTGCAGATATTTTGGAGAATTATGCAAGGATTGTGGCAAGCGCTTCACCCAGCGATAACCCAAAAGTAATTGACTACGCTTTGCCAACTTTGCAAGCCGTTGAAGATGCTGTAAATCTGGTAAACGAAATTGATTCAAGTATGAGTAAAAAAAGTTTTAATATTGACAACTTTAAAATCAAATCAAAAAATTGCTCAATACAATTGCAAGAAAGCGGGAAAAATTATTTAACCGAGTTTGATGCCGTCGTCAAAAAAATTCCGAAAGACATTATCTCCAAAGCGGTTGCTATTTTGAACGAAGAAATTGGACAAGAATTTTAATGACCTACATTTTTTTAGATTCTAATGTCATACTTATTTATTCGGTTAAAATAGATTACCCTGATGGCAAAGTGATTGAACACCCGCATTACCAAAGACTTGAGCCCTTTTTTAGAGTATTAATTCAAGCCATACAAAAGGGGGGCGCCCGAGTCATTGAGTCTTTGACTGTTTTTGATGAATGCGAAAACAAAATTGATAAAGTAGTTGAAGACTCTATTGAAAAAACCAGAAATGCCACCGAAGGCTATTTGGATTTTATTTCATTGATTAGAAACAAGGCTCGAAAGCGATTAAAAGATTTTTTGGAAATGGTTGACAAGCCCCCTATCGACGTGGAACAACGGGACAAAATAAAAAAAGAAAAAGTCATACCCTTACATACAACTCTCATAAGTGAAAACAAAATTCCAATGGACAAAAGATGGAGTGATAATGATATAAAGATTTTAGCTGACGCCACCTATCTGCTGCAAAAAAATAAATACGCGCCATTTTATTTTTGCACAACAGAAACATGTTTAGTGGTAGGAAAAAGAACAAAAGCAAGTCGTGAAACGACAACCATCCATATACAAGATTTAATTTACCCCACTCTGGGTTTTAATACCTACTTTCCAACCGATATTATTTCTCTTATTTGAACCCAGGTTACAGGCTCGCTTCACTTTTTTTCCCAAAAGGGAAAAAAGGCTTTTTCTTTCACAAGGCTTTCTTTTTTTTAAGTTTAATTTTTTTTATTTCTTTTTTGCTTTTGGGGCGGCTTCTTTTTTTTCCTCTGGTTTCTTTGCTTCCTGTCCTTTTGCTGTGGCTGGCTTTTTGCCTTCAGCCGCCTTTTCTCCTTCAGCTGGCTTTTTGCCTTCTTTTGCCGCTTCTTTCTCCGCTGCTTCCTTTGGCTTTTCTTCGACAATTTCCTTTATTTCCTTTGGCCTTGTCCCAATGCTCTCAACATCTGTCCCGATTTGAACGTGCAGTTTTGCCGCAATCCTTGCGTTTGCCCTGAGCAAAGCCTGCTTTGCTATTGGAATATTTTGCTCGTCAACAAGAACACTGATTATTTTTTGGCCTGGCCTGGTTCTTACCGCCCTTCCGATTGATGTGCCAAAAGAAAGGCTCATTCCCTGGGAAACACGGTCAGCGCCTGCTCCCTGCGCCTGCCTGTTCTCCCTGAGCACGTGGAAAGGGTAAACCCTTATCCTCATGAAATAGCCTTCCACGCCAAGCTTTCTCTGCAGGAACCTGTTAATTGTTATTCTCGCGCTCTCGATTGCGTTGTCCCTGATCTGAACGTGCTCTTCAACAATGAGGTCAAGAATGTGCGAGAACTGCTTTTTTGAGTTGCCCATGTTAAACTGCCTTGTTTTAAGGCCTGGCATAGCGCCCATATAGTTTTTGTCCGGCACTGTCTGGGCAAAACGCGTGAAAGCCCTGTCCTTTTTGCTGGCGTAGCAGTGCCCTGGCCTCAAACCCATACAAAACCACTCTAAATTGCAATCAAAAAATTCATTTAAAAAAAGCAGTTATTTGCTTTAAGCCCTTTTATAGAAAATTCTTTGAAGAAAGGCTTTTTAAAGCTTGCCAAATTACTTAACCCTTGGCGCCAAAATGCTTTTCAAAGCAATCAGGGAAATTTTTGATTTCCAAGGAATTGACTGGCGCCTGTGGCTGCTGCTCTTCCTTTCCTTCTTCCTTCCGTTCGCCATAGGATTCAGCCAATTGCCAACTTTGGTTAATTCAGCGGTTTTTTATGGGGCAATTCCCCTTGCAATAATCCTGGTTGTTTTCAGGGCGCCCATTAAAAATTTCGGGATTTCTTTCGGGATAAAAAAGAAAGTAATAATTTATTCAATTGTCTTCTCCCTTCTGCTGGCGCCTGCAATCGCAATCGCTTACGCTCTGCCCGATGTTCGGGCATATTATTCGATCAAAACAATTGCAACCGCCACAGACTTTCTCTATTTTGAAGCGTTTCACGGCGCGCTCTTGTTCTTCTGGGAATTCTTCTTCAGGGGCTTCATTCTGTTCGGCTTGGCTAAAAAAATAGGGCCAACAGCCCTGCCAGTGCACGCAATCCCATTTGCATTGTTCCACATGGGAAAACCTGGCGCAGAGGTTATTGCATCATTTTTCGCTGCACTGCTGCTTGGCCAGATTGCATTAAAAGCAAAAAGCTTCCTGCCAGCTTTCTTCATCCACTGGGCAATCCACGCCGAAATGATTTTTCTGGCGAACTTTGCCTAGAATCAGAACAAAAAGCTGGGTTCAGGGAATCGGTGCGGTTATATCAGTATTACATTGTTTATTTTTTGAAAGTGCAAATCGCCTGTCACTACTTTTGCTTCGAATTTTCTCGCGGTAGCGAGAACTATGCCGTCAGCCAATCCAAATTCTGACTCGTATTTTTTTCTAATTTCGTTTTTGATTTTTCCTGCATCAGCAGCGATCTCTTGGTCCAAATCAACAATTGTTGTCTTGGATATTATAAAATCCAAGTCCCTTTCCCAATGGCTGTTTTTCTCTCTTTCATAAACATCCGAAAGCTCTGCCAAAACTATTGTCGGCGTAATGCAGCCGCCCTCAGCAAGGCAGTCCCTGGCTATTTCGCCCCTCTTTGACCCCCTGAAGTATTCAACCCAGGCAAAGCTGTCAAGCACATATTTAAAGCTCATGGAAATCAGCCTTGTCCCTCTTGAATGGTTTCATTTTCTGGTGTGCGCCAAAAAGGCTTTTTGGTGTCTGCGTTTCCTTTTGCAGCATTTGCTTGATGAGCTTATCGTAAGAGCTCACATTATACTTGCTTTTCAATTTCTCCAAAACCTGCACGGTTTCCTTTTCCAAAGGAATAGTTGTCTGCATACAATCATCACCTATACCTATAGTTATAGCTATAGGTATATAAACTTTGCTTTTTGGAAAAAAGCGTTACTAAACAATTAAAGCGGGGTGAGGGAATCGAACCCTCTTCCTCGGCTAGCCGCAGGCATTTGGGTTGCGAAGCAACCCTTCTTTTCGCAAACCTTTTCTTTCTAAGAAAAGGTTTCTGCAGGCCGGCGCATGACCACTCTGCCAACCCCGCGACAACTTTCTTTTTGGAAAAAAGAAAGTTGTATCAAAGAAAAACCCCCTTGCTTCGCAAGGGAGCAAAGCTTGCGCTTTGCAATAATATCCTTTAATGAATTATTTTTATTTATTCCCTTTGAGCAATTCAGTGCTCAAATACCTGTTTGCCGAATCCGGCAGAATTATTGCAATTGTTCCTTTGAACTTTTTTGCCGCCGCGTAGTTTGCGCCGCTGCTTATCCCGACAAAGAGCCCAAAGCGCTTTGCAAGGCTTTTTGCCGCCTCGATTGCTTCGCTGTTTGGGATCATCAAAATTTTGTCAAAAAAACTTTGGTCAACTATTTCCTTTTTGTAATACCAGCCTATTCCCTCAATTTTGTTGTCTTCTTTGTCTTTGGGCAGAACCCCGATAATTCTTGCGTTCGGGTGTTTTTCTTTAATGGCTCTTCCAGCTCCCATAATGGTTCCGCCTGTTCCAATGCCTGCAACGAAGTAATCTATTTTCCTGCCAACTTGTTTCAATATCTCTTGGCCCGTTGTCTGGAAATGTGCTTCAATGTTGTCTTTGTTCTTGAACTGGTTCAGCAGAAAGGCCCCCTGTTTTCTCGCTTCTTTCCCAGCTTTCTCCATTGCCTCCTCCATTGAGCCTGTGAGAACAAGTGTTGCCCCAAAGTATTTCATCATCCTTTTCCTCTCATCACTCATGTGCTTGGGCATAAAAATCTTCACCTTGTATCCTTTCAATTTCCCAATCATTGAAAGGGCAATGCCTGTGTTGCCGCTTGTTGCCTCAACAATTGTGAACCCCTTTTTCAGTTCGCCTCTTTTCTCAGCCTGTTCAATCATGAATTTGACCATCCTGTCCTTTATCGAGCCGCTTGGGTTCGCTGACTCAAGCTTTGCAAAGATTCCGTTATCCAATTCAACCAAAGGCGTGTTTCCAACTAATTGCAGTGCGTTTCTCATCTTTTAACACCAGTTGGCTCATACAGCTTTTGCCTCAAATCGTTCCAGGCTATTTTTTCCCTGACCAGATTGGCTTCTCGCATTTTTCGCAGATTGTGCCTGACTGTTCTTTTTGGAATCCTGCTGCAATGCACAATTTGAAACTGGCTGAGGGCCCCATGGCTGTTTAAAACGGACAGAATCAGCTTGCTTGACTTAGCAAAGTCGCTCACTTTTTTCAGCCATAATACAATTTAATGATTGCTTTTCTTTAAATAGCTTATGATAGCGGCAAAAACAAACCAGTGCCTGCTTGTTAAAACAGCCTCGGAGATTGCTTTGAAGAGCGTTTTTGTCAGGCGCTTTTTCACGAAAAAGCTTGTGCAGAGCATTCGCTTTGCTTTGAAGAGAAACAAAATTGCCTGCAAAGAAATAATTCGGGGCGGTGGCAGGCTTTTCTTGTTCTGCTCAGATTGCAAAAAAGCGCAGAGGGTTCTTTCAACGGTTAGCGGAATTCACGCAACAGCAATAGCCCTGTATTTTCAGGGAGCAGATTATAGTGAAATTGAAAAGCAAACTGTTGCGTTTGCGGAAAAGTTGCTCAAAAAAGGCGACACTTTTGCTTTGGATGTGAATGTTGCAAACAACAAAGAATTTTCCGGAAGGGATTTGGAAAGAAGACTGGGTGCTGTGGTTCAAAAAGAAATTGAGGGTCTTAAAGTGAAATTGAAAAACCCGGAGAAAGAGATTTGCATTGAAATAAGGAAAAAGGATTTCTTCATTTACAGGCAACAGGCGCTTGGCCTGGGCGGCCTGCCTTTGGGTGCAGAGGGCAGCGTTGCGCTTTTGTTTTCAGGAAAAAAGGGTGATTTGCTTGCAGGCTTTTTGATGCTGAGGCGGGGCTGCAATGTTTTTCCCGTTGTGAAAAAAGCGAATGCGCGCATGCGAAAGGCGATTGCAAAGCTGGTTCCATTGAATGGTTACAGGAAATTCGTTTTAACAGAGGAAAAGGATTTGCAGAAACTGGTTGCTGAGAGGAACATTCAGGCAATTGTTGCACCCGACAGCAAAACAGACGCAAAATCGCTTTCAGCTTACAAGCGATTTGACGCAAAGCAGCAGCTTGTTGTTTTGAGGCCGCTGCTGCTTTATCCAAAGGATTTTAGAGCCCTGGTTGAGGACTTATTTCGCTGACTGTTACCTGAATTTCTTTTGTTATGTCTCTTCCGCCTGGAATATCAAGTTTTGCTTCAACATACCATGTTGTTTGAATGCTGGTTTTAACTGATGAAAACCTTTGGGCTACCCCTATTACTGCCCCAAGCTTTCCTCCAATTTCAGGCTGCGTTGATTCACTGGGCAGCGCGCTTCTAGGCGGCAACTGGATTTGAAACTCGTATCTTGTGCCTGGTGGAGCGTACTCCTTTTCGCCATCAAGGATTTTCTCTGTTGAAAAAACGTATTCCGCTTCAGTGCTTGAGCCACTGCTTCTCCCGCCTGCAGAGCCAATTCTTATTGTGCCACCGCCATATCGCGAGATATACCTAACCGCTGTTACCATTACTTTTAGCTGCTTTGCCTGCTTTGTTTTTTTGAGCCGCAGGTTTACAAAGCCATGCATTGTTTCTCCGAATGTGAAATTTGTTTTGTCAAGCATTAAATCAATGCTTCCCTCGCCGAAACCAAAGACCATTAATTAATCACCGTTAAAATAATCCCGATTTCACTATTTATTTCTTTGCATTTAAAGCCGCATTAAAAGAAAAGGTTAAATAAGTGGTTGAGCTTTATAATAAGCTGATGCAGAAAAAATTTTTGGGCCCTGTATTTACGCTTGTTGCGCTTGCAGTTTTGTTAATATTACATTTCACCGGATTGTTTACTCTCCAGTTTCTTCCAACTCTACAGCAGCTGATTGGCGGGCAGCCGGCACCTGGCGACCAGCTCCAATGGTGGTATAAATGCGCTGACGGCACCTGGATTGCTGATTTGAGCAATTGCCCTGGCGGAGCACTGCCCCCTGATGGAGAGGAAAACTGCGGCAGCGTGGACAACACGCATCTCCTGGTGAATCCGGATGAGCAGACTGCTGCTGAAAAGGCAGCAATTGTTTGCTTCAATGAAAAAATGTTGGCATGCAGCGCTGGCAACATTGAATTGACTGGGCAGAACGGCGGAACTTATTCTGTTAAAGGAAAAGCGGACGAAAATTGCTCAATTTCCCTTTACAGCGCGTCAACAAGCGAAGAGAAAACCTGCGCGATTCCGGCACCTTTTATTACCGAAGGCATTGCAGCAGCGGAGGATGCGGCAAAACCAGAAATGATGCTTGTAATGCTTGGCTTTACAATCACATTCGAAAGCTACACTGACACAAGGACAAACGAAAAAACAGTGCTAAGCTGCACAAAGCAACAAAACATTTGACTAACAAGGATACCGCTAATTCAAAAAAAGCCTCCTTGCAAAACCATTGGTTTTGCGAGGCATCGTAACAGCCTTTTGCTTCGCAAAAGCTTGGGGAAAACCGCTTCGCAAGCTTCGCTTTACAATGTGGGAAAAATGCTTCGCGAAAGCCTAACTGCTTACCAGCACGCCGCCAACCACAATCAGCACAGCACCGATTAGAACTTTTATTTTCTCTGTGCCCGCAGGCAGCTCTTTTAGCAAAATTATTCCAAGCAAAACCGCGACAAGCGTGTTCGTGTTATAAATCGGCGCAAGCTTTGCAACAGGCGCCTTGTTTGCCAAGGCAAGCACAGCAAACAATTGTCCAACTCCCCAAAGCCCGCCTGCAATTACCGCAAGAGCCAGGCCTGTTGAATCAGTTGAAATGCTTGGCTTTGAAACAAAGAAAACAGCTGCAAACAACCCAACTATGCCCACTGCCATCAGGGCAAGCACAAGAAAAGGGCTCACGCCCCTGCTTATTGCAACCTTGTTCAACACAATGTAGGTTCCCCAGCTGAGGGCAGCCAGCACTGCGAAAATAATCCATGTTTCCATTGCAATCAGCTTTATCTATAATGTTTTGGGCAAATAAATAACTTTGCCTGAATTATGCCTTTAAAGTTTTCAGGCATTCAGCACGATTTATTAACTTAACAGCAATTTAAATGTAATTGGTGTTGCCGATTGCGCATTGACATGCACATCCACAGCTGCTACAGCGAAGACGGCTTGAGCAGCCCTTCAAGTATAATTAAAAAAATAAAAGAAAAGCAATTGACCGGAATTGCGATAACAGACCACAACAACTGTAATGCCTGGAAGGAATTAATCCCGCTAGGAAAAAAAGAAAATGTTCTGATTGTAAAAGGCGAGGAAATAAAAGTGAAAAGGCAAGGCAGAACAGTTGGAGAAGTGCTCGGCTATTTTATGAACAAGGAGGTCAAGCCGGGGTCATTTGGTGAAGTGATGGATGCGCTTGATTCGCAGGATGCTCTTGTTGCCATTGCGCACCCTTTTGACTCTTTCAGGAACGCTTTCCTCGATTTGGACAATGCAATCAAGAGAGTTAAAGTAATTGAAACATTCAACAGCAGGTGCTTAACAAATGGCCCGAACAGAAAAGCAGCTGCTTTTGCAAAAAAGCATGGCTTAAGCGCAATTGCCGGAAGCGATGGGCACGCTCCCCGGGAGATTGGGAACGCGTTCACTGAGTGCAATGCAGGAAACGAAGAAGAGCTGAGGAAAGCGATTGCCGGTGGAAAAACAAAAGTGCAGGGAAAAATCGCCCTGCCATTGGTGCACTTGTTTTCGCCAATCGCAAAGCTCGGGTTGATTAAAAAGCTGTGAGTTTATTTTTTATTCCGCGCCAGCTCTGCGTTGTACGTCTTTAATGCAATATAAATTCTTTGGATTGCAGCCAAGTTTGTAAGAACAGCCAAGGCAGCGATTACATAGGTTAAATAAATTGGTTCAAGAACTGCAATCAGTATTCCTGCGTCCAAGATTATGGTTCGTTCGGCTCTGTTCAAAAAGCTTCCCGTGTGCTCTTCGCTCATTACCTTTTTCTCACTTGAAGCCGCTTTAGCATAGGTTGTCATGAAAAAGCCAAACAGCATTAACAGTATCCAAGCCTGAATTGGAACAAAAAAATTCGGCAGAGTGCAAAACAATAAACCAAAGATAACTATTGTTTCAACATATCTGTCAACAATTGTGTCAATGTATGCCCCTTTTGCGCTTGCTTGCCCGACCACTCTTGCAACGCTGCCATCAATCCAGTCAATGAACAAGGCAACAAAAAACAGAGCGCCTGCTTCTATGAACTGGTTTTTTGTTAAATAATAAACCGCAACAACCGCAGGCAGCAGGCTAATCAAAGTCCACTGGTTTGGCGTCAAAGGAATCTTGCTGAAAAGTATGCCTAACTTTACAGAAAAGTTTTGAAAAAATTTTCTCTTGTTTTCTTGGTATGGCATTAAACTACCCCCGCGCCTTCTCAATGCACTTTCCGCCTGAAGCTTTTGCCTGAATCAGGCTGCATTGTAATACTTTGAGCCCAAAATGTTTTTAATATCAGCGGAAGCCCCGCTATTCAAAATAGCAGTGGAACAGTGCTCTCTTCCGAAACCGCTTTAAGAAGCAAAAGCGCAGGTTTTATTGGTGTGGGGCATGGGCGATGCGGTTGTAACCTTTGAGCAGCTTATGGCAGCTTTTCCGAGGATAACGAACAGGAGCAAGCTGTTTGCGAAGAAGGTTTTGCCGCTGCGCGCTTCGGGTGAGCTTGCTGCGCTTGTTGCTGCGCTGATGAGCGATGGGCATGTTGAATGGTATACAAGTGACGGCAGCCCAAGAACTAGGAAGATAATTCTTTACTCGAGCAATGAGTTTGAGTGTAAATGGTTTCTTTCCCTTGTCAAGAATGTTTTTGGGGTAACTGGGAAGGTGCAAGCGTACACTCCAAATCACAATAACTGGAGGAAGCAACCCTATAAGGCGATTGTTTGGAATGCTGCTGTCGCAAGAATCCTGATTCTTGCTGGCGCGCCGGCTGGCAACAAAACTGAGAAAGAGTTTCTTATCCCTGGGTGGATAATGGGCGGAAGCAGGGAAATTAAAAGTGAGTTTTTGAGGGCTTTCTTTTCTTTTGAAGGAAGCAAGCCAATGTTAAAAACAAACAGGCAGTTTTCTTTTCAAATAGATTTAACTATGGTAAAAAGTAAACCTTATCTTGAAAGCGCACTCTGTTTTTTTGAACAGATTAAGCGACTGTTACTGGAGTTTGGGGTAAAATCCACTAGAATAATTTATTTCCAAAAGAGGGATTGCCCTAAAGATTACAAGTATATATTCAATTTCTCCATAATGCGGCAAAAGTCAATAGTTAATTTTTACAGGCATGTTGGATATTTTGGCGGTGAAAAACAAAAACTCTTAACCGATGTGGTGATTAAAATTTCCGCCTTTGGCAGAATTCGGTCCAACCAACTTTGCGCTTTGATTAGCGAATTAAAATGTGTGTTCGGAACCGACAGAAGTCTCGCAAACGAAATAAACAAATTTACCAAAAAAAAGTATTCAAACAGGCAGATGGAACATTTCAGAAGAAATGAAACAAAAGTGCCTTTAGAGCTTCTGTTCGCCCTAATAAAAATAAAGAAAGATGAGGCAATTCTTAAAGAATTGCCGGAGCACGTGCAATTTCTGTATGAATTGAATTCTAGCGCTCCCTTGTTCCCTTAATGAATTCTTCCATCATTTCCCTCGCAATCGGATCAGGGAGCTGGTGTGCGGGGTGTTTCATAATGTATGCGGAAATTGAACTCAAATCCCCTGCAATTTTCCTGTCCAAAGCAAGCTTCAGGCATCTCAAGCCGTCAATTGTGCAGCCGGCGCTGTCTGCCGAGTCCTCAACCTGCAGCCTTAACTCAATGTTTACAGGCGCCCTGCCGAACTTTTCTCCTTCAATCCTGCAGAAGCAGATTTTCCTGTCAAGCAACCATGGAACATAATCGCTTGGCCCAATGTGAACCTTGTCAGGCTCCAATGGCACTTGCAGGTTGCTTTGCACTGCCTCTGTCTTCGAAATCCTCTTGAATTTCAGCCTTTCATGCCTGGTCATGTTCAGAAAGTCAGTGTTTCCGCCGACATTCAGCTGGTATGTGCCTGTTATTTTAACGCCCCTGTCGTCAAACAGCTTTGCAAGCGTTCTATGTACAATTGTTGCACCCACCTCTGCTTTTATGTCATCGCCCGTACAAGGCAAGCCCTTCTCCCTAAATTTTTTCTCCCAAGAAGGCTCTGAGGCAATGAAAGAGGGAATGCAGTTGATGAAAGCGCATCCGGCATCCAAAGCAGCCTGGGCATAATATTGCGTAGCCTTTTCAGAGCCAACAGGCATATAATTCATCAGAATCTCCGCGCCTGAATCTCGCAGTACTTTTGTGGCATCCACTGGCTTCTGTCGCTCATCAACCCTGAATGAAACATCCTCCGGGTATTCGAGCATGTGCGGTGCAATCCCGTCCAAAACAGGGCCCTTTTGCACTATAACATCGCCCCACTTTGGCACCTTGCTCACAATCTCGTAAGTGTTGTTCGGCTTCTCGTAAATCGCCTTGTTCAATGGCTTTCCAACTTTTCTCTTGTCAACATCAAAAGCTGCAACAAACTCAATATCGGAAATCTTATACCCGCCCAAAACATTGTGCATCAAGCCGGGTACAAGCTTGTCTCCTGCGCCAACATCCTTATAGTATTCAACTCCCTGGATCAAACTGCTCGCGCAGTTCCCGACTCCCGCAATCGCAACCTTAATTTTTCCAGCCATTTTCGCTAACCTCCTATTTTTCCAATTTAATTTACAGCCATAAACTATTTTATGAGCATAAAATATTGCTATTATTTAACGTATTTTATGAATATAAAACTTTCGCTTCTCTTATGTAGCAATGCCGGCTGTTGAAAAAAGCAGGGAATTGCTGAGATTGCAGCGCAAGCTCGGTGTTGAACTGCTGTGGATTTACGTTCTCTCGCTGCTTAAAAAAAAGCCCTCGCACGCTTATGCTTTGCGGAGTGAAATTGAAAAAAAGTTCGGCTTCCTGCCAGGCAATGTCTCTGCTTACGTTGTATTGTACAAGCTGCAGGCAAGGGGCTTTGTAAGCGTCAAGCAGGATGGCAACAGGCAGGTTTACAGCATCACTGCAGAAGGCAAAACCCTCCTGAAAGGGGCAAAGAGGGAACTGCAGAGCACGCTGCGGATGGTTGGATAAGGGCATTCAGGAAAAGGCTGTGTGGCTGTTTCGCTTATTGTCGCCGGTTTCCCTGTGGTGGCTTTCCCTTTTGCCGGTGCCGCATCATCTTTCGAAGCCGCTTTTGCTCCTTCTGCAACTCTCTAAGGGCATGCCCTCTTCTTCCGCCACCAAAGTATTTCGCCATGGCTTCTTCACTAATAATTAAAATACCAACTTTCTATAAATTAGTTTGGTTGATTAAGCCCTATCTTGGCCTTCTTCTGATATTATTTCTTCTAAAACTTTTGAAAACTCTTGGGACTGTGCCTCTTTCATTTTGCGGGAATGTTTTTGGTCTTCTTGCACGGTTTTCTATCCTTTTGGCAATCACCGTTCCCAAAATTTCCGGAGTCAAGCCCATTTCTCTTGTAAGCTGCTGTGAGGTTCCTTCCCTTAAATAATGGCCGGCTCCATGATAAGGTGAATGTGCTGGGATTGCAATCCTCCCCTTTTCCAAATGCCTTTTTGGAAGCTTTGTGTAACGAGCTTTGACTTCAATAAACATCACTGTTCTTCCATGCAACTTTGAATACGAGATCTCAAAGTCTGCTGCTGGTTTTCTCGGGTCAGTCCAAAGAGGGTCGTCATGTGGGGTGGCGTGAAAATTGGAGGTAACTTTCGGATTGTGCTTTTGGATCAATCTTCCCATTCTGTCATAGGTTCCTCGCTGTGCGTCAATGAAAGTTTTGGCTTTAACTTCCATGTTTGGGTTTTTCAGAACCTTGCCAAGCACAGTGTCCTTTGGGTTTGTCATCTTCCAGACTATTTCGTGGCCATCTGCCCTGAGCCTTTTTGCTGCTTCCCTTGCAACGGAAATTGCAAAAGCCTCGTTTGGATGATCATTCACAATGAATAAAATCTTTGCCATAATCTATTTATGCTTTCCACTGTTTAATAATATTGGGGTTTTGAATGAGAATCGCAATTGCCTCGGATTTTCACATTGGCTTTGGCAAGGGAACTGAGAGGGAGCTGGAAGCCTTTGAGCAGGCTAAACAGGCGCTCGAGCTTGCCCTCAAAGAAAAGGCTGACCTGCTTTTGCTCGCGGGGGATTTGTTTGATTCTGATGTTCCAGCGCAGGAAGCATGGCTTGAGATGTTCCGGCTTTTCAGTGTTCTGCGGAAAGAGAAGAGGCAGCCAGAAAAAGTAAAGTATGAAAAGAAAGGCGAAACAAAAGAATTTATTTTTGATTCAATTCCAGTTATCGCCATAGCGGGAACGCATGAGTTTCGTTCAAAAGATTTCAGGAACGCTTTGGAGGTTCTGCAGGAGGCAGGCTGCCTTGTTTACCTGCATGCGGCGAAAGCGGAGTTGCTGATTGGCAGCGAGAAAGTTGTGGTGCAAGGATTGAGCGGAGTGCCTGAAAAGAAAGCGCTTGATGCTTTGAAACTGTGGAATCCCCTGCCCGAGAATGGCGCCTGCAATATTGTTTTGCTGCACCAGAGCATCAAGGAGTTCCTGCCTTTTGATGACGAAATGATTGCGTCAATTTCTTTGGATGATTTGCCCCAGGGCTTTGATTTGGTTGTTGACGGGCATTTGCACTGGAGGAGCGAGGAAAACCTGCAGAAAAAGCGCTTCATTGTTCCAGGCAGCACTGTAATAACCCAATTGAAGAGGCTTGAGGCAGAGAAGCCAAAGGGCGTTTGCTTTTTTGAAACAAAGGAAAACAATTTGAAATTCATTCCATTGCCAAATCAAAGGCAGTTTCTTTTTGCCCAAATTGAATTCAGGGAAGCAGGCAATGAGCAAATAAAAGAAGAAGTTGAAAAAAAGATTGCCGCCCTGATTGCAGGCTCAAAAAGCGGAAAACCATTAATAAAATTAAAGCTGCGTGGAACCCTTGCAAAGGGCCTTGCAGGATCCGACATTGATTTAAGGCAGCTGAGCGGAAAATTCAAGGAAAAGGCAATCATTGCGATCGATTGCTCTTTTGAGGAAGCAGGCTTCAAGCAAAAGCTGCAGCAGCTGCGGGACGCGCAGCTTGGAAAGAAAAGCATTGCTGCAATGGGCTTCGAGCTGCTGGAAAAGAATTTGCAGGAAACAGAATTCAACAACGCCTTTGATGTAAAAAGGGTTTTTGATTTGCTTGCTGCAGGCGAAATGGACAAAGTTGTCGAGCTTCTGGGCGAGGAAAAAGCCCATGCAAAAGCTTAAAATATACCTTTTGCCTTATTTTAGCAAATGGCTGACTTTGTTTCGCAAGTGCTTGAATTGGTTTCCGGAAAGGAAGCCTTTTTGATTGTGGTGGCTTTTTCGCTGGTTGCAATACTGTTCGCCCTGCGGAAAAGGCGCTTTATTCTTTCAAAGCCGAGGGGCAACGCGAAAATGAAAGAGCTCAGCGATTTGATTCACCACGGCGCAATGGCTTATTTGCGCAAGCAGTATGAAACACTTCTGATTTTCATCATTATTGTTGCAATAATTCTTTTTCTGGCGCTCGGCCCGATAACAGCAGGCTGCTTTGTTTTCGGCGCAATTCTTTCAATTGCAGCTGGAAACATTGGAATGCGGACAGCAACAGTTGCAAACAGCAGGGTGACACAGGCAAGCATCAAGAGCTTGGGCAAGGGATTTGAGATTGCTTTCTCAAGCGGCCTGGTAACAGGCTTTGCCGTCGTTGGCTTGGGCCTGCTTGGCATAACAATTGTTTATCTTGCATTTGGCGACCCGGAAATACTTTTCGGCTTTGGCTTTGGCGCAAGCAGCATTGCATTGTTTGCGAGGGTTGGCGGAGGCATTTTCACCAAGGGGGCGGATGTTGGAGCTGACCTGGTTGGAAAAATAGAGAAAGGCATTCCGGAAGACGATCCGAGAAATCCTGCTGTAATCGCAGACTTGGTTGGCGACAATGTCGGTGATGTTGCAGGAATGGGCGCTGACTTGTTTGAGAGCTATGTCGGCGCAATAGTTGCCGCAATGGTTTTGGGCATGGTGGCCATGGGCAAAGCCGGCGTGATTATTCCGCTTGCTATCAGCGGCATTGGAATAATTGCCTCAATCCTGGGGGCGCTTGTTGTCATGCCAAAAAAAGAGAAGATTTTTTCTGCGATTGACAAGGGGATATTGCTTGCAGCGGTTGCAACAGCTGTGCTTTCGTTCATTTTCATTGATGTATTTTTTGGGTTTTACGGGATTTTTTACTGTATTTTGGTTGGCCTGGTTGTCGCAATCATAATCGGCTACTTTACAGAGTATATCACTTCACCATACCACAGCCCTACGCAGACCATTGCCGCCGCGGCAAAAACAGGCGCCGGAACAAACATAATAACAGGCATGAGTGTCGGAATGCTTTCAACAGCGATTTACATTGTAACAGTGTGCATTGCGATAATCCTTTCCTATCATTTCAGCGGCTTGTTTGGAATTGCAATTGCAGCTGTTGCAATGCTCAGCACCCTTGCAATAACCCTGAGCGCGGAAACTTACGGAAGCGTTTCGGACAACGCTGCAGGAATTGCCGAAATGGCTGGCCTGGGCAGCAAGGTGAGGGCAAGGACAGAGCAGCTTGATGCTGTCGGGAACAGCACTGCTGCAATAGGAAAAGGATTTGCAATAAGCAGCGCTGCGCTCACAACGCTTGCATTGTTCGCTTCATTCATTCAGATAACTGGCCTGAAGGCAATTGATTTAAACAGCCCTATTGTGATGTCAGGGCTTTTCCTCGGCGCATTGATGCCTTTTGTTTTCAGCGCTTTCACAATGAACAGCGTTGGCCATGCTGCAATGGCAATGGTTGAAGAGGTGAGAAAGCAATTCAAGGAAATAAAGGGGCTGATGGCTGGGAAAGCAAAGCCGAAATATGAGAGGTGCATTGCAATAAGCACTGCAGCTTCCCTGCATGAAATGATTGTCCCTGGCTTGCTTGCAATTCTTGCGCCGATTGCATTAGGCCTTATTTTGGGTGTTGAGGCACTGGGCGGATTTCTTGCAGGCGCAACAGCAACAGGCTTCCTTATGGCTGTTTTCATGGCGAACAGTGGGGCAGCCTGGGACAATGCAAAGAAATTCATTGAAGCAGGAAATTTCGGTGGCAAGGGAAGCGATGCCCACAAGGCGGCTGTTGTCGGAGACACTGTCGGAGATCCCTGCAAAGACACTGCGGGTCCAAGCCTAAACATTTTAATAAAACTGATGACAATTGTCAGCCTTCTGGCGCTGCCGTTACTAATTTAAAGGTTTATTTTAATTTTTTTTAATTAGGACATTGCAGTAAAAGGTATTTCGATTGTAATTATTTATTTAAAATTTTACAATTTTTTTCTTAACAAGGTGAGTCTTTTTGGTGAAAGCAATAAACTGGGTTGTAAAGGATAAGAAGCGCAAAAACCTGTTCTGGCCGTCAGAGCAGTTGAAGAAGATTGCAAACGTTAAAGGCGAAGCCGTTTACAAGGAAGCGGCAAAGGACCCGATTAAATTCTGGGAGCAAAAAGCGAAAGAGGGCCTGCACTGGTTCAAGCAATGGAAAAAGGCTTACGAGGAAAAGCCGCCCTACTTCAAATGGTTCATTGGCGGAACCCTAAATGTGAGCTATAACTGCCTTGACAGGCACCTGCCTGAAAAAAAAGACAAGGTTGCAATAATCTGGGAACCAGAGCCAATGGAAGAGGAAAGCAGGCTCATAACATATGGTCAGCTTGCAGCTGCCGTGAAAAAATTTGCAAATGTTTTGCGCTCTCTTGGCGTGCAAAAGGGCGACAGGGTCACTATTTATCTGCCGATGATTCCTGAAGTGCAGATTGCAATGCTTGCCTGCGCGCGGATTGGGGCAGTGCACAGCGTTGTCTTCAGCGCTTTCAGCGGAGAGAGCCTTAAAACAAGGGTGGAAGACAGCGAGGCAAAAGTGCTGATTACCTGTGATGGCTATTGGAGGAGAGGAAAGCAGGTTAACCTGAAAGAGCAGGCTGACATTGCAGCTGCAGTGCCGTGCGTTGAAAAAGTAATTGTAGTGAAAAGGCTGGATGGAAAGGTTGCAATGCAAGAAGGCAGGGATTTATGGTACCACGAATTGGTTGCTGGTGCGGATGCTGAATGCAAGCCAGAGGAAATAGAGGCAAACGAAACAATGTTCTTGCTTTACACAAGCGGAACAACAGGAAAACCAAAGGGAGTAGTGCATAGCACTGGAGGTTATTTAGTGCAAGCATATTGGACAACCTTGTGGGACTTTGATTTGCATGACAACGACATTTTCTGGTGCACTGCTGACATTGGCTGGATAACAGGGCACACTTATGCCTGCTATGGCCCTCTTGCCGTTGGAACAACAATGCTGATTTACGAGGGCTCGCCTGATTTTCCAGATTGGAGCAGAATCTGGGACATAGTGCAGGAGCACAAGGTAACTGTTTTCTACACTGCGCCAACAGCAATCAGGATGTTCAAAAAAATGGGCGATGAATTTGTTAAGAAAAAGGATTTGAGCTCGCTGAGGTTGATTGCAACAGTCGGCGAGCCGATTGACGAAGAGGCATGGATGTGGTACTTCAATGTTGTCGGCCAGGGCAGGTGCCCGGTAATTGACACCTGGTGGCAGACTGAAACAGGCGGAACTCTGATAAATGCCCTGCCTGGCATTGGGCCGTTCATTCCAACTGTTGCCGGGAGAGTTTTTCCAGGCACAAATGCGGATATTTTGGATGACAGGGGAAAGCCTGTTGGAAAGGATGAATCTGGCTTCCTTGTCCTCAAATCGCCTTTTTCACCCGGCTTGCTGCGAGGAGTCTGGAAAAATGAAGAGAAATACATTGAAACCTATTGGAGCGAATACGGGAACAAAAATTATTTCACCAGCGATGGGGCAAAATGGTTTGATAAAGATAATATCAGGGTTACCGGCAGGGTTGATGATGTGATGAAGGTTGCCGGGCACAGACTGAGCAGCGCTGAGGTTGAAGATGCAATAACATCGCATGGTGATGTTGTTGAATCAGCTGTTGTTCCAATGCCAGATGAAATCAAGGGCCAGGTGCCCGTTGTTTTCGCTATCCTGAAGCCGGCAGCAAAGGCTTCGCCAGAAACAGAGCAGTCAATAATCCAGCACATTGCAAAGTACATTGGGCCAACAGCAAAGCCGGCCAAAATCTTCTTTGTTGATGCCCTGCCTAAAACAAGGAGTGGCAAAATAATGAGGCGCTTTTTGAGGGGCATGCTTGCAGGCGAAAAACTTGGGGATGCAACCACGCTGCAGAACCCGGAAGCAATCGATTACCTCAAAAAAGTTGTAGGATACAAGGAAAAATAGGAATCGCTCGTAATTTTAATAGGTTCTCCTTTAATTTTCATTATGCGCAGAAAACCTCTTGCCAGAGACATACAACTTCGCTTCTCTGGAAGCAGAGCGCCGCTCAGCTTTTCGCAGGTTAGGGAGTTTTATCTTCAAGCCCATGGGTGGACAGCAGTTCCAACAGGAATGCAGAGGGAAAGGCTTGAAAGTATGCAGGGAAAGTTCCAGCGGCTTAATGGATTGTTTGGCAGAATTGATTCAGGGGAGCAAATAAAGAAGGTTGCTGCAAGCGCAGGCGTTTCAGCTGAAGCTTTGGAAAAATGGCATAGAGGCAGAGCTCTTCCAAGACTTATTTCCCCTGCATTTATTCAATTCAGCGTTCAAAAGCGCTTTAACCATTTGAAGGGAGCTGCGTTCCGTAACCCAAGAATTGGGTATGTTCTTGGCGCAAGAATGTCAGGGCATCTTTCAGTGCAGGTTGATAAGAGGGGTGGAGCATCGATAGTTTCTTCTTCAAAAAAGGGCACTATTGAACATGAGCTGAGAAAAGCCCAAAGCGAAATATTCGGCTACAGGCTCAAATCAAAAACAAGGGTATTGAGAAGAAACGGTGTTGCTGTCTCGCTTGCCGGTATTGTGAGGGCGAGCTCTGTTGAGGTGGCCGGTTTTCTCAACAAGGCAACCTTTTTTGGCGAACAGATTCCTTTTGAATTCCTTAAAAATAAGGGGGCAAGAAGGCAGTTTGCAATGGCGCTAATTGATGCAAACGCTTTTCCACTCCAAAGAAACAGGTCAAGCAGAAAAAAGCAAGAGACTGGAATCATTTTCCAAACAAGAAACAGAAACCTGAGAGACTATCTTTCAAAGCTTCTTTCAGAATTCAGAATAAAAAACAATCCAAGGTCCGGGCCGATTCTTTCAAAAAAAGAGGCATGGGCAGAATTCAAGAAAGGCAAGCTGTTTCAAAAAAGCAAAAGTTACGGATTATTCATTCCAAGGGCAGACCTTGAAAAATTCAGGAAACAAATTGGTTTTAGGGATCCGGCAAAAGCGCAGATGCTCAACAGAATTATTTTGCAATCCTGAAAAAAATGAAATCAAGCCCTGGTTTCTTTCTCAATCCAGGCAGCAGCTTCCTTGTTCAGCGTTGAATCAAAGAATTCAACCACAGGCAGCTCATAGCTGTGCAGTGCTTTAATTTCTTTAATTATTTTCTTCAACAAATTTTTTCTTGATTTAATAATCAAAAGCGCCTCGCTGCTTTTCGCAATCTTTCCTTTCCACCAGTAATGCGATTCAATTTTTGGCACAATGTTTGCGCAGGCAACCAGACGCTTGCGCAACAGGGCTTGGGCGATTTTTTGCGCTTCCTTTGCATTAGCGCATGTTATGAAGCCGGTAACTGTTCCCATTTTCAATCAACTAAATTTATTAATGGAAAAGCATTAATGCATATAGTGTTTTTGCCATGTGGACATTGAAAATGCGTTTCTGGCACGAGGGCAGCGCTGTTATCCCGCTTGCGCAGAAGTACAAGCTCACTGTGCTTTGTTTTCCGCTTAACAGGTTCAGCAAGGGAAGCAGGATTCACCTTACAAGCGCCCACATTGTTTTAGGGGAGCAAAATAATGTAAAGGCTTACTTGAATGAAATTGCAAAAAACCCAAGATATGAAAACCTGGAGTGCGAAGGCAACCTTGTTATTTACACGCTTAAAGCAAAAAAGAGCGCAACCCACCTGCAGATGTACTTGAGCCCAGAGCTTATTTTCGTAAAGCCTACTGTTGTAAAGCCAGACGGCTTTGAGTATCTGGAAGTCGCTGCCTTGCAGAAAAGCGTTCTGACCAATTTCCTTAAAATAGCCCAAAAATGGGGGCGTGTAGATATGCAGAAGATTGCAGAGGGGAAGATAAGGGACTTTTATGTGCCGCACGTAATGCCTGACCTGACTGAAAAGCAGAAAGAGGCAATAAATCTTGCCTACAAGAACGGTTATTACTCTTTTCCAAAAAAGATTGACATACAAAGCCTTGCAAAAAAAGCCGGCCTAAGCCCGAGCACCTTTCAAGAGCACCTGAGAAAGGCAGAGAAAAGGCTGATTCCGTTCTTCCTGGAAAACATAATGAGAGCGGAATAAAGGCCAGTTCTGGTTTCGGAAAACGTAATAAGCGCGAAATAAACGCCAAAACAGGGATAATTGCTACCGTTGCACAACGGGTAAACCTATTAAAATATCTAGCAAACACTATTCTATTAACGGAGCAAAGTGAATTCTATGCCGAATAAGTTACTTTACGGCGACCAGATCCAGATACGCCTGGATCCAAAGCAGCTTGAGGCAAAAAACAGGCGCCAGTGGGGCCAGCTTTATCTTTCAAAGCAGGCGCAGAAAGCGAGAATGTTCTTGTCTGGTACAGCCTTGGCTACTGCATCAGCTGTTTCATTCATTACAGGCATCAAGTTTGCGAGCTTCTTTATATTCCTTGCTTTTGTTCTCGGGGCTTTTGCATTGAAAGCGTTTTTCGATTACGGCTACCAGAAGGGAATCATTGACGACTGGGAGAGCAAGATAATGGTCAGGATTGACAAGTAGGTGATGCAAATGGAGGATGCGTTGATTTCAATTATTGCAATTGCTGCATTGGTTTATTTATTGAAAAGGCTGCTTTTTGCAAGCAAAAAGGGCATTATTGCTTTTGATTTGGGCGGCGTTCTTACAAAGGGCGATTACCTGGTTGGCCCGATAGAGGAAAGAGAGGGTATGAGGGAAACAATTAAGCAGTTGAAGCGGAACTATAAGGTTGTTTTGCTCAGCAACCAAAACAGTGATTTTCACACTGTTGTGGAGAAAAAATTGGGCTTGCCAAAGCTTTTTGATGAGCAGATAGTTAGCGGCAGGGTTGGGGTGAAAAAGCCTGATACAAAGATTTTTAATTTACTTTTGCGCTCTTTTAATGCAAGGCCGGAGAAAACAATTTTCATTGATGACGATGCCGGAAACGTTGATGCAGCAAAAAAGGCGGGCATCAAAGGCATACAGTTTGTTTCACTCAGCCAGATGCTCGGCGATCTCAGAAAAGCAGGGGTAAAGGTGTAGGAAAAATGGCTGGAAAAGAAAAGCGATGGTTTGTTTGGGAAACGATTAGGAGAATTTACCCGATGAAAACAACTGATTTTCTTACTTATTTAAGCGTTTTGCCTGAGCCCGCTGTGCCGATTGGTGCAGGCGTGAAGTTTGAGAACAAGACAATTGAGTTGCTTGCGGTTGAAAGCGAATTCCTTGAAGCAGGCAAGAGGGTTGCGGAAAAGGCGATTGCTGACCCAAAATGGCTTGAGAGAAATTTGCAGGAAATAGATAAAAATGCGGATACTTATTTTGCTATTGCAAGGCAAACGCTTTCAATTGATTTTGAAAAGAAATCAAAGCAGGAATTGCGGGAAATATTCGAGAGGATTCACTCTGCTTACATTGAAGCCCACATAGTTGGAATGTTTACTTTAATTGGGGAATTCAGTGAGGAATTCATTTCCTCAAAAATCAGGCTGCTGCTTGCAGAGAAACTAAAGCAAAAAAAGAGTGAAATAAATCTGCCGAATGCATTTGCCTTGCTCAGCCAGATGCATACTGAAAGCATTCTTGCGGAGGAAAGGGGAAAGCAGCTGGCGCTGATTGAAAAAGTTTTAAGTGATGAAGCGCTGAAGCAGTTATTCAGCGAAAAGAGCGTGGATGAAATTTTGCAGGCACTGCCAAAGCAATTCCCGGAATTTGATAAGCTGCTTGAAGAACATTACAAAAATTTTTTGTGGATTTTTTTCATGTACGAAGGCCCAGTATTGCAAAAAGCATATTTTGTGCAGCGGATTAAGGAGAACATGACAGCCACTGACTCAGTTAGGGAAGAGCTTGAGCAGAACAAGAGGCTTCTGCCTTTGCAGGAAAAGTTGCTGCAGAGAATTTGTGATAGTGAAGCAGAGAGAATTATTTTTTCTTTTCCAAGAAGGCTGGTTGAGACAAAGGCTTACAGGAAAGATGCAATGTATTTCGGCTGCTTTGTGCTTGAAAAGCTGTTCAATGAAATAGCGAAAAGGCTTGGCATAACGCTTGATGAGGTGCGTTACATGCGGAGGCAGGAATTGATTGATGCCTTGCAGGGAAAATTCAAAGACTTTTCGGTGTTAAAGGAAAGAATCAAGTACAGCGTGTTCTTTGCAGTTAATGGCAAAAGAACTTTCCTTGTCGGGGAAGATGCGAGGAAATGGTATAAGGCTAATGTAAAAGTTGAAGCAGTAAGCAAGGCAAAAGAATTAAAGGGAACGCCGGCATTCCAGGGTTTTGTCAAAGGCAGGGTAAAAGTAATCAACCACCCGAATGAAATATTCAAAATGAATAAGGGCGATGTGCTTGTTTCACATGCAACGAATCCCAACCTGTTGCCTGCAATGGACATGGCTGCTGCCATAGTAACGGACATCGGTGGCCTTACATGCCATGCTGCAATTGTTGCAAGGGAATTCAGAATCCCCTGCATTGTTGGAACAAGGATTGCAACACAGGTGCTTAAGGATGATGACTTGGTGGAAGTGGATGCGGAGAAAGGAATAGTAAAGAAAATAGGTTAGCTCTTTACGGCAAAAAGTCCTTGGTTTTGATTTTTTGCGGCAAATATTCCTCTGTGATGAAGCGAATTCCCTTTTTGCTCAGTGCTTCCAGCTCCAACTTGATTGCCTTGTCTTTCATTAACTGGAATTCCTCCTGCCATGGCTTGTTCTTGAACCACTCGTAGTTTTTCATTTCATTCAGCCTCTTTATGTCCAGATGGTTCAGCTTGATTGTCACTTCTTTTGGAATCTTGAATGTTTCAACATCCTTGACTGTCAGGCCAATGTATTTTGTTTCGGGTGTTGCAAGCTTTTCCTCGCTGTAGGAAAGGCTGATGCTGCCCTGCTTTATTACGCTGTAAATGTACATTCCCCAAGGGTCGGCATCCATTAAAGCAAGAACCGGCAGCTTAAACTCATGGTTCAAGCGCTGAACCAAGCGCCTTTCAGCCCTGCTCGGCTGCCCTCTTCCAGTAATCAAAATGCATTTGTGCTTCTTCCAGAACAAGTCCTCGTTGAAGCGCTTCCAGACAGCATCTTTTTCAATGAACAAAACGTATTCAGCGGCAACATCCTTTATTTCAATCCTGTCTGGCTCAACATTGCTTGGAACTCCCCAGCCGCCACTGCCCATTCTGGTCAAATCAATCTTGTCCTTGCCGTCCTTTATCACCATGTCTCCGACAATAACGCCCTTGCTGCTTGCGGCAAGGTGCAGCTCTTCCCTTAAAAGGTCAAGCGATGCCTCAATGTCTTCTATAAGCGGATCACTTTCGCTTTGTTCGTCAAACGTGTTCTCGTTTGTGTCAGCGATTGTGTGCTTCAGCGCATAATACAGGTCCCTGATGCTTATTGTTGCTTTTTCACCTATTACTTTTTTTATTTCAGCTGCAATCAGCATTGTCTGCATGAATTTCCTCGTGTGGGCAACGTTAAGGAACTGCCTTTCGCTTGTTTTGTCGCCAAGCTTTATTGTCCTGCTTTTCTGGTCGAAGTAAATGTTGTTCAATGTCCTGACAGGCAGCTCATAGGATGGGTTTTCCCCCTTGTTTATCTGCTTCAGTATGCCGTCGCCTGCGTTTTCAAGCTTTTTTATTACTTCGCTGTCCTTCATTCTCCATCACCCGTTTTTTAAAGCGTTTTTTTTTGCCTTTTCAGCTTTCATTAATTTTTTATTCTTCGTTGTTTTTTCTGCAACTTTAAATTTTTTTCTTTCCCCCATCTTTTACTCTTCGCTGCCTTTTTCCGCAAGAGCGCTTTTCCTTTTTCCTTTCTTTGCTTTCTTTTTTTCCTTTGCTGTCTTTTTCGCTTCTTTTTTCAAATCCTCTTCGCTCATTTCTTCTTCCAATTCCTTTTCGTGTTTTTCCTCAAGTTTCAGCCTCTTGAGCACAATGTCGTGCAGCTTTTCCTCAATCAGCTTTACGCTTTTTCCGGTTAAAACATTCAGTGCGATTGCAACCTCTGTAGCGTATTTCATGAACAGCTTTCTCTTTGCCTGCTTTTCGGCTTCCCTTCTCTTTCCTGCAACGAAATGGTAAATTCTCCTGCCTGTGTCCATTATTGCCAGGCGCAATTCTTCCATTATTGCTTCTTCGTCTGTTACAGCCTGCTTTCCTGCGCCTGTGTAAGGAATGTGCACTGAAAGAATGTGCGCAAAAACAGTCAATGGCGCGTTATCCATGTCCCTGATTCCATAGCGTTTCCATTCAATGCTTTGGACTGCCTTTGTCAGAGCGCATCCGCCGCCGTCAAACAACAGGGGAACGCGGTTTGCAAAGCGCATTATTTCAACTCTCCTGATCTCGCTTTTCGTCCCGTCACTGTTCTCTATTACTTCGCCGCTGCTTCTGCCTGCATTGCCTCCGAATGCAACAGCTGCTTCAACCTGAAAAGCATAGCCACCGCTGTGCACCTGCGGCTTTCTTTCCACAACGCTCAAGAATTCCGGCTGCACTATTTCTTTAAGGGCTGCCTCAACCCTCTCTTTTCCAATCGGCCTTAACGAATCCGTTCTTGGGGCAATGAACTGTATGCTTTTTATTGCCTTGACTATTTCCTCTGCCTCGTGCCACTCCAATCTTTTTGGGTCCTTGTTTAAGTCGAAAGTGATGTGCTTTGATATGTCCTCTACTGCCTTGTCGCCCATCCTGTCGAAATCATTTTTCAGGAAAGAAGAAACCTTTCTTGCCTCGCTTGATTTTGCCATTGTCAGAATTTCGTCAACTGTAACGCCCTTGGGGTGCGGTTTTACTTCAATGCTACGCGGCGGAATCACCTTTGAGGTTCTTTCAAAAACGGTTTTTGTGCCGTCAGGCTCAATGAAAATTATTTTTGCGTGCGGGTTTGCAATCGCCGTTCTTCGCAGATATTCAAATGCCCCCTGGTCGCTTTTCTGGTATTTTATCCCCTTGAATTGCGCTTTTACTGCAGTGCCCCTGAATTCTTTCTTTATTTCCTCTATTTTGATTATCTTCGGTTCGTTTTTCTTTGGGTCAATTGTCAGCTCTGCCATCAGGGTTTTTTTTCCGCTTCCTGTAATGACCTCAATTTGCTTGCCTGTTGTCATCAGGGAAAGCATTGTGCAGCCTGAAGCGCCTATCCCCTGCTGCCCCCTGCTCTGCATCAGCCTGTGGAATTTCGTGCCGCTCAGCATCTGTGCAAATGCTTTTCCTATTGTCTGCTCTGTCAGGCCAGGGCCGTTATCCTTAACCATTACCTCGTAATGCTCTTCTCCAAGCTCTGAGATTTTCACTTCGATTTCAGGCAGAATCTTTGCTTCCTCGCAGGCGTCCAGGGCATTGGTTGTATATTCATGCACTATTGTTGTAAGCGTCCTGATTTTTCCTGTCAGGCCGAGCATTTGCTTGTTTTTTTTGAAGAACTCTGCAACGCTTTGGTCCCTGAACTCCTTTGCAAGCGCTTCAGCGTCAATTGGTTCATCATCATTGTTTTTTTGCTCAGGCATACCGCTGCACCTCAAAAGCCGAATTTTTTCAATTTGTTTTTATTTTTTCAAATTTTTTGTTTATTTTTTGGTTTTTTTAATTATTTTTTTGCTGCTTCCTTAAATGCTGAATTTTTTCTCTTCGCTCCTTTTGCGTTGCAGGAGCTTGTAAATTGTGCTGTGCTCTGCCCCCTCTAAAAGCATTTCAACCGCTTTCCTCGCTGTCTGCATTTCCTCTGGCCTTGCGATTATTGCAACCGTTTTTCCCAAAACAACAATCTTGCTGTCTGTTTCCCTTTCAATTATCTCGCGAGCCTTTCCATGCCTTCCGATTACCCTGCCTTTTCTTGTTTTAATTGTTTTCTCGCCGCCTGAAACAATGTCGCTTACTTTTATCACATCAAGCAAGTAATCCTGTTCAAGCAGCAACAGCGCGTTTTGCGGCGAAAACCCCCTGCCAATCGCCTTGACAACATTGGCAGCGTTGTAAAAATTCTCCGCACTCTCTGGCTTGCCCTGCAATTCCACCTCGCCTGTTTCGCTGTCAACCGAAATTTTTACTCCAGCCAGCTGCTGCAGCTTTTGCTTTGTTTTGCCGCCAGGGCCGATTAGGGCGCCGACTCTTTCCTTTGGAATCTTAACAAGCTCAACCAATTCAGAAGGCAAAAAAAGACACCGCTCTATTATAAGCAATATATTATAATATATTGGAAAGCTTTAATAAGCTGATTCCAAGAAAAACACGATTCACATAAAATGCGTCAAATTGGCTTAAAAACGGGTTATAATGGGTTTTACGGCGCTGCCGATTAGCTGAAAATTTTGCGCTTTTTTTGCATGCATTTCCGCTAACCCTTTTTGTTCGATCTTCTTCCATAGCGTGGCCCTTGGGTTTTGCTGCCTCGGATTTTGCCATCTATTCTACTAATTTTTCTAACGAGCGCTCCAATCTCGGCCCATAGCGGTAAATTTTCTTGGTCTCCCCAAGCCTTTCCACTTTTTTTGATCTGCTCCAACAGCCCTCTCCATTGTTTTCCAAGCTCACTTTTTTGTCGCACAAGCTCTTGTAAATTTTCCACCTTTGGAAACACCTTTTTCTGCCCCACTCTTGGCCTGCCTGTTTGCCCTACTTTTTGTTTGCCTTTTGGTTTATTTTGCCCTCGGTTAATTCTTCCTCGATTAAAATTTGGCATAAAAAAGCCCCTCTTTGATTTTTTTAAGCTTCCCCAACCTCAAATTTTTCCCTTTCTTGCCTTTACGTCTTCCTTCAGTTGCTCCGCTGTTTTCTGCAGTCCGTGCTTTGAGAAATAATGGGCAGTGTTTTTTATGTCTCTGTCAAAAAAGCTTTCTGCTTCAGGGTGGGTTGTTAAAACAGCCTGGCCAGCGTCAATTAAAACCAGTTCGCCGGCGTTGTTCAAAATGTTGTATTCCGAGAAATCGGCGTAGACAAGCTCTGCTTTGAACAACAACCTTGCGAGAAAATCGACAATTGTTTCATATGCCTGGTGCAAATCCTTTGGCCGCGAATCCTTCAGTGTTGGTGCTGGATTGCCCTCGGTATCCCCGATGAATTCCATTACCAGCACGTTTCTGTGGAATGCAGCAGGCAGTGGTGCCCTGACGCCGGCCTCGTTCATTAAGGAAAGGTTCTTGAATTCTTTTTTTGTCCAGGCAAAAACAATGTCGTGCTTTGTGTGCCTAACCTGCTTGAATCTTATGTCTCCCTGCAGGTACCTGTGCATTCTGTTGAAATCGCTTGTATCTGTTTTGTAGATTTTCACTGCCCTGCTGTTGCCGGCGCTGTCCAGAGCCTTGAAAACGTGAGCTTCCTTTCCGGTGCTTATAACATGCTCTAATACATCCAAGTATCCTTTTGTAGCAAGCTTGTGCACCGCGGCTATTGTTTCTTGGTCAAAAACCTTTGCAAACGTCTTTCTGTGCTCTTCTTTTGGAACAAATTTCCGCAAATCAAATTCTTCCTTGCTTTCGCTCTGCATGAAAGGAATTAGGCTGAAAGAGGTTTAAATTATTAATTGGGGGAAGAAAAAAGCATTTTTCGCTTACGTGAAAAAAATCCTTTGGGAAATAAAAAGAAAAAGGGAAGGAATTTATTCAAAAGCAAATTCCTTCAATTCCGAAAGCGTGTCAAGCGCGTTTGCTTTCAGCATGCTGTCGCTCAAGGTGTACAGGACGTTTCCAATGTACAATGCCCTTTTGACGCTGTATTCATCGCTGTAATAATAGCCTCTTTTCAATTCGTCTTCCCCTGTTACATGCGTTATCCTGCCTCTCTCCTCAAAGCCGTTCTCCAAAGTGAGCCTAAAAACAAATGCTCCCTGGAAAACCGGCTCTCCATAAGTTGGGGAAATGCTTTCGTTTTCAATTGGCTTCTTCTGCTCCGCCGGAATCTCTGATAACATTATCGGCAGCACAAGCAATTCCTTTTCCTTGTCATAAAGGAATGCCTTGTGGTCGTACAATGCATAGCTGTCAGTGCCCCTGTCTCCAATCACAACCTTGTGCATTTCAATTGGGTTTGCCACATCGCTTACATCAAAGACAGCCAGCTTCATCCCCTGATACCAGGCGAAATCACCTTTCACTGCCTCAATTGTTTCCTTTCCAACGCCGATCAAATGCGTTTCATCAATCGGGTGCAAATAATCGCTGAATCCTGGAATCTTCAGCTTTCCCAAAACCTTTGGGTTAGTCGGCTCGCTGACATCAATTACAAACAATGGATCGACCTTTTTGAATGTAACCATGTAAGCCCTTTTTCCCATGAAGCGCGCTGAGTAAATCTTTTCGCCAGGGGCCAAGTCTTCCAGCTTTCCAATGGTGTTCATTTCAGTATCCAGCACATAAAGGTTGTTTGTGGTTCCGCTGCCCATCCTTGAAACCTGGCCAACTGTTGTTGCAATCCTGAAATTTCCCTCAAACTCGTCCATTGAGAACTGGTTCAAGACATGGCCTGGCACCTCGCCCTGGCCGACATAGCCTATTTTTCCTTCCTGCAATCCAAATTTGTTTATCACTGTCTTTTCCCTGTCCCCTGTAATGATTCTCTCAACCGCGCCCACTATTGGTGTTTCCGGAGGCAGCCAGCTGGTGCCTGCAAGGTAAATGCTGTTCTGGGATGCATACACTGTCTCCGCGCTTCCTGCAATTGTTTCCTTCTGCATTTCCTCTGTTTCAAGGTTCAGTGATGCGATTGTAACAAAGCTGCTTGCAGGCATTGGCGGAATGTAGCCGATTTCCGTTGCTTCCGCAACCTTTTTCTCAACGCCATCTTCAACCATCAATGGAATTATGCATCCTTCCTTGCCGTCTTCGCAAACCCAGTTTCGAGGCCAGCTGTTTACAACAAAGTAAGCGTTGGAGCCAATCAGCCTGCTTGTTACATAACTTCCCTCGAATTCAATTTCTTTCTCAACCTTTGGGTTTGCCCTGTCGCTTATGTCATACAACCTGGCAATGACCTTATTGCTTCCCCCATAAGGGTAGTATTCCCCAACTGCAATGCTTTTAGCTTCACTCTGTGCATCTTGTTCTTCATACTTGTATCCGAACAAAAGCAGCTTGTCCCCTGCTACAAACATTTCCTGCGGGGTTACATTCTGCAGCTCTGTTTTTGACAAAATCGCTGCATTCTCAATCGGGTAAGCGTCGGTTATAATAAGCCTGTTTTGCGAAAAATTGTAAATGTATTTTCCGTCGCTCTTTACAATGTCTGCTTCATCAACTCCCTCAACCTGAATGTTCGTTGTTGAATAATCAACTGTGCCGCCGTTTGCGCTTTCAGCGCCTGTTGCCATACTTGGCGCAGCCATTGGCACGGCAACGCCCTTTACCACGTCCCACATTCCGTATTGCCTGCCTTCAGCCTGCGCTTTCTCGAAAGCGGCAATCATTGCTGCCTCGCTTTCAAAGCGCGGCATTTCCTTGAATGAAACAGGCGGGTTAACAACTGGCGGCGTGGGCTGTGTTCCAAGCGCAGCAATAGCAATAACCGCAATTAAAACAAGTGTTCCAAAAAAATTCCATTTGTTCAAGCAAATCACCTAAGCCTTTTTTGCTGATGCAAAAAACCCTTGGGAAATTTTGCCTTCAGCTGGAAACAATTAGTGTTCACTGCTGTTTAAATATTGCTTTTTTTACTTAGGTGAAAAACTAATAATTTAATTTTTACAGAGGCAGCCCTTGCAGCATTCCTTTTCTTCTCAGCCATTCTGTCTGGTTTCCCAAGAAGCGCCACATTATGTCTCCCTTTATTGGCTGGAAGTCCCATACTTTTACAATGACAACGTCGTTTACCCTTACCCAGACCCTTTTTCTCAGCTTGCCAGGGATCCTGCACATTCTTTCCTTTCCATCCTGGCAAATTGCTTTAACCTGGTTTGCGCCCATAAGCTGCGTTACAAGGCCAAATTGCTCGTTGTCTTCCTTCCTCGGAAACCTTAGCCTGGTGATTGGCTCCTCTTCTTTGCCGTCCTTCCTGTTTTTGTTTCCGGGCATTCAGGGCAACTCCAAAAAAAATCAGATTTTGAATATTTGAACGTGCTTTACTCCTTGGATTTCAATTACGTTTTCTTTTGATGCAATCTTTTCATCAATTGCAATTGCAACAGCCTTGTTTCCAACAAGGTTAATGTTATCAAATTCATGCAGCAATTCCCTTAATTCCTTTTCGCTTAGTTCTTTTTCCTTGAAAAAGCGCTCGCTCACATTGAATTCAATTTCCCCCTGCCGCAATTGCTTTCCAACCACTTGCTTGTCGCAGACAGCCAGGACCTGCTTTCCCTGCATGCTGTGAATCTTGTGAAACAAATCAGTGCCCACCTTCAATCACTTTAATGTTTTTTCTTTCCTTTGCATTCAAAAAATTACAATCCTTTCATTGCCCTCTTTTTCTTTTCACCGCATTTTCCCAAAAATTACAATCCTTTTACCGGCCTGATTGCGCCGCATGCCTCGCAGTGCAGCATTCTGACGCCCTGTTTTTCAACCACCTCGGTGTCCGGCCTTTTGCATTCTGGGCATAAAACAAACTGGTTAATGTAGCTTGCAACTAGGTCGTTTATCTGCTGGCTGCTGAATTTCCCGTTTAATACAAGTTTGCCGCCTTCGTCCATTGCCGCATTTGTCGCTGTTTCTTTTGCCATAAACTTGAATGCGTGCTTTTCATCCCTGTTAATTGCCTTGATTATCTGGCTAAAATTCCGAACAATTGTCTTGGTTCCCTGCTGGAAGCTCTCTGCAACAGGCATCTGGAACCTTTCATGCTTCCTTGTTTTCTCTGGCAGGCTTGCATACAGCCTGTCCAGCATTTTCTCGTATTCCATAAGACAAACTTTAGATAGCATTTAATTTTTAAATTCTTTTAATCCAATCCTCGGCTGAAATTGATAAACTCAGACAATTTCCCTGCACTCTGCATAGCTTTAAATACTTCTTTTGTGTTACTGTTGCCTGATGGAGGTGAAAACACCTTGAACAAAAAATTTCTGTTGGCTGGCCTTTTGCTTGGGCTGGTGTTGTTTAGTGGCTGCATAAAAATGCAATTTAATGAAGTCATCAGCGAAAGCGGAATGTCGGATGTAACAGTGAAAATAGATATGTCTGCTTTTCCAACCCAGCCGGGCGTGGCTGAACAAAATCCTTGTGAAAACATGACTACAGGTAGCTCTCCTTTGACAGATATTAAGTGCACTTACGAAAACAAAGTTGCAACTGTTACCGGAAAGTTTGACAGAAGCGGCAAAGCCGGTTTCAGCGCCCAGGACGGCAAATACAGGCTGGATGTAAAAAAAGGCTTTGAGGGATTCAGTTCAACCGGAACAGCAGGGCAGAGCATGCCGCAGACCAAAGAGCAAATGCAGCAAATGAAAGCGCTGGGCGTAGTATTGGATTACGTTGTGAAATTGCCTGGAACAGTGACAAACCAAAATGGCGGCACACTGCAGAACGACGGCTCAGTGAAATTCGACTTGCTGGATATGCCGGATGACGCCTTTGTTGAGAGCAGCACAGCGGGGCTTGCATTGGACATGAACACCTTGCTGATTATTGGAATAGTGATTGCGGCAATAGTGCTCGTTGTTCTAATAGTGCTTTTGAAAAGACGCTAACCGCCTTTTCACCTTTTTCTTTTTTTTCCTTTTTTTTAATTTTTCAAAACCAAAAAATTATTAAGCAGCTGAGGCGTAATACCTTCATGGATATTGCTTCCTTTTTCGGCGGGGTGCAGGCATTTGCAGACTTTATTTATGCATCGCCTTTTGGCATGGTTGTGCTATTCGTCTTCGCGCTGCTTGCCAATGCCACAATATTGTTTCCGATACTTGTGGAGCCAGTTGTTTTTGCGCTTGCGGCAATTGCGCCTGATGTTTTTACTGTGCTGCTGATTGGAATTGTGACAGGCGTTGCTTCGGCAATAGGTGAAATGTCAGGCTACATTGTTGGAATGCTTGGTGTGGAAACCCTTAGGAAAATGCGCAAGCAGCAGGTTGAACAAATCTTTGAGTACGGGGAAAAGCTTGCAAACAAGGGCATTCCAATAATTGTTTTCGGGGCATTCACGCCTTTCCCTTTTGATTTGATGGGGATTGCGGCAGGCATCATAAAGTACAGCCCAAAGAAGTTCTTTATTGGGGCGCTGCTTGGCAAGGTTCCAAGATATGTTCTGGTTGCCTTGGCAGGCTTCTACGGCATTGGCTGGCTTAAGGCGTTTTTCGGGCTGTGACAAAAAGGTTTAAAAACAAGGAGAAATACAAGATTTATAGAAGGCGGATATTATGCGAATCATTAAACTAAAAAAGTCGCGAGGCAAAGGGGCAGCCACACCGTGGGCTGTAAAGCTTGGGATTATTCCCCCATCAACTGAGACAAAAGAGCAGCTACATCGGCTTGAGGTTTTAAGAGCGCAATACGCAAGAGCGAAAAAAGCAAAGTCTGCCCCCAAAAAAGCGGGAATTTTACCATTTCCAAAAGTTGGTGCAAGAGCGAAAAAAGCAAAAACAATCGCAGAAAAAAAAAGAATTGCAGCCTGATTTTTTATTGCTGATTTTGCCTCAGAATCCAATTGCTTGCTTAACGCCGAAAACAGAGCTGATAGCAATTGAACTGCTTTTTGCCCTAGAATCCAATTGCTTTGCTCAATGCAAAAGCCCCCAACATCAACACCGCTTGCAGCGGCAAAGCAGGCAGTGCTTTTCCAACGTGCTTGCTTGAGTAATTTATTGTAATCAACAGCCCTATGAGCGAAGCTGTTAGAACCATTGCAGCAGGCACGAGATATAACGGAAAGCCGATTGCCTGGCTTGCTTTCATTGTGCTTACCGCAAAAACAAGTGGCAGGGCCAAGTCTCCTGTTCCAAGCTCGAATTGGTGCTTTGGGGTTGGCATTGCAACAGTGAATGCAAGGTTTTGCTTTGTAATCCCTTTTGCAAGCGTTACCATGTGCTTTGTTTTGAAAACGGCAATGAAATCATAGCATCCGAGCAGAATCAAAAAGATTGCGACAGGGATAACGCCCAAAGTAACGCCAATCAGTGCGCCTACGCCGGCAATTGAAAGGATTGCAGCAGCATTTCTAAGCAAAACGTGCTTTGGCCTCAAAAGCCTCCAAGCGACAAGGATAATGGAAAAAATTAGCCCAAAGTCGCCGATGAATGCTTCGAAAACAATAAATGAGGCAGTGAATGTAACAATTGTTTCAAGTGCCTTGAACAAAAGCCTGCCCTTGAAGAAGTGCATGAAAACCAAAAGGAAAGCGGTGAAAACCAAAATATATAAAACCAAAGCGATTGCATTGATCGGGTCATCGGGGTTTTCTGTTGCAAAAGTTGGCTGCGGTTGTTTGCCGGTTGCAATCGCGTCAATCCAATTTATGCCGACCGCGATTCCAAGCAATTGGGTTAAAGCAAAAATTGCAATCAGCTGTACAAACAATTTCGGCATGGTAGAAGAAGTAGCGATGTGGTTAATTAATTTATTCTTTCTGTGTCGGCTTCAGCAAATCGTGCCTTGGCCTGTACAGTTCGCCTTTCTTTTCAAGCTTTGCAATTAAATCCCTGGCCTTGTCTTTGCTTATTCCTTCTGCTTCAGCCTCTGTAATAACGTCCTGAACCGGAACTGCATCCATTTCTCTTGCCTTGTTTTGCACTATGCCAAGGATCTTTTTCATGTTTGTTATCTGCGTGTGCGTTACGCCTGTTGCAATTATGTCATAGTCAATTTTGCCTGTTTCAGGGTCGGTTACGACATCGTTTAAGCTTGCCTTGACCAATCTGATTGCCCTTTCAGCGTCCTCTTTTTCCGCTGTATCGCTTAACCTTACCCTTGCGCTTGCCTCGCTTAATCTAACCAATCCTTCAAGCTGCCGGTGGGTTGCGGTATAGCTTCCTTCTTTTCTTCCAAGGTCTCTCAGGTTAACATAGAAATCGCTTATTGTAGCGATTGCTTCATCGGTTAAAGTAGGGAAAATGTTCTGCCTTGCATAGCTAAGGTATTTGCTTAAAAGGTCAGGGCCGATTGCCGGCGCGGCAATTTCCTCGATTTCCTGCTGTTCTTTTTTTGACAGGGTTTTTCCTTTTTTCTTGTATTGTGAAATAATTTCACCGCTTTTGTGTATTTGCAGAATGTGCGCTGAAATCGCTTCATCCCTTGTCCTGTCCAGAACATCCTTTATCATGAAGAACAAATCGAATCTTGAAATAAGTGTTGGAGGCAAATTAACCTGTTCTATGAACGGCGTGTACTGGTCGAACCTGCTGAATTTTGGGTTTGCTGCTGCAAGAATGCTGGTTTCTGCCTTGAATCTTGTTACAATGCCTGCTTTTGCAACTGAAATCATGCCCTGCTCCATTGCTTCGTGCAGTGCATACCTGTCCTCCGGATCCATTTTGTCAAGCTCATCAGCCATGCATACTCCGCCGCTGCTTAAAACAAGCGCCCCCGCTTTCAGTGTCCAGCCCCCTTCCCCGAAATCGTCCTTGACTGCGCTGGCCGTGAGGCCAACGCCGGATGTTGTTTTTCCTGAGGTGTAAATGCTTTTTGGGGCAATGTTGTTTGCTGCCTGCAGCATCTGTGACTTACCAGTACTAGGATCGCCGACCAGCAAAACGTGGATATTGCCCCTGATTGTCTGCTCCCCTGGCAGGTACTTTTTGACTCCGCCGAACAATTGCAGGATTATGGATTCTTTTACGACCTCGTGGCCGTAGATTGCCGGCGCAACGCTTGCCGTCAGCATTTCGTAAATCTTTGGGTTTCGCGCAAGTTTTTGTATTTCTTTTTCCTCTTCAGGGCTTACTTCCACTTCCTCGAATTCTTTTTCAGTTTCTTCCAGGTGGATTACCGAAAGGAATCTGCCGTAAACAACTTTTCCCTCTTTTCCCGGCCTAAGCCTCAGAACTCCGACAAAGCGCGTTTTGTCTCCAACACTGATTTTGTTCACCAAATCGTCTATGGCGTGGGTGTCCAGATAGACTGCCTGCTCGCTTCCCCTCAGCCTTTCCAAAGGCTCCTGGATTTGAATCTTCTGCGAATCAATGAATGTTGACTGCTCTGTAACAAGCTCGAAGTCCCTGTGCCTGCATTCGCAGAAAGCCGGCATCTTGATTTCCTGGCTTTGCTGCTCTATCCTGTAAACATTTCCGCAGCGCCTGCATTTCCATGCTGCAACCAGCAGCCTTGGCAGGACATCGGTTATCTGCCTTACTACTCCTTCAACTGAAATTATTTTGCCCAGGTCAGCCGAGCCAATGTCCCTGATCAGTTTCTCCCTGTCTTTAGGCAGATTGTTAAAGCGCACATGTGGCTTGAATTCCTTTACTTCGAGCGCCGGAATGTCAATCCTTTCCAAGGCTTGTTCTGCTGCTTCAAGCAGAAAATCAGGGCTTTCAATCAATTCATCGGCAAGCTGGTAATCGAATTGCTGCAGCAAAGCGAAGTTAACTTCCAGGCTTCTCTTTTCGGGGTATGATTCAACCAGGCGCTCAATTTCCTTCTTGTACTGCGCTGCAAAAAAAGCCGAGAATTTTTCAACAAAAGGGTTCTCGCTGCTTTTTCTTTCAATCGTTGCCTGTTCAGCCTGTTCCGCCGGCATAAAAAAACCTTACTTCAATTTAATTAATTTTTTTCTTTGCTTTCTGCAGCAATAGCTTGCTTTTTTAATTATTTTTTTTGTTGTCTGCCAATGGCAAATTGCCTTTCCTTAATTAATAACTGTTTTTCCTTGGTTTTAAACAGCAGTGAAAGAGAGTGCTGTTCCGCTGGTTTTGCTTACTGCAGCGCTTCCCCTGCTGTTTAATTCCCCCTGTACTGGGTGCCGCGAATGAAATGCCAATATTGTTATTATTCAATGCGGCCCCCAATAATTAGTGTTGGAAGTTAAAATTCAGGGTTGGGAGTTTAAACCCTTGTTATTGTTTTCTTTTATTTAATAATGGCAACAATTTGTTATAGGTAATCAATTTTGAAACCAAACCGCCGGCAACAGCGGCACTTTGGATTATAAACCAGCGTATACATTAAAATCCCAGGCCATTTAACCTTATACTTTTACTAAAGTTATCACTAAACTCTAATCTTTAAGGGCAAATTGACTCAACAAATTAATTAAAACTGTTAAAATAGCAACTGTTAAAATAAAATAATTTTGTTCTCCTGATTTCTTTGAGTACTGTAAAGTTGCTAAATCATAATTGTCCAAAACTGTTACATACACCTTCATCAAGGGGCTTTGATATGTGGTTTCATTGTATAACCTGTAGGATACGCAAGTCAATATTTTCCAAACTCCCTTTTTATCAGGGGTTCCAATAATTCGGTCAGCGCCTTTGAATAATTCTTTTTTTCCAAGTGGGTACCAGCCAAGTGATTCCCCCTTAATGCCATTATTTTCATCTGGCAAGCCGTAGCATGTTAACTTAGTAAATTCTGGAGGCAAAAGGTAAAATGTTAGTACAATTTCCCTTATCTTTACATTGCCATCCAAATCTAGGTTAATATTCTTTGCAACTAAACGGTCCCCCGCAACAATGAATTCATGAACGGGTTTTTCTAAATCCCCTGTAGACAAAAGGTAATTGCCATCAAAATTGTAACTAGGGTGGTCTTGATAACCAGCACTTAGAATCACTAATTTTGGCAAATCATAAATTTCGACAGGTCGGTTTTGATTTAAAATAGCAAGTGCCACCAGCCCAAACAAGATAACCACAAGTATAAGTGAAATCAAGTTTATTGCTTTTTGCAATTGCTCTCTTGCTTTTTTGCTGCCTACGAGCTGTTTTACCCCAATCCAAGCACGCTGTAAACTACACAATTCATCTTGCTTCTTCTTTATCTTCTTAGTCTGTTTTTGGGTCATTAACTTACTTCTCTATCCAAAAACCGTTTAATCTTAACTTTCGTAAACCCCTCATCACCTCCTTTGAATCGAATTTTTTCTTAGGACTCTGCTTTTCTCGGCTTAAACCTTTCCCTGCCTTTTGGCAGGCCGGCTTCGCCTAAAGGTTTAATGCCTCCAAAAGCAGCAGAGACGTCCACGAAAAAATTCTTTAAATTGGAGGTGATTCGGTTATGGATTTCAAAAAGTTTGATTTTCCTCTTCCAAGCGAGGAGGAAATAAGGGTTGTAAAAGAGATAGCGAAATTTGCTCCGGAAGAGCTGGATGGAAGAGACATGTGGATTTTGCGGGAGTTCTTGGAGAGTGATTCCGAATGAATCACTCTTTTTATTCAACCAGCGGAACACCACTCTTCCAAAACCGCTTTAAAAGGCAAAAACAGAATTCTATTGGTGGAAGAGTGAAGGTTGATATTTCTAAGGGAGAGCTGGAAGAGTTATATGTTAGGCAAAAACTGCCTGCTTCAGAAATAGGCAAGCTTTTTGACCGAACCCATAGTTCAATCTGTTACTGGCTGAAGTTTTACGGCATTAAGCCCAGAACAACTTCTGAAGCAGTGAAACTTTTTGTAAAGAAAAAGAAAATAAAAATCCCAAAAGAGGACTTGGTTGAATTATACGAAAAGAGAAAATTGGCGCCGAGCAAAATAGCCAAAGTATTTGGCTGCAAAATGACTACAATTCTTAACAGGCTTAGGGAGTATAAAATAAAAGTCAGGCCTTCAAACTGCCGCTTTGTAAAAATGAGCAAAAAGGAATTAGTTGAACTTTACACGAAACAAGGCTTGACGACATTTGAAATAGCCGAGAAATACAACTGTTGCCAGGCTACTGTCTGGAAAAGGCTTAAACCGTTTGAGATCAAGGCGAGGCAACCGCGGAGCCCAAGTTCAAATGTTCCAAGCAAACAAACCCTGCTGCACTTATATGCCAAAAAAAGGCTTTCCACTTGGGAGATAGAAAAGCAGTATGGCTTTTCAAGAAGCACGGTTCACAGAAAGCTAAAAGAGTATGGAATAAAAACACGGAGTCAAGCCGCCTCTCATTTTGTTTACCCGCGAAAAGACTTCAATGGCGACCTACTTGAGAAAGCTTATTTGATTGGATTTAGGTTGGGAGACCTGAGAGTTAGAAAAGGAGGCAAAAAAAGCGAATCGGTTTCAGTTGAATGCGGCTCAACAAAAGAAGAACAATTGGTGCTGATTAAGAACATGTTCCAAAAATATGCGCATGTTTGGATATCAAAAAAGAATAAAATTGGGGCAAAAAATATTGGGGCAACTCCCCCCCTTAGTTTTCGCTTTTTGTTAAGCAAAGTTGCTCCTGATTGGGTTTTCAAAAAAGAAGATATTTTTTTCTCCTTTCTGGCTGGTTTTACAGACGCGGAAGGCCATATTGGTATATTCAGAGGAAACGCGGTTTATGCCTTGGGCAACTATGACAAAGTGCTATTAAAAAGAATTCGCGAAACTCTAATAAAATTTGGAATAAAATGCAGAAAGCTATGTCTTGGAGAAAGAAAAGGATATGTAACCCGCGAAGGCTATGTTCACAATGGCGATTATTGGAATTTACAGATTGGCAAAAAACTTTACCTTATTAAATTACTCAATTCGTTAAACCCTTATATACAACACCCCGCCAAGATCAAAGCCCTAGAAAATGCAATAGCAAATATAGATGGCAGAAACATAAAATTTGGAAATATTAATATGGCCGTGGAATGAGAGCGGCATTGGTTTATAATAATATTTAAGACGTTATGTGTGCAGATTATTTTAAGTGTTGCAAATGCCAAAAACGTTTTTCATAAGTACTGCTATAGATTACCCCTCTTCCCGTTTCCATTTGGGGCATGCGTATGAGAAAATTGTTACTGATGTGCTTGCACGATGGAAGCGGCTTGAAGGATATGAAGTGTATTTCAGCACTGGAACTGATTGCCACGGCTTAAAGATTCAGAGGGCTGCAGAAAAAGCTGGAAAAGAGCCAAGCGTTTTTGTTGAAGAGATATCAGCCATGTTCAGAGACTTGTGCAAAGCGCTCAATATCTCCCACGATGATTTTATTATGACAACTGAAAAAAGGCACGAAAAAGTGGTTGTTGAACTATTAAGGGCTCTCTATGAAAAGGGGGACATCTATCAAGGCGAATACGAGGGCGCCTATTGTGTTGACTGTGAAACATTCTACACTGAAAAAGATTTAGTTGAAGGGAAATGCCCAATTCATAAAAAAGAAGTTGAAACGGTAAAAGAGAAAAGTTATTTCTTTAGAATGAGCAAATACAAGGAAACGCTTGTTGAGCACATCAAAAACAACCCTGACGCCCTATGGCCTGATAAAAAAAGAAACGAGTTGCTAAACAGGCTGAACGAGCCTTTAAAGGATTTAAGTATTAGCCGAGAAAAAGTGACATGGGGGATTCCTTTGCCTTTCGATAAAAACCTCACTGTCACAGTTTGGGTGGATGCTTTGATAAATTATTTATCAACAGTAGATTACCCAAATGAAAAATTCAAAAAATTTTGGCCAGCAACTCATGTGATTGGCAGTGACATCAATTGGCATCACAGCGTTATTTGGAAAACACTGCTTCTCTCTTTGGGGATTGCACTGCCAAAAGTTATTGTCCACGGCTTTATAAATTTAAAGGGAGAAAAACTAAGCAAGGCGAGGGGAATAACAATCGACCCACTAAATTTAGCTGAGACATACTCCGCAGATGCCCTGCGCTATTTCCTGCTGAGGGAAATCCCTTTTGGAGAGGACGGCAATTTCTCGGAAGAAGCCCTCAAAGAGCGCTTGAACAACGAGCTTGCAAACGAGTTAGGCAACCTGGTGAACAGGGCGATTGTAATGATTGAAAAATACTGCAAGGGCGCAATTCCCAAGGGAAGCGCTGACCCTGGTCTGCAAAAAAAACTTAATTTGGGAAAAATTGAAAAACACATGCAAAAACTGGAGTTGCACCATGCCCTTGCTGAAATATTCTCTTTCGCAAGCGCCTGCAACCAATTTGTCAATGAGAAAGAACCCTGGAAGCTGAAGGGCAAAGGCCTTGATAACGTCCTTTATTCTCTTGCAGACTCAATCAGAATAATCAGCATTCTCCTGCAGCCTTTTATTCCTGCAACAAGCGAGAAAATAAACAGCCAGCTCGGAGTAAAAGCAGGCCTGCTGCAAGACTGCAAATTCAATCTGCTCAAAGCAGGCACAAAAGTCAAGAAGGGCGCTGTGCTTTTCAAAAAGATTTAACAGCTAATTTATTTTCTTTTTCACCAGCGCAGCGTATCTTTGCAGTTCTTCTTTCTCAGCTTTCCCCTGCTCCCACTCAAAGTGCAGCCTGTCTCCCTCCTTTCTCGGAATAATGTGGAAGTGCAAATGCGCTATAACCTGTCCTGCAACTTTGTTGTTTGACTGAATCACATTGAAACCTGTTGCATCGCAGGTTGCCATTATTGCAGCAGCAACCTTCTGCACGACAGCCATTATTTCACGCAGCTCTTCATGCGGAATGTCCAGCAGGGTGTGATAATGTTTTTTTGGGATTACAAGCGCATGGCCTTTTGCCGCTGGCATGATATCCAAAAAGCTCAAAACAGCAGCATCCTCATACAGTTTTGTGCTGGGAATTTCGCCTTTCGCGATTTTGCAGAAAATGCAGTCATCAGCCAACCAAACCACTGAACACTTTATGCTGCGCTGCAAATAAAATACCTTGTCCTTTGCCCCATTATTCTTATTTGAATAAAAGGCTTTTGCGAAGCGATTTCTTTTGATGCATCTTTTCTTTCCTAAAGAAAAGATGCGCCGGCGGCAGGATTTGAACCTGCGAGGCCTTTCGACCTACTCCGTCTCTCATGTTTTTGCAATGCATTGGCATTGCTTTCTTTTCCCAGGGCTTTTCTTTTTTAAAGAAAAGGCCTTTCGAGCGGAGCACCTTCAACCACTCAGCCACGCCGGCTTTAAAGAAATTGTGTTCAAAGCACTTTTTATTTCTTTTCCACTACCTTGTTCAATTCAACCCTTTTCTGCAATTCCCTTGCTTCGATTACTCCAATGAATTTGCCTTTTCTTGCCACAGGCAGCATTGCAATACCTTTTCCGAACAGTTTAACTGCAACTTCCGATGCCGGCGCGTTTTCATTCACTGCATTCACTGGCTTGCAAACGCTTTCAGCTTTTGTTTCATGCCACTTGCTTTTATCAATTGATACAATTGAATCAATGCCAATTAATCCAAATTTATTTTTTTCAAGCTGGACAAGGAAATGCAGTTGGTTCCTTTTTTGCATCAATGCGGCAATTTCTGCAACAGTTGCGCTGCCTTTTGCAATGAACGGCTTTTTGTTTATCAATGATTTGATTGTTTCTCGCTCAAGTGCTTGCTTCATTGCAGCGGCTTCCTGCTCCTGTTTCGCGCCAAAGTAAATGAATACAGCAATCACTGCAATCAAAATGCTTCCGCTGAAGAAGCCGAGCAAAAACAAGAAGATTGCGACAAAAACGCTCAGCTTTGTTATCATGTCCGTTGCTTTCTTGAAGCCAAATATTGATGCGAGGATTGCCCTTGCAACCCTGCCGCCGTCAAGCGGCAGTGCTGGAAGGAAAAGATTAAATGCGCCCAGCAAAAGGTTTACATAAAACAAGCCAAGTAATGGATAAGCAAGCAGTGCTTCCTCAAATTTCATTGGAGAGAAGAAAAACAACTGCAGCCAGTTCTGGGGAAAGGGTGCGTGCGCAAAATGCACTAACAAAAGTATTGCAGCTGCGACAATGAAATTGAATAATGGCCCGACCACGGCAATCAGGAACTCGTCAGCCGGCTTTTCAGGCAGTTCCTCCGAAACTGAGATGCCGCCGATTGGCAGCAGGATTATTTTCTCGACCTTGCAGCCTTTCTGCATTGCAACAACGCTGTGCATTAGCTCGTGGAAAAAAACAGTTAGGAAAAGGAAAAAGAACAAAATAATTGTCGGCAGAAAATTCTGGGGCTGGGTTAAAAGAAGCAGTGCGGCCACAATTATTGCAAGCAAGACAAAAGTGCTGTGCAATTCAATGCTAATGCCGAAAAGCCTGCCCAATTTAAAGGAACGCATTTTTGTAGCCTCGGTAAAAACAAAAGCCAGAGAGGTATTTAACTATAGCGAATGACATTAATAATTGAACATTTATTGCTCATTTGCTATAAGTAAAAGACAATCCATTGTTCAAATAATTATGTCTTTTACTGTATAATGGAAGAAAAAAAAGAAAAAAAGGCGGGCAATTTTTTTAAAGAGGCAAACCGCCAGTTCCAAACATCCTGCCTATAGTGCTAATAGTCCCAATGACCGTTGTCATTATAAAGAACCACGCGATAACTGTTACTGCAAGTTGTAGGGTTGTTGTTACAAGTAATACTGTTATATAGTCGATGTTGAACAATTCTTTTGCTGCCCTAAAAAACACGGCAACGCTCATTGCAATCGCTAGTACAATAATGATTATTGTTATCACTAATCCAATGAATGTTACAATTGGTCCAGCTAGTATTAATCCAACGGATGCTATGGCTGATCCAATCAATGCGGCAATTAAAAAGACAACTGCTGCAATCAATATGCCAACCGAAAGGATAAAGCTGCTGTATGCAAGTGAAGTGACCCCTTCGAAAAAGCACCCTGTTCCGCCCAATAGCGATGCCACTTTGCCTGTGATAAAGCCCATTATTAACGTTGTAATCAATACTGTTACTACTATTACTACACAGATTATCGCGATTGCTATTGCCCCTGTTTCTGCAGCTGCGGCGCCGAATGTGCTCATAACGCTAGCACCAGCTATTGCGAACATAATTGCAAGCACAACACCAGTCAATAGTGTAACAATAATGGATTTCACCAAGTTTTTCTCTGTTTTTGCCTCCTGGATTGCCTGAACTGGGTTTAATAGTATGTTAAGCAATTTTTCACCTCCTTTGCGTTTAGAGAATTTGGTTATAATAACGGATTTCTTGTATTTAAAGTTATGTTTAATCCGGAACCAGTGCTGCTGAATGTGTTTCATGCAAACGGATAAATTTTAACAAATCGTTTTTTTCTCAATTTTTTGCACTGCATTTTCAACCAGTTTTTTAACATCCAGCTTTTTTTCCTCTTCCCCTATGAGTGCTGCGCTTGCCTTTGTTGCAGGCTTTGATGGAATGCTGCAGCAGGCTGATGGCAGGATGCTTGTTTCAAATGTTCCGAATTTTTTCGCCAGTTTCTCAATCTGCAGCTTGTCCAAGCTGAGCAGAGGCCTGATGATTGGGATTGAAACAGCCGAGTGCTCTGTATTCAAGTTCGCAAGCGTTTGAGATGCAACCTGCCCAAGGCTTTCTCCGGTAAGCAGAGCGACTGCTTTCTCTTTTTTCGCAATTCTCTCAGCTATCCTGAGCATCATTCTCCTGCAAAGAACGCAGCCATACTTTCTGTCGCAGTTTTTGGCGATGGCAAACAAAATGTTTCCGTGCGGGGCAATTATTACTTTTATTTTTTTTCCAAACCGCTGAGCCAGGTGCCTTGCAAGCAGAATTGTTTTCTCCCTGCCCTTTGTGTTACCAAGAGGCACTGTGTCAAAATGCAGGAAAACAGGCTGCATGTCCTGCTCCAATGCAAGGGCTGCTGCAACAGCGCTGTCAATGCCGCCTGAAACAAGGGCAATTGCTTTACTCATAGAAAAAGAAAGGTTTAGAAGTTTTTATAAATAATAAATTGAGGCAGATCAATCTAACCTGACTCCAATAACATCATTTTCTTTTCCCTTTCGTTCCAGCCTGATAAACCTATGCCCTCCAATTAGAAACATTGTCCCTGGTTTTGCATTCATAAGCCTTTTAGCTGCCTCTGCTTTATAGTCTGCAAAGGTTCTCGCTTTTCTTAGCCTACGTCGTATAACCGGTTTTGCCATTCTCGATTCACCAATAAAATCAATGCCTTTAAACAATTTAAACCTTTGGATTGGCTTTTCTTCTTTTTAATTCTTTTTCTTTGCCTTGCCTTTCTTCTTTTCAGGCTCTTCTTCTTTTTGTTCTTCCATTTCCTTCATCAGCGAAATGAATATTTCCCCGAACCATTCTTCCTGCCATGCGTTGACCTTGCCCTTGTTTACGAGGAAAAGCAGTGGAATAAAGCAGTTCACCATTTCCAATGGGGTTTTTTCGTCAAGCAGGGCGGTAAACATTACCAGACCCTGGCTGTCTGCCCTTTCGCTTATTTTTTTGAAAACAGCAGCGATTTTTTCGTCAATGTTTCCCTCTCCAACAAAGAACTTGAACTCCGGAATCTCCTTCTGCCTCAGGATTGACTGCCTGCTTTTTGTTTTGAGCAAAATGTTCTCAATTGAAAGCACTAATTCATCCAGGCCAATTTTTCCCTCCCTGAACTGCCTCTGGCCTGAAAGCTGCGGAATGCTTTCCTCAATCAGCGCCAGTTCTTCCTTGCTTATTTCCTTTGTTTCCTCTTCCTCCTCATCTATTTTGCTCAGCTTTATTGTCCTCGCCTTCAATTTAAGCAGAATCGCTGCCGCAAGGATTGCGTTTGCAGGAATTCTCAAATCTCCCCTCTGCAGGTTCTGAATCTTCAGCCAGTACTTGTTCGCCAAATCAACAATGTCAATATCCCATGGGTCCATTTTGTTGCTTTTAACCAGATCAATCAGAATCGTTTTCCAGGCAGGCTGCTCAATCAAATCAACCAGATTAAACTGCCCTAAGCCTGCCTGTGGTTCAGCGGATTGCGTGATTGGCTGTTCAATTCCAGCTTCTTCCGATGGCTCGCTGGATTGTATTGAGCCAATTTCGCTATCTTCCGATAGCCCTGCCTCAGGCATGTTTTCTTCAATAGAAGGCATAGAAAAAGATAGGTTCCTACACTATTTAATGCTTTTCTTTCGGAAAGCGTGTTGAACAATAAATAATTTGCCATAAATTTTGCTTTTAAAAAGCATCACTCATTCAACACGCTTTGGAGGCAATGGAAACTTTTTTTAATAACAATAACCTTTATATTTCTGGTTTTAATGGAAAGAATTAAGAGTGGAATTGTTGGATTGGATGAATTGCTGCAGGGCGGCTTTCCCAAAGGAAGCGCTGTTCTGGTTTCAGGCGGCAGTGGAACAGGAAAAACTATTTTCAGCATGCAATACATTTATGCTGGAGCAAAGCAGTTCAGCCAGCCCGGGATTTTTGTAACAGTTGAAAGCAGCCAAAAGGCAATTGAGTGGGACATGATTAGCTTCAACTGGGGCGTTCATGAACTGCAGGAAAAAAAGCTGATGAGCATTTACAGGATGAATCTTGGTTATGCGAAAAACGGCAGGTATATCAATGACAAAATAAAGGAAGAGCTTGAATTGATTTCAAGAAAAGTCAGGGAAATGAATGCCCAGCGCCTTGTGGTTGATTCAACAACAGCTTTTGCTGTCTGGATGGGAACAGTTGAATTCAGGCCATTGCTTTTTGATTTTTTGGATAAATTGAAGGACTTGAATTGCACAACGCTTTTCACAGCAGAAACAGCTGGAGACAAAACAGCGTTCAGCGCTTTCGGCATAGAGGAATTCGTTGCAGACGGGGTAATAGCGCTTTACTTCACTCCGCCAAATAGGAGCATTTTCATCAGGAAAATGAGGGGAACAGCCCACGACAAAAACGTGCACCCATTTGAAATAACAAACAACGGAATAATCGTAAAGCCAAAAGAACAGGTAATGTGGGAAGCGATAAAATAGGCTTAGGTTCCCTCTTCCCAGCTTGTCAAATAGCGTTTCTGTTCTGCTGTCAATTCGTCTTTTTTTATTCCCATTGCTTTCAGCTTTAATTCAGCTATTTCCATGTCAATTTCTTCTGGCAGAACATGCACTTTTGCTGCAAGCTTTCCCTTATTGCGCACGCCGAACTCGATTGCAAGCGCCTGGCCGCAGAAACTCAAGTCCATTACTTCCGATGGATGGCCTTCTGCGGCAGCCAGATTAACAAGCCTGCCTTCAGCGCACAAATAAACCTTTTTTCCATTCTGCAAAACATATTCATCTAACTGCCATCTGATTCTGCGCTTGCTTTTCGCTTCCTTGTTCAATGCAGCAACATCTATTTCAACATCAAAGTGCCCAGCGTTTGCAAGAATCGCACCTTCATGCATTTTTTCAATATGTTCCATCCTTATAACGCGCTTGTTGCCAGTGACAGTAATAAAAACATCACCAATTGCTGCTGCCTCTGCAATCGGCATTACGTTATAGCCGTCGCCCCATGCCTGCAATGCCCTTACTGGGTCGGTTTCGCAAATAGTAACATTTGCGCCCATTCCTTTTGCTTTCAGGGCAACCCCCCTGCCGCAGTCACCGTAACCGCATACAACAACCTTTTTTCCAGCAAAAAGCAGATTGGTGCACCTTAATATTCCATCAATTGTGCTCTGACCAGTGCCGTAGAAATTGTCAAACAGGTGCTTTGTTTTGTTGTCATTCACTGCAATTATTGGATAGCGCAGGGCATTGTCTTTTTCCATTGCCCTCAAGCGAATGACACCAGTTGTGGTTTCCTCTGTTCCAATAATAAGGCCTTTGAGCAATTCCTGCCTTTTTGAGTGGATTTCAGAAATCAAATCGCAGCCGTCGTCAACTGTTGCGTTCGGCTTGAAATCAAGCACTTTGTTCAGGTACTTGTAATAATCCTCTTTTGTTTCTCCCTTGTATGCGAAAACATTTACGCCTTCTTTTGCAAGTGCTGCGGCAACATCATCCTGTGTGCTCAGTGGATTGCAGCCTGTTATTGCAACAGCCGCACCGCCTGCAATAAGCACCCTGACCAAATTGGCTGTCTCTTTTGTTACATGCAGTGCCATGCCTACAGTAATGCCTTTCAGCGGCTTTTCTTTTTCAAAGCGCTTCTTTATTTCCATAAGCGCAGGCATCTGCTGGGCAGCATACTCGATATTCATTCTGCCCTGCTCTGCAAGGCTCAAATCTTTCACGTCAAAAGGCAATTTAATGCACCTCTAAAAGTACTGTTTCTTTTAAACAAAGGACCAAGAAACTTTTTTAAATGCAACCAAATTTTTTTTAAATCCAATAACTTAAAATCTCATTATTTCCTTGAATTCCTCAAAGCGCTTGTTTATTTCGTTTCTTGAAAGTGTTTTCATTCTTTCAATGCCCATTCCCTCTGCGTTGAACGAGGCAACAGTGCTGCCGTAAATGATTGCTTTTCTCATCAGGGCCTCGTTCACTTTTCCTTCTTTTGCGAGGAATCCAATTAATGCGCCTGCAAAGCTGTCTCCGCAGCCAGTTGGGTCAATTACATTCGCTAATGGATAGGCAGGTGCAACAAAGCTGCCGTTTTCAGTGCAAAGCAAAGCCCCATGCTCGCCCTTTTTTATTATCGCCAAATCGCTGTCCAATTTCAGGATTTCTTTCGCTGCCTGGACAAGGTTTGGTGTATTGAACAGTTGCCTTGCTTCGGCGTCATTCATTAAGCAGATGTCTGTTTTTTTCACTATTTCCAGAACCTTTTCTCGCTTTTTTTCAATCCAGTAATTCATTGTGTCCGCAATAACAAGCTTTGTTTTATCCATCTGCCCCAGGACTTTTAACTGCAGCTCCGGGTCAATGTTGCCTAAGAAAAGGAATTCCGTTTTCCTGTATTCTTCCGGAAGTTTTGGGTCGAATTTTGTCAAAACATTCAATTCCGTTTTCACTGTTTTCGCAATGTTTATGTCCAAACCATATTCGCCGCTCCATGCAAAGGTTTTGCCTTCTGCTTCCACGATTCCCTTTGTGTCAATTCCCTTCTTTTCAAAGAAATCAAAATGCTCTTTCGGGAAGTCTTTTCCCACAACGCTTACAATGCCAGGCTTTGCGAAAAAAGAGGCAGCAAGCGAGGCATAGGTTGCGCTCCCGCCCAAAACCTTTTCAGCCGAGCCGAAAGGCGTTTTAATCGAATCAAATGCAACTGTCCCAACAATAACACATTCAACCATAAAAACACCCTACTTTTTCAGCTTGCTTAAAGCTGCCTCGGCATTCTGCAGGTTTTTTTCTGGCGAATCGGCGTTTGCGTCAATTACCTGCAGCAGGCGCTTTTTCTTGTAGTATTCAATCAATGGCTCTGTCTTCTTCCTGTAAGTGGCAATCCGCATTTTCACAACAGCCGGCTTGTCGTCTTCCCTCTGCACTATTTTTCCATTGCATGCATCGCATTTCCCTTCCTGCTTTGGTGGCATGCTCCTCAAATTGTAAATCTTGCTGCATTTCGTGCACTGAACCCTGCCGCTCAGCCTTTCAATTATTGTTTCATCGCTTGCCTCAATGTCCAAGGCTGCATCAAGCTGCAAGCCGAGCTTTTTTGCAGCGGATTCAAGCAGGCTCGCCTGCTTTATTGTTCTTGGAAAGCCGTCCAGAATAAATCCCCTTTCTTTTCCCAGCTCCCCCAATTTGTTTTCAACCAGTGCAGCAACTGTTTCATCATCAACCAGTTCGCCTTTTTCAATTACTGCCTTCACTTTTTTTCCAAGCTCGCTTCCCTTTTCAACCTCTGCCCTGAGCAAATCTCCTGTTGAAATCTGCTGCAAGCCGTATTTTTGGCTCAAGCGCTGTGCAATAGTTCCCTTTCCAGCGCCAGGCGGGCCCAAAAAAACCAATCTGAAAACCATTTGATTCAACTTCAAAAAAAGTTACTATTGAATTAAGCCCCAAATTCTTTTATAAGTTAACCTGCAAAAAAACAACTATTGAATTAATTTCCCAATTCTTTTATAAATCAACGCTGCAACCGCTGCCCAAACAACATTGCTGAAAAGCAAAGCAACAACAACGCCTTGCACTGCCGGCAGCGGCATTCCCGCAAGCAAATCCGTATAGTAAAGCCAAGGGAGCTGTATTGCGAAGGCAGCCAGAACAGCGAACACAACATGCATTCTTTTCGCGAACATAGCAGTAAAGAATCCAAGAATTACGTTGCCGCCAATAATGAATGGATTGTTCAATGCAATCGCAGTGAAAACGCTGCCTGCTGCTCCGCTTAATGCCCCGCCCCATTTTCCATACAAAAGTGCTGCAATGAAAACAGCTATCTGGAACAAGTGGAATTTGAATCCAAACGGCGTTGGCAGAACAATCATTCCAAGCAGGTTTGGGAATAGTGCGAGAAACGCAAACAGCAGCGCTGAGCGATAAGAGAAATTAAGCCCGAAAAGGTTTTTGTATAGTTGCATGAACAAAACTTGCTACGGTTTATTTTAAATTCTTTCCCAAAACAGCGAAATCAATCACGAACTCGTCAATGCTGGCAGAAAAACTGCACACTTTCCTTTTAAGCAAAATCCGCGCCTTTCTTCCTGAATCTTTTGCTGCTTCCCTAATCTGCTTCAGTGGTTCGCTAAGGCCTTCCTTTTTTTTCACAAAAGCATAGAAATGAACTACGCCGCCTTTTGGCTTGATTGCTATAAGCGCTTCCCTGAGAAAGTTTTCCCCGCCTTTTGGCAAGGGCATTGCAACCCTGTCAAATGCCCCCTTGAATTTTTTTGGCACAATTTTCTTCACATCTCCATGGATTGCCTCAACCCTGTCCTCACAATTGTTCGATTTTATGTTTTGCAGCATTTCCTTGAATGCGTGCGGATTCAATTCAATTGCGTAAGCTTTGCGCATTCCGCTGTGCTTTGCGAAAACAATCGGGAAAGGGCCAACTCCGGCAAAGAGCGCGCCGACTGTTTCGCCTTCCTTTATCAGTTTTGCAATCCTAAGCCTTTCAGTGGCCAAGCGCGGGCTGAAAAAGACTTTGCCCAAATCCACTTTGAAAACGCAGCCGCTTTCCTTATAAGTTGCAATTTTGTTTTTCTTGCCAGCAATTACCTTCATTGGCTTAACCCTGAATTTGCCAGCCCTCTCGCCTGTTACCATACAAACAGTAGTGAAATGTTTGTTCACTTGCATTAATGCAGCACCAATCACTTTTTCCTTGCGCTGCAGCTCTTTTGGAATCTGAATCACCGCAATATTTCCAACTGAATCAAAGGAAGTAATCAGGTGCTGCATTTCCTTTTTTGAAAGCTTTCCTTCGAGAGCTTCCCGCAGGCTCCTGGGCTGTTTTTGTCCGTTCATGGTAAACATATAAAAGGCTTAAGTAATTTAAAATTCACTTAGTATGGGCATTTGGCGGATTTTTTTGGTTTGATTGCAGGAGGCATTATTTGTGGACATTGGGCAGGTTTTGTACGATTTTTTCGGCAAGAGGATAGCCGAGTACGGCTCTTACGGAATTGTCGAGTACATTGTTTACGGCGCAATAATGCTGGCGCTTGCGTTCTTCGTCATTTTCCCTGCGCTTGACAGAAGGGGAATTCGCTTCAATGCAAAATTCATGCTTGCGCTTCTGCCTTACATTCTGCTCGGCAGCGCGGTTCACGTGCTTGAGGATATGCACCTGCTGCAGCGTTCTTGGAACCCGCTTGAATTAGGCTACTATTTTGTAACTCCAGGCATTTATTTGCTGGTTGCTGCCGTCACGCTGTTTTGCCTTTTCTTTTCACTTTTTTTGTCAAAAAAATCAGGCAAAGACTTCCACAAGATTTTTGCAGCAATTGGCATAGTGCTTGCAGCGCCGGTTGCTGTTTTTGAATTAATGAATTTCAGGGCATGGCCGGGCTTTTTTTACGTTATAGCAATGTTGCTTGCAATTGTCCTTGTTTTAATTGCCCTTGGCAAATTATTGAAAAGCCGGATTTTGCAGGACAACCTGAACAGGCTTGCAATTGCATCCCAGACACTGGATGGGAGCGCGACATTCATCGCAACGCAGTTTTTCAGGTGCGGGGAACAGCACCCTGCAAGCGGTTTTTTGCTTGATCTTTTTCCAATCTCTTTTGTAATAGTGAAAATTCTGCTTGTTTTGCTAATCGTTTACTATATTGACAAAGAAATCAAAAGAGAGAATTTGAGGGGCTTCATCAAAATTGTAATAGCGATCCTTGGCTTTGCAACAGGGCTGCGGGATTTGCTGACCTTAGGCGTCGGAACTTGCCTTTAAAGAATTAGGTTTGCGCTGTTTCTTTTTTTGTTGCCCTTGCCCTCAGCAGCACAATTACTCCGATTACTATTACTGCTGCTAGGACAATTATATCAAGCGGTATTGTGAATGGTTTTGCTGTTCCAGCGCCTGTGCCTGTGTTTTGGTCTGGTTGGGTGAATGTTTTCGGCAGGATTCTTGTGCTTGCTGTTCCTTGCGCGCTTGTTGCTGTTATTAGGTATTTTGATTTTTCTGCTGTTAGTGTTGCTTGCCCTTGTTCGTTTGTTTCTGTTGTTTGTTGTGAGTATGTTATTGTTGCTTCCTGCACTGCTTTGCTGTTGTTGTCTGTTATTTTGATTGTGAATTCCCTGTTGATGTATGGTGTTTCGAGTACTTCGATTTCTATTTTTCCTTTTGTTACAGGCACTGGTTTTGTTCCTGTTGTTGTGTATGTTGGTTTGCATGTTGTGCTCGCGAGTTTTCTTGCTGTTAATGGATAGTATCCTTCTTTTGTTGCGTTTATTACGTATTTTGCTTTCTCGCCGAGCATTTCCACTTTTCCTTCTGCATTAGTAAGCATTTTTTGTGTTCCGTATGTTATTTCCACCCCTTCCAGGGGAGTGCCTGTTTCGTCTTTTAGTGTTACAGTGAACAGTGCAGCTATTGGAAAGCAGCTTGGTATTGTCCAGTTCATTTTTTTCCATCCGCATTTTGGTATTGCAGTGTGCGAGCATTGTGCTGTGCATGTTCCTGCTGTTTTGCAACTGTCTCTAGTGCAAACATCACTGTCGTTGCAGTCGCTTGTTTTTGTGCATGCCGGCGTTGTGCATAACTCATTGCAGCATATTTGGGCTGTTTGGCATACTATGCCGCCGCAGGTAAGCGGCTCGTTTTTGCAGTATGATTCGCATGTAGAAGCGTTCTCACAACTGTCGTTTGTGTCTGGGTTGTTGTCGTTGCATTGTGTGTTGGTTGTGCATGTGATGTTGCAGTCTGTGCATTGGCCTGTGCATGGGTCATTGCTTGTGCAGTGTTGCCCGCTAGAGCAGTTTGCGTCTGTGCTGCATTCTGGTGTAATGCATACGCCAGCGCAGCATGTTTGTGCGCTTGAGCAGTTTACGTCCTGCGGGCAGTTTGAACAATTCTCGCCTGAATTAACAACCCCATTGCCGCAGCTTGCTAGGCAATCGTTATCAGTGGCGCTGGTGCATGTTGGCGGGCAATAGCCGTCATTGTTGATGCATTGTGTTATTGTTGTGTGCGTGCATGCTGCCGTGCAGCTTTTCGGGCTGGTGCAAGTGTCTTTTGTTGCTATATTGTTGTCATTGCAATTTGTGTCTGTGCTGCATACTGTTGCTCTGTATGTTCCACTGCAGCAGTATCCTCCTGTTTTTGGCAGGCCGCCGCAGTAGCATGCCGTATTTATTGCCCCCTCTGGGCAATTTATATTTTGGCATGCTGCGCTGCATTGCCCTCCGTTAGTGCACTGCCTTCCTGTCCCGCAATCTTCATTTATTGCGCAGGCTGGCTTTTTGCAGTAGCCAGCGCAGCATTTTTCTCCTGCAAGGCATTGCGGGTCAGCAGAGCAGGTTCTGCATGGTGCCTTGCAGCTTCCCCCGCAGTCAACGCCTTCTTCGCTGCCATTTTTCAATCCATCTTGGCATGAGGGCATTGAAAAAAGCTTGTCATAAAAGAGATTCGCGCTTTCGTATGGCGGCGGCAGAACCCATGTGCCAAAGCCGCTGCCTGCGAACAATTCGCCTGTGTGAGGGTTGACTGAGAGGCCTGCGTCAATTCTAGGCCTGTTGTAGCTTATGTCCTCCCAAATGTTTCCCCCATCAATGCTTCTAAAGATATTCGGAGGCCCTGATGCAAACATGCTTACATAAATAATCCCTTCTTTTTTTGGGTCAAGGGTGACGTTTCTTGCAAAGTTTGATAGGCCTGCCGGCGTATTGGTTAAAGCCAGTACGCCCATGCTTTTCCATGTTGTGCCGTCAAATGAAGCAAGGTCTCCATTGCTTGCAACAGTGTATATTTTGTTGCAGTTGAACGGATCAGCAGCAAAGGTCGGCAGGCTGTCATGCAGGTTAAGGCTCCAGCCTGGCTTTGTGTAAATTTTCCAGTTCATTGCCCTGTCGTCACTCCTGTATATTGTCTTGTTGTCCCTGCTGAATGCGTAAACAATATCTGGGTTTGCAAGGCACATTCCAACCATCAATGCTTTGTTGGTTTCCAGATACGCTATGTGCGTGAATGTCTGGCCAGCGTTTGTTGACCTGGCGCTTCCAGCGTAGACAATATTTGGGTCGTTTGGGTGGAATGCTACAAAGTAGTGGTTTTCCAGTTTCCTGTCTGCAATTTGCCAGGTTTTTCCGTTGTCTGTTGACCTGGTCAGAATGTTGGCGAAGTAATCTCCAACAGAGCTGACAATGACATTGCTATTTCCTGGCTGGAAATCCCCTGCAAGCATGTTCACCCAGTCGATTATCCCTTGACCTTTCCAGGTCCAGGCTTCGTTTGCACCTTTTTGTTCGAAGAAATCGCCTCCGTTCATAGTAAGCACTGAAGTGACATCGCATAGGAAAAAAGCAAATTTGTTCGGGTTTTGCGCATCAAATGCTGTTCCGCCCATTGCCCAGCCCCATGCAAACCCAGTCCATAAAGTGGAACTGTCCTTGAATAAATGCCCGCCGTCAGTTGTTTTCCAGACTGTTCCCCTGCTGAAAGCAACCGCTTCGTTTGAGTCATTCGGGTTTGGAACAATGCCTGTTGCCCCGCCTGCAATCATTCCTTTCCAGCCCTTCCCACAGGTAGGGGCATCTCTTGCCAGGCCTGGCGCGGGCTGGGTGCACATGTCTGTAATCCAATGCGCACCTGCATCGTGGCTTATTATTGTATTTGTGCTTATTCCAACCAAATAGATTACGTCTGGATAGCCTGGATTGATGAAGACTCTTTCTGCGTCAAAGCTTTTCAGCAAAGAGAAATTGTTTCCGCCGTCAGTTGACCTGTACAATCCATTTGTCCTTACTGTAACATAAATCATTTGCGGGTTTTGGGGGTTTATTGCAATTGATGAAACCTCGCCGCTCGGAAGCCCAGTCCCTGTTTTCTGTAGGTTTGCACCCTTGTTGCTGCTCTTGAAAAAGCCGAGGTTTGATGCAAGGTAAACTGTTTGCCCGTCACTTGGATGCGTTTGGACTGAATAAACAGTGTCGTGTGTGCTCAGGTCGCTTACTTTTGTCCACGTGTTTCCGCTGTCCTCCGACCTGTACAGGCCGTTGTTTGAAAAACCAGCATACCATCGTGTTGCGTTTGATGAAGTTATGCTTGTCAAATCGTAAGCCAGATTGTGCGTGTAAAAGCGTTGCCATTTTACGGTCGTCGGCAGCACAAACTCAAAGTTGTCGCCGCTGTCTTTTGAGCGGTATATTCCTGCGTAAGCTATGGACTTGTAGTTGTAACTGTTGCTGACTATGAGGAAAATTGTGTCAGGGTCAACCGGGTCAACTTCTATTGATTCGCCGAATTGCAGCCAGAGGCTCTTTCCAAGGGTTTTCTGCCAGCTCTCGCCGGCATTAGTGCTTCTCCAGACTGCCCCTATGTCATGGGCCAAATAGATGGTGTTTGGGTTTGAAGGGCTTCTTGCAATTCCGTGATTGTGCTGCTCTGCTTCCCCCCCGATTTTTTCCTGCTCGAATTCCTTCTCTGACCTAATTGGCATTACCCGCCAGCCGTCAAAGTTTTCCGGGTAAGCGCAAACAAAAGCAATTTGAAATATTAAGAGAAGGAAAATTGCGGTTAAAAAAATTTTATTCATTCAATAATTAGAGTATTTCGTTGTATTTATTTTTTTTGTTTCAGGGGATTGCTTATTGCACTGGCTCTTTTCTGTCTACCCTGAGCCTTTCCACTATTTTTGCAACCTCTTCCATGTTCTCCCTGAATGCCCTGCGCATCTCTTCCTCTTTTTGCGGCGAAAGCTGTTTTTGCTGCTGTTTTCCGCTGGTTGGCAGGCCTCTCATCAGGGTTTCTGTTTTCACTATTTGCCCCTTGCCTGCCTCTGCAACAAAAGCCTTTGCCTCCTGTTCCGAAAAGCCGAGGCGCTTTATGAAAGCAACAACATCCTTTCCCTCCGCGCCCTCGCTCAGCAGGGTTTTGACGTTTTCAGTAAACTTTTCGCTATCAACCATAATAGTAGAAATAACCTGTTCTGATATTTAAACCTAACGCGAAGCCAACGCAGTATTTTAAGAACTGCACTTATTCTTGTAAAATAAAAAAGCAGCAGAAGTAGTTTGATTAGGTTTCTCTTGTGCACGCTTCAGACTTTACTTCCTCATCCAGCGGGCAACAGTTCTTGCCTGCCTCTTTGCACCTAGCCCAGCCAGTGGTTGCATTGTAGCAACAGCCAAGCGGGCAGGATTCTCTGCTATCGCAAACCAGCACTGACCCGCTAACCCTGCATCCCTCGCATTGGTACTTCTCAGTTGTCTTTTTGGGGCACCATTTTCCCACAATGGAAGGGTCATATACACTGCATTTGCCTTCAACAGAGCAATTAGTGTCGCAGCCCCCGCTACTATAACAGTTTACATTTTCAAGGTTCTCTTTTAAAACACATTCGCCTGCATCATTGCATCCAAAGCACTTTGGGCTATACCCTTTATTTGTTTCCTTACCACTTGGGGTTTCAGCATTTTTTCCGAAACCGCATGACTTGCCAACCTTGCTTGCATTTACATCACAAAAACCATCTGCTGTGCAGCTCTTGCACAGCTTGTCGCCGCAAGGCGTAGGGTATAGCGTGAAAGAAGAGCAGCCTCTCATAACAGTGTCGCCAACTACATCGCAGCTGTACAGCACGCAGTCCAAGCTCTTGCCTGCAGCCTCTGCTTCTTTCTGGAATGTGTCACACGCCGGTGTCAGGCCTGCTGCTTCAATTGTTGACGGGCACTTGAACGTGCCGCCCTGTGTTTTGCACCAGCTGTTTGCGGTTGCGTCATCCATGCCAAGGTAATCATCAGGCCTTGCAATAATCTGTTTTTCGCTCATGCATTCGCACACGCCGCATGCTGCTTCATCTCCTGCATCCAAAAAGCATGGGTCCCATGGGGTGCATTCTATTCCAATAAGTGTAACCAATGCGCCGTACTTGCAGATTGGTCCTGCTTCTGTTGTGCAGAACTCTGGCGGCGGGCTTCCTTTCAGCAAAGCAAACCTTACAACAATGCTTGAGCTTAGTTGCTTGAATTCTGTTTCAGTGCCAACCCTGCTTTGCACGTCTTTGCATTCAAAGCGCAGGACTGCCCCGGCTCTTTTGGTCATGCCAACAACTTCATGGGTTGCGCCAACATCCAAGAATGGGTTCTCTCCGTATGACTGTTGGCATTGCGTGTCATCTTTAAAGCAGAGCTTTTGATCCAGGCATAACTGCATTTTTGTTGCATCGTCCTTAATTTCATCCACAGTATAGCATTCTTCTGTGTTAAATATTGTGCATTTTTGGTCGCTGTTCAGGTCATCCACTAAAGCTATTGCCCCCTCTGTTTCGCATAGTGAAGTAAAGGTTGTTTCCTGGCCTGGTGCCATTCCCGGATTTACATTAGTCCTGTTTAGGATTTGGCACTGCTCTTTCGGTTTTCCAAGTTCGGTGTTGCTCCAGCAATAAATAGTGTGATATGGGGAATCGCTTGGTATAGTTTCAGCTATAGGGTTTCCCTCTGCTCCTGTGTCAGGATTTGGCCCTGTAATGCTGCATGAGCATCCTGCTGCGCCTCTCTTAACTACGTTTGGAATGTTTTCAACAACTTTTTTCTCTACAACGTAATTGCAAACTATGTTTGGGTTTGAAGCGAATTTTGCCTTCAGGCTTTCCAGTGCTGGTTTTATTGCTTCCTCTTCTACTTCTTCCCAGCTAATTTTTCCTTTGGCTATTTCTTCTTCCCTTGCTTCTTTGTCAATTATGCCGCAATCGCAGAACCTGAATTGGTATGGCTTGCGGTTTAATATTGCCTCCAAATTTAAATAAAAGTTGCCTCTGTCCACGTCACCCATGTCTGCTGTGCTCCATTCAAGCATTTTGCCGTAAATATCCCAGACAGGATAATCGAATTTTTGCGTTGTTGCAAATTCTTTTACGGTTACAATGCTTCCTTTTTCGTCCTTTACTTGGAAGCCGCTTACCTTGACTTCCACGCTTTTCTTTGCTTCATCGCTCAAAGCAGTTATGTCACTGACATTGTCTGTTCCGGGAAACTCTACTTTTGCGCTTCCCTCAAATTTGTAGCCTCTTTGCCTTTCAAGTTCTGCCAAAACGTTTCCTATTTCTTCTTCAACAACCGCTTTCAAGCTGCCCTTTGCTTGGTCGAAAGAGGGCGGGTAATCGCCGTTATTGTACCACATTGGCTCTTCTTGGTCGAAGCCTGTTTCAGCCCATTTGCTTATGCCAAGCGCTATTGCTTTCTTGACTGAAATCTCAGTTTCGCTTAAAGCAGTGCTCATCGGCAGCTCTGGCGCTGGCGTTCCGTAAAAGGTTACAATAAAAGCAGCTGCCGCAGCAGTAATTATTATTGCGGTTATCGCCATTGCAACAACATTGCCTTTTGAATGCATGATTTCCACTTAATTAATAGCGTTTCTATTATATAAACCTTTTTTTATGTATATGCTGCCTTATTGCCCATTTACTCTTCGCCTGCTGCCTGCTTATAGTGCCAGAATTTGAGGTCAGCGAACAGCCTGTTGCTCAACGGCACCATTTTTTCGAACGCAAAGCGCTCTTCTTCCTGCCTTTTTTCGCCGGATTTTATTTTATATTTCTCAATTGTATTTTTTATCGCCTCTGAGATCTTATTGTACAGCAACTCGATTTGAGTCAATTCAATCATTTCGCCGCCAGTTTTTGCTGCAAGGGAATTCATATCCTCTTTAATGAAATCCCTGCAGTGCTTTTTGTCGCAGCCAAACCCGCTCATATCACCGGGCGTTTCCAATGTTAAGCCAGGGCACCTGCTTTCATCGATAAAGCATTCGCCGCAGTATCCGTTTGGTGCCGGGCATGCTGAACCAAAGTAGCGCCTGCAGATACCATTGTCTGAGTTCCCGTATGGGTTAGGCACATCACAGCTGTTTGCAAGAACTGGGAAAACATTGTACCTATACTCTTTTATTATATTTATTGCTCTTTCAACCACGGCATCGCTTCTGCCTGTCGGGCAATTGAAAGGGCCTTTCGGGCCGGCATACTTTGGAGAAAACCTGTTGCATTTTTCACAGAATAATTTTTCACCATCATCATTAGTTTTATTGCAGTCTAATGCTTCGCTCCCGAGGCTCAATTCATCGCTTATTGGAATAATGACAGTCATTGTTGAAGGATTCTCTTTTTCTGCTGCAACTGCCGCATAAACAGAAGCTGTTGCCCAGTCTTCATATGGCTTGCCGCCAGGGTAACCCAGATTGAGTTGCATCAAATCATTGGAGAAAAAGTATTCCTTTGGGAATGCTCTGAAAGCAAACAATTCACTCAGCTTAAAATAAGTTGATACAGCGCTGCCATATTCTGGTTTGGGGGTCAATACATATCTATAGTTAAGAAAGGCGTCGCCAATCGTTGGCCTATAACCAAAGCAAACCATTTGCCAATCCACTTCCTTATTGAAGTCATTCAAAACGCTTGCTGCTGTGCCAGCCCTAACATCATGCCATGTTTTGTTTATTCTAACACCGGCTATGCCTTGCGGGAAATCAAGCATGATTTCAAAATTTTGCAGCTTATTCTGCTCGTCTGCATTAAGGTCAATCCAGCTGCAAAAGTAGTTGCTTTTATTCTTTGAAATGTTAGTGTCATCCAAGAATTCATCTGTAGACAAGCACCAAACGTTTGCTGAAAAGGAAGGAACTTCCTTGATGTTTAATTTGTCCCATAATACATTCTTAAGTGAATCTGTATTATTATCCGATCTGCCCATCAGCCAGCCCT
>CAYHBD010000027.1:0-1649 GCA_964354805.1 uncultured archaeon | reverse complement strand
AATCCATAGGGTTCTATACTGAATTCATAGGGTACTTCATCGGTTTTTATTTCCACCGGTGTTTCTTTGCCTTCATCGCGCGACTTAAAAAAGTCCGGTCCAAGTTTTTTCATCAATATTAATGCAATTTTTTCAAATGCTTTTTCGTCAGTTAAGCTATAGATTTTTTTCAAATTTAAAAATAGCGCAATTGCTGCTTCTGTACTTGTACCATTAGGACTGGTAAAAATAACATTATAAAAATACTTTTGTGCTTTCTTTGTCGTTGACATTGGTGCATCCATTATTCGTTGAAGTTCACGTTCAGGAGAGGGGGGAGGGATTGGGGAGGGCAAAGTAGCGGCACCAGCAGCAGCTTCTGCTTTCGAAGCCATTATTCGTTGTTTTTGACGTTCATCTGATACTTTTGCATCCTCAACCATTTTTTGTTTACGTTCAGCTGCTGTTTGTGCTTCCTCAACAGTTTTTTGTTTACGTTCAGCAGCTTGTGCAGCTAATATTCTGGATTCATCTGGTAATCTTAAAATTTGCCGTCCATATTTTCTCAACAAATTTAATGCAACTGTTTTAAATGCTTCTTCTTCGCCTAAGGTTATACTCAATCTCTTATAGTCCTCCTCAAATCCTCCTGGAATTCCATTAAAATAGCTTAATGCTTTTTGACTCGTTGACATTCTTGTGTCATCCATTACTTGTTGAAGTTGAAGTTGATATGCGTCTTCCTTTTCTTTTTGTTTTATAGCTTTTTCTAAATTATCTTTTGCTTCTTCCTCGGCTATTCTAGCTATTCTGGCTTCTTTTTGCGATTTTAAAAAGTTCGGTCCATGTTTTTTCATCAAATCTAATGCAACTTTTTTAAATGCTTCTTCTCTACCGTATACCCTTTTCAAGTTCTTAAATTCGTCAAATTCTGGCATTGCACCAAAATAGTCATATGCTGTCCATCCTGGTGTATCCATTATTTGTTGAATTTCAAGTTCAGCTGCTGCTGCTGCTGCTGCTTCTTTTTCCTTAGCATTTCTTCTAGCTATCATTTCAGCTCTTCTAGATGCTTCAGCTTCACGTTCTGCCTTATTAAATTCTTGTATTTGTTCTCGTGTCAATGTTTTTAACTTTGGTCTCATAACCTCCTTATTTTGATAGTCCTTAATTTTTGCCGCAATATCGTTATACGCGACATCACTCTCAAACCCACGTGCTTTCAATTTTATATATTCATCATACAAATTTTCCCCATTAAGTTCAACATCTTCAAAATTTTTTTTTGCATCCGCTTCTATTTTTTTCATATTTTCACGACTTATTCTCTGGAGCAGGGTCTCCGGCGGGTCTACTCCCCCCCGCTGACGATAAGTGCGTCCGCGCCTTTGAGTTCGTCCGCGCTTTTGAGTGCGTCCGCGCCTTTGAGTGCGTCCGCCTTCATTCGCCTTCGTTATTTCGCATATTGCTTCTTTCCTTGCTGCCAATTCTTTTGGACTTATTTTGTCTTCATTATCAGGGTTTTCATTATCAATGGTAAAAAAATCTTCCATTTGTTTTCTTAATTCTTTAAGCTCAGTATCATTTTCAATTTCAATACTAATATCAGGAGGTAACGCCTTTTCGCATGTAAACAAATCCATTAATGCCTGCGTTTGCCGATTTTGTTT
>CAYHBD010000026.1:0-2517 GCA_964354805.1 uncultured archaeon | reverse complement strand
GCCTATAGCTACAAGGATGCCGAGTATATACCTATACTGGACATCTCGCCTGAGCTGCATCAGGTGGCGGCCGTAGGCACAGGCTGCATCATGATCAAGAAGAAGTTCCTGATAGATTCCAATCTTAAGTTCATGACGCTCTACGATGACCGCGGCCTTAAATGGCAAGGCGAAGACATCAACTTCTGCTCTGAAGCAGAGAACCTAGGCGTTCACTCTTACGCTGACTTTAAATTAAAATGCAAGCATATTAAGGCTTGCAACTTACTCGAACTATATGACCAGGCTAGGTGAGATATATCAATGCGAATACTGTGGCAACACAGTAAAGATCATCCAAGCCGGCAGTGGCACGCTGGTCTGCTGCGGCGTTGAGATGAATCGACTAGATAAGTGGTTCCCGGAAGCGGTATCTGCTATACCGGGAAAATAATTCTTAACTATAATACTATGGGAAGAAAAAAGAAAAAGAAACTACAACAGGCGGAAGCCATAACTGCTGCCGCTGAAATTAAACAAGCCCCAGTCGAGGCCAAACAGGAAACTCCTGCCCAACCCGAACCAGCGGTCGTCCCGCCTTCTACCGGACCAGTGTCCGAGCCAGCGCCAGACACCGTCTCAACCCAGCCAGTTGACGGGCCCAAGGAAACCTATGAGGAGCCGCCAACCATAACTCCATCTGTGGCGGCCGAAGTAGAAGCGGAGAACGCAACCGCGCAAACGTCCGAAATTCAGCCGGAAGCTCCAGCGACAGAGAAAATCGTTGACGTTAGCAAAGAAGCCAATGAGTATCTGACTGAGCTAAAAGAGCGGGCTATGCAAATCGAGGCCGAGCTTAACCGAATGGACACTCCGCAAGAAAACGTCGAAGCGCTTGAAACCGAACTAGCCGGCATCAAGTCCCAGATTGCCGAACTGGATCCGGACAGCGAAATCGATTTGTAATCTATGTGGCTGGACAAATTAAAGAGGTTCTGGTGGATCCTAACCGATAAATGCGAGTACTGTGGCGGATCCCTCTGGGACTGGGATCATAGAAAGTCTTTCTGCCAGAACTGCAAGAAAGAACAATAAAACAAAACACTCCCCAAAGTCGAAAGGGGAGTGTTTTTATTTGAAGCAGTAATACTTTACGCTTCGGTTATATTGCTGAATCGGCCGTGTTTCTGAAGCGCTGAGAAGGTTAATGCGCCATAACCATTGATGGTCATTTGCAAATAATCCTTACCAAGCGGTCTCAGATCTTGCCAGCCTGTCGACATGAAATTCTTCAGGACTCTCCAGTGAATGTAATTCTCGTTGATCATGAACAATGAAGACGCGGGAGCGTTTCTGTCCTCGATCATCGGGATGCCCTTGAAGAAGAACGCATCGTAACCGCCCATGGCAACACGCTTGTTGCTAATGTCGGACATAAACTGAGTTCCAGCAAAATAACCTGTGCCTGAAGAGCCAGTGGAAACTCTCTTAGCTAGAGAATTCTCATAGGCCTCAAGCACGCCAGGAGTACAGAACATAACTGTCGCTGGATCCTGGTCGCCAAATCTCTTGGTGTCATACCACATGGCATTCAAAGCATCCCATGTTAAAACGGTCGTGCTTGAATCCAAGTAGCCTTTCCACCATGGATTGGCGGCTTCCATTGTGATGCCGCCGATTAGAACTTCGCCTCCGGTTGTGCCTTGTAAGGCTCCCCGCAGACCAATCATACCGGTTGCACCATCAACGTTCACGCTGTAGAAATCAGCTAAGATAGCTTTGCGTAAGCGCTTGGTAGCGTTGCGCATTTTCACAGCAGCGATGTCGATGATACGACTCGCGCCCTGGTTTTCGGCTAGTCTCAAATTGTGAATCTTGAGAGTAACGTGATACATCTTCCACTCGTAGTGGGCGCCAGAAAGTATATCCTGATCGCCTGCTACCCAGGTTGTTGCCGTAGTGTATGCACCGACAGTATCAGCCACATCAGTGGATCCGCCCTTAGCGAATGCCGTGACATAGCCGACCTCTAAAGGCTCAACGATTTCGCGACCGTCGAAGCTTGGAAGAGCGAGACCGAAGTCACCCTCTTGAGAAGCTTTGAAGATACGCTCAGTCACCGGAGAACCTTCATAGATCTGATTCGTGACTATAGGCATGAACCTTTGCAAGGTAGATGTCTGCAGTTCACTTAGTACTGTCTCTGCCATATTGTTGTTTCTTTGACAAAATTAGTTAATAAGAAACAACTGCTTATACTCACTGGAGATTCGCCTTGGCTTGCCTGGTTGCCTCGGCCCATGCAGCGTCCTGCGAGGCTTTGACATTAACCGGGCCGCCCGGAATACTAGGCGTCCCCTGCGGAGTTGAGGAAGTGCCAGACGATTGAGGGACTTTGATCTTGCCCTCATTCTCTTTTGCAAGAGTCGTCTTGATTTTCTCCTCTTGTTCTTTAGATATTTTATCAACTAAAGATTGATAACTGCCATGCAAATCCTGAGCAATCTGAGAAACAGTCTTGTCTGAACCTGATTCTAT
>CAYHBD010000025.1:0-24511 GCA_964354805.1 uncultured archaeon | reverse complement strand
AAGCAGCGCTTGGGTTTAAGTCAAGCTGGCTGAATAGCTGCTGCGGAATAAGCAAGGCAAATTCATTGCCTTTTGCCGAAACAGTAATTTCCCCCATACCCAATTATAGGATAGGTAAAACAATTAAAAAGGCTTGATTTTCGGCAAAATTCATTGCTGTTGAATGCTTCCCTGATGCCTTTGCTGTTGGGCTTTTTCTACACGTTCAGCGGGGCTTGGGGCATAAAATTTCCTATACGCATCAGCAGTGCGTTTCCATTGCGCTGCCCTCACAATTGTGGTAAGTGCCCTAGCTATTATTCTTTTCTCTGCTTTGCCTCTCTGAATTGGCTTAACTGCCTTGCCCAAGAGCAATTCAACACTCAGCTCTTTTTCTGTTCGCAGGGCATTGACTAATGCATTTAAATCAATTCCCTGCAAGCTTTCGATCATTGTGTAGGCATTGGCAACGATCTTCCTTACGTTCTTTTTCTTATGCGTTGCTGCAATGATTCCTTTGCGCTGTAAACTATTCACAAATTGCAGGGGGATAGGCCTAGCATGTTCTGGAAAAAGCTCAAATTGAAAGTATCTATTTGGCATTGTCTCAGGAAAAAGTTCAAGTTGCACATGCTGCTTTGCCTTTACCCTTTTCCTTTGCATCAATGCACCCCGCCGAACTTGTGTTCCTCCATTTCTTCCATTACCTCTTCCACTGCCTCTTCTTCCTTTGCAAGCTCCTTTTTTTCAGGCTTTTCCTTAACCTCTTTTCCCAGAATGTTTTTTCTTACTTCAATCAGCCTTGCCCTGATTGCGTCCCGAATGAAATCACTCCTGCTGCTGAACAAGCCATGCTCCTTAATCAGAGTGTCAATTTGCTTGACGAGCTTTGGGTCAATTACAAGGGAATAATGCTTTATAGCACACCACGCCCTCTAAGTTATATAACATGTTATATAACATCTTATATAAATTACTTTGCATTTTTCGCTTTTTTGCCTGTTTTTTCGAATAACATCATTGCAAAAATGCCTGCATTTTCCCCAAGCCTGTTTCCAACAAGCCTGTTCAGCTTTCTGCTTGGGGTTGCAACCAGCCTGTATTTCACTAATTTCAAGTCATTTCCAATTGCCGCTTTGATTTGCCTGCTGTCAAGCCTGTGCAAGTGCCCTCTGCCTTTCATCGGCGAGGCCAAGCTCAATGCCCGCCAGAAAATGCTTTTCTCCAATGGAACAGTTATGAGAATTTTTTTCCTTCCAACGCGCTGCAATTCAAGCAATGCCTTTTTCCATTCGGGAACGTGCTCTAGGACCTCTGTGCATAAAACAAAGTCAAAGCTGCTTTTCTTGAACGGCAGCATTTCGGCGTCCATTGCGACAAAAAAGGAATTTTTTGCATTGCTTCTTGCTGCCTTTAATTTTTCCAATGAAAAATCCGCGCCGAAAACATTTCCGCAATATTTCAGCGCATGGCTTTCAAAGTGCCCCTGGGCGCAGCCGACCTCAAGGAAAAAATCATTTGCTTGGATGCTTTTAAGCTCATCCAAGACAAGCTGCTCCCTTGCCTTGTTTCCAATCAGCCTGCCGCCCCAATTCCTGTAATAGAATTTTTGCTCGTCCATAGCAATGCCTGTTATTGCTTTTTAATGTATTCAAACGCGCTTGTGGCAGCAACCGCGCCGCTGCCTGCTGCAACAACAATTTGCGCCAATTCACCGGTAATGTCGCCTGCTGCGAACACGCCCTGCATTGTTGCTGCATTATTGCTGTCAACTGCAACATATCCTTTTTCATCCAGGCGCAGGCCGAGCTTTTTTGCAAGCTCGTTTCTTGGTTTCATTCCAGCGTAAATGAAAACCCCGTCAACGGCTATCTCTTTTTCTTTTTTGCTTGCCCTGTCATTCACCCTGATTTTTTCAACCTCTTTTTCACCAGAAATTTCCAGCACCTGCATATTCAGCATTAATTCAATTTTTGCTTTTTTAATTCGTTCGTTATAAATAGCGTCACAAGTTGTTGAGGGCAAAAACTCAATTAAATAAGTTTTTTTGCAGATTGCTGAAAAGAACAATGCAGCGTTCACCCCGCTGTTTCCACTGCCTATTACCGCAACTGTTTTGCCCTTGAAGAACGGGCCGTCGCATGTGGCGCAATAGCTTACTCCCTTTCCATAAAATTCCTTTTCCCCTGGAACATTCAGCATCTTGTATTCGCTGCCTGTGCACAGAATAACCGTTTTTGCCTGCGCCCTTTCTTCGCCATTGTTTATTTCCAGTTCAAATCCTTCCCCTTTTCCAATATTTTTAATATTTGTTACAGCAGCTGCTTCCTCTATTTCAACCCCAAAGCCGTGCAAGTGTTGCGCCATTTTTTGCATTAATTCCGCTCCATGCAGCCTTTCAACGCCGGGATAGTTTTCAACAACAAAGGCTTCTGCTGCCTGCCCGCCTGCTGCCCCCGATTCAAAAATCCGAATGCTTAAAGCCTTTCTTTTCGCGTAAATGGCGGCGCTTATTCCTGCAGGGCCTGCTCCAATTATGGCAACGTCAATTTCACCAGCAAAAGCCATAAAAATCCCTTAACCGCCAAATCCCACTAAATCAATAGAAGATGCAAATTATTAAAAACCAGAAAGTATTAATATAACCAATAAACAATAATCTATTATAGTTTAAACGTTAATTGGTGCTTTCCAATGAACAAAACCTGGAGGAACCTGCTGCTGCTTGTCATTGTTCTGGCAATAGCCGGGGCATATTACTTCTTTTTCATGCCCCAGCAAAAGCCTGATTTCAGCCAGGATTATGCTAATTTGAGTTCCGCTTGGAAAAGCGAGGGCTTTGACAAGGAAACTTTGCACTCTGATTTTGATTCCTTAATGGCTTTGAGCGAAAGCAAATTAAGCGAAATAAAAAGCAATTTGCAGGAAAGCATTGGCAAATTGCAGGATGATGCTTCAAAAGAATTAGCCAGCGCCTATATTTTGCTCGTGGATATTGCAATTAAAACAAAAGAGATTGAGGGTTTGAATAATGGCATTGATTCAGCCCAGCCGGTATGCAACAACATTGCTGCATTTAAATCAATTAATTCAAAGAGAGCGGAATTGATTGAATTGGCTGGCTCCTTTGATTCAACAGTTAACTCCTTCGCTGAAAAATTCCCAGAACAGGCAGCTGAAATAAGCTTTAACAGAATAGGGCTAATCCCACAAGAAATGCAAAAAAACCTGAACGAAGACAAGGAAAACCTTGCCTTGCTTGAAGAGGGGTGCTGAAAATGAATAAGAAAAAACAGCTTGTTTTCTTTCTGTTTTTCTCTCTATTCTTAGTTCAGCTGAGTGGGTTTGCAACTGCTACAGTGCTTGATGAAGTTGCAGTAAATTACCAAGGTAGCTGGCAATGGTTTGTGCCAGAATACGGGCAACCAATGCTAAAGCAGGGTGCAGGTGGAAAATCCATTGATGTGAAATTTGACTTGGACTTGGATGATGCAGACGAAAGGGTGGTTGTTGTAAGTTATTTGGGGCAGAATTATATGATTACAGCAGAGCGGAGCCCTCTTGGCGGCAGATGGGTAAACTTTACAGTCCAAAAGAACGGTCAAGGATGCGGCAATAAAGCGATTTCCTTGCCAATACTAAGCAATGAGGTGGCGGATCTGTCAAGAGAATGTGGAATACAAATCTGGGCAAACTGGGAAACAATTGTCTTTCATGCTGAAACTGATGTGGCAATTGAAAAGATACTAATCTCAACTGAAGAAATAAACAAGGTTCAAAACGAGTACTTTGTGAAGAGGAATAGAGCCGAGTTTGAAAAAGTTGCTAAATACATGCAGAACGTAAATTATTTCATCAGGGCTATTGATAAAACCACTGATTTTAGCGAGGGAGAGAAATATTTTATTTATGGACACACAGAATACTTTGATGAAGAAGACACTACAGGAAAAACAAAATCAATTATCATAACAGATAACCTTGAAGTAAAATATGTAATTATGGTTCCAGAGCAGGCAAGCACAGAATTTAAGGTTTACAAGCCAACACAAAAGATGCAGCTGTCTTCTAGCATGACAATTACGAATTTCGAGGCGTTAATAAAAAAAGTGCATAGTAGTGAAATGCAACAAATCCCAGTTAAGGAAAATAATGGGATCCTGAAAGACATTACCGCTGGTTTAGCTACTGGGTTATCAGTAAATATATTTTCACCAGCAAGAAGCGTAGCGGCTTATATAGCAATCAACGGCGCCAGAACCCATACGGTAGTTACAGATCCCCAAGAGCTTATTTTCAACTGGGACAGAGAATACGTGAGCTGGAGCAGCGAGGGAAAAATTAATTTCATTCTGCTGACAAAAGATATAGGTGGGCCAGCGCCGCCTGTAACGCCTCCAAGCGGTGTTACAACAGGCGCGGTTTTCATTGAGTTTACATCATTCCCTGAGGGAAAAAGCACGAGCGATGTTAAAGTAACGGTTAGGAATGTAGCGGATGATACAGTTGTTTCAGTAACAGCTAAGTGGGTTGGAAACAAACTCATAGTTTACGGCCTTGAAGCAGGGAAAGAATACAAAATCACCTTAGACCTTGCAGGAAATCCTCTTCTGTATACTATAAAAGCAAGGGAGTTTGACAAGTGCTCCCTTGAAAGGCTGCCTCCAGAAGCAGTTTGCCCTCCGCCAGCGACTACGCCCCCGGCGACCACTCCACCGGCAACTACTCCGCCAGCAGCTCCACCAGCAGGAGGGTTGGTTTAAATGAAAAACAAATTTTTGATTGTATTGGCAGCGTTGCTGTTCTTGATTCCATTGATTGTTTCACAAACAGGCTTGCCGACAGACATAAAGGTTACAGCTGACATGTGGACAACTGGTAGTTCACAGCCAGCTGCTACTGCTGTCTCAGCGACAACTTTTGAGGTAGCAATAACAAAGCCAGCTATGGGTAAAACAACCTTCGATGTTGAAGAAGAAATCCAATTTGAGGGCGTTTTTATTGGCCCTGGAAGCCCAGCAAACTGGAAGTGGGATTTCAAAGACGGCTCATCAATTGCAACGGAAAAGACTGCAACCCATAAATATTCCAAGGACGGAACATATAATGTTCAGCTCAGTGTCACATCTGAAGGCAAGCTGGCGACAACAACAATAACTGTGGTGATAAAAAAACCAGTTTTCACAGAGTGCAAAACAATCCTGCAGTGCCTTGCCATGATTGACCAAAAGTTCGTTGAAAGCATTTTCGGCAAGTAGCACTCTGATTAAAAAATAAGAAAAGAAAAAAGGGCTTAAATCAGCCCTTCTTTTTACAATTTCTTCAAGCCTTCTTCCTCGGCTTTCTCGCTTTTCTCACGCCGCCGATTTCTTCAAGCTTTTTTGCAGGCAGTTCTTCAACCTCTTCCGCCAATTCAGCTAGGCCGCTTTTTTTTCCGCCGCTACCCTGCCTTATTGCAATCGCTGCAATCACTACAATAACGATTGCAATCAAGCCGAAAAAGATTGTGTTGCCCAAATCAGACAAGCCGAACAAGCCGACTGATGCAATTTGCTCTGCCCCCTTGTTCAAATCAATGAACAAAACGCTTGCAATCTCACCCTTGTCAGTGCTGAACAACAATGGAACGCTGATTTGCTGCTTATTGGCATCAGGTTCAATGAACAAAGTGATTGGCACCTCAATATTCCCATCAGGCTGCAATGTTGTTTCACTGAAATCAATCAATGCATTGTCCATGTCAACTACAGTTATTTTGCTTACCTTCAGCGCAGTATTGCTGTCGTTTGAAATAAGCACTGTTACCTTAATGCTTTTCTCAACTGTTTCAACAACCTGCTGCCTGGCGATTGCTGTTTTAATGCTTGGTTTTTCAACGGGCTTCTCTGGCTCTGTGGGCTTTTCCGGTGCAGCCGGCTTTTCCGGTTCTGCCGGCTGCTCCTGCGCTGCCTTCACTTTAATTTCGATTTTCTTTTCGAATGTTTCAGCGCCCTTTATTGTAAAGATCGCGCTGTATGCCCCTGCTTTTACATCGGAAGGCGGCGCAAAGTATAGATAATGCGCTTTCTGCTCGCTTGGCAAAAGCTTTGCCGTTGTTGGCTCCAGAAAAACCCATTCAGGGCCTGTTACGCTTACAGCAATCTCCTGCTCTTTTGTGCCGGCATTTTTTATGTTCACGGTGAATAATTCGCTTTTGCAGTTTGCATCCAATTCAACCAGGTCCGGAAGCGGCCAGGCTATCTGCAGGTTAAAGCAGTATTCCAAAGCAAGGTTGAAGTCCCTTTGCAATGAAAAATTGTCGCTGCTTGCCTGCAGGCTGAATTGTTTTTCCCCGGGCAATTGGTTTTGCAAATCAAGCTTGACTGTTACATCAATGCTTTTGCCGCTTTCGATTGACACTTGTGATGGAGAAATGACTGCGTCAATGCCTGTTGCCCTTATTGCTGCATTTACTGCCTCAACTGAATTATTCTTTAAAGTGAGCTTGTACACTGGCTCGCTTTCAATGCATAATGTTGGGTTGGCGGTTGCTGTTGCTCCATTGAGCAATGCGTTTGTTATTGAAAGATTGTAGCAGTTTCTCAGCTCAAGCGAAAATTTCTTTTCAGTGTCTTTTTCAAATTTCGTTGAATGGGCTTTCAGCGTGAAATCGTATCTTCCCTGTGTTTTTGATGTTTTATCAAATGAAAGTGTAACCTCTTTTTCCTCGCCTGCTGCAAGGGTTACTGTTGTTGGTGGCTCAATGCTCACGAAATCCAAGCCGCTTGCTGTTAACTGCAATTCGTCCTGCTGCAGGCCGTTGTTCTTTATTTTGACTGGGCTGGTTGTTTTTTTGTCAGCGCAAGCCCTCATTGCCTCGGCGCTGATTTGAATCATCTGCTTGTCTGCTATTTCAATTGATGCATTTTTTGCTGTTGCAAATGTTGTGCCTGCAATTGTGGCCTTTACTGAAAAAGCATATTCTTTCAATGCCGCATTGCATGCGGGCTGAACTGAGACAATTGCTTTTTTTGTTTCCCCTTTTTCTAAATTAAGCTCGTTCACAGAAAGCTTGGCCCACTGCCAAGGCAGTTGTTCAACGCTTAAAATAACCTGTTCGCTTCTTTTTCCCGTGTTTTTTACAGATATCTCAAACTGCTTTTGCTCGCACTGCGCTGCCTGCTGCTTGCTCGGCGTTATGGAAAGCTCAAGTGCCCTGCTTTCAGTGACTGTTACCTTTATTTCCTTTGTTGTTTTCCCGCCATTGCTTATTTCAATTGTAATAGTATAATCGCCTGGCGCGATATAGCATGCTTGGGGCTTTACAAAAGCATATAATTCCACGCTGCTGTTTGCTGCAACTGCAATTGAAAGTGGTGTTTCCCCTATTTGCACGCCGTTTAGGGAAATCCAGTCGCTGTTTGCGCCAGTTGCTTTTATTGTAAATGTCTGCGCTGTGCTGCTGTCGTTTGAAAGAAGGTATGTTGCTTTTGCCGGAGTAAAGCAGTCAGTGCTCAGGGAAAAAGTGCCGGTAAGCTTTACTGCGTTCGCTGCGCTCGCAAGAAGCAGCAAAACAAAACAAATTGGAATAATTACCTTATTCATTTAAACAATCACCCCACGATTTTTTGTTAATTCAATTATTATTTTGCCCATGCTTTTTTAACAAGTGTTGGGACTGCTAAGTGCCTGTTCATTCAATTATTTCATCCACACTTCTTTTTTTATTTGTGTTGGGCTTGCCGCTGCCTTTGCAATTAAAACAATAACAGTCACAAGAATAATCAATGCAGCCAGGCCGAGCAATGCGCTGCCCCCTGCTGCAAGCAGGCTGGCAAATCCGGCAAATGCAGGCGCCTGCTGTTGCTCTGCCGCTTCCTCTTTTTTCTCAACAATCAGCCTTATTGTTTTAGCGGCGCTGTAATCTGCATTTTTCGCGCTTACGCTAATGCTGTGCTCGCCTGCTGTTCCTGCTGCCGTATTCAAAATCAATTCAAACTGCTGCTCTTCCCCTGCTTCGAGGGAAATTTCGCTTTCCTTTGTTGCTGTTATGCCGGCAGGCAGGCTGATTAATTTAATTAAAATGCCTTCAATTGTTTTCTCGCTGTTGTTCCTGATTGAAACAAACACTGATTTTTCGCTGTTTTCGTCCATTGTTATTGCGCTTGGATAGCTTGCAATTTCAAGCCCTGGCAATTCTGGCTCAACAGGTTCTTCTTCGCCCTCAATTGAAAAGCGCAGCTCTTCCTCAAATGTTTTTGCTGCTGTTTTAACACTCAATTCAATCTCGTAATCGCCGAGCTCTGCCTCTTGCAAAGCGCTTACGTTCACGAAAACAGTTTTGCTGCCGTGCTTTTCAACTGTTACATCTTTTTCAGAAAGAACGGCATCTGCCGCATCCTCATTGTCATTTACCAGGCTCAATTGGAATCTTTCGCTGTAATCCCCGCCGTTTTCGAGCAGTATTTTGAAAACAGCGGAGCCGCATTCAGCAATGCCAAAATCGTTTCCCTGCACTGTTACATAAGTCAAATGAATTTTCTGTGGCCTGATGCAGACGCCTTTCTCAATTGAATGCCCGTTGTTTGAAACTGAAATGCTCAAATTATAGTCTTTTACAGCTGAATCAGCCGGAATGTTTACAGTAAAATAAAACTGCCTTTCAATGCCTGCTTCAAGCCAGGCGCTGTCTGTCTGCAGTGCCACAGGCAGCTCGTCGCTTACGGAAAACTCAAGCAGCTGCTCATCCTGTTTCTCGTTTTTCACTGAAAAGAAAACCTTCCTGTCCTTTTCCTTTTCAACTGAAATGCAACCGCTTGGCACTTTCAAAGAAAAGCCGGTTTCCTCTTCATCGCAATCAACAACCCTTAATTCAACCGTTTCCTTAACAGTTTCATCGCCTGTTATTGCATACATGCTCACAGTGTATTCTTCTTCATCCAAAGAAGGCGAAGCAGCAGCAACCAATTTAACATACCTTTCCTGGTGTGGCAGCAGGCTTAGGCTGCTTGGCTTGAAGAAAGGCAAAAGCATTTCATTCTCAGCCTGCAGCTGCACCTGCTTGAATTCATCACTGTTATTTCTAACCAAAACATTCAATTGCTCTTCCCTGCTGCTGCAAACATCATTCGGATAAGCAACTAACTCAATTTCGGGCTCTTCTGCTGCATAGACTGAAACAACTGCATTTGCGTCGCCATTGCCTGATTGGCATAGCAGCGTTACACTATGCAAGCCTTTCGGCGCATTCACTGTTCTAATTGAAAGAGTTGCATTTGTTGATTCACCTTCATTCAAACAAATTTGGTCAGCGCTCAAATCTGTTTCAATGTAAGCATCATTCTGGTCTGTTGAAAGTGTAATGCATGTTTCATTGCTGCCTAAATTTTTCAGCTGGAACTGCAATCCGATTGAATCATTCCTTGATACATACACCTGCTTGATGCTCGGTGTCAAGGAAATCTGCGCATAAGCGCCTGACGCAATCAAAAGCAGAACAAAAGCGACTGATGCAATTGCTGTTTTTTTCCCAGGCTTTTGCCGAAGGCAAAGTTTCCCAAGGCTTTTTGCGAAGCAAAAAGGCTTTTGCAAAGCAAAAGGCTGAATTGATGCAATCCATGCCTTCATTCACTTCGCCTCCAGCCTTTTAACAAGTCTTGCAATAAAAGCAATCAGCAGAATTGCTGCGACAATTGCAAGAACAATGTTCAGCGCATTCTCAGCTGTAAAAAAAGCTGAAAGGTCAGGCAATGCAAAGAAACCAGCAGGAACTGGCTGTTCCGGCTCTTCAGCCGGCTTTTCAACTTGTTTTTCCTTGAACATTACTTTTATTTCCCTTCTTTCCTGCTCCTCGCCAATTGAAACCCTCAATTGCCCTGAATAGGTTGAGCCAGCAAAATCCTCAGTTGGAATTATTGAAAGGCTTGCTGTAATGCTTTCCCCTGCTTCCAGGCTACCCTCGCTTGGGTCAATTGATGCGTTTGGAATGCTCAATTCAATAGTGAAATCCTGCGTTTCATCAGAATCGTTTTTTATTTTAACATCAACGCTTCTTTCATCCTGCTGCACCACAATAGTGCCTATTTCATTAACAATTAGCGCCTGGCAGCTGGCACTAAACAATAAAAGGAACAAGGCCAAGGCATAAATGCTTTTTTTCACTAAAATCCCCACCAAAAACAAGACATTATGTATCAGCGTTATGTATTAACTGATTCACTTTGTCTTGTTATATATACTTGCCCCATACATTCTATAAAAAGTTATCGTTTTCGGATTCTTTGGGCAAGGTTGGAAATATTTATACACTTTGATTAAGTATTCATACATGGTGATTGAAGATATGACAATGGTGGATATCATTGGGTTTTTGGCTGGAATTTTGATTTCAGTGAGCATCGTTCCACAGATTGTTAAGTCGCTTAGAACAAAAAAAGTTGCGGACATTTCTCTCTTAATGCTGTTAATTCTTGTAGCAGGCGAGTTTCTTTGGATAATTTACGGCATTGCAATCAGCAGCAATCCAATCATTGCCATGGACGGATTTGCTTTTATTGCCACAGTTGTTATGTTGTATATTAAAATTAGATATAAGCAATGATACATTCAATCATTTTATCATCTGCTTCAGCAAATCCGATTTTGTTATTATGCCAATGATTTTTCCTTTTCTTGCAACCAGCACTGCAGAATTGAATCCAAGCAGCTGCGAGACTGCTGAAACAGGGGTGTTTGGCTGGATTGTGGGCAGGGCTTCCTCCATTGCCTCTTCGGCCCTGGCCTTTTCGGCATCAATGCCAGGCGCGTTGTTTATTTTCGCCAGAACGCTTTTCTCTGAAATGCAGCCAACAGCTTTTCCCTTGCTTAAAACAGGCAGCTGGCTCAGGCCGTGCCTTTCAAGCAGCTTTATTGCCTGGCGCAGGTAGTCATTTGATTCAACACTCACAACAGGCTTTGTCATAATGTCTTTTGCCTGCTTTTCCAGCTGCGCATGCAATTGGGTCAGGCAGTCAAGCAGCTTTTTCACCTTTGCATAGCTTGGCTCAATCTTTTCAGCCTCAATCTTTGCAATCAGGCTCTGCGAAACTCCGCTTAATTCGCTCAACCTGCTCTGCGTTAAGCCAGCGGCAATCCTCCTTGCCTTTATTTCCATCAAATCAGGAAGCATAATCAATTAACCCCGCTGTTTTTTTTCCTTTAAATCAGGAAGCATAATCAATTCAATTTGCTGCCAAACATTTTTATTATTATTCCAATCGGAATAATTAGGGCATTTTGCAATTAATTAAAAACATAATCTACTTTCTTTTTTCTAAATACTTATTTTACTCTAGGGAGTTGATGCATAAATGAGAAGCGGGAAATTTTTGTTCACTTCAGAGGCAATGACTGAGGGTCATCCTGACAAGGTATGCGACCAGATTGCCGACAGGATTCTGGATTCCATAATAAAAGACGACCCTTCTGCAAGGGTTGCCTGCGAGGTACTGGCTGGAATGGGCTTCATTGTTGTAACAGGCGAAGTAACTACAAAAACATACATTGATGTGCAGAAGACAGTCAGGGATGTCTTGCGGGATGTTGGCTATGCAAAGCCTGAATACGGCTTTGATTACAGGACAGTTGGTGTCCTTACAGCAATCCACGAGCAGAGCCCTGACATAAGCATGGGCGTGACAAAAAAATCGCCGAAAGAGGTTGGCGCAGGCGACCAGGGAATGATGTCAGGCTATGCAACAAATGAAACCCTTGAATTAATGCCACTGCCTATTCTGCTTGCCCACAGGCTTGCAAAAAGGCTGATGGAGGTAAGGAAGGATGGAACGCTGAAATTCCTGAGGCCTGACGGAAAAACACAGGTGACAGTTGAATATGAAAAAGACAAGCCAAAAAGGATTGACAGCGTTGTAATTGCTGCACAGCACGATCCAGATGTTGAGATGGAAAAATTAAGAGAGGAAATAAAAAAGCACGTGATTGAGCCAGTCTGCGGCAAAATGCTGGACAAGGATACAAAATACTACATTAACAACACAGGGAGATTTGTTTTAGGCGGACCTGTTGCAGACAGCGGCTGCACAGGAAGGAAAATAATCCAGGACACTTATGGCGGAGTAGGCAACCATGGCGGAGGGGCTTTTAGTGGAAAAGACCCGAGCAAGGTTGACAGGACAGCTGCTTATTACGCAAGGTATATTGCGAAAAACATTGTTGCAGCAGGCCTTGCTGACAGGTGCGAGGTACAGCTCTCTTTCGTGATTGGCGGAACAGAGCCATTGAGCCTTTTCATTGACACGCATGGCACAAACAAGGTTGAGCCAATGAAAATCTATGATGCTGTAAAAAAGCATTTTCATTTCGCGCCTGGAGAAATGATTGAGGAACTGAACCTGAGAAGGCCGATTTTTAGCAAAACAACAAACTACGGGCACTTCGGAAGGAATGATCCGGACTTCACCTGGGAGAAAACGGACAAGGCTGCAATGCTGAAAAAAGAATGCGGACTTTAAAGCCCGTCTCTTTTTATTTCTTTTATATATTTTATTCTATTGCAAAAAGCCTAAATAATGAACATTAAATTGCTTTTTGCATATAGCAAACTGCAATAAAAAGTTCAAAAATATAAGCAGTTTGCTATATTATAATAAATGGCGTTGGGCAATGCTTCAAGACTTTATTGAGGCAAATGGGCTGCGGGCAAAAATTCTGCCTTTTGCTGCAAGGAAAAATTTAATCCGGTGCAGGCTTTTTTCCGCTGGCGATTCTTTTTTTCTTGTGATTTTTTTTGCGTCAGACAGCATAGCAAAGCAAAAATTGCGCAAGGCAACTGCCTCTGATGCAATCAAGCCTGTTGAGAATGCAATTGTTTATGAAATAACAGGCTATGCTGCCAGGTTCCTGCCGCCTGTTTCAATTTTCGGGGTAATGGCTCTGATTGACAAAAAGGTTTTGCAGGCGCAGCAAGTGCACTGCTTGGTGGGGGAAGAGAAAACCCTTGCAATCAGCCCCAAAGAGATAAAGGATTTTAATGATGACGCAGCCATTGTTGATATAACCCATGATGTCGCAACTCAGGATGTTGCATACCAAAAATCCTGTTTAAGGTGATAGCTTTGATTTCTTTCCAAGAATTCCAGAAAATTGAATTGAGGGCAGCAAAGGTTTTGAAAGCTGAGAACATTGCAGGAAAAGACAAGCTGTTCAAGTTGGAGATTGATGTAGGCGAGCAGCAGCCGCGAACTCTTGTGGCAGGCTTGAAACCGCATTACAGCGTAGAGCAGCTTGTGGGGAAAACAATTGTTGTAGTAAGCAACCTCGCGCCAGCAAAAATTGCAGGCATTGAAAGCAACGGAATGCTGCTGGCAGCTGACTTGAACGGGCAACCTATTCTTTTATGTGTTGACAAAGACGTGCCGCCCGGAACGCCAATAAGATAGTTCAGCCAATCTGCAAGCCTTGCAAGATTGCAAGCAATAAAATTTGAACGCAGCTTACAGAATTCAGCTTAGCAGGCTCGCAATGTATGGCAGGGCGATTATTGTTCCAATGCTCGCGCCAATGTTTGCAAAAGCAGTGACCATTACTATTCTTGCAACCCTGTTTTTTAGCAGCTGCCTCACGCCGTCAATCTGCGGCAGTTGCTCAAAATCTTTTACCTTTGGGCTTCTCACTTTCAATTCAGCCAGGCCAGCGAACCAGCCTGCTGCAAGCGCTGGATGCAGCGTGGTAAAGGGGGCAGCAAGAAAAGCTGTTGCAATTGAAAGAGGATGGGCTGCTGCAAGGGCTGCGCCAAGCGCTGACAATGTTCCTGTTATCAGAAACCATGAAATGAAAATGTTTAATGTAACGGCAGCGCCCTTTGCATAAAATGCATAGCCAACCAAAACAACAAACAATGCTGGAATAGCGTATTTCAAAAAGCGCAGACTGCTTTTTTTTTGCTCAACCATTGCAAGCCCGCTTATGTTCCGCTCCTTGTCCAAAAAGCGCTTTACCCCCTCCAAATGCCCAGCTCCAATTACAGCAACAATCTTTTTTCCCTTGGCCTGCAGAATTTTGTTTGCGATAAACAAGTCCCTTTCATCAACCAGCACTTCTTTTACCGAAGGCATTTCTTTTGCAAGCTGCTGCATCAGCAGATTCAAGGCATCCTTTTCTTTCAGGCTCTCGATTGTTTTCTCATCAAGCTTTTCGCTTACCCCCAAAAAACCGCTTAAAATCCCGTAGCCAAGCTTTGCCTTTTCCCTCAAGCCCATTTTGTTCAATGCCCTTTTCAGTGTCACCCTTACCTCCCTGTCAAGCAAAACAATCGGGATTTTCTTTTCTTCCGCAATCTGCACTGCAGCCAGCATTTCGCTGCCAGGCTTTATGCCCAAGTCATCGCCGATCTGCCTCTGCAGATTAGAGAGCAGCAGGTTCACCAAAAAGAGATGGGTTTTCCCCTGCTTTATTATCTGCTGCAAATCCATTTCCTGCCACTGCTTTCCGTGCTGCAGCTGGTGCAGCCTCTGCCCATCCAGTTCAACGCCTACAGCGTCAGGCTTCTCCTTTTCGATTGTAGCCTTGACCAGAGCAACGCTTTCCTTGCTCACATGGGCAGTGCCAACCAAAACAATCCGCTTGCCGGCAGCATCAACTTTTTCAACAAACAAACAGAATCCCTTCAATTAAAAGAGAAAAAGGAAACATTTAATTAAAAATCCTTTTACAAAGCCTTTTTCCTTCGGAAAAAGCCTTGGGAAAAATTGCCTTCGGCAAAGCATTATGGCTAAGAATGTTTGATTTAAAACTGTTTTGCCTTAAATTATAGCTAAGGTTTTCGCTATGCCAAAGGAATTGAGCAAAAAGCTTCTGGATGTGCTTGCATGCCCAAAATGCAAGGGCGATTTGGCTTACAAAAAAGCAGGGCAAAAACTGGTTTGCGGCAAATGCAGGCTCGCTTATCGCATTGAAGACGGGATTCCGATAATGCTTGTGGAAGAAGCGGAAAAATTAAAATAAAAAATAAAATTGCTTTTTTTATTTCTCAGCGCTCTTTCTTACAAACTCCAAAAACAGCTCGTCTGGGTGCAGCGGCCTGCTCGTGAATTCAGGGTGGAACTGGGTTGCCATGAAAAACCTGTGCTGCGGCAGCTCCAGAACCTGCATTATCGGCTGGTTCGGCGCCTTTCCCGAAAAAACAATTCCCGCTTTTTCAAACTGCTCAATGTACTCAGGATTGCATTCAAAGCGATGCCTAAAGCGCCTCCTGATTTTCTTTTCATTGCCGTGCAGCTTTGCGGCAAGAGTTCCTTCGCGCAATTCAACCTCCCTGCCGCCAAGCCTCATATTTGCGCCCAAACCTTCAATCTTTTTCTGCTCCGGCAGAATGTCAATTACAGGGTGCTGGGTTTTTGGCTCAAACTCTGTGCTGTTCGCATCCTTTAATTTGCAGACATTTCTCGCAAACTCAATCAACGCAACCTGAAAGCCCAAACACAGGCCCAAATAAGGCAAGTCGTGCTCCCTGCAGTATTTTGCAACAGCAACCTTTCCCTCAATGCCCCTGATGCCAAACCCGCCTGGAACAATCACTCCGTCAACATCCTTTAACGCATTTTTTACCTTCTCGCCGCTGTCCAGCTCTGTTGTTTCAACCCATTTCACTTTCACTTTTCTGTTCAGCTTGAAACTGCAATGCTCCAAAGCCTTCAGAATGCTGATGTAAGTGTCAGCGCTGCCTGTGTACTTTCCTGCAATGCCGATTGTAACAGGCTTTGCTTTTCCGTGCGAGCTTGTTTTCCTGTTCCATTCCCTCAGTGCCTTGTTTCCATTGCTCTTGAAGCGCTTGTTCAGTTTAAACACCTGCAAAACAGCCTCATCAAAGCCGACTTTCCTGAGCGCAAGAGGCAGGCCATAAATGTTGCTTACATCATGCACTCCAAAAACCATTTCAATCGGAACATTCACATTCAGGCTGATTTTCTTCTTGATATTCTCCTGCAGCTTGCCCTCGCTCCTGCAGACAATTATATCTGGCTGGATTCCCATCTCAATAAGCCTCTTTATTCCAAGCTGGGCAGCCTTGCTCTTCTGCTCGCCCAGGCACCTGGGCTGCAATATATAAGTGATATTAATAAAGCAGACATTGTCATGCCCTTCCTCGTACTGCAACTCTCTCAATGCTTCCAAAGCAAACATGTTTTCGTAATCTCCTACAGTGCCGCCGATTTCAATCAAAATCACTTCTGCTTTTGTTTTGACAGCAAGCTCCCTTACAACCTGCTTTATTTCTCCTGTAACATGCGGAATGAACTGCACATCCCTTCCCAAGTATTTTCCTGCCCTTTCTTTTTCAATGATGTTTGCGTAAATTCCTCCGCTTGTAACAAAGTTGTCCCTGCCCAAATTCTTGTCCAATGCCCTTTCATAAGTGCCCAAATCCAAATCTGTTTCAGTGCCGTCATCCAAAACAAACACTTCGCCGTGCCTGAAAGGGTTCAGTGTTCCTGCATCAACATTCAAATAAGCCTCGAGCTTTATTGGCTCAATATTCAGGCCTCGATCCTGCAGCAGCTTGCTCAGGCTGCTTGAAATAGTCCCCTTTCCAATCCCGCTGATAACGCTGCCTGTGATTACAACATATTTTGTTTTCCCAACCTTATAGCCCTTTGGCAGAGGGGTGTAAAATTCATCGCCAGAAGTAGCAATAACCTTTCGCAAAATATCCTGCCCTGACAAAAGCCCCACCAGAGATTAAATTAAGCCTTTTTTGCTTCGCAAAAAAGCCTTGGTAAAAATGGTTTTGCTTTCGCAAAACTAAATGATTAAATGCTAACTTGTTTAAAAAGGTTTGGGGCGGGGGGGATTTGAACCCCCGTCGCTGACTCCCGAAGCCAGAATACTAGACCAAGCTATACTACTGCCCCAACACCTTTTCTTTTTAGAAAAGAAAAGGTGTATCAAAAGAAAATTGTTCTCAAATAAAAATTATACAAGCAGAATTAAAAATTATTGCAGTTCCCCCAGTTTCCCGAAATCATACACTTTGTCTGCAACAGCAAACACTTTGAAGCTGCCCAGTCCCTGCTGCAGGAAAGGGCTTAACAGCTGCTCCCTGCGCACATCTGTCCCGATGCTTACAGAATTCATGCTCGGCTGCACGATCAGCTGCTTGCCCTTGAATTTTCCAACAAGAAAGCATTTGAACTGCTCCCGCTTGTACTGCTCCCTGATTGTTATTGCAGGGTGCTCGTGCCCTATGATGATTGTTTTTGCTTTCTTAAATTCAGGTGATTTTGGAATCTGCTCACCGTGCGCAACAAACACGCCTGATTTGCGCAAAAAAATCCCCCCGCTTTCAATTTTCATGTTCTCCCATTTCGCAATCGGCCCGAGGATTGTGTCATGGTTGCCTTTGATTAAAACGATTTTTTCGCAATTTTGCTGAAGGAAGCGCAGCATGTCAATCACCTCACTCCACTCCTGCTCCGAGATTGATCCGAACTCGTGCTTGAGGTCGCCGTTTATTATAATGGTTTCAGGCTTGGCTTTTTGAAAACTCTTTTCAAGAATTTTTTTGATTTCCCTGAAATTAAAGCGCGGCAAAAGAACGCCCTGCCTGTTGAGCATTTCCTCTATGCCCAAATGCAGGTCGGCGATTACAAGCGCTTTGTCGGGCTGAATCCAAAGCCCTGTTTTAAGCGCATAAATATCTTTCGCCAGTTTAGTGCCTTTCATAAACTAATAGCCCAAAATAATAATTTTAAATAGAAGTTCAGCACTAAAAGTATGCATTTATGCATATAACTGAAGAGGCGTTTAAAAACGCAAAAATTGTTCTCCGAAAATGCAGCACTGGGCATGGAATGTATGCAAGCGCAGGAGCGCACAGCTATAACATGGTTTTTGCAAGGGACAGCATGATCGGCCTGATTGGGGCAAGCGCTGCTGATGAACAGAATGAATTCAAGCAGCAGTTTGCTTTAACGCTTGGCACTCTCGCCAAAAACCAGAGCATCACCGGGCAAATCCCGAATGCCGTTGACTTGTGGGATAAGAAAAGGGGAAAGCAGGTTACTTTTGCAACAATCGACAGCACATTGTGGTATCTTCTCGGCTTAAGGGCTTTTGCAAGAAATTACAAAGAAAAAGGCATAATTAAAAAACACAAAAATGCAATTGACGCTGCCTTATGCTGGCTTCGCTGCCAGGACAGTGGCGAAGACAGCCTGCCAGAGCAGCTGCCTACATCTGATTGGCAGGATTGCTTCCCGCACAAATACGGGCACACAATAAATTCGATTGCGCTTTATTACGCTGCTCTCAGGGCGTTTGGAAAAAACAGGGAAGCTGAAAGAGTGAGAAAGGTTGCAACAGGCAGAAGCAAGATGGACATAAACCTTTTCAGCGAAGAGCATGGCTTCTTTTTGCCATGGCAGTGGAAAAACCACAATGGTGACAGGGAGCAGGAGCAGTGGTTTGATTCATTGGGCAATCTGCTTGCAGTGTGCAGCGGGCTTGCAAACAAAAAGCAAAGCGAATCAATCCTTTCATTCATCCAAGAGAACAAAATCAACAGGCCTTTTCCTGTGAGGGCAATTTTTCCTCCGATAAGGGAGCACAGGCCAGAGTGGCACAGCTATTTCAGCAAATGCCTTGCTGCAACTCCACACTACTATTTGAACGGCGGCATCTGGCCGTTCATTGGCGGCTTCCATGTTGCTGCTTTGGTAGGGGCAAAGCAATTTGATTCTGCAGAACATGAATTAGTGCAATTGGCTAAAGCAAACCGCTTGGGAAAAGAGCACAAATGGGAATTCAATGAATGGATTAACCCTCTTTCAGGGAGGGCAATGGGCGGAACTTTCCATGCCTGGAGCGCAGGCGCGTATTTGCTTGCATTCAAAAGCTTAGAAAAGAAAAAAGCACTCATTTGAATTGCAATTTCTGGTGTTTCAGCCTGCAGTTGAAAAGAAAAATTGTTTTTTCTGAATTGCGGTTTTTTCTGCCAACTCGCGGTCCAACTTAAAAAGAGAGATTTATTTTTGCCTGACTGCAACAGTTGCCTTTTCCCTGCCGTTCAGGCCGAGCTTTTTCTCAATCAGCCTGTAAATGTCGCCTGAAGTCTTTATGTAATCAAAGTTCCGGGCAACATGCTCTCTTGCTGCTGCACCCATTTTTTGCCTGAGCTGGTCGTCAGTGAGTAACTGCAGCAGATATTTCGCCAAATCGTCAACGTCTGCCCTGATTCCGAATGTTTTCGGTTCGCTGAATTTAATTTTCTGCTTTTTCTTGAATCCTTGCCAGCGGTAAACCCACTCTTCCGTTAGTTTCACTTCCTCGCCGACTTTTGCAAGAAAGCCTGTTTTGCCGTGCAGCACTGTATCAGCAATGCCCATGCTTTCGATTCCAAGAACAGGCTTGCCGCATGCCTGGGCTTCAACCTGAATCATTCCAAAGCCGTCAATCCTGCTCGGCGCAGCGTAAACATCGCACGCATTCAGCAGGCAGCACATGAACTCCCTTGAAAGAGGGCCGTCCAAGAAGCGAACTTTTTTTCTGATGCCGAGCTCTTTCATTATTTTCAGCTCTTCCTTGTAGTGATAGTAAGGGACGCACTGCTCCCAGCTCTTTCCGACATAAACCCAGTCAGGAAATTCCTTGTCAATTTTTCCCAGTGCCCTCAAGACTTCCTGAAAGCCCTTGCTTGTTGTGTCACCGCCTGCTGTCATAATCATTTTCTGCTCCGGCCTGATGCCGAGCATTTCCCTGATGTTCTGTATCCTTGCATCATCTTTCGGCAGAGGCCGCATTTCCTGCATGTCAATTCCAATCGGCATGACCTCAATGTTCTTGTTCGTTACCCCATCTCTTTTGTAAGTGTGCTTGACCCAGTTGCTTGTAACCATAATCAGCGGCAAATCATTCAGCACATCGTGATAATTCGAAACCCAGCCGTCCGCATTCAGCCAGGGAACAGGAGTTACACCGTACTGCAATGGATGCTTGATGATTGAAGGTGCATCGCCCCAGTAGCCTACTCCAATTACCGCATCAGGCTTGAAGCTTTTGTAAATCAGCTGCTTCTCAACATCAGCTTCCCTGTCGCAGGCAACTGCCTGCTGCTTGTGGTGCAGCAAGCCCCTGTACAGCATGTCTCCCTGAATGCTGACTCCGTCCAATTCCATTGGGAAAGGATAAAGAATTAAGCTTCTCATCTCATCCATCAACCGCTGCAAAGCTCTCAACGCGCTGTGCGCTGCGTTGTTCGAAGCTCTGCATACTAAATTCATACGTTGAAGTGATTAATAAAGTTTTCTTTCGCGCGATTTGCTCGCTTAAGCGCGTGTTTGCGCTCGCATCGCGCTCGTTCGGCTCGCAGCAGTCGCGCTGTGCAGACAATTTGTAGCTGAAGAAGAAAATTTTTTTGCAGCTCAGCTGCTTGCCTGCAATCATCTCTTTCACTGCAGCGTGCACTTCCTTGTGCCTTTTGTGCCCGTACTCGCCGTTCGCTCCGTGCGTGAAAATGAAATCAAAGCTGTTTCCGGCTTTTGTCTGCTGCAGCATTGCCCTGATCCTGGTTTTCACTTCATCAAGCGGCATTTCTTTTTCAAGGTTCTCGTCATCCAAATCGCTCATCGCGCACTTTGCCCCAAATTGCCTGCACGCTTTCTCAAATTTCGGCGCCCTGTCCTTGTCATCGCGCCTGCATAAAGAAAGAATTGCCCAATTCCAGTCAGGGTGCATTAAAATTGTGCCTCCGCACCAGATTGTCTCGTCATCAGGGTGCGCAACAACAACAAGTGCCTTAACCATGAAAAAATAGTTGGAGGGCAAAAATTAAATAGCAATTCATCCCTATTAAATCAGGTTAATTATGAAAGAAATTAGGCTTTTCAGCATCGGAGACCTTTGCTTGGACGTGTTGCAGGAAATAGGAGTAAGAATTGAATTCGGGGAGGAGCACGCTTTGCGCCAGCTTGCTTTCAGCATTGGAGGCAACGCGGCGAACTTCGCTGTGATAGCAGCAAAGCTCGGTTTAAAGCCGACTCTTGCCAGCGCGCTCGGAAACGATTTCGCAACACGGTTCCTGCAAACGCAGCTGGCAAAGGCAAAAGTTTCTTCCTGCCTAATCAAGAGCAAAGAGAAAAACGCATTCAGCATAATCGCTGTGAACAAGAGGGGCGAGAGGGCAATCCAGTCTGTGAAAAACTGCCTTGCTGAAATAACAGCGAAAAGGGCTGAAAAAATTCTTTTGCCGAAACTGAATGCAGGCGACATTGTTTTCTTCGGCGGCTTCTATCACTTGCAGAATTTGCGCAATGGCTTCCAAACCCTGCTTAAAGAAATAAAGCAGCGCAAAGCGCTTGTCTGCTTTGACACCTGCTTTGACACAACAGGCAAATGGAACATTAATGCATTCCTCCCGTTCATTGATTTTTTGTTTGTGAACGACATCGAGCTGAGGCACATTGCAAAAGGTGCAACAATGCAGCAGAGGGTTAACTCACTCTTTCATAAAGGCTCGCGCTGCGTTGTTGTAAAGCAGGCAGCCAGGGGAGCAACGCTTTTCAAAAAAGGCTTTCCTGCACAGCACTTTCCTTCTGTCGCCAAGCACGTGCTTGACACCACTGCAGCAGGAGACGCATTCAATGCCGGCTTTGTGTTCGGATTGATGCACAACTGGAGCTTGAGCAACTGCATGCTTGCAGGAAATTTTGTTGCAGCAAGAAAAATCAGGCAGCATGGCCTAGCTGCGCCAAGCCCTAAAGCGATTGAGCGCTTTGTTGCAATGCGCAACAAGCCTGAATTGATTGTTGAAAAAGATTACAGTGCAATGAGCAGCAAAGCCGCTTCAATTGTAACTGAGTTGCTGCAGCGCAATCCAAGCGCTGCAATTGCTTTGCCGACAGGCGCGACTCCAATGCAATTATACAAAATTCTTGCAGCAGAATATAAAAGAAAAAGAATTGATTTCAGCAAAGCACGCTTTTTTGCAATTGATGAATACGCTAGATTGGGGCAGAGTGACAAAAACAGTTTCAGTTATTTCCTGAAAAAGAATTTTTTCAATAAAGTGAATGCAAAAAGGCAAAATATTTTTCTTCTGAACGGCACAGCCCGCAATTTGAAAGCAGAGTGCGCAAGGCACGAGTCGGCAATCAAAAAGCAGGGCGTTGACCTGTGCATTCTGGGCATTGGCAGGAACGGGCATGTTGCGTTCAACGAGCCAGGGAGCTGCAGCTATGGAATCACGAGAACAGTTCTGCTAAAGCAGGAAACAAGGAAAGTGAACGGGGGAAATTTTGCCTCTGGCTTGGCTCCGGCAAAGGCAATTACAATCGGCTTGGGAACAATAAGGGAGAACAGCAGGCAGATTCTGCTTATTGCAAGCGGAAAAAGCAAGGCAAATGCAGTTGCTGCTTCCCTGCACAGCAGGGATTTTTTGCGTTGGCCTGCTGTTGCATTAAAGCCCAACAAGAATTTTGCTTTTGTTGTTGACAGGGCAGCTGCTGGAAAGATGCGCTTTTAATTCTTAACCCAGCAATTGTTTTTCTATGTTCTACCTTATCGGCATAGGGTTGAAGCCGGCGCACTTGACACTTGAGGCAAAGGAAGCCATTGGCAAATGCGGCACTATTTTTCTGGATACTTATACAAGCGCTTACAGCGAAGGCAATACTGCCGAGCTGAAAGAATTAATTAAAAAAGAAATAATTTCTCTGGACAGAAAAGCGGTTGAAGAGGGCTTCCACCTGCTGCTGAAAGAAGCGAAGAAAAGCAGCGAAAACATTGCATTGCTTGTTTTCGGCAACCCTTTGAGCGCAACAACGCACGTGCAATTGCTGCTTGATGCAAAGCGGCTTGGCGTTCAGGCAAAAGTCATTGCAGGCATTTCCATTTACAATTTTTTGGGGGCAACAGGCTTGGACCAGTATAGGTTTGGCAGAACCTGCACTATTGTTGCCCCGCAGGAAAACTTTGCCCCAGAATCTTTTTACGATTTGATTGAAACGAATTTTGAAAACAATCTGCACACTTTGTGCCTGCTTGACTTTGATGCAGAGCACAACAGAATGATGACAGTGAGCGAAGCGCTTGGCATACTGCAGAAAATTGAAAAGAAAAAGGGCAAGGGCATTCTGCAGAAAGCGACTTTGATTGCGCTGTTTGCCTTGGGCAGCAGCAAGGAAACAGTGAAAGTAGCTGATTTGGAGAAACTGCAGAGAAGCAGCTATGCCTTGTTCCCGCAGTCGCTTGTAATCGCTGCTCCCTTAACGGAGAAGGAGAAAGAAGCTTTGGGTGCATTGCATGGGTAAGTAAAAGCACTCGGCAAATGATAAATTGCAAGTAAGTCAAGGCTTACTTTTATAAATTGTTTGGTGAATTATATATTTTATGAGCGAAGTTGAGATAATAACTGTCAGTGAAAAGGGCCAGATTGTTTTGCCTAAAAAGGTCAGGGATGAAATGCGGGTCATCAAAGGGTGCAAACTGCTTTTAGTTGAGAAGCAAGGCAAAGTTACTCTAACCAAAGTTGACAGTCTGCTGAGGGGCAACCTTTTTACCATGCTGGGGTCAGAAAAAGCTTTGGCAAAAGATTGGCTTTCAGATGAAGAGGAAGAAGCATGGAAAAATTTATGAAGGGGGATATTGTAGTAATCCCTTTTCCATTTAGTGATTTAAGTAAGGCGAAAAGAAGGCCTGCTTTGGTTTTAACTTGTTTACCTGGCAATGATTTAATCCTTTGTCAGATAACAAGCAAAAACACAAGAGACAGTTATTCTATTCAACTTTCTGAAACGGAATTCAAATCAGGCTCATTGAGGCAAGAAAGCAATGTTAGGCCAAATAAAATCTTTACAGCAGACAAATCAATAATTGAATATAAAATCGGCTCATTAAAAGAAACAAAAACGAGGGAAGTAATTGAAAAAGTTTGTTCAATAATCAAGGGATAATATAATGGCTGAAAAACTGCTTACTGAAAGGGTGAAGTGCTACAGAAAGCTAACAGACCATGCGCTCGGCAAGGTTTCAGTCAAAAAAGGAATTTCTGAGAAAGAGGAAAAAATTGCGCTGGACTTTCTTTCAATGGCGCGCAATTACTTCAATGACGCCAAGCACTTTGAAAAAGAGGGAAAATTGGACTTGGCTTTGGCTGCCTACAGCTATGCCCATGCCTGGCTGGATGCCGGTGTTAGGTCCGGCTTTCTGGACGGAAAAGGCGATGACAGGCTTTTTACCCTGCCTTGAGGGCGCAACTTTTATTAAGAAGAAAGCCTTTATATTAAATCGAGTTGTATGGGCCTTTACAGCGGAGCTAATCCGTCAATAAAGTTCGGTTTTGTCTGGAAGCAGTTCAAGTATCCTGTTCTTGGCATTGCTGTTTTAGTAATTGCTTTCATTCTGCTTTTCTTGGTTGTGTTGCCTGCTTTGCAGCCAAAGCCGCTTGATGCTTTCCTGCAGCCCAATCCTTTGGATTTGACCAAAGGCCAGAACAGCTTTCTGACTGTAGCAGTGAACAATACAACAGGCGCGACAGCAAAAAACGTTGTTGTTGAGGTTTCAA
>CAYHBD010000024.1:0-1634 GCA_964354805.1 uncultured archaeon | reverse complement strand
ATGAATCAGGTGTTGAATCAATTGTCTTTACAGGGACGTTTTATCGTACTACTGTCGCTCGACCGCTTGCAGTTCAATATATTGAACCACCAGTACGTTCCTAATCACACCATTCTAAGCAACGACGAAGTTTGTGAAATGATGAAGAAATACAATGTCATGGAAAAATCTCAGCTTCCGGATATTTCAAGATATGACCCCGTCGCATTGGCAATTGGAATGAGACCGGGCGAAGTATGCAGTATCGACAGGCCAAGCAAATCCGCCATAAGTTCGCTTTATTATAGAGTGTGCACGCAATAATGGATTGCAACGCCGATGAGCTATCGATATCCGGGTTATACAAATGTTAGAATATATTATGATATTATTTAAAAATAATCAATTACAATAATAAAATGACAACATCATTTGAAATAACATTTACTCCAATTTCAGTATCAAAAAAAAACCACATATCTGTGATTTACTACAATGAACTTAATTCCAAAAATATATGGAGGTGGTCTGATGGGCAATACAACAAATCTAAAATAGGAGATTATTTTGCATTTTATTTTCACAAAAATAAAATAATTTTTCACAAAATACTTGATATTAAAGGTCCTGAAAATAAGTATTTAAATTGGAGTTACAATGATGATAAATCCAGAGACATTTTGATTTTATCACAACCATTATACGAAATCGAATGGAATGAGTGGGAACTGTTAAATGGTCCTCAAAGTAGAATGTCAACTTACACGACCACTAATTTAAAAAACAAGAGACCACTAGTTTACAATTATTTAGCATCGATGCAATGCACACTGTGACACGACATATTTTTAACGATGACAATCGTTTTGAATTTTATTATAATTAAATAGTTGATAACAACAGCTATTTGAAATATTATTTCCAAGTAAATTTATATCTTGTGGTGTCCAATTTGTAACATAAGTGTATATGAAAAAAACAGATCATATAGATAAAACATTCGTACCAATCAAAAGGCATCTAAAATTATACTTTTGTGTTCTTTTATCCCACATAAATATCAAACTAATTATTAGTCCAAATAAAAATCCCAACCAATGAAATAAATAAGCAACATTATCGACTTTTAAAAAAAAGAAACCTATTACTTCAAAAAATATAATTATAAATATTATCAACAATAACAATTTTTTCATTAAACCGTCCATATATTTATAATTAATTAAATAATCAGATAATAAACTTCCAGTAAAAGCAAATACTATATGTGAACAACCTATTACTTTAATGTATGGGTTAAAATAACTATAACTAATGCCAGAGTAGAGAGACACCAACCCATAAATCAATAATACTATTTTGTAATTATAAGAAGATTCCACAATATACATCAACGGAAATAATATTAATGTATTGCAAATAATATGTTTAATATTTGCATGAACAAAAGACATTGTAAAGAATCTCCAAAATTCCAATCGTAAATCCCGACAGTCCGGATAGTATGATACGATTCCAAAAAAAAACGGTTGATAATTTGGCGATACTTTTTCAGTACTTAGTTCATCCAAGTAAAATAGACCGGTGATATAACTAGCCCATATAAATAAATTAAAAATAATATAAATAAAATTTACATGTTCATTGCGAATATA